>NZVR01000059.1 GCA_002701545.1 Blastopirellula sp. | reverse complement strand
TGCCGGTCACAAAGGAACATCGCGGATCATGTCCACTCACGTGAGCAGTAAAGTAACTGTCGCTCATGAGACGCGCTATGCACCCCCATGCAGGTACTACAAGGAATCGCAGTTTCGCCAGGAGTAGCCATTGGCGAGGCTGTCATCATCGACCAAGAGGGATTTCGCATTCCGCAGCGTTTTGTGAAACGCGACGCGGTGGATGCGGAATTAGACCGACTAAAATCGGCTATTGAGTCGGTGGCTACGGGCATTGCCAAAAACCGCGATACCGTATCAGAGCAACTCGGGGAAAAATATGGTGCGATTTTTGCCGCCCACCTGCAGATGCTGCGCGATGATCGACTCAACCAAGAGTTCGGGCGCCTCATTCGCGAACGGCATTACACACCGGAATACGCGGTCAGCCGCACGCTGAGGCGATATGCCAAGGTCTTTCTCGACTTGGACAGCACCTACCACCAGGAGCGTGCGCACGACATTTTCGACATCGAAAAGAGTCTATTGCGTGATCTGCTTGGGCGTCGTCGAGAAGAGTTGTCGCACCTGAGCAGCCCTGTCGTGGTGCTGGCCCACAACCTCACTCCCAGTGAAACGGCCAACTTGAATCGCCAATTCGTACTCGGTTTTGTCACCGAAATTGGCGGCGCCCTGGGACACACCGCGATCGTCGCCAAAGGAATGGAAATCCCAGCGGTCGTGGGGATCGGTGAGTTTCTGACCGATGTTTCGGGTGGCGAATTCGTCATTGTGGATGGTGATCAAGGGCGGGTCATCCTGCAGCCTGACGAAGAAACCCTTGCCCGCTATCGCCATGAGTTGGAAGAACACAAAACGCACATCGCCAGCCTCGAATCGCTCAGGGATCTCCCCGCAGACACCCTGGATGGAGAGCGAATCAAGCTGACTGCCAACATCGAGTTTCCCCAGGAAGTCAAATCGTGCAACGACCGCGGGGCCGACGGAGTGGGACTGTATCGCACCGAGTTTTTGTACCTCGGCTCGGAAGAAGAACCTACCGAAGAAGATCACTTTCAAGCCTACGCTGAGGTCGTCCAAGCGATGGATGGTCGCTCGACCGTCATCCGCACCCTGGATCTGGGTGCCGACAAAATGGGGCACGCGACACCGAGCAAAGAGGAACACAATCCTTTCCTCGGTCTCCGCAGCATTCGCCTCTCACTCAAAAACGTCTCGCTTTTCCGAACTCAATTACGAGCCATACTCCGTGCCAGTGCGTTGGGTACGGTGCGATTGATGTTCCCCCTGATCTCCACTTTGGACGAACTGCGAAAAGCCAAAATGGTGCTCAAAGATGCCATGGAAGACCTCGACGAGCAGGGCGTCGCTTACGACAAAAATATCTCCGTGGGCATGATGGTCGAAGTCCCCTCGGCAGTGGTCATGATTGATCAATTTGTCAAAGAGGTCGACTTCATCAGCATTGGCACGAACGATCTGGCTCAGTATGCATTGGCGGTCGACCGCAGCAACAAAGAGGTGTCCCACCTCTTCCAAGCAGTCGACCCGGCCGTACTGCGTTTGATCAACACCTCCATTCAAGCAGCCCAACAAGCGGGGATCCCCGCTTCGGTATGCGGGCAGATGAGCAGTACTCCCGCATACGCAATGGTACTACTCGGACTGGGCATTCGGCACGTCAGTGTGACACCGATCGCCCTGCCGGAAATCAAGAAGTTATGTCGCAACGTGACAATCGAACAGTGCGCACAAATTGCTCAACGCGCGTTGGCAATGGATAACGCACTGGAGATTGACACATTCTTACAAGAGGAGTTACGCAGAGCTATTCCCGTCACCGTGCCTCACTTGCCACGGACGTGAACACCACTCAGCCACCGTTACTATGAGCCGCACACGTTTACGCATACGATTCCGAAAAGAAGGCGATCTCAGACTGATCAGCCATCGGGACTTGGTGCGCGTATTCGAACGGTTATTTCGTCGCGCACAACTCAAGTTGGCGATGAGCCAAGGCTTCCACCCCAAACCTCGCATGACGTTGCCCTCCGCACTCGGATTGGGCATCGAAGCGAAGGATGAGTTACTGGAAGTCGAGCTTGTGGAACCGGTGGACCCGGAGCAAATCGCCGAGAAACTGCGGCAATTGGTTCCCGATGGCTTGGTGATCACCAGTGTTCACTTACTGCCCGAAGGCGAAAAGAAAGCACGGTTGACTCGACTCATTTACGAATTTCCAGTTCCAGATGAACGACGTGAACAAGTTGAAACTGCACTTGAGCAGTTGCTGTCCCAAGAGTCTTACCTCATCGAACGCGAAGGACGCGACAAGCCGATCGACGTTCGTGAGTGCCTTCTCGAGATCCAGCTAGAAGAACAGCGAGTCACCATGGTCTTGCCAACCGGGCAACAGACCAGCGTACGACCGCGAGAAATCCTAGCGATCCTGGGACTCGATGACCTTGAAGGCGACGGCTTCTACCTCACACGTACTGCAGTGGAGATCGCGTCATGAACCATCTCTAACCAAGAAGACGAAATCATGAAAAAGGAAATGTTAGTCAACGTATCGCAACCGGAAGAATGCCGGATTGCGGTCATTGAAGACAATCGACTCGAGGAACTCTATATCGAGCGAGCCAGCCAGGACAACTGGGTGGGCAATATCTACAAAGGTAAAATCGTCAACATGGAGCCGAGCATCCAAGCGGCCTTTGTTGACTTTGGTGTCGGCCGCAATGGGTTCTTGCACATCAGTGACGTCGAACCTCAATACTTTCGACAAGGTGGATTTGATCCAACCGAATCGGAGGAAAAAGATGACGCCCGCACTGACTTTGAAGACGCCAATTCAAATGGCGACGGCAGGCGGCAACGTGGATCACGTGGACGTCGCCCAAGGCAAGGTGACCGGCCACGCATCAAACCACCCATTCAAGACATCTTCAAACGCGGGGATGAGGTCGTCGTCCAGGTCATCAAAGAAGGTATCGGCTCCAAAGGGCCGACACTGTCGACCTACATCAGCATTCCCGGCAGATACCTCGTGCTCATGCCAGCTCTCGGTCGCGTCGGTGTCTCACGAAAAATCGAAGACGACGATGCCCGTCGAAAGCTACGAGACACCTTGCTGGAACTCAACCCACCCAAGGGCCTGGGGTTCATCGTCCGTACTGCTGGGTTAGGCAGAACACGCAAGGAACTGTCTCGCGACATGGCTTATCTGTTGCGGTTGTGGAAGGTCATCGTCCGCCGCATCAAGAAGCATGAGGCACCCATCGACATCTATGAAGAAAGCGACATGATCATCCGCACGATCCGCGACATCTTCTCCTCTGATGTCGACGCCATCCATGTCGACAACGAAGATGCCTTTGATCGCGCCAAAGAATTTCTGCAACTCGTGATGCCCCGACATGTGGATCGCCTCCATCACTATCAGGGCAAGTCACCGATCTTCCACAAATATAAACTCGATCAGGAAATTGCCACGATCCACAAACGCGAAGTACCACTGCCCCAAGGTGGTTCGATCGTGATCGATCCCACCGAGGCCCTGGTCGCGATCGACGTCAACAGCGGTAACTTCCGTAAAGACGACAACGCCGAAGAGACAGCCTACCAACTCAACCTCTCCGCAGCTCGCGAAATCGCTCGTCAATTACGGCTCCGCGACCTCGGAGGCGTCGTCGTCAATGACTTCATCGACATGCGACGAGAAAAGCATCGCCGGAACGTAGAACGTGCCTTACGTGACGCGATGAAGCGAGATCGTGCTCGCACCAAGATCCTGCGCACCAGCCCCTTCGGGCTGATCGAAATGACCCGGCAACGCATTCGTCCCAGCCTCAAGCGGAGCGTGTATTGCGATTGCCCCTGCTGTGGCGGACGCGGCATTGTCAAAACCAGTGAAAGTATGTCGATCGAAGTCATTCGCATGCTCATGCTGGCCGGACAACAACCCAAATGCGTCAAGGTCACGGTCCGAGTCAACGACGAAGTCGCTTCTTATCTCAACAATAAGAAACGGAAAGAACTCGCCGAACTTGAAGAAGAGGGAGGCATGAACGTGCAGGTCCTCGGAAGTGAGGGACTTTACCCCGAGCACCTGGAACTTGACTGCCGAGACGAATCCGGAAACGAAATCAAACTTCCCTAGCAAGCGTCTCATCCGCTCTGTCACAAACTCAAAGCTGCGGGCGTTTCCAAAGTGGAATTCCCGTGGCTTCTTTTTGTTTGTTGTACAAGACATGAAACGGGCGCGTCGGTGACATCGGAACGCCTTCGTTTACCATCAGCGGACGTGTGCCTTTCCACCAGCGATCATAGGCAGCTCGCATACGCTCTACCTCGGCAGGATGCTGGTCGATCACATTCGTGGTTTGCCCCGGATCGTTCTGCATGTCATACAAGGCAACATTGTTCACAAAACGAAAGCGTTGATTGCGAACCGCAAAGCCTTGCCATTGCGCATCATCCGGATCCGCTCCCGTCTTCCAACGGCCTTTATGCGTGAACAGGTACCGATCGGACCAGNCTGCTTCAGGAGATTCGATTAACGGCAAGAGGCTGCGGCCTTCGACCTGACCAGCCGGCGTTTTCGCTCCTGCCAGCGCGGCCAGCGTAGGAAAGACATCCACATGCGCAGCAATGCGGTCAATGTCCTGGCCTGACTTGATCTTCCCGTCCCAGCGCACGAAGAAGGGCACACGGCAACCACCTTCATCCGTACTGCCTTTCAGACCTTTCATCCCGGCATTGAACGGACGCAGCTCGCGTCCACTGGCGCTCTTGCCAAGCACTTTGCCAACCCGGCCCCCTCCGCCTGTCATCCCGTTGTCACTCATAAAAATGACCAGCGTCGAATCAAACAAATCCCATTCGTCCAGCTTCTGCAACAGCTTGCCGACATTCTCATCAATGTTCTCAATCATGCCGTAAAAACCCGCCTGCGCCGGACCAAATCCAAGGTCCGTAAAACGCTTCGTGTTGCTCGGCGGGGCAATGAACGGTCCGTGCGGAGCATTCGTCACGATGTAAGCAAAAAATGGTTGCTGATCCTCTTTCACGCGATGGATCCAGTCCAAAGCTGCGTCAAAAAAAATGTCCGTGCAGAAGCCTTGCGTCTGCACAAACGACCCGTTGTAGCGAATCACGGGATCGAAATACTTGTTCCCCGGAGCATCGGCGCAACTGCAAGCATAAGCCTGACCAATTCCCCCGGCACCGTGGATAAAAGCTTCGCCAAATCCGCGCCGATGCGGCTGATAGGGCTCTTCATCGCCCAGGTGCCACTTGCCAAAGATGCCACTCCGGTAACCTGTTGCCGCCAGTGTCTGCGGCAAGGTCACCGCATCCAACGTCATGCGTTCACGCTCCAGAATGGTGTGCGTCACCCCATTGCGCATCGGATGCCGACCCGTCATCAAAGCCGAACGCGTCGGAGAACATGTCGGTGCCACCAGCATCCGAGTGAAGCGGCAGCTCGTATCATAGAGCCGATCGAGATTCGGCGTCCTGATCCACGGGTGACCGTGGCGACCGACCGGACCATAACCTTGATCGTCGGTCATCATCAAAATGATGTTAGGACGACTGCCAGAGAGTTTTGCGGCATGCGACACTTGAACGCATGCCAGCAAGAGGAACAACAAAAGCAGTTTGCGCAGCATGAGATGACCTCAGGGATGAACGGACAAAGGAAGTACCTCTGGCCATCATACACGAGGGCATCGCAACAGACGACTCTCGCAAGCCGTCTGTTAGATGAATCCCCAACGCAGACACAATCAATTCAAAATTGCTCTGAGCTTCGTGTGGGGAAACTCAGCGAATCGAACTCAAGCGCGCTGAACGTTCTCTGCACGCGGCCCCTTGGGACCACTGCCGACATCATAAGATACGCGTTCACCGACTTGGAGATCTTCGATCTGAACATCCAAGAGGGCGGAGAAGTGGAAGAAAATATCGCCGCTGTCGCCTTCAATAAATCCAAACCCTTTGTCGGCAATGATCTTCTTTACTTTACCTTCAGCCATTTTCTGAATCTCCGAGGTCACCGTGAATCACGGCACATGAAAATAAACTGTCGCCCGTGCCGCTCACATTACTAAGTGACGCACGCACCAAAACGACAAAACATAGCCAGTGCAAGATAGTGACCGAGACAAATTCCACAAATCACGACTTACGCAGCAAGCACTTTGTACCACCTCTGCAAGCGTTTCGCCACTGCCGAGCACAACATCCTGGGGAAAGAGACGTTGGTTCGATCAAAAAATCGCCGTAAGTTCTTTTCTGCCAAGCAAAAACGCACGCAAAATGGGAANATAGGTCAAGCGGAGCAACTTTGCGTCCCACGCGTGCAGCTGGAAAAATTTTGAAATTTTACCACTCAGCGAGGCGAATTTGGGGGGACGCAGCACCCGCAAACGCCAGATTGCGGTGGCGATCACCACGACGATTACAACTATTTTGGCAACCACTGCCCTAGCATTCATCAACTCCGATGCGATCGTGACCCGCCTCGCATGGATCAGAGTTTTCATCGGCGCACCAGACTCGCACGGACCCCATTCTCCCATTTTGAAACGGAGCTATTCAGCGGCGTGCCAGGCAGGCCCACGAGCCAGGCCGATGGTCAACTCCGCACCGCGCTCATCACCATGGCAGCCAAGATTTCCACGCCACTGGCACAGCGCTTTCGATCGCCCCGTCTGTGGGCTCAAAAAGAAGCGTCCAGCGGCCCACACGCATTGCGTCTGTGCTCTCAAACGAAGTTCGATGCCAGCATGCCAGGACGATCCGATATCCACTTGCAGNCCGGGGCTTCGGCACGCACTCAAGCCGCCGGATTCCCATGCTATCGCTTGCCACTTAACTCCATCCGGACTACGGTGCATTGGCAAAGCGTGCGTTGGTGATTTCGATTGACCGCAACCGCGTTTTCTCCCATACTCCCCGCAAACTGAACCCCGCCCGAGGTCCCGATGTCCGTCGCTGTTCCCAACCTCGCAGAGTACTGCCTGCACACGGCCCAAAAAGCCAAAGACGCATCCGCCAAACTGGCGCGAGTTGGCGGCGCGGCAAAAGACCAGTGGCTACGAACATCGGCAGAAGCTCTGCGCAGTCGTTGCGCGACGATTCTCGAGGCCAATCAACGGGACATCGAAGCCGCACCGACCTTTGGACTGACGGCAGCTCAGATCGATCGCTTAAAATTGAATGAAGAGCGGATCCAGGGAATTGCCGCAGGGCTGGAACAGGTTGCTGCGTTACCCGAACCCATCGGGGAAGTCCTTGAATCGTCACGTCGTCCGAACGGCCTGGAGATTCAAAAACTGCGAGTTCCACTTGGAGTGGTCTTCTTCATTTACGAGTCTCGCCCCAACGTGACGGCGGATGCAGCCGCCATCTGTGTGAAGAGCGGAAACGCGGTCATCTTGCGCGGAGGCAAAGAAGCGGCTCATTCTAGTCGGGCCATTGTCGAAATACTGCAAGACGTCGCCGCCGATTGCGGAATCCCGTCGGACGCAGTTCAGCTCGTTAGCCTGCAAGATCGCGAAGCCGTCAGTCACTTTTTGAAGTTGCACGAATGGATCGATGTGGCGATCCCTCGTGGCGGTGAAGGTCTGATTCGGCGCGTCAGCACCGAGGCGACGATGCCAGTCATCAAGCACTTCTCGGGGAACTGCCACGTCTACGTCGACGAGTTTGCCGATCTCCAACTTGCCGAACAAATTGTGGTGAACTCCAAGTGTCAGCGCATGGGCGTTTGCAATGCGGCGGAATCGATGCTGGTCCATCAACAGATTGCCCCCACCTTCCTTCCACAAATTGGCCAGGCGCTGGCTGATCAAGGAATCGAAATCCGCGGTGACGAGCGCACACGGGAAAGCATTCCGACCGCACAGCAGGCCAGCGAAGACGACCTGCGTGCCGAATTCCTTGGGCCCACCATCACCTGTTGCGTCGTCGAGTCACTTGACGACGCCATCTCACACATCAATGGCTACGGCTCCCACCACACCGACGCCATTGTGACCCGCGACCTGGCGGCGGCGAAACAATTTGCCGAACAAATTGACAGTGCAGCGGTGATGATCAACGCCAGTACACGATTCAATGATGGCTTCGAGTTTGGACTGGGCGCGGAAATCGGTATCAGCACCGACAAATTCCATGCCCGAGGCCCCTGTGGTTTGCAAGAGCTGACCAGCTATAAGTGGGTGGCTTATGGAACCGGGCAGACAAAATAATCTCTGAGTCAGGTCAAAGGAGTGACCATGGACAACGAAACGCACGCCCAGGACGGACCTCCACAAGCGGTTGAGACGCTTGAATTCCCTCGCGTGGAACAGGTTTCGGCGGCAGCAGAAGGTCTCTGGCACGACGCCCACCAAGCCTTCGCGGCAGGCATATCTCAGAAACTACCGCAATGGTTTCAGAATGCTGCAGGGTCGTCTTTCACATTCGACGGATCTGCGCCAACGGCAGAGGAGTTGATCACCGATCGCAGCGGAGGCTGCACCATTGCCTTCGAAGCTAACGGACTTGCAGACGCGATTTATTTGCAATTCGACCAGGCAGCACTGTTCTTGTGGATCGACTGTATGCTGGGCGGATGTGGCGCTGGTATCCCACCTCATCGCCAGCTGACATCTTTGGAACAGCAATTGATCCGCTGTGCCGCCACCGAGATCTTAGGTGTGTGGAACAACGCCTATCGAGGCCCTCACTCGCTTGCCCCTACCATTTCCGACATCGTGCAACCTCGTCCCGCTTTACCTGACAACCTGCAGAGAGTCCCGTTCGAATTGCGAGTGGGGCCCGCCCGAGGCCAACTGTCCGTGATGGTGTCACAAGGCGATCGTGCACGTCTGGTGGAACGCTCGAATTCTCCGCTCAACCAGGCTGGCAGAGTGCCCTCGCCGGAGGCAATCAATCGGCTTGGCACCAGTCGGGTCGAGTTGGTCGTGCACTTAGCGCAACTAACCGTGCGGACCTCAGAGCTGATGGGACTCCAAGTCGGCGACATCATCACCACCGACACGCACCATGAAGATTTGGTCAGCGTCCACGTCGAGGGCAAACCGAGGTTTCAAGCCACCGTGGGCTCTCTGCATGGCCACAAAGCCATTCGATTTGCTGGCTGACAGGACATCCATACCAGCGGCCCCTTATGGCCACTGCGTGTTGTTTGTCTGCTTGGCCTGACCCTCGGCGGCCTGAATGGCAACATCCTTTGTGCCACTGCTGACGTTTCCATCGATGAGATTATCCTGACTTTGACCTGCAACACGAATCGCATGTTGCAGCATCTTCGTATCTCGGTCGTCGATGATACTGTTCCCGGAAATGTGGCACCGCACCGAGTCCAACAATTGAATACCACACGGCTGCACGTTGGAAAGCTGATTTGCCTGTACGGAGATCTGTTCACTTGCCTCGACTTGAACGGCCGCTTCCGTCGCTCCAACCTGCGCGTCGTAAATCACATTGTTAGCAATTTGAATGCGGCGCGACCCGTGAATCCGGATACCATCGGCAGTCACCGAGGTACGTAGCGGACGCGTCACCAAGGTATTTCCCGTGAGCGCTGTGTCGGTGGTGGCCTGCAGGTCGATGTTGCCCAGCGTCCCGCCGTAGATCGTGTTACCCGTAATCGCCAGACGAGACCCATGTCGGACAACAATGTTGCGTTCTCGACTCCCTAGCACGTTGCCCGTAATCGTCACCAGACGAACCGCAGTGGGGGGATCTTGTTCACACCCAATCACGACCACGTTGGCGCCTTTAGCATCCAGTGTGGCCTGCAGAGTATTGCCGGTAATCGTGTACTCGCTGATGATTGCCTCGGGGGCCTCCAACACAATCTCACCCGTCGTCACCTCTTCGGGACTACCCGAGTTGTACTCGATGTCGTTGCCTGTGATTTGAATGTTATGGACGTCACCGTTGAACTGTCGAATTCCAGCCCGCTTGCAGTAGCTGATGTGATTGGCACTGATGATGACCTGATGCAGATTGCAATTGTCAAACAAGACACCGGTATCATGGCAGTCATAAATGTGTGAGGCGGTGAGCAGCAGGTTACGGTTGCGTTCCGATAACCGCACACCGACACGACAACGGCGAATCAGCAGGTTTTGCAGGGTGGGTTGCATCGTGCGCACCAATTCGATGCCATCTGCTTGAGGATGTTTGCCCAAAATCTCGAAGCTCGCCAAGATGGGCATCCTCTCCTTTTCCCACGTCTGGGGCTGAAAACTACTGGGGGTCGCCGTCCCCTTATGGCTACCCAGCACACGGACGGCCGGACCGGGGCCATCCATAATCAACCGCGCTGTGCCATGTTTACCAACGATGCTCAGATAGCCGTGCTTCGTCGTATCCAGCAGCAACGGCTTCGTAATACGGTAGCTGCCTTTGGTCAATTCCAGCGATCCATCGCCGTCATCAATCGCATGCTGTAGTGCTTCCCAGTCATCGCTTATGCCATCACCTGTGGCACCGAAGTCTTTTGCTCGAGACATGTTAGTACGCAACCTCTGGACTATTTGTGGTCGGACCTAAGGTGTCGGGGAACTCGCGATAATCCTTATATCGCCGAGAAACCAGCACTTCGGCGTCTCAATCGCCTTTACCCGATCGCGTTCCCCTTCAGGAGTTCTATCATGGCCAAGTATTATGTTGAATCTGGTACGTTGCAACTGATCGTTCAAGCGGATGATGCTCACAAAGCGGCTTTATGGGCCATTCACCGCACCATGCAACAGATCCTGCCTGTCTACGACGAGCATTGCCTGTCGCCGGAAACCAAAGCAGACATTGCCTTCACCGCCGGCGCGATGGTGCTGGGTGAAATGATGTTTTTAAGCGAAGTCGGCTTTGGAGGCAGCGACGCAGTCCGCTTCAACACCACCGATATGGTGATTGAGTGGAATCAGCTGATGATCGCTTTGACAAAACTCGAGTCCGTTGTTGTGCATTGAAACCCAGGGCGCATTGAAACCAAGGATGCATTGGCTGCCGACGGCAAGCACGGTGCAAGTCACCCACCAAACGTATGTGACAAGTCACGAATGTACTCCAAAGCTTCGTCAACCTCTGGCACGGAGACACCAATCTTTCGCCCCGCGCGGTCGCAGCGACAAAGCAGCATCAATTCATCGTAGTCTTCCGATGCTTGCAACCGCCGATGTGCACGTGCACCAATCGTACGCTCCAACACTTGATGAGCTTGCATATGATGAGCAATCAGCCAAGCCGTTCTCTCGGTGATGAACCCTTGCAGAGCTTCGAGTCCGGCATTCACATGATCGTCCTTGTCGATCCCTTTGCCAATATCGTGCAAAAGCGCCGACAACAAAAACTCTTCATCGTAAGGTAATGCGTCAACCGCCAACTGGTAGACCTGCATACTGTGGTACAACGCATCTCCTTCGGGGTGATATTTCTTACTCTGTTTTACGTATTCGAGCGGCAACAGCAGGGACTCGTAGATCTGAAAACGGTCCACTTGTTCCTCAATGGCAGCCATGGCTTCGTCTAATGCGAGGTCCGGATACTCGCGTTCCAGCAGCCGCTCTAATTCCGCAATGCTGGCCCGTTCGATCGCCTTTCCCGTAATCGAACTCTTAAAAACGATATGTGCTTGATCCGCCGCATAGACGGTCAACTCAAAAGGATATCGATCCTGAATGTGGATATGGACAAAAACCCGCTCCTCTTGTCGCTTGCGGACACGCTTACGCTCGACATCGTAAACCATCCCCTCTTCGTCGAGCGCACCGACCACCGCTTCCAGGCTATCGGAGAAGATATGCAGGTCGATATCCGATCCTTGGCGCACATGCCCTGTCATCACGCTGCCGATCAACCGCGGCTTAAACCGCCGCAAGTGCCGCATCAAGCGGAGCGCTTCCAGACGCATCTCGCGGAGATGCGTCGTCCGTGCATCTCCCTCATAGGTTCGTGCGAATGATTGGATTTCGTCGCGGATCTCCGCGTTGCTTGGCAAATCCGCCGGCTTCACACGACCGCGATAACACTTCCTCGCAGCTTTCAACTTAGCGCGATAGTACTCGGACTCCTGCCGGGTATACATCAAACGCGCGGCTTCCCACGCAATTTGCCGCCGCAGTTTTGAGATCGACATGAGCGCGCGTTTCGCTTACGAAGCGTCTGAAACTGCTTTTTTAGGAACTGCTTTTTTAAGTGGCGTTTTTTTCGGTCGATTGCGACGCTGATTCGGCTGCTGACCGGCGACCGAACCATCGTCCCGATACTTCTCTCGCAGTCGCTGCAACTCACGTTTCAAATCGGCAACAACAGGGCGATACCCCGGGTCGTCATAAACGCTTTTCAACTCCAGAGGATCTTTCTCCAAGTCGAACAGTTCCCAATACTCCAACTCATAGAAATAGATCAGTTTGTAACGCGCGTCGCGAACGCCGTAATGCTTGGCCACACTATGCGCGCCGGGGAACTCGTAGTAGTGATAATAAAGCGAAGTGCGCCACTGTTCTGGTTCGGCTCCCTGCAGTACCGGAACGAGGCTGGCACCTTGCATATCCTGGGGCTGTTCTATGCCAGCGATATCCAAGAACGTTTGCGCAAAATCCAGATTCATGACCATCGAATTGCTGACACTTCCCGGCTTGGTTTTCCCCGGCCAGCGGATCAACAGCGGCGTGCGGAACGATTCCTCATACATCCAACGTTTGTCAAACCAGCCATGTTCACCCAGATACCAGCCTTGGTCGGATGAATACATGACGACGGTATTGTCGGCGAGTCCTGTTTCGTCCAGGTAATCCAAGACGCGTCCCACATTTTCGTCAACGGAGTCAACACAGCGGAGGTAGTCTTTGACATAGCGCTGGTATTTCCACTTCACCAGCGCCTTACCTTCCAGTTTGGCTTCTTCAAACGCTTTGTTTTTGGGGCCATAGGCTTCATTCCAGACCTTTGCCTGCTCGGCGTTCAAACCACGCGGCTTGTTCAATTTCAGATCGTTCGCATTCAAATCTCGATTGACTTGCATCTTCTGGTTACGCGCTGCGCTACCTCGCCCGGAATAGTCATCGTAGAGTGTGACCGGCTCGGCAATCTCGACATCGTCATATTTGTTCAGGTATTTGGGGCCCGGCTGCCAGTTGCGATGAGGGGCTTTGTGTTGGTACATCAGGAAGAAGGGTTGATCTTGCTGCCGTTTCTTCTTCAGCCATTCCAAAGCCAGGTCCGTGATGATGTCAGTGGTGTACCCGGTGTGTTTGACGACGCGATAGCCTTCTTTGCCAACTTCCCCGTCATTGGTCCGCATGGTCGGATTGTAATACGGCCCCTGGCCAACTAGACGATGGTAATAGTCAAAACCTGTCGGTTCACTTCGCAAGTGCCATTTCCCAACCAGAGCCGTTTGATATCCATTCGCTTGCAGTATCTTGGCGACGGTCTGCTGTTTACCGTTGAACGTATTGCCATTGCGAACAAATCCGTTGAGGTGACTGTACTTGCCGGTCAGGATCACGGCGCGGCTGGGTCCACAAATCGAGTTGGTCACAAAACAACGATCGAAGCGCATCCCTTCTTTGGCGATCCGATCCAGATTCGGAGTCTTATTGACTTGACTGCCATAACAACTCATGGCCTGATAGCCATGATCATCCGAAAAGATAAATAGAATGTTGGGCGCCGCTGCCTGGCAAACACTGGCGGTTGCCAAAGCCATGGCGGCGAAGGTCAAAAAACGCGCGTACGATGCAAATTTCATGCGATAACCTGGATGCAAATCTCTGTGTCGGATGGGCATTTTTGCGTTAGATTACGAGCGTAGCTGCTGACACCCTCAGGTGCAAGCTACCCGTCATATTGTCTCACCAGAGCAGGAATCCCGTGAATTATTTTTCGCATGCCCGTCGCTTTTTAGACGACCCATTATTCGTGGCTGGCGTCTCTGTGCCTGATTGGATGGGAGTGATCAATCGTCGCGCCAAGGCGCCCACCAAACTTGCTCTCCCTTTCGCTCACGACCAAGACCAGCGCGTGGCATCGCTTGCGCGTGGCATTATCCAGCATCATCATGACGACAAGTGGTTCCATCAATGTCCGGCTTTTGTTGAACTGCAGTTGTCTTTCACCGCCCGGCTTCAGACATTTGTCTCTCAGGATCGAAGTTTGCGGCCACGTTTTTTTGGGCATGTGCTGATCGAAGTCTTGCTCGACGATATCTTGATCAGCGAAAACCCCGCTCAACTGGACCGTTACTATGAAGTTGCCGCTGAATACGACGCTGCCTTCATTTCCCAAACCGTTAATCGCATGCTGACCCGTCGCACGGGCATGTTAGCGTTCTTTATTCCCCTGTTTGTCAAAGAGCGGTTTTTGTATGACTACAGTGATGACGCCAAATTGCTGTATCGTATGAATCGCGTCATGAAACGCCTTCGTTTGGATCCCATGCCAACCGAGGTGGCCACTTTTTTCCCCGAAGCCCGGGCCCTCGTACGTAGCCGGAAATCTCAGCTGCTCGTGGGAGAAAACCCGCAACTTGCCTACGAAAACCCGCTTTAATCCCTTAAGTTATACCAGTGGCCGTCGTTTGCAGCCGGGTTTCGGCAACTTCGTTCTGGCTTCATAATAGGGTGTTGCGAAGTCGTATCACCGTGAAAGGAGTGGCTGGGGTCTTTCGATCCATCTCACGACGCCAAGGAACAAGTTCGCCAAGCTGTCGACATCGTCGAGCTTGTGGGCCGCAGTCTTGAGTTGCGCCGCCAGGGAAATCATTTTGTCGCCCCCTGCCCGTGGCATGACGACCAGCATCCCAGCCTGCAAGTGAACCCCGACCGTCAGTCCTGGCGGTGCTGGGTATGCAATATTGGTGGTGATGTCTTCAGCTTTGTGATGCAAAACGAAGGCGTCAACTTTCGCGAAGCACTCGAGATCCTGGCCGAACAAGCAAACGTACCACTCCGTCGCTCGAACCAGGCACCAGCAAAACCGGGCAGCCCGAATGACAAATCCACGCTTTATGAAGCGGTCGCCTGGGCCGAATCCCTGTTCCACGAATACCTCCTGAAAAGCCAGGATGCAGAGCTGGCACGTCGCTACTTGGAAGCCCGAGGGATTACCCAGGAAAGCCTCCAGCGCTGGCATATCGGCTTTGCACCCAATCAATTCAACTGGATCGCCGATCGCGCCCGAACCACCAAATTCTCACCGGAAGTCCTCTTGGCAGCCGGCTTGCTGCGCAAAAGTGAGCGTCAGACGTATTACGACTTTTTCCGCGGTCGCGTGATGTTCCCCATCCGCGACACCCAAAATCGCCCGATCGCCTTTGGCGGCCGCATCCTACCGGAAATTGCGAGACAGATCGCCCAGGAAAAAGGGGATTCGCCCGGCAAGTATTTCAACTCCAACGAAACGAAGATCTATTCGAAAAGCGAGAATTTCTACGGCCTGAATCTTGCCCGCGATGCCATCCGTAAAGAAGAAGACCGAGTCCTGGTGGTTGTCGAAGGCTTTACGGATGTCATCATCCCTCACCAAGCTGGTGTTCATAATCTGATTGCCGTCCAGGGTACGGCGTTGAACGATCGGCACATTCGGGTCTTGAAACGCTACTGCAACACGGTCGTGCTTGTCTTGGATGGCGATCAGGCCGGACAAACGCGTGCCACCCAGATCTTGGAACATTTCGTCGCGGCTGACATGGGCTTACGCGTGCTGACCTTACCCGAAGGTCTCGACCCGTGCGATTTCGTGGCTCGCCACGGAGCGGAGCAGTTCGAAAAGTTGATCGGCACGGCGGTGGATGCATTGGAGCACAAAGTCCGAGTGGCAACTGCGGGTGTTGATGTCGTCAACGACACGCATGCTGCTTCACGCGCCTTAGAAGACATTCTGAGCACGATCGCCAAAGCCCCCAAACTGCAAATCACCGTAGAAGAATCGCGCCGCCTGCGCGAGCAGCAAATGTTGAATCGGCTCGCCCGTCAGTTCGCGATTCCCGAAGAGCAATTACGCAAACGTCTGGCCAATTTAAGGCAAAATCAACGGCCCAGTGCGCAAACTAGCTCAGAAACGCCCCCCCGGCCGTCCTCTGCCGCACAATTGACAGCACAAGAGTGCGAGCTGCTAGAACTGCTATTACGTCATCCCGAGCTGGCACCTCAGGCGATGGAAAGAATTAGCCAAGATGATCTTGACTCGAACCCTGCAAAGAAGATCTATTCTCTCTACTTCAATTTGGATGCGGTCGGTGAACCACTGGAATTTGCCCGTGTCATCNCCGAACTTGAGGATCCACAACTGAAGCACATGGTGGTTGAATTGGACGAACGATCACACCGAAAGTCCGAGGCTGCATTACAAGATGCCGCGGCACGCTTGAACGGTTTGCTCCAATACTACAGCCACCGACAGTTGGCGGCAGAAAGCCGTCAAACCTTGGTTGCCATTGAACAAAAGCAATCAAGTGGCGAAGAATCGCTCGATGACCTCGAGCAGTTCATCGCACAACAACGCGAGCGGCAAGGAATTTCCGCACCTACGGAAGGGTGACGGCCAAGTCGCTTGATCGAGATGGAAGTGTGAGTTAGACGCAGGAACAATCGCCTCACGCGAAACGCAAGGGATTGCATATCACCTCCGCGGCTCCCGACACGCCCCGCATGCGTGCAGGTAAGCCAAACTCTCCCGTAACACTTCGATCCGATCGAACACAAGACTCTATTGCGCAAGGAAGACGCAGAAGGAGCCTTATCGATGGATTATTTGGAGCAAGATCTGCTGGAACTGATTGCCAAAGCCAAGGCACAGGGATATCTCACATACGACGAAGTTAATACCTATTTACCTAACGAAGACACCAGCCCGCAAAAATTAGACGAGCTGCTGATGGCGCTCGACGAGCTGGGAATCGAAATTGTCGACGAGGTTCCCAAAGATGACTTCGAAGACGACAAGTCCAAGTCGGCCGAAGCGACCAGCAAACCTCCTGCAGAAGACACCACCACGCTGTTAACGCGGGAAGAAGAAAAGAAGCTGACGAGCGATCCGATCCGACTTTATCTATCCCAGATGGCTGTGATCCCTCTGCTGGATCGGGACGAAGAAATCGCCTTGGCCAAAAAGATTGAGCTGACGCGGAAGCGGTTTCGACGCAGCGTGCTCTCGTGCGACTACGCCATGCGTGCGACCGTGGACACGTTAAAGAAGGTCTACTGCGGCGATTTACCGTTTGATCGCACGATCAAAGTCTCGCTCACCGAACGGCTTACCAAAGAGCAAATCCTTGCTCGTATGCCGCACAATCTGAAGACGCTTGAGCATTTGCTAAATGAGAATCGCAAAGACTTTGCCATCTTGATTCGCAAATCCACTCCGACCGACCAACGGCGCGCGGCACGTGCACGGTTTATCAGCCGTAGAAAAAAATGCCTGACGTTGGTGGAAGAGCTGAGTCTCCGCACGCGCCGTGTCCAACCGTTGATCAAGCAGATGCAACAGTTTGCCACACGGATGCTCGCGATACGCGAGCGGCTTGACGAGCTACAAAGTGATCCAGCATGGCTGGCGAGCTCCTCGATCAAGGGACAAGTCTCACGTCTCAAACGAGAACTGCAACAACTGATGTTGACGACGCAAGAAAGCCCGCGTGGACTGCGAGAACGCGCCGACACCTGCTTTCGGCAACATTGCGAATACGAAGCGGCAAAGCGAGAATTATCCAGCGGCAACTTGCGGCTCGTTGTTTCGATTGCCAAAAAATATCGCAACCGAGGTATGAGCTTCCTGGATTTGATCCAGGAGGGAAATACCGGGCTCATGCGGGCAGTGGACAAATACGAGTACCGTCGCGGATTCAAATTCTCCACCTATGCGACCTGGTGGATTCGCCAAGCAATCACGCGAGCGATTGCCGACCAGGCACGGACGATTCGCATCCCTGTCCACATGATCGATGTGCTCTCTAAGCTGCGCAACATTCAAAAGCAATTACTCCAAGAACGTCGTCGCGAACCGACGTCGGAAGAAATTGCCATCCGCGCCGGCCTGGAACTCGATGAAGTAAAACGTGTGATGGACATTGGCCGTCACCCGGTCAGTCTCGATCGGCCCATCGGCGAAGGCGAGGACAGTAGCTTTGGTGAATTCATCGAAGACAATGCAAGCGACAACCCGGTCAAAACGGCGGGGAACAGCATTCTTCGCGACAAGATCGAGCGTCTGCTCACGACGTTGACTTATCGAGAACGGGAAATCATCCGCCTGCGTTACGGTTTGGGTGATGGTTATACCTACACCCTCGAAGAAGTTGGCCGGATTTTCAAAGTGACGCGTGAGCGTGTACGTCAAATCGAAGCCAAAGCGGTGCGCAAGCTACAGAACCCTGTGCGTAGCCAGCATCTGGAAGGTTTTCTCAAGGGCGTCGCCGGCTAACATAACGCTTGCCATCCCAACCATGACAAATGGCCACCAGGCAAATACCTGGTGGCCATTCTGTCTTCGTACGGTCAAGCGAACTTACACCGCGCAGCAAGGGACATGATTGCCGAGGTCAATCTTCCATCACCTCTTTTTCGCGGTTCTTTGCCAGATCGTTCGCTTGCCCTTCATATTTCTTTGTCAACTCTTGAACGTCATCCTTGGTCGAATCGCGTTCGTCTTCGCTCATCTGCTTGTCTTTTTCAGCTTGGTCGGCAGCCTTGTTCGCGTCGCGACGAATGTTGCGAATCGAAACCTTTGCTTCTTCCGTCAGCTCTTTGATCCTGCTCACCATCTTGCGTCGAACATCGGTCGACAGCGGTGGGATGTTGATGCGAATCAGCCGACCGTCATTTTGCGGGTTGAATCCCAGATCGCCCGCGACAATTGCCTTTTCGATATCTTTAATGGTGCTCGGATCGTACGGTTTGATGACGATTTGCGTGGGCTCCGGTGCGCCGACGGAGGCCAGCTGCTTGATGGGAGTCTGCGATCCATAGACTTCAACCCGCAAGGAATCCACAAGTCCTGGATTCGCGCGACCGGTGCGGATTCCTGCGAGGCTATCGCGCAGATGAGTTACCGCTTTTTCCATACGTTCTTCTGCGTCAAACAGAATCTCTTCAGCAGACATGATTAAGTCCTAACTTCGTGATTAAAAACACGTCACACGCCCCGTGAGCTCCACGTCTGGCAACTCACCTGAACATCATAGGCATCTTCGCCAGCATCGACCATCGAATCCGCGATCTCTAAGCTCGCGCGATGGTCTTCTCGCTCTCAATTCGAGTGCCAATCTTGTCGCCATGGATGGCTTTCACGATGTTCCCGTCCTTCTTGAAGTTGAACACGATGACCGGCATCGCATGCTCCATACAGTGGGCGATCGCGCTGCTGTCCATCACGCGCAATTTCTGGTCCTGAACTTCGTTATACGTTAGCTCCGAGTAGAAGATGGCGTGAGGATTCTTTTCGGGATCTTCGCTGTAGACACCATCGACGCGAGTGGCCTTCAACAAGGCATCTGCTTCGAGCTCCAAGCTACGTAGCGCTGCGGCGGTGTCCGTTGTAACAAACGGCCCGCCCGTTCCCGCAGCCAGAATGATAATCCGTCCTTTTTCCAGGTGCCGTTGCGCTCGTCGCCGAATGTACGGCTCACAGACGCCATCCATTTTGATTGCCGACATGAGGCGGGTACGGCAGCCAATCGATTCCAAAGCGTCCTGCAGCGCCAAACCATTGATGACCGTCGCGAGCATCCCCATGTAATGAGCTGTCGCTTCATGAATCCCCGCATTGGCGCTTTTGAATTGGCCGCCACGGAGAATATTGCCTCCACCAATCACGACGGCAACTTCACAGCCGTCTTCGTGCGCCTGCTTGACCTGCTCAGCAATATGCACGACTTCATCCATGGCGATTCCACGTTCGCCTTGCCGGCAAAAACTTTCGCCTGACAGTTTGAGGATGACGCGTTTAAAACACGGCTGTCCGTCCGTTTCGAGATCATCACTGGACATGTTCTGCAAACTCCAAAAAAAAGCCCCGAACTGTGTCGGGGCGACTTTATCACAACTGGCTACTCTTTGCCAAGTTCCCAGTGGACGAACTGCTTCAGTTGCAATCCGCCCTCTTCGGCGATCTTGCCAACCGTCTTCTTGTCTTCTTTGACGAACGGCTGCTCGGTAAGCACCTGCTCGGCAAAGTAGTTTCTCATGCGACCGTCGACCATCTTGTCGACAATATTCTCTGGTTTACCTTCTTTCAAAGCAGCTTCGCGAAGAATACCTCGCTCTTTTTCCACTACTTCGGCATCCAAATCATCCACACTCAGAGCGGCTGGACGCATGGCGGCGATGTGCATGCAGATGTCTTTCGCCAAGTCATCATTGGCGCCGTCTACCGATAACAAAACGCCAGACACCGTACCTGCATTGTGAACGTAAGCACCGCAGGGGGTTTCAATCCGTTGCATCCGGCCGATGTTGAACACCTCGCGGATACGATTGAACATATCGTCTTTCACGTCTCTCAGCGTCTTACCATCCTGACTCGGACATGGCTGATCCAACAGCTCATCCGCCGTCGCAGCACCCGGTCCGGTGGCGAGAGCTTCTGCCAAGTCATTGGCCAACTGAATGAATTCTTCGTTTTGCGTCACAGGAGCGCTTTCGCACTTCAGTTCGACAATCGCACCCGAAGCTTTGTCGCTACCGGAATAGATTCCAAAACGACCAAAATCAGTTGCCCGATCGGAACGTTTCGCTAATACCTGATTGCCACGCTCACGCAACCATGTGATGGCTTTGTCCAAATCGCCATCGCATTCCGTCAGAGCTTTTTTGCAATCCATCATCGGCAAACCGGTCTGCTCCCGCAGATCTTTCACCGCAGCTGCCGTTACTTGAGCCATCTGATCAACCTCCTGAATTGTTGCCTGTCAGCGCGCCGCAAGCGGACTGACTTCAACTTTGATTGAGTAACAAAGAGTGGACCCTTAAGGGTCTTGGCATGTTCGTAAAAATCTCACCGTTCACGTCGCTTGGCTGTCTAGCCTTCACCAGCAGGAGCAGCAGCTTCCTCTGTCGCCGGAGCAGCCTCCGCCGGAGCAGCATCGGCTTGCTTCTGCTGAGCCGCTACGTTGGCCGAACCCTGAACCACTGCGTCAGCCAGATTGCGGACGATGATCTCCACCGAGCGAATTCCGTCATCATTGCCTGGGATCGGCAAATCCACGTCATCCGGATCGCAGTCGGTATCAATCAGGGCCACCGTGGTAATCCCCAATTTCCGTGCCTCGCGGATAGCGTTTTTCTCTTTCTTCGGATCGATTACCACCACACATTCGGGAAGCCGATTCATGCTCCGCAAACCGTTCAGGTTGCGGTACATCTTGCGATACTCGCGGTTCAGTGACGACTGCATTTTCTTGGAGTAGAACTGCAGCTCCTCACCACTTCGAATCGCCTCGAGTTCTTCCAGACGACTCATTCGGCTCCGCACCGTGCGGAAGTTAGTCAACGCACCACCCAGCCATCGCTCGGCAACATAAGGCATCTTCGAACGCAAAGCTTCACGCTCAATCGTCGCACTTGCCTGACGCTTCGTGCCGACAAACAAAACCAGACTGCCACCAGCTGCTACCTGGGAAAGGTATTTCTTGGCCCGCAGAAGACCGCGTACGGTCTCGCGAATATCCATGATGTGGATTTGGTTTTTGCGAGCGTAAATATAAGGCTGCATCTTGGGGTTCCACCGACTGGCACGGTGTCCAAAATGCACGCCTGCTTCAATCAACCCCTGTACGAGTGAATCGGCCACAGCAATCTCCTTAATTTGGCATCGTTTGGGTCATACAAGGCTGGCGGGACGCTGACTGCGAATCGGCAGTCAGTAATCACCTCCGCCAGGCAACGTACAGGGCCCCCTGTGGCAGGGGTCGCCCTTCGCCCGGATAACGACGAACAAAAAAACAACGTAACGTACCTACACCGCAGTAGATACTATCGAATCCAAAAGTCTAGCGATGTTGCGTAAGCGGGTCAATTGGGCTGCCTGAGTGAACCATCACAGTCCCCTCACCACGTGTATGCAACTTGACCCACCAGATGAGCTACGTTAGAGTGCCAACAGACGGACGATTTGCTGTTGCCCCACCCGCAACCACTCACTGAGCCTCTTTTTACGATGTATTTCCTGCCACTATCTCTATTGCTAGTTGGAGCATGGCCTTAAGGGTTTGGTTGCGTTGTCGAATCATCAATGAACCCTGAGGCTGACACTCGCCTCAGGGTTTTTTTGTTGTCCATACATTTCCGCTGACGAAGGTATCGGAGAATTCTGTGCATCCCATGAAGCATTCCAACGCGATTTTCCGCGGCAGGGCAGACCTGTTACTGCGAAGCCGGTCGACGACCGGCAGCACAGATTGGTAACATTTCACCTTCGCAGTCAAATTGAACGAGGCCTCTGGCATGTCTGAGCAAAAGACAATCAAAATTTTCGACACCACCCTGCGCGACGGCGAGCAATCTCCCGGAGCCAGCATGAATCTGAACGAGAAGCTGGAAGTTGCCCAAGCGCTTGTCGACCTGGGTGTCGACATCATGGAGGCGGGTTTCCCAATTGCCTCACCGGGTGACTTTGAAGCGGTAAAAGAGATCGCCAGCACGATTCGTGGCACGACCATCTGTGGATTAGCTCGCTGCAATGACGCGGACATCGACCGGGCCTGGGAAGCGGTCAAGCAAGCCGAGCAACCACGCATCCACGTGTTCCTCGCGACCAGCGCGATCCATCGTGAGTTCAAACTCAAGATGACGCGGGAAGAGATTGTTCGTCGCGCGGTTGCGGGAGTCCAGCGGGCCGCAGCTTACTGCGACGACATTGAGTTTTCACCAGAGGATGCAGCGCGGACCGAACACGACTTCCTTTGCGAAGTGGTCGAAGCAGCGATTGCCGCTGGCGCCACAACAGTGAACATTCCCGACACTGTCGGTTACGCTCTGCCTTTCCAATACGGTAAAACCATCGGGATGCTGCGCGACCGCGTACCGAACATCGATCAAGCTACGATTAGCGTGCATTGCCATAACGATTTGGGCTTGGCCGTTGCCAACAGCCTGGCCGCCGTCCAGCACGGCGCTGGCCAGATCGAGTGCACCATCAACGGCATCGGTGAACGTGCGGGCAACTGTGCCTTGGAAGAAGTCGTCATGGCCATCAAGACTCGCAACGATGAGTACGAATGCAACACGCGCATCAACACCGAGCGCCTGGTTCCCACCAGTCGCCTCGTCTCCTCCATTACCGGAATCAACGTTCAACGCAATAAGGCGATTGTGGGACGGAATGCGTTTGCGCACGAAGCAGGCATTCACCAAGACGGAATGCTCAAGGAGCGTACGACTTACGAGATCATGCGTCCGGAGGACGTCGGATTCGCCAGAACCGACCTCGTGCTCGGCAAACACAGCGGTCGCGCTGCTTTATCCGATCGCGCACAAAAACTGGGCTACCATCTCACCGGCGAGCAATTGCAACTGGTCTTTGATGAGTTCAAGAAACTGGCGGATAAGAAAAAAGAAGTGTACGACGGAGACATCGCCGCCCTGATCCAGCAGCAGATCCAAGATGATCAAGTCAACCAATGGCAACTTGTTTCCTTTGCCGTCACCAGTGGCTCGCAAGACACTCCGCGCGTCCAACTGACGCTGCAATACGGTGACCAACAGCAAACAGCGGAATCCAGTGACGGTGACGGCCCTGTCGATTGTGCTTTCTGGGCAGTCGAAAAAATCACCGGCGTCAAACTGGTCTGCCGTGATTACACCGTTCGCAGTGCAACACTTGGCCGAGATGCCCAGGGCGAGGCAACCCTGGAAGTCGAACACCAAGGGCAAGTCTATCGAGGACGAGGGATCTCAACCGACACCGTGGAAGCCACCATCAAGGCCTTGCTGAACGCCGTCAATCGGATCGAGCTTCTCCAGACCGGCGATGACCTCGGCACAGCCGATTAATCGGCGCGACGTCCTGCCACGCTGCCCCATCTCGCGGCGTTGTGCGCGCAGCCCCAAGAGGCGTTTTCTCGGAGAGGCATCCACCTCACAGGGGTCGGGGTGCGCAGCGAGTTGCTGCGCGTTAAAAAAACTTCATTTCCGGGTGTAACAAGTGGTTGTGTTACTCGCTTGAGTAAGTGTGAGGGAGCAACAACGCCCTCAAGCAACAAAACACAAACCAATGTGGAAAAGGGAGTTACAACATGTCGACTCGAACCAAAATCACCGTTAGCCTGGTCGCCCTGATCGCCGTAACCATTTCTGCCAACATGGTTTTCGCTGGCTGTCACAGCAAACATACTGGCTTCAGGTTCCACCAGCCTTTACGTCACGATCCTCGACCGGGCATTGTGCATAAGCCCCGCGTCGTGCGCAAGCCGATTGTAGTTCAGAAGCAGATCGTGGTTCAGGAGCCCGTCGTCGTCCACAAACCGCTGGTGCAACCGGTCGCTCCGCTACCTCAAGTCGCTGCCGGCTCGGCACTGACCATTCCCGCCAACTTCCTGGGACCACAACCGGGACACGTATTTTTGTCCATCGGTGCTACGAAACTTCCTTGTCAGGTCCTGAGCTGGAAACCGGAAGCAGTCACTATCACACTTCCTCCGATGGCCATTGCCGCCCCACAAAAAGCTTGCGTCCACGTGCTGATGCCTCACGGTCAGATCATGAAACGAGTCGACTTTTTAATGGTCGCTCCTCCGCAACTCATCTTGCACGACTGATCCTGGCAGCACAGAGCATGCTCTGAGAGCCGGACTCGTTCCATCGAGTCCGGATTTTTTTGTCGATCCTCCACTGCGCAGCGACTCGCAATGAACGCAAATCGAATCTATGACGTACATTACCAATGAACGGTTGAAGGCTCTGCTGTCCCAGCTGGCTGAATTCTGTTCAAATGACCTAACATACAAGTATGCAACGGCATCTCATGCGGCAGCGATTACGGACATCACAATGCAACATGCCCTAGTCACCGGCGGCGCGGGTTTCATCGGTAGTCATCTCTGCGAACAACTGCTCCAGCAGGGCTACCAGCTGACCATACTGGATGATCTTTCAACCGGTCGATTCCAGAACATCGCACACCTCGAATCTGATGCCAACGTGCGTGTCGTCATCGACTCGGTCATCCACGAAGATATGGTCAAGCAACTTGTGGCAGATTGTGACTGCGTCTATCACCTTGCTTCCGCGGTCGGCGTACAGCTGATCATGGACCAGCCGGTGAAGACGATTGAAAACATTTTTGTGGGAACAGAAATCGTACTCCGCCATTGCGCTCGCTTGCGGAAACCCGTATTGGTCACGAGCACGAGTGAAGTTTACGGCAAGGGCATCGCCGTTCCTTTCCACGAAGATGACGATGTCGTCACAGGCGCCACCAGCAAACATCGCTGGGCATACGCTTGCGCAAAATCGCTCGACGAGTTTCTCTGTCTCGCGCACTGGAAACAATCGCGGATGCCAGTGAGTGTCGTGCGGTTGTTCAACACCGTAGGCCCGCGGCAAACTGGACAATACGGGATGGTCATCCCTCGTTTCGTTCAGGCAGCATTGGAGGGAGCACCTCTGACCGTTTACGGCGGCGGAATCCAGTCACGATGTTTCGCTCATGTGGCCGACATCGTGCAGGGACTCGTCAAGATGCTCGAAACGCCTTCGGCCCACGGCCAGGTGGTGAATCTGGGAAATGACGAAGAGGTCACCATCATGGAATTGGCCCAACGCGTCATTGCTGCCACTGAAAGCACAAGTGAAATTCAGCATCTTTCCTATGAGGAAGTTTACGGCGCGGGATTTGAAGACATGGAGCGCCGCGTTCCGGCATTAGGACGCGCCCGAGAGTTGGTCGGCTATCAGGCTACCTGTACCCTGGATGATATCTTGCGCGATGTAATTGCCGAGCAACGGGCGGCAATGTAGAGCAACGCATTCCTTCCGCAGAGTGTGCGAGCGGTCTGCTCATCCCCGTCAATGGCCGCAAGAACAAAACAGGCCCCACAGAATCATCTGCGGGGCCTGGTGAATCATTTTGTCAAACTGCCAACTCGGCCTTGCCGATTTAAGTACCGAACTCGGGACGTCGACGACCGAGTTGCGTTTGCAGACGCTGGACAATACTACTGTGCATCTGACTGACGCGACTTTCGCTAAGATCGAGCGTGGCGCCAATCTCTTTCATCGTCAGTTCTTCGTAGTAATAGAGGATAATGATCAGCCGCTCGTTGCGGTTGAGCCCTTTCGTGACGAGACGCATCAAGTCATTCTTGTGCACTCGCCGCGTGGGATCTTCGCCCTTCTTATCTTCCAAAATGTCGATTTCGCGGACATCTTTGTAGCTATCCGTTTCGTACCACTTTTTGTTCAGGCTGATCAGCCCCACCGCATTGGCATCCATCATCATCTTTTCCAGCTCAGGCACGGTAATTTCGAGCTGTCCCGCCAATTCAACTTCGGTAGGCGGTCGACCAAAACGTGCTTCCAGCGTTTTGGTGGCCTCGTTTAACTTACTGGCTTTGGAACGCACCAGGCGAGGCACCCAGTCCATGGTCCGCAACTCGTCGAGCATCGCTCCACGAATACGAGGCACACAGTACGTTTCGAACTTCACTCCACGTTCCAGGTCGAACGCATCAATGGCGTCCATCAACCCAAACGTGCCGGCAGAGATGAGGTCATCGAGTTCGACTCCTTCAGGGAGTCGAGCCCAAATGCGTTCGCCGTTGTATTTCACCAAGGGCAAGTATTTTTCAACCAACCGATTACGCAGTTCCTTCCGCGTCGGGTCGATTTTGTAGTCCAGCCAGATGTCTCGTACATCTTCCGCAAGTGTAGCGGTTGCCATGCAATCCTCCGTGACTGCTATCGCTTGAAGTCCGTCGTTTGATTTAATTATGTGAGTTGCATTCGCCCGATGTTTGTGAATGCGAAGCAAGTCGAAGTAGGCGGCGAATGTTCTTTACGGTTGGCTACCCACAGCCTGAACGCCGGCAATCTTCAAAAAATCGCTAAAGCTTAACGCTTGGCAGCGAATGTTTGCGCCGTCGTAATATCGTCCCCGGGTTCCATAAATATTGAGCCGCATTTTGTAGTTTTGTCTACTTTGTTGTAATTTCTTCTCTCGCCGCGGTTCGAGACAGACGCTCGACAATGGAACCCCCACAATCGCTTGTCAGGGCTAAATTGCGCCGATACGCATCCGCCTGGCTCAACGTCGGAAACCATTCCCGATCATCGGGCACCAGACACGCTGCCTCGAATTGACTTGGTACGTGGACGTGATTGGAGGCCAGTACTTCCACTTGCCGCTCATGAGGCGACATGAACTCGCCGAGGGCACGCGCCTCCAAAAGACTTGCGTCGGGACCTAACTCGCGACGCACGAGCTGCAACGCATCTTGAATCGATGCAGCGCGGAATGCTCTCACTTCCATGTTTTATTCTCCAGGTTGCGTGTCGACGACATGACCGACCGTTTCAATGTTTGTGTCCGCGGTAATCTCGTCAAAACTCAGCACGGTTACATGAGGCAAACGCCGCGCAGTAATCTGCTTGACCGCAGTGCGAACCTGCGGGCTGACCAAGACCACAACGGGCACCGGCAGATCGGCCGAACGCGTCAGCTGAGCTTCGATTTCCCGACAAATTCTCTCCGTTACCGGCGCGGCCAAATGGATCACAAGTCCTCGGTCCGTACGCTCCGTGCCAGCACGAATACGTTCTTCTAATAAGGGGTCAACCGTAATCACATGTAAGCACTGTGTATGGTCGCGATAACGTGCGCTGATCGTACGGGCCAGACGCGCTCGTACAAATTCGCACAGCGATATCGGATCCTTGGTTTTCGCCCCCTGATCACTGAGCGCTTCCAGGATTTGCCGCAGGGGTCGCAAAGGGATCCCTTCGCGTAGCAACATTCGCAGGATTTGCTGAACTTGGCCCAAAGGCAAGACGTTCGGAATCAGTTCTTCCACCAAGGTTGGCGAAGTGGTCGCTAATTCATCAATCAAGTGTTTTGTCGCATCGCGTGTGAGCAGTTCGTCCGCATGTTTGCGAACGACATCTTGCAAGTGTCCAGTCAACACCTGTGTCGGACTGAGCAAACGGCAGCGTGCTTCCAGGGCCTCAGCCTCCTGATCGCGACTAATCCATACCGCCGACAATCCATTGACCGGTTCGCGAACCACTTGCCCTTGCAGAGCCACGTTCGTTCCTGCTGGCAGGATCGCAAGTTGCGAATAGGGCCAGAGTGATCCGGAAGCAACGACACTGTCATCCAGCTTGATCTGGTAATCGCGGTCTTGCAGTTGCATATTGTCACGCACGCGTATCTTTGGCAGGACAATCCCAATTTCGCTCGCTACCGCCTTGCGAATTTGAGCAATCTCTTGCAGTAGATTTCCGCCACGCTTGGGATCTGCCAGACGAATGAGACTCACGCCTAATTCAATCTCCATGGGATCCACAGCCAGATACTCTTCAATTCGCTTCTCCGCAGGAGCCGCCGGAGCTTCCTGCTGTTGCTCCGCCTGTTGCTGCTGCCGGGTCAACAGCAACGCGAGCCCAAAACAGCTACTACCAATCGTCAACAGAGGAATGGTCGGAAGATTGGTGAAGATAAGAACTGCGACAAAGGTTCCCGCCACGGCCAGAGCCTGAGGACGCGAAAAGAGTTGCCGCAGAAACTCCACCGGTAAATTCGTACGTTGCGTGCTGCGAGTCACCAACAGACCCGCGGCGAGCGCAATCAAGAACGCGGGGATCTGGCTAACCAGGCCGTCCCCGATGGTTAATTTCGTAAACAGCGAGGCCGCCTCGGGAAGCGACAAACCAAACTCGGTCACACCGATGATCAGGCCAGCCACAATATTGACCAGCATGATCACGATACCCGCAATCGCGTCGCCACGGACAAACTTGCTTGCACCATCCATCGCGCCGTAAAAATCCGACTGGCGGACGATTTCTTCGCGGCGCCGAAGTGCCTCTGCCTGATCAATCAAACCGGCATTCAAATCGGCATCGACGGCCATCTGACGCCCGGGCATTCCATCCAGCGAAAATCGTGCAGCCACCTCGCTGATGCGCGTCGAACCTTTGGTGATCACGACAAATTGAATGACCACCAGAATCAAAAAGATGATGATTCCGACCAAAATGCGATCACCGGCAACGAACTCGCCAAACGCCTGAATGACTTGCCCGGCTGCATGTGCCTTGGTGGACCCGCCCTGTGTCAGAATGAGTCGCGTCGTGGCAACATTGAGCACTAAACGCCCAAGGGTTGTCGTCAGTAATAATGTAGGGAAAACACTGAACTCGAGAGGAGTCTTTACGTACAGCGTGGTGACCAGAACGACAATCGCCAGCGTGATATTGACCGCCAACAGCACATCGATCACTGCTGCCGGCAGGGGCAACAGGATCACAAGTACACAGGCGATAAGACCGATTGGCAGAACCAAGTCTTGCCAACGCTGCAGTCGTGTCATGNTTAACGTGTTCTGAACAGAACTAACTTGAATAATTAACCGTTTCCGGTGAGATGAGGGGCGGAAGGTACTCAAAGCCCAACCGAGAGGCAAGGGCGTTTGTAGCTGTTTGAAACAATTTCAACCTGATGGTTCCCTTTTTCACGCCCTTCCGCTCACAGACTGCTCAGTTTCACGACGTTTCGACTTCACCTTTCGTTTCGTCCCGGCAAATGCCGAACTACAATCAACAACAGATCGCACAGATATAAAGTGCTTGCACTACAAGCAGCATTCCCGCTGTCATTGAATTGAAAACAATGTCTCAAAGTAAGTCACCATCTGCCTCAAAGCCATCGAAGTCCAAGCTGAATGCGTACCCCTGGTGGGCCATGCGGTTTTGGCATGGCATGCTGCCCACCGATTTCTTCCGCTTATTGAAACGCGGTCGGTTTCGACTCCATCCACTGCGCATGCCGATGGCTGCCATCATTGCCACCGTCACCGGCTTCAACCTGACACTCTATTTGCTGCAGCAAATCCTGTTTGGCCGAAAAATTGCCGAGACGCAACTCGAACACCCCCCGATATTCATCGTCGGCCATTGGCGAAGCGGCACAACGCTCTTGCATGAGTTGATGGTTCGCGACGATCGCTTTGCCTACCCTTCCACCTACCAGGTATTCGCTCCTCATCATTTTCTGATCAGCGAACCGTGGATCACGCGGATGTTCTTTTTCCTGATTCCCAAGCAGCGTCCCATGGACAATATGGCAGCCGGGTGGCAGCGGCCACAAGAAGATGAGTTTGCACTTACCGTCTTAGGATCCCGTTCGCCGTATTCACGCATGGCGTTCCCTAACAATCCACCGCTTGACTCCGATTACCTCAACATGGAGGGAGTCGCACAGGCAGATCTTGAAAAATGGAAAGCGAAGCTCGATTGGTACGTCAAACTGCTGACCTACAAGAACGGTGGCAAGCAGATCATTATGAAATCACCACCGCACACAGGCCGGATCAAATATCTCGCTGACATGTTTCCGGGAGCCAAATTCGTTCATATCTCGAGACACCCTTATTCGATTTACCCTTCGACGTGCCGATTGTGGCCCGCCCTGGACGATGCCCAAGGATTTCAGATCCCCAAGAACGAACACTTGGCCGAGTACGTGCACGACTGCTTCGAGCGGATGTACTCTGGGTATGACGCCCAATATGACTCGATCGATCCAGCCAACATCATGGACGTGCGTTATGAGGATATCGTCGCCGATCCCGTCGGCGCATTGGAATCCATCTACGCCACGCTCGAACTCGCCGATTTCGACTACGTGCGAGACAAGATCGAAGCATTCGCGGACGAACAAAAAGGCTATCAGACGAATGTCCACAATCTAGACGACGAAACCAAACAAGCCATTCGCGAGCGTTGGAGCAAGTACTTTACGCGTTACGGTTACGATGCGGACTGAGCTACAGCCTTCCGCTGCGCAGAGCCATCCCACGTGAACGACTGGCCGGGCTGGCCATTTCTCGGTCACGCCCCCGGCAAGAGCCGGACACAGTCTCGCTACCGTCGGGCCGTGATCGGATCGCAACGCAATCTCCAGCTACATGCGGCAAAATCCTGCCAATCGCACCTCCTCTGGCCAAGCCCCCGTCATGAGTCCCCTGAGACTCGCAGCGCTGGAGTGCTCTTGCTGCAGCCCCTGCTTGCCTCGCAACACCCATGACGTAACTTGGCTTATGAGCGTGAAATCACAACGCCAATCGCCGTTTGCCTCGCCGAAGACATCCTTCTGACGTGGCTCTCTGTCGCCTCCGACGTGCCTCATGGATCTCGATCACGCCAACCATTTGCACTCCAACAGATCGCCAATCAGAATAACACCCAATCAGATACAAGTTTCCGAACCCCCGCCGCCGTATCAGGCGTCCTCAACGACTCACCTCATCAGCACCAAGGATCACTCATGCTTTGCCTCCCGCGACCATCTCTGACGATTTGTCTGTCAAATCTGTTAGTCCTCACCCTCGTCGGGTTGCTTCAAACCTCGGCCGCAGCGCAAGATCNCACTCAGGTGCCCGAAAAAGATCCCATGTACGCCTTGCTGGGTGAATTCGCGGGTCCAATTGCCATCGCAGAAAACCAATATGAACCACTGGCAATCCAGATCCGCCCCCTGGCCGACAACCGCTTCGAAGCACTCCAATACTCCGGAGGCCTGCCTGGGCAAACAACTCACAAGCCTGGTTCGATCAAATTGATTGGTCAGCGTTCGGGTGACTTTGTGGTCCTTTCCGGGGGCCCCTACGCCGTGTTGGCGGATCAGCGGCAATGCATTGTTGTGAACCGAGAAGGCAAACGCATCGGTACGCTTGATCGCGTGACGCGGACCAGCCCGACCTTGGGTGCACAACCTCCTGCAGGTGCGGTTGTCCTGTTCGACGGTTCAAACACAGACCAATTCACCATTGCGGAAATGACAAAAGACGGTCTTTTGAAAGAGGGCGCGGATGTCAAACCGATGTTTCAAGACTTTGACATGCATGTGGAATTCCGTTTGCCATATATGCCAGCTCAGATCGGCCAAAAACGAGGAAACAGTGGCTGCTATCTGCAAAGTCGCTATGAAGTTCAAGTGCTCGATTCGTTCGCCGAACCCACGACCTTCAACGGCTGCGGCAGTCTGTATCGCTTCAAGACCCCTGATTTGAATATGTGTTTTCCTCCACTTCAGTGGCAAGCCTACGACATTCATTTCACCGCCCCTCGTTGGGCAGCTGACGGCAGCAAGATTCGTAACGCACGACTCACCGTCTGGCATAACGGTGTCAAAATCCACGATGACGTCGAGTTGCCCAACAAGACCGGAGCAGGCAAACCGGAAGAACCGCTGTTGTTACCCACTCGCTTTCAGAACCACAGCGACCCGGTACGTTTTCGTAACATCTGGGTCGTAGACCGTGGGCTCACTCCTGCAACACCCTTCCCAGTCTTTCCCAAAGCCAAGCCGGTAGAGCAAAAGCAGGAAGCAAAAAAGCAGGAAGCGAAGAAGTCGGAGCCGAAGAAGCAGGAAGCGAAGGAGCAAGAGCAGGCTCCTGCCGAACCGAAGACCGAGTCGAAGTAAGCTTCTGAGGCTCACCTTTGCGACCCTGGCCCCATCCACAGTGATGTGACGATCATGGCTGCGGCTTGGGTGGCAAAGCAAGTTCCTCTGCGGTCAAACTCACATCTGCTCCAGCAACGGGCACGGGAAGCTCTGCGCACCAGAGGATCGCGTTAACGATCATCTTGCGAAAAGGCTCGTGCTGAAAGTTTCTGTAGAAGTGTCCCAGCGTCGTGGCGTAAGCACGTCCCCCCCTGGGTCGCTCATAAGCCCAGCCAACCACCACCGGTTTTTCTTTCGCAGTCACTTGCAGTAACGGGGTCGCTTCCTTGATGACGGGATTGAGATAATACTCGTCGTGGATATCATATCCCTTCCAGCCACGGCAGATCGGGTGCTTCGGATGCAATTGCTTTAAGGGGGACTTCCCCGTGTGCAGCCCTACGTTGCTCACCCAACTTCCTCCCAGATAGCCCATCCAGGTCGGTCCCAAACGCGCCAGGTTCTTCTCAAAGATCGAGGAGGCCCAATGGATCGTGAGCAACCCAACCCCCCGTTTCATCAAAGCGTCTACTTCATCACGATGCGGCCCGTCCAGCAGCAACTCAGCAGCTGGCGTCGTGTACACCACGATCACACGCACACCCTCCAGCACGCGTTTCTCTGTGGGCCATCCATCGCTGACAATCGTCTCTACACCTGGATGCTTGGCGAGACATTTCTGCAACATCTGGCCTGTGTGAAGATACATGTGAGTACCAAACGGATGATCCGGCTGCTTGCCAATAAACAACACCTTCGCTTTCTCCCCGGCCTTCTGCTCGGCGTAACCGAGCGAACATGTGACAGTCACCAACAGAACGGTTAGGATACGCAGCACAGTAATCATCCAGTTCACTCCTCTAGTTGAATTCGCACAGATCCACACTGTAAACGTTAAACGTAGTCAGGCTGTGAAATCAAGAATGGAAGCGTTATGAAAACGGCAAAGGGAACGACCGTCATTCGCCATGGGCAAGTGGTCGATGGAACAGGGGCAGCCCCCGTCTTGAACGGCTGTCTGGTAATCGAAGACGGCAAAATCGCTTATTGCGGCCCCGAAGATACTTCTCCCGAGTTGCCTGACACGGTCACCACGATCGACGCCCGCGGCGGGACCATCATGCCAGGGCTGGTTGAGGCTCACTTTCATCCCACCTACTTCAACGTCGCGGCCCTGGAAGACTTGGATATCAAATATCCTGTCGAATATGTGACCCTCTTGGCAGCGGCCAATGCCAAGCTGGCCTTGCAATGCGGCTACACTTCGGCCCGCAGTGGTGGCAGCCTGTTCAATATCGACGTGTGGCTGAAAAAAGCGATTGAATCCGATTTAACCCCAGGCCCTCGATTGGCTGCCAGCGGGCGTGAGATCTGCGGAGCAGGGGGGCTCATGGACTGGAATCCGGAATTCCGCAAGATTGGCATGGAAGGGCTCATCCTGCTGATTAACGGTCCTGATGAAGCCCGATCGGCAGTCCGCAAATTGGTAAAAGACGGTGTCGAATGGGTCAAAACCTATCCCACCGGTGATGCTGCAGCAGCCAACGTGAATGATCACCACACACTCTGCATGACCTTCGAAGANATGCACGCCGTGGTCGCCACCGCCCACAATCACAACATGAAAGTGACCGGGCACTGCCGAGCCACCGAAGGCATCAAAAATGCACTCTTGGCAGGCTACGACACTCTGGAACACGCTACTTTCATCGACGACGAAACCCTCGACTTACTACTCGAGCGCGACGTGGCCAGTGTCCCGGCCCTGTACTTCGAACTCATGAGCATCGAGCGTGGCCCGGAGTTTGGCATGCCTCAGGACGTGATCGACGGTCACCAAGAGACACTTGATGGAGGCGCTGAAAGCGCCCGCCGCATTCTTGCCGCCGGTGGCCGACTCGGCATGGGCGGGGACTATGGATTCGCCTGGAATCCGCACGGCGATTACGCCAAAGAGCTTTCCTTCTTCGTCAACTACGTCGGAATCGAACCGCTCGAAGTNCTCCGCTGTGCAACCAAAACCGGCGCCGAAATTCTCGGCCGTAGCGACGAACTTGGTACGCTGGAGGTCGGCAAACTGGCAGATGTTCTCGTGGTTGACGGTGACGTCGTCAAGGACATGCGCCTCCTCGAAGATCGCGCGCGATTCATCACCGTCATGCAAGGGGGAGTCACCAAAGCAGGCCAGTTGCACACCGGTGCATGAGCCCCTGCGGTAAACGACTCAGCCCTGTCGCCGCAAGAACAGCTCTAATGCACGACGATTGGATGGAAATGCCATCTGATCCAGTTCGTCGTTCGTAGCGTGACAGAAATGCACCGACGCCACTTCGGACTCCTGGCGCTGAAGGCCGTCAAACGAGGGCACTTTACAGACAAAAAACAGGTCGGTCACCGGCAGCTCAATACCGCGATAAACGTACGTATTCGGCAGCGAGCAAAGGTAATCCATGCTTTGTGGCGACAGATTCACTTCTTCGTCCATTTCTCGCTCAAGCGCCATTTCCGCTGATTCCCCGGCATCGACAAAGCCGCCGGGCAATCCCAACTTGCCTTTNCCAGGATCGCGAGCTCGACGCAGAAACAACAACTGGCCGTCGCCGTTCNTCACGATCCCTGCAACTGCGCAGGCCGGACTAAAAAAGAAAACAAATTCGCAGGCGGAACAGCGGAATGGATTTGCACCCACCTGAGTATGGCGGTGGCCGCAACGTGGGCAGTAGACAAATGCCTGAGATATCGGTACGTGCAAAGACTCGCTTTCTAACTGATGGTCGTGTTGCGAATGATACCACAGCCGACTGCCGGGAAACATCGCATACTTTCCAGCGACCCACCGGCACATCACCATTGGCACAGGGCCCAAAATCGTACTAGGCTAGTGACAGAGAGAACGTTGCCACTTACGACAATCTGGAGTTCGCCGTGCGTCCTTGGAACCTNATCGCATCAACTTGGCTTGCTATTAACTTCCTGGTCGTCTTCCCAGGAGCTGCTCAAGACTCCCCGCCTATCGTCGCTGGCTTGGGAATCATGGTGGGCGAGGTCAGTGCCCATTCAGCCCATGTGCAAGTCCGACTATCGACCACCGACCAACTTACCCAAGGTGACGTTCCCGGCGCGGCAGGAGTGGTCGAGTTCCAACTGCAACCTGGCAACATCCCGATCCAGGTGATCTCGGCCCAACCCGCTCGCGATCACATTGCCAGGGCCACCTTCGAAGGTTTGACCCCGGGCACATCGTACACCTGCTCCACGCGCATCGGAGCAAATAAGAAAACGTTGCGACCAGGCCCCACGGCCACTTTCCAGACGTTACCAGGAGCCGACAGTTCGGCCTCAGTGCGATTTGTCGTGGTGACGGGGATGAACTATGCCAAGTTTCACGGCGATGATCGCATCGATCGCAAAATCCATCTGGAACAAAACAACACCGAACTCCCCAAACCCTATGCCGGCCCCGATAAAGCACTCGGATATCCCGCCTTGGCTTCCGTTCTCAAATTGAAACCGCACTTCTTTGTCGGCACTGGGGATAATGTCTACTACGACACCCCTAAAGAACCGCGTGCCCAGAAGGTCGTCGAACTGAGGCAAAAATGGCACGAGCAATTCGTGCAACCCAGATACCGCAATCTGTTCGCCAGTGTCCCCACCTACTGGATGGTCGATGACCACGATTATCGCAAGGATGACTGTGACAATTCAGGCGATTACGCCCCCTCACCGCAAGTCGCTCTACGTTTGATGCTGGAACAGCTTCCGTACGGTCCACATGATGATACNGACATCAAAACGTATCGCACGCATCGTGTCAGCNAAGATCTCCAGGTGTGGTTCACNGAGAACCGACGTTACCGAAGNCCCAATGCGATGCAGGATGGCCCCAACAAGACGATCTGGGGCAAAACCCAGCTGGCCTGGCTCAAACGGACTTTGCAAGCAAGTGATGCCAAGTTCAAGCTGCTGATCTCGCCGACACCGATGATTGGACCGGACGATGCCCGCAAGTCCGACAANCATACGAACATTGGTGGNTTCCGNCATGAACGCACCCAGTTCTTTTCCTGGATCGACGAAGTAGGGCTCGATAAAAAGCACCTGTACTTTGTCTGTGGCGATCGCCACTGGCAATATCACTCCGTACATCCTTCAGGACGAGAAGAGTTTTCGTGCGGCGCATTAGTCGACGCCAATTCGCGTCTCGGTCGCAAACCGGGCGACCCGAAATCGACCGACCCCAAGGGGCTGATCCGTCAACTCTATGCGCAAAAGAAACGTTCGGCAGGTTTCTTAATGATCTCGGTCGAGCGTCCCCAGGACTCCGACGCAGCCAAGCTAAGCTTCCAATGGTATGACGAGTTCGGCAAATTATTGCACACTCATCAAAAACAATAACCGGCACGCACTCTCGCTCTGCCTATCGTCTTGTCAACCGTCGACGGCGGATCCATCCCTCGTCGCGTTCATGCAACATGGACCGCACACCCCGTGGAAGGTCCGCTCGCATGGGACGTGTACTAGGCGATGATATCTTTCACAACCTGACCGTGCACATCGGTGAGGCGGTAGTCTCGTCCACTGTAGCGGTAGGTCAGGCGTTCGTGATCAAGGCCCATCAGGTGCAAAATGGTGGCGTGCAAATCGTGCACATGGACGCGATCTTCCACAGCAGTTAACCCGAATTCATCGGTCGCACCATAGCTCATGCCGCCGCGGACACCACCACCTGCCATCCAGACGGTGAAACCGTAGTGATCGTGATCCCGTCCNTTTTGACCTTCCGACGTGGGAGCNCGACCGAACTCACCGCCCCAGATGACCAACGTTTCGTCGAACAAACCTCGCTGCTTCAAGTCTTTGATCAAAGCGGCGATCCCTTGNTCACAGGCAACCGCCAATTTACGGTGCCCGTCAACAATGTTCCCGTGGCCCGTATCCCAAGCGATATCATAGCCATCGATCGAATGGGAAATTTGAACCATGCGAACACCACGTTCGACTAAACGCCGTGCCAACAGACAGCCTTTTGCGTATTCGCTGTCGCCGTACATTTCCAGCGTTGACTTCGATTCCCGTGTGGTATCAAAAGCATCCGGAACGGCAAATTGCATCCGGAACGCCATTTCCATCGCTTGAATGCTGGCTTCCAGTTGCTGATCTTCTTGCTGGCGTTGCAAGTCCAGTTGATTAAGCCGTGTCAACAAATCTGCTTGCTGGCGTTGCGATGCGCGTGGCAGCCACTGGTTCTTCAGATCAGCTACGATCCGATCGGGTTTCATCTGCTGAATGTTTACGTAGGTCCCGGTATACGCGCCCGGCAGGAAAGCATTTCCCCAATTCGCCAGTTTGTTCCGCGGCTGCGCTCGAGGACTCATCGCAACAAAGCCGGGAAGATCCTGGTTATCGGTTCCCAGACCGTACACCAACCAAGACCCCATGCTGGGGCGACTGGGTTGCAGGTGCCCCGCATTCATCATCATCATCGCACCCGCGTGCTCGGGAATGTCTGTGTGCATCGAATGCACGAAACACAGATCGTCCACCAATTCAGCAACGTGCGGAAAGATTTCGCTGACATACTTGCCACATTCACCGTAGCGTTGAAAACGATACGGTGACGGCATCAACCCATTCTTCGTATTCCGGAGTGACTTCCGATCCACGACCTCTGGCCGCTGACCGGCATGTTTGCGAATCGCTGGCTTGTGATCAAACGTATCAACCTGCGAAGGACCGCCCGGCATGAACAGTTGAATCACGCGTTTGGCTTTGGGTGCAAAGTGTGGTGGCTTGACTGCCAACGGCGACGATGCCAGTTCCGCCGCCTGAACGCCCCCGTTCATTTTCCCAGAGTCAGCGAATACGCTTGCCAAGCCAAGCGTTCCAAACCCGGCACCGATACGTCGTAACGCATCTCGACGTGTAACACATGGAAGGGGATTTCGATGAAACATAGCAACTACCTGACGTACATGAATTCATTCGAACTAAGTAGCACTTGCGCGTAACGTATCCAGCGATCCAACTCACCCTGACTGGACTCGCCCTGACTGGACTCCTCCTGCAAAAACTCAAGCCCTAACTTGAGTTCATCGGCATTCACCGGGCGAGAGTAAAGTAACTCATAAGCGCGCCGCACACAATCTTCGTCGCTGCCAGAGTCCCTTTGCAAACGAGCCACCAATGACTTTGCACGCTCCACCATGAAACTGCTGTTCATCAAGAACAGGTATTGCTGAGGAACAATGCTTTTCGGACGTTTGGCAACGGTCGCCCGCATCAGCGGAAAATCGAAACGACGCAGAAATTGATCGGAGGCAAAAACGTCGCCATTGCGGCTCACTTTGGCGTACAACGTGCGACGCTTGCTGGTCGTGATATCTGTCTCTGGAGGGCCGCCTGACGTGGCATCCAATTCCCCCGTCGCGGACAGCAACGCATCGCGCCAAGCTTCCACATCCATTCGTCGCGGACTCATTCGCCACAACAAGCGATTATCGCCATCCTTTGCAAAACCCTGCTTATCGAACTGACTACTCATCTGGTAGCTACGTGAAGTCACAATCAATCGGTGCAGTTGCTTCAATGACCACCCCGTGTCGACGAACTCAGAAGCCAGCCAATCCAACAGCAACGGATGTGTCGGCGACTCGCCAAGCGTACCGAAATTGCTCGGCGTGCGAACCAGTCCTTCTCCAAAGTGATGCATCCAAACGCGATTCACAAACACCCGCGCAGTCAGAGGATTTTCCGGGGCGACTAAGGTCTCAGCCAATTCCGCTCGACCACTCCCCTGAGTGAAAGCAACAGGGGTTTCTCCTGAAAGGATCCGCAGAAATTGCCGCGGAGCCACCTCGCCCGTCTTTCGCAAATTGCCTCGAATGGCGACCTTCATGTCACCGCTGCCGCTGTCGCGCAAGGTATGCGCTGTGTTGTATCCTGGCGGGGCGTTCTTCCGCAGACGCTCCAACTCAGCCTTCTGTGGCTCCAGTATCTTCGCCTCGTCCGCAGTCGGCTCACGCTTTTCCTTCCTGATCATCTGAACGAGGTTATTGATTCGTTTGTCGAGCTCAGACTCCGTTTTTTTATGTTGCTGGACACGCTTCACCACTTCTTCTTCAGCAAGTGGCAGATTGTGAATGGCCGTGTTGTTAAACACGCCTGCCAGCGAGTAATAATCCCGCTGTGGAATCGGGTCAAATTTATGGTCATGGCACCGCGCGCACGAACCGGTCAATCCGAGCAGTCCCCGGGTCAACGTGTCCATACGATCATCGAGTGTCTCGCCTCGCGCTTGGGCCACGCTATCAGGATCACCACCATCGGAGCGATACGTCGGCCCAAGTGCAAAAAATCCGGTCGCCACCGCCTTGCGGTAGTCACCTGTCAAATCGCCAGCAATCTGCAGTCGAATGAACTCGTCAATCGGCATGTCGTCGTTCATGGCTTGGATCACCCAATCGCGATATCGCCAGGCCTCAGGCAATGCCTGGTTATCCAGGAAGCCACCAAAACCATCGCTATAGCGAGCGACGTCCAGCCAATGCCGACCCCATCGCTCGCCATACAGAGGCGAATCAAGCAGCGTCTCCACTAACTCGGAAATGGCCCGTCCACGATCCGCTTCCATCGCCTGGCGAAAACGACGCACCTGTTCTGGCGTCGGTAGCACACCGATCAAGTCGATATAGATCCGCCTCGCCAGGATGTGTGGCTCGGCAGGCGGAGCGGCTTGCAAACCAGCTTGCGTTCGTCTTGCGGCAATGAATTGGTCAATGGGATGCGCCAAAGAATCAAGCCCTGCATCAGGGACTTCAGGACGTTTGACAGGCTGCCACGCCCAGTGCGCCGCTTTGGCTTGCGTCCAGTCAATCTCCGGAGATGCTTGTCGCACTCCAGGCGTTGAAGTCACTTGCGGCCAGGGTGCCCCCATTTCCACCCACTTTTCCAAGGCCGCAATCTGGGGTTTTGACAACTTGCGTTTCGGTGGCATCTCCACGGACTTGTACTTAACGGCATCGATCAGCAAACTCTCAGCAGGTTTGCCAACAATCACTGCCGGCCCCGAATCGCCACCCTTGAGCATCCCTTCACGACTATCCACATACAAAGCAGCTTTCAACTCAGGCGCATCAGTACTGTGGCAATCGTAGCAATGTGCAACCAGCAACGGCCGAATATGCGTTTCAAAGAATTCAATTTGCTCTGCTGAAAAAACTTCAGCGGCAGCACACCGGAACGGAGCCGAAACAACAATCAACAAGACAACAATGGTAAGGCGAGGCAATACGGTCACGGTGGACTCTCGTGACAATTGGGAGTGAAGTTAGGAAGGTGCTTCCATTGTAGTGTGAGACCCCGTTAAAAAGAAAGTCATTCCAAAGACTTCGCCAAACACGCATTTTCAAGCAATCCGTGCGTCCACGACATTTCCATGGACATCCGTCAGGCGGAAATCTCGACCCGCATAGCGATAAGTCAAGCGTGTGTGGTCAAAACCGAGCAGACGCAGCAAGGTGGCGTGCAAATCGTGACTAGGCACTGGATTCTCCGCAGCTCGAAAGCCAAATGCGTCTGTCGCTCCGTAACCTTCAATTCAATACCGTGTTCCACCAAGACGGGGCGAATCTGCCGTGCAAAAAACTGCTCCTGCTTCGCTGGAATGGCTGGCTGATTCACGGCCTTGGACTGTGCATCGGCTCGTGATTCCTGCCCGTGAAGTGCCGACGCAAGCAATACCATCAACAGCAAGAATGCAGGCCAACGCATACGACCACCTGACTCAGTAGATACGGGATGCCTAAACGGGACGGAACAAGGCCCAGTGCCCGTAGAAATCACAGCGACAGGCCCAACAAGACAAGCCAGCACCGGGGTTCCCGGGTTCCCCAGCGATAAAACGCACCAATTGCCGAAAATACATCAAGTTTTCTCATCCTACGGCTGGCCACGTTTCGATGGATGGTAACGACTGCGTCGAGAGTAGGGAGTCTCGATTTATGATCTGGTTATTCAAACAATTACTGCATCTGCGCAACGTATTCCGATCGGGAGACACGCCCCGACAGCTAGCGTTTGGCGTTGGACTCGGTGTGATGCTCGGGCTCGTGATGAACGGTAATCTGCTGGCCGTTGGCCTCACGTTCCTGGTGTGCGCGACACGAGCCAATCTGAGCATGGTGGCGTTGACAACCCTGGTTGTCGGTTGCATTGCACACGTTACTGATCCGATCACCCATCAGATTGGTTACACCGTCTTAACATTGCCGGCGCTGCAAGGCACGTTTCAATGGATGTATCAACTGCCACTGGTGGCTTGGACAGACTTCAACCACACCGTCGTGATGGGGAGTTTCCTCCTCGGAGTCACGCTGGTTTATCCCACCTACCGAGCCACACTGCCGCTCTTCCGTCGCTGGAAACGGCGTGGGCAAAATCGTCTTCTCGCACCCCCACAAGTTGACACCAGCCCCAGCGCATCGCCCACAGCTCTCGATACGCCACAACCCCCAAGCGGCTTCGCGACGGAGTCCACCCCAACTCCGCAGTCAGCAGGGCAGGGCTCCGCAGCACAGAGCACCACCGAAGACCGCCCTGGGGAGCAGGCTGAAAGGGCGATCGTTTCGCACGATCGGCTGGAGACGCATACTCAGCGGGACTCAGAAGCCCAACAGGCAACCCCGGTGGACACGTCTAAGTGGGAGCAACCGGCGGCACCGCAGCCATCGACCGTCCTCCAACAAGGCCCGGCGACCCAACACGTAAACGGCGATTCAGAAAACTCAGTAGCTGAACCGGACAACCTGAGTCCCACGCTTGATCATCAGCCGGCCGCTGACGAGCCACCACAGATCCCCCCGGTGCCCCATGCGGATGCATTTCGCGAAATCCCCAAGTCGCATTACGGCTTTCGGTCTGGCACCGATCTGACGACGGAGTAAGCGATGTTTCGGTGGTCTTACATTGTCCCACGTCTAATCATCATGCTGTCGGTCTGCCTGTTTTTTCATTACGGCTGCGCTCCGTTGATCAAATACATGCTGGTTTCTTCAGCGCAGTCCGCACTCGGCGCCAAAGTGGACATCGGCGAAGTCCGCGCGTCACTGGTACAGGGCGATTTCTACCTTGCCGACCTGCAGATCGCTGACCCTCGCAACCCCTCCCAAAACCTACTCGCCGCCAAACACGCGCTACTCAACGTCGATCGTGACGCGTTACTCCATCGCAAGTATGTCATCGATGAGGGCCGCATCTGTGGATTGAAATTCCACAGTGAACGTCAAACCGACGGTTCCTTGCCCACCGGTGAAACACGCGACGAGGAACGAACATCAAAAATTGCAGGTCACTTGAAACAACTGGGCAATGCCTGGCTGGAACGCTTTCTAACGCAAACACAAGAGCAGTTGCAGGATGAATTCGCGACGGTGCGGGTAACAGAAGAACTGATGCGACGCTGGCCTCAGGAATATCAAAAACTGAATGACGACGTGGTTCAATGGCAACAAGATTTAGAGAACCTCAAACGCGTCTATGACGAACTGCAGGTCAATCCTCTGCGCGGCGTGGATTATTACCAACAGCGTCTCAGCGATCTCCAACATGTGCAGGAGGAACTGACCAGAATCCGCCAAGCATCCACACGGATACGACAGCAACTGGAGACCGATCGCACGGCACTCCGTCATGCCAAGGAACAAGATGAAGCGAAAGTTCGCGAGCTGTTACAAGCAGAAAATCTGGCGCCGGAACAACTTTCGCAGTTCCTGCTAGGAGATGAAGTTGCCCATCAAATCAACCAGGCACTCGTCTGGGTCGCGCGAGGTCGCGAAGTCTTGCAAGTAGCCAACGCAAAACCTGACAACACCTCGCAACGCGTCACTGGGATGGTCATCCCGTTTGCCACTCAATCTTCTCCTGATGCACTCATTCGTATGCTCACATTTGATGGCACCACGACGCATCAGCAGCGGCCAGTCAGCTTTCAAGGGACCTTGCGCAATGCGACCACGCATCCCCGCATTCATCAGCAACCCGCGCGGCTGTCATTGACGACCAAGGGTGACCTGGAAATGCAACTGGAAGCCACGTTTGACCGCACAGGCCCCCACGCAGTAGACCGTTTCGCCGTGACTTGCCCCAACCTGGCTCAGCCGGAGCGCGTGCTTGGCTCACCAGACAAACTGGCAGTCACCGTCGCCCCCGGACGGTCGCTTGTCGCCATCCAACTGGAGGTCTCCGGCGAAGAGTGTGAGGGCACGCTCACCTTCCAACAAGACGATGTCCGACTGGCTGCCGAGGTCGCCGATGGTCTCGGTGGTGCACGCGTGGCCGAACGCATCAACGGCGCCCTGTTCTCCGTCAACTCATTGCAAACTCAGGTCCATTTGTCAGGCAATCTCCGACACCCATCGGTACAGCTTGACTCCAATCTTGGACCGGCACTCGCGACAGGCATCAACGCCGCATTGGCACAAGAGGTAGAACATCAGCGCGACCAACTCGTCGCCCAAGCGAACGAACGCCTATCGAGAGCAACCATGCGTTTCGAAAAGTACGTACACCTGCAACAGCAACAGCTGCTGAACAAGTTGGAAATCGGCCAAACGCAGCTGGGAAAATTCCAAACGTTGTTTGCCGAACGTCTCGGTGGAAACCGTGCCCTCTCGGCCAGGCGTTTGCTGGAGAATCCCGCCGGTATCAAGAATCTGTTTCAGTGACACTCACTGCAACAGTGAAAGCCCACCATCCCGTTCATCGCAAGAAGCGATTCCTATACACGGGGTACGTAAACGGCAGCCACCAGGACAGCGATCATCACGGCTCCGACCATGATCTTGCCCAACGTTCCAGCTAAGCGGCCGAGCAGCGCCGCCAAGCCAATCTCCAGACTTTCCTCGATCTGACGTCCCTTCCACTGCTCGCCCAGAACCGCGCCGATCAACGCCCCTACGCAGGCAAAGGTCAGCGCCCCCAGCACGGACCCTACCACGGGCAAAATGGCAGTCCCGATGAACATGCCCACGATGCCACCAATGATCGAGACCAGAAAAGACAGAATAGCACCTCGCTTGCTGCCTCCAACTCCTTTCGCACCGGCCGCCCCCGCCACCAGTTCTAACCCTTCCCCCAGCAGCGCCAGAACAAACAGGATCACGACGCCTGGCCACTCAATCGCAGTCATTCCCGTTTCCCACCCCCAGGAATACCACAGGTAAGCGTAGATCGCAGCGGCCAGAACGATCATCCAATTCCCGGGCAAGCCAAGCAGGTTAGTCAACCAGGCAATGCACGACCCAACGAACAACAACGTCAGTAACAGGATGGCAATGATTTCCGGTGTCAAACTGCATCTCACAATCAATGGGAGTCGGCAACTTAATGCTTTCGCCGCAACAGCACCATTCTTTTGAAAAAAATCATCACGTGGTATCACCGGAAACCAAAACACGCCGATGATACACCACTAAGCCCAACGTCAATGCGACCGCAGCTAAAAAACTTTGCGGCGTCCAGCAGACATAAATACCCAACAGTATCTTCTCCACATCCACATCCAGCGTAAGCCCAACCACCACGGCCAGGATAATCAGCAACAGCGATCCCGGGCCCAGAATGACAACTCGTTGCTGCCATCGCAAACCTCGCGGCAACATCGCCAGCACCACCAGCGAAACGGGGCCCAACAGATAGATTGCCCCTAACGCATAGGGACTCGACGCCAAGCCACGCGCAACCATTGACGCAACGGCCGCCACCAAGGTGAACAGCAGCATCCCACGCAATGAAAATTGAAATCGCTCGCCCTCTTGGACATCACCATCAAACGTCGCAATAAGCCGATCCAGGGGCGCCGCGAGATACGCAGCCGTGATGCCACACACCAAGGACACACTCAATGAAAAGACCAGGTTCGGCAGGAAAGCCGGATTCTCGAATGAATAAACATGCTGATTATGGTGGCTGTGCCAGACCTGTAGCGGAAACCCGATAGCCGCAGGCTGTGCATCGTCTCCGAGCAGTGCCCCCCACCCCTGCGAACGCACAAAATAGGAAACCGCATTACACGTTCCATTCACCAGCACACCGACAAAAAAACCACGCAGAAACCACATCCAACGCGAGCTGATGCCGAGAGACTTGGCCATGAATTGCTTCCCCGTCGATGCCCTCTGAATCGCCGCCTACCCGAAACACTCCATTACATCCTATGAACGGAGCACGCGCAATGTCCACCCAATGCTGGCAAACAGCTTGCTGATCCCAACCTAGCCGAACAAACTAGACGGAGAGAACCATCGAATTAGAATGACGACGGAGCTATTCTGCCCGCCAACTATGTTCCCTCCGGAGAATCGCTATGAATCTGTCAGGGCCCGATCTGCTGGCGCAAGCCAATGCCGCGCCGGCGTATCCCGTCTTGTTGGTCGTCTTGGGAACCGTCGCCATCCTGCTGCTGATCGCCATGATCTTCATGGCAGATACGCTCACGATTTCCAAACTGAAAGCGAAACTGCGAAACCTGGAAACCGCCCAAGCCTCGCTTCGCGCCGAGTTCGAACAAGCACACGTCGCCAACGCCACACTGCAGCAAGAAGCGGAAACCGCGCGCGCAGAAACAGACTCCCTACGGGTACATCTCACGACACTACAGAACACCCTGGACCAGATTCCGGATCCCGCCGAGCTCGAAAGCCAACTCCGCCACGAGCGGCTCGCAAACCATGTTTTGAAACGCTGCCAAATGCGTTTGGAAACGCAAGCTCGCTCGCAGGAGTCCACGCACCACGGTGAGTTGCAGGGCGTCAAGAGTCAATTACAGCGTGTGACAGTCAGGATGAGTGATCAGGCAGAAACAGCCAAACGCCACCGCAGCCAAAACGTTCGACTCCGACGCCAACTGAAACAGGCCAACCGGAAGGTGCGTTCACTGCACGCCACGTCGATCGAAAAACGTAATGCTGACCAACCCAATCACGGACCAACCAGTAGCCGCACCGGTTCTGAGAATCCCAACCGCAACCAACCGCAAACGACCACGCGGCGTCTGATTCCATCGCCCAGTCAAATCCAATTGCAGCTGGCACAACGCAAGCTNAAATCGCTCCGACGCCTACTCTCCCAATGAGCGCACCAGCAACACCACCCAGCAGAGACTGCTTCCTGGGACCCGACACCCTGCTGCAAGAAATTGCTCCACACCGGTAGGCAGCGACTTCGCGGTTGGAACTTCGGCGAACCAGTCTCAACCCGCGACGCGCGCGGTCTAGACGCGCGCGGTCTANAAACCCCGCGGCNCAAGGATCTCTCGCCAACTTTCCGACCTTGCGATCTGTTGCCGGAACACGGGTCATGTGAACTGCAGGGCCGCAATTACGGCGTTAAATTAGGCAAAAATAAGCACACAGCTCGGGACAACGACCAGAAAATGGATTGTTTTCGCTTTTCCGACCGATTTGGCGGTACTCCCGGCCTTGACCTCTCTTATGAACATCCTCTATTTTGTTGGACTTACAGCTAGGCCTGTAGCATCTGGTGCGAAAAAGATTTAGATACATCTGAGGGTGGCCAGATACCCCTCAGGCATAAATTAGGAGGACGCAGAACGTGTCATCTGTTGGAGAACGCGTCGTCGATATCGTGGCTGATCAGCTCGGAGTTGACAAAGAGAAGATCAAGCCGGAAACGTCCTTCGTGAATGATCTTGGAGCTGACTCGCTAGACACCGTTGAATTGGTCATGGAGTTGGAAGAAGAGTTCGACATCAACATTCCCGACGACGCAGCTGAGAAAATTCAGACCGTTGGGCAAGCGATCGAGTTCATCGATAGCGCACAACAATAGCACACTTCCCGGACTCTGTTATGACGCGCCGAATTGTCGTAACCGGGCTTGGGGTAGTCTCTGCCCTCTCCCAAAAAGTCAGTGATCTCTGGACAAGAGTCCTCGCTGGTGAGAGCGGCATTCACTCGATCAAGCTCTTTGACACAACCGACTTCAAAGTCACGATCGGGGGCGACATCTACGATTGGGATCCGAGTGAGTATATTTCTCACAAGGAGTCCAAGCGTGTTGATCGATTCACGCAGCTATCCATCGTTGCTGGTACGGATGCGGTGCGGGATTCCGGGCTCGATCTTGAAAAGACCGCAGCCGATCGCTGCGGTGTCATCCTGGGCTCCGGGATTGGCGGTCTCAGTGAAATTGAGACGCAGAACAGCAAGCTGCTGCAGAAAGGTCCTGACCGTGTGTCAGCGATGACCGTTCCCAAGATGATGCTGAATGCTGCCGGAGCCAATCTCGCAATTCAATTCGGGATGCGAGGCCCCAACTTTACCGTGGCCACTGCCTGTGCCAGTGCCAACAACGCCATCGGAGAAGCGATTAAGGCAATTCGCGACGACGAGTGCGATGTCATCTTGACTGGCGGCACCGAAGCAGCCATGACCCGCATGGCCATGAGCGCCTTTCAAAACATCAAAGCGCTCTCAGGCCGCAATGAAGAACCAACGCGAGCGAGTCGACCATTTGACGCGAATCGGGATGGCTTCGTCCTGAGTGAAGGAGCCGGGATCCTGGTCTTTGAGGAACTGGAACACGCCAAGGCTCGCGGAGCGGAGATCTACTGCGAAGTTCTCGGCTTTGGTGCCAGTTGCGATGCCGGACACATCACGCAACCGGATGAACTGGGACTCGGTGCTGCCAGAGCAATGCGAGATGCACTCGCCAATGCTGGACTGTCTGGCGATGCGGTCGACTACATCAACGCTCATGGCACCAGCACTCCGCTCGGCGACAAAGCAGAGACGCTGGCGGTTAAAAATGTCTTTCAAGACCATGCGTATAAGATGAGCCTCTCCAGCACGAAAAGCCAACTTGGGCATTCACTCGGTGCCAGTGGTGGCATCGAACTTGTGCTGACAGTGAACGCCGTCAAAGAAAACGTCGTTCCGCCAACGATCAATCTGGAAACTCCGGATCCTGATTGTGATCTCGACTATACGCCCAACGTTCCCAAAGAACGCACCATCAACGTGGCCATGAGTAACAGCTTCGGCTTTGGCGGCCATAATGCCTCCATCGTCATCGGCGCGTTACGAGATTAGGCTTCTGGTGCGTCGTCAGCCTCAGCATGGGGCAAACATCGTCGTCGCTGCCACTTGCACACAGCGTGACCATGGTTCTGCGTTCTCTTATCTGCGGTGACCAGCGATACATGCCGGAACCGGCCCTCTACTGGAACCGTCGCGTTTCGCGGACATCGATTACCACTCCAGCGGTCCAACGGTATCCGTGCGCGCACCTGTTTACCGTTTGTGGCATAATCGGAGACGTCCCCTGAACCATTTGCAATCCGCCGAGGAATTCCGATGGCCAAAGCATCCTACTTTCTATGTCTTTGCTTACTGAGCAGCAACGCACTCGCCGCCACCATGCAATTCCAAGCAGATGCGATCAACGGAGTCTTGCTCGACCACAAAGGTCATCGTCTGGCCGTCTATGGATGGAACGTATCAGCTGCAGCGGATCAACCAGACTGTGATCACGTGCTGCTGGCACACGGCCGACGTGACATCGTCTGGAAGGCAAAGCCTTTGATCGAGGCGGGAGTCAGCGCGACAGCCCCGCAGCGTGAGCGTTATCTGCTGGAAAAACCCGCTGCGTTCTGGAAGACCTACAAGCAGGCGCGGTTCCACGACTACTCGCAACAGTCCACGAAAGTCTTGGCGACACCGCTTGCCGTGGACCGCTGGGTCGAAGAGGGTGACACCATCGACTGGCACGGTCTCCCCATTCAGGTTTTGGAGACTCCCGGATACACCCGCGGCTCGGTCACCTATCTGACGCGCATCCAGGGAGAGCTTGTCGCTTTCACCGGAGACTTGATCTACGGTGACGGAAAAATCCTCGATCTCTACAGCTTTCAAGATGCCATCTCGGATGCGCAAATTCGCGGCTATCACGGATATGGCTCGCGTTTGGCAGAATTAGTCACCAGTCTCAACAAAGTCGCCGCAGCCAAACCGGATGTCATTGTTCCGGCTCGCGGACCGATCATTCGCAACCCACAAGCGGCAATCCAACGTCTCACCAAACGAGTCCAGGCGCTCTATCACAACTATCTATCTACCAATGCCCTGCATTGGTACTTCAAAGAAGACCGCATGCGCACCTGCGGTGAGCGCGTACTGGGCAACGGTGCGGAAGTGACGTTGATGCCATATTCTCATCATGAACAAACACCACCCTGGGTCTTTGAACAGGGCACCAGCCGAATATTGATCTCAGACACTGGCGCTGGATTTCTGCTCGACTGTGGTAGCCAACGTGTGATCGACACGATCAATGATCTCATGCAAAAGAAAATCATTAAATCCATCCAGGGAATCTTCGTCACGCATTACCACGATGACCATACCAATTTCGTCCAACAGGCAGCGGCAACTTATCACTGCCCAGTGTACGCCACTGCCGAATACGCTGACGTGCTCCGACGTCCTGAGGCATACCACCTGCCCGCGTTAACAGAAAACGCGATTGAAAAAATTACGGTGGTGCGCGACGGACAAAAAATGAGATGGCATGAGTTCCAACTGCAGTTCTACTTCTTTCCCGGTCAAACCTATTTCCACGGCGCACTGTTCGCCAGTAAAGGTGAGGAGAAACCCATTTTCTTTATTGGCGACGCATTCGCACCCTCAGGGTTCGACGACTACTGTGTCCGCAATCGCAATCTTTTGGGAGAAACACAAGGCTATCTGTATTGCCTCAAAAAACTCCGCTCGATCAAGAAACCCTTCTGGCTGGTCAATGAGCACATCCCTTTCGTGTTTTCCTTCACCCCAGCCGAACTGGATTACCTGGAAACAAAGTATCGTGAACGGATTGCGATTCAGCGAGAACTCTACCCGTGGGATTCCGCCAACTATGGAGTGGATGACCGCTGGGCAGTCTTCTACCCACACGGTGCCACTTTCGCGGCCGGCAAGCCATTTGAAGTCAGCTTGCAACTCACGAATCATTCGCCCAAAAATCGAGTATTTCATTGCCGCCTCCATGCTCCCCCGGGATGGCAAGTTTCAACAGATCGGCAGCAGGTGGAAATCGCTCCCGGGCAATCGCGGAATCTACCATTCACCTTGACGCCAAACGGTAAACAGGGCGATTTTCTCCTGACAGCTGACGTGGAAAGTCAAGGCATGGTGTTTCGCGAATGGGCCGAAGCGCTGATCACCCTCAACGAATGATTCATACGGAGTAGGCAAGAGGTGGATTGCAGAGCTTACCGCACACCATGGCGTCTGATCTTGACTCTGATCGTGTTGTCCACGGTCCCCATAACGATCCATGCGCATCCTGTATCGATTTCGCGATCACTGGTCTATCTGACGCGTGAGCAGGCAACGGCTAAAGTCGAAGTGTTTTTGGAAGACTTGTTTCTGTTCCATAATCTGAAACCCAATAGCGCCGACTTTCTCGATACAGAAACTCTCGAAAAAGGCATCGAACTACACAAGAAGTTTGTCTCCGAGCGTTTCACAATCCAGGGAGTGGATGGCCAGCCGCTCAAACCCATTGGTCCAGTGCGCGTCACCGCCAAGATCCCAGACGAAGGCGTCGCGTTAGCAGAACTGATGGCTCACAAACTCACATTCGAGTTGGACTACGAGTTCCCGCAGCCACCCGAGTTCCTGACCTTCAAGCAACGTTTTACCGATGAAGCCGGGATCCTGCCGTCAGAAATGAACCTCCAGGTAAAACAGCAAAATGCAGGTGTGGCACAAAGCGAGACCTTGATTCCTCATGTACCCCACACGATGCGTTTTAGCTGGGACGCTCCTCCTTTAGCTGCGGATGCTTCGCAAGAAGAATGGGATGCCTGGTTCAAAACACAACAACAGCAAACACTGGGCATCACCAGCTACAGCCAGGTCTATTCCTTCCTTTATATCAATGACTACGAGGTACGGCACGAGATCCTCATCCCGTTGCTCACACTGGAACAAAGTGTCTTGCTCGCTCGTGACGATGATGACTTTCTCAGCATTGCGGAACAAGATGCAGCGCGCAAACAAGTCGAAGCGTACTTTCAGTCGGGCAACCCGATCGAGGTTGATGGTCAACGCATCGAACCTGTCGTCCAACGTTGCGATTTTTTCGGCCTGGATTTNAAAGACTTCGCACAGCGTGCCGAGCGCAAACAGGTCCCCATGGTCAGCGCGCGCGTCGGAATCATCCTTTCCTACCCCCTTTCAGCACCTCCACAGAACGTCCAACTGACCTGGAACCGCTTCAATCAATCCGTGTACGCCGTCAGCATGACCGTCTTCGCTTATGACGAGGCGAGTCGCACAACGCTCACTCGAATTGCGAGGAACAACGTGTATCACTGGAACGCCAGTGTTCGCCCGCCGTCGCCTGACATCCAAGTACTCCCTGTCAATCTGCCCCCCGGCCCGGCACTCAAGATCCCTCTCGCGTCCATCACCCTGTTGTTGTGCATTCCGCTCGCCTTCGTTGTCCTCAAACAGAAACGGATTGGCACTATTCCAACAGGTGGACTCCTGGCTCTGCTATGCGGCAGTGCTTACGCGTTTTCGTATGCGTCCCAGACCTACGTGCCGGTCCCTGTGCGAAGCGCTCCCATCGTCACGGAACAACACGCCGATACAGTCTTCCGCGAATTGCACGGCAAGCTGTACCGTGCATTTCAATATCAGCGCGAGGAGGAAATCTACGATGCACTTAGCACGTGCATTGATGGTGACTTGCTGAGAGACGTTTATCTGCAGGTGCAACAAGGGCTCAAAATGCAAGAGCAGGGGGGAGCCATTTCACGAATTCAGGATGTGCAAATCATTGAGGGCCACGTTTCACCTGACGCACCAAGCAACAACGTAGCGCAAAACGGCAACGCCGCACAAACCGAATTCACTTACCAGTGCCAGTGGCACGTCGTGGGTACCGTCGAGCACTGGGGACATATCCACGAACGAACCAATGCCTACCGCGCCCTGTTTACCGTCGCCGCGATTGACGGCCATTGGAAAGTTACTCAAATGTCCGTCCTCGATGAGGAGCGCGTCCAGTTTGAAACCAGGCTGAGATCGCTCTGACTGACAAGGGCGTTGATAAGTTGCCTGATTTTCTTCAGGCTGCCCGTCACTGCCATGCGTGCTGACGCAACCGCACACTCACGCCCAAACCCACTGAAATGGCGCGCACCTCACTTTGTACCGTGCATTACCCGCACCTCAGAGGCGCATGGCAAAACCACCATACACCTTGACCGCGGGGAAGCGATCATTTGGCAGCCGCCAAAGATCCAACCTCGACAATCCAACGCTTGCCGATCTCAACTCCCGCCTTCACTCTCAACTGACCAGTCACCAGTACCGACTTGCCGTTGAGTTGCTTTGCCCGTTGACGATTGATTCGGTTGTCACCTAGTTCCAGTTCCCAAGTCACACCATTGGCACGAATCACCACACCGGTTGTCTCGCCACCGATCGCAACGACTTGGCTATCTAATTTGCCCCGAATTTTCACTTGAATGTATTCTGCAGATGCTGTCTTCACGGCGTCGCTACTGGTCGCTGCCGTGCGCCAGCGAACCTTGGAACGCAACGCATAGACGCGCACGTGCGGTCGAAGATCTCGTGTCCTGCCAGGTTGATACTTGAATACCACCTGCTCTGGAAAAGACTCCAACACCGAGAACTGGAGGCTATCTTGTCCCGATCCGCGCCACGCAAAAAGCAGGACGAATTGCTTTTCAAAATCAACGGACTTCATCAACTTGGCCGCTGCCTCAGGTGAGAAAACCTCGCTGGCTTCTTTTTTCGAACGCAGCACGAGCGGTCTGTCCCGACCTGACTTTTCAAATGCCACGGCAAGCGGCCGAACATCTGATACCTCTTGGATCGGTGCGAGTGGTGCTTGACCGTAGACCACCATGCCGGTTGACAACAGTGTCAGACCAGCCAGCGTGCTTACCAGTAGTTTCATCGTTTTTCTCCTCCGGGCAATGAATGGGAAGGGGAATAGACGCGGTGCCCTTGGTTCAAGTTCCCCAGATCTGGCAATATTTTTCCTTCCGACATATGTCGGCCATTTCGTCAATCAACCGTTGCCTGCTGTGCGATACTTTCAGGATGAGATCACGGCACGCATGGGATATGGCATAGACTACCACGTCACGCCTTTTTTCACGCGCAACCAGCCCCACTTCAAAGTGTTTCAGAACGATTTTATTAGTTTTTTTACCCTCAGTCTTTCCGAAGTGACGGGAATGTCGCCANCATCTCCCTTTGCTGGCTTGGTAATCAAGCGACCTTGGGCTCCACTCTCCGGACAGGCCTTGCCCCATCACAGACCGTCATGGTACAGATGGCGTCGTAAAGGGGGTCCGGCAAAACACCTTATTTCCAGCCTGTATCCGGACGTCGCAATGCCAGGAGACGCTCGTTGTCCCCGCAGTCATTACCGATCATTGATATCTCGGCGCTCGTTGCCGGAGAGTCCTCCGAGCACATTGCTGCGGAAATAGGACAAGCCTGCCGCGAACAAGGTTTCTTTTATGTCGTCGGACACGGCGTCAGTCTTGCGTTGCAGGAACAACTGGAACACCTAAGTCGCGAATTCTTTGCGATTGACCTGGAAACCAAGATGGCAATCCGCATGGAACTGGGGGGCCGCGCATGGCGGGGCTATTTTCCGATAGAACACGAATTAACTGCCGGGGTGCCAGACATCAAGGAAGGGCTCTACTTTGGGGCAGAATTGCCGGACGATGACCCACGTGTTGTCACCAACAAACCGTTACATGGTCGCAATCTCTTTCCTGAAATCGACCATTTCCGAGAAACGGTATTGGCGTACATGGATGCGTTAACACAACTCGGCCACACCTTGATGCGCGGTTTGGCACTGAGTTTAGGATTGCAGATTGACTATTTCGACAGGCACTACACCGCAGACCCCACCATCCTGTTCAGAATCTTTCATTACCCCACAAGCGTCCGCCTGGGACAGGCCGCGTGGGGCGTGGGAGAACACACCGACTACGGCCTGCTGACCATTTTGCGGCAAGACAGGTACTCCGGCTTGCAAGTCAAATCGGGGTCTTCGTGGATGAACGCGCCTCCTGTACCGAACACGTTCGTGTGCAACATTGGCGATATGCTGGATCGGATGAGCGGCGGATTGTACCGCTCGACGCCGCACCGCGTTCGGAACGAAAGTCATCACGGGCGACTATCGTTTCCGTTCTTCTTTGATCCTGACATGAATGCAGACATCAAACCAATCTTTCCAGCCCGGCCGCCGGTAGCTCGCTGGGACGGGACAAAATTGCAAGAGCTCTCAGGCACCTACGGAGACTACTTGTTGGGAAAAATCGCCAAGGTATTCCCAGACCTGACGGACCGCCTGTGAAGCCTTGCGGACAGCCACTCGCACGGTCCTCATTTATCGCCCGCTTTGGTGGCTGTTGACAACGTCACCCCCGCTGGCAAGAAGGTCACTTCGCGGTCGTTTGCCACGGCCTTTCCTGGAGTACTGCGACCTTGCTGCACCTGCTGATGCAGAAGTCGCAGGAGTGCGTTCACTTTGTCAGGGTGTTCTTCAAGCAGATTCTTTTGTTCGCTCGGGTCTTCCTTGAGGTTGAACAGTTGCATGACAGGCAACCCCTGCTGTTTGGCAACAGGTTCGCGCGGCGCACTCCAACCACCACTTCCTCGTGACAGACAGAGCTTCCAGGCTCCCTGGCGAATGGCAAACGAGCCTCCGATCGAATGACTGACCAGCGATTCGCGTCCAGATTGGCCCGCACCACTCAAGACTGGCCACAAGCTGAAGCTGTCCTCACCTCCGAGCGTTTGCCGCTGCTGGCCCGTAATCTCCTCTAACGTCGCGTAGACATCGGTCAGGCAAGCAATCGCGTTGGTCGAAGTGCCCGGCTGGATCTTTCCGGGCCAACGAACAATCAAGGGTACGCGGTGCCCACCCTCGTAAATATCTGCCTTGTGCCCACGATAACCGCCGCTGGGATCGTGCCCGTGTTCTTTCAGTAGAGGAAAATTGGCTTCCGGCGAACAGCCATTGTCACTTGTAAACAGCACCAAGGTATCACCTTCGATGTCCGATTCCTGTAAGGTCTTGAGTAGCTCACCCATGTGATGGTCAACTTGCATCACAAAGTCGGCGTACGCGTTGAGACCACTGGCATCTTTGAAAGGTGGCACAGGCACAATCGGCGTGTGCGGCGCCGGCAACGCCAAATAGAGAAAGAAGGGCTTCCCCGCCTGCGCCTGTTTGGCACGTGATTGAACATACGCAATCGACTTGTCAAACAAGTGCGGCAAAACTTTGTCGATATGAAAGTCCGCGCCGATCGGTCCCTTACGATACCAACCGTACCGATCCTGCGTCTTGGTGACACCTTCTTCGCGATCTGGCTGGGCCGTGATCCTCCCGGTATCCACCCATACATACGGCGGCATGTCCAAAGACCCACAGTGACCGTAATACTGGTCGAATCCGTTGATGTCCGGGCCGTTCTTGACGGGCTGTGTGAAATCAATCTTGTTATTCGTGCGATGCCAATCCCATCCCAAATGCCATTTGCCGATCATCGCCGTGTGGTAGCCAGCTTTTTGCATCAGATGTCCCAGAGTCGGACGCGCCGCCGGAATCAGATGGTCACTACGGCCGCTCAAGACGCCTCGCGCTAAACGCGACCGCCAGTTGTACCGCCCGGTCAGTAACCCGTAGCGTGTGGGCGTACAAACAGAACTGGGTGTGTGAGCATCAAAAAAGGTCATTCCCTGATCGGCCATCCGTTGCAGGTGCGGCGTTCGAATCTTACCTTTCGGATTCGTGGGCGACACATCTCCGATCCCCAGGTCATCCGCCATCACGACAATCACATTGGGCTGTGCAGCATCAACCTGCTCGGCGCCAAAACGCGCTGTACCGAAACAGACAAACCAGGCAGCGAAACACACCAGGGATGACAAAAAACGCGTCTTGCGGGGCATAGGGTTTACCAATCGTTCGAGATGATGCGTAGGATGAGCGGGGCTAGGATATGCTGCGCAAAAAAAGATGTCAAATCAGAACCAACTTTCCTACCTCTTGACGGGCATCACGCGATTGCCATTTCCCGCAGTTCTTCCAGCCAGTAGATCAGTTCGTCCGTAAGAGGAGACGCGGCTCTCAACGTATTCCATTGAGCTGAGTTCATGGAAAACAACGTCTGAATCTGCTGACGGTTTGATTTCAGGTGCGCGTGAATTTGCGATAACAGCCAATATCCAGCGGCCGTCACCTCCTGACTCATCGCGGGAGTCAACTGTTTCTCGATCTCGTAAAACGGCCCGTGATAAGGTTCCCAGAACTGACCGTGCCCGACGCGTATATGCTGGTGAACACGATAAGGATTCTTACTACGTTGCTTGGCAATAAAGCTATTCAACGCTGGATGGATCAGAAAGAATTCCGAGTCTGGTAAATCAAAGCCGATATCCTGCAACACGTCATGTGGTTGCCGAAAGCGTTGGACTTGTTTTCCCGTTTCCGAATCGGCTTCGACAACCCCCAACAGTCCCGCCAGATACAGGTCTCGAAACGGGTGATAAACATCGCCCGAATCTTCGCCGAAATGCTGCAGCGTACCTGGAGCCAATCCGTTGAACTGCTCGCAGACTGCCACCGCATCCTGCCGGCTAAGGACGTTGTGAGCAATACTGGCCAAAAATCTGAGACGATCTTCACGTTGCGCAAGGCACGTCAAGAACACCTGCACCTCATCAAAAATATTGGTCACCAGACTGGTGGCACTCGTCTCATAAACCGTCTTGCAAAATCGATCTTCTGATAGCGTATTGCGATTGGCCGACATTTCGGAGGCCATCGCAACCAGATCTCGCGGGCGACCAAAGGTATGGCGTCGCATAAACTGAAAGCTGTCTTCTGGATCTGGACGCTGAGCATGCCGGATGACGTTAAACCCAATAAACTCGCGAAAGTCTTGACGACCTTCATAACACACCGCAAGTTGATCTAGCATCGCGGCGAGTTCACCTTCGGTGTACTGCAGGCGGGTCGTAGCACCAAATAAATTCGACTTAACGTCGGATTCATAATTCGCAAAGGCCTCCTCACGAATCGTCGCGAAGACGCGAATGTGGCTGTTTGCATTCATCATTTCCCAAGCGGCTTCAATCAACCCTGCTTGCACATTGATCCAGGCTTGACGTGGTAACTGACGTACCGCCTGGTCCACTTTGTCGATAAACAAATACGTGCCACTATGCAGGCTACGCAGCTTCTGGTCGAGAAAATTCTCCGTCTCGTCAATCACGCGATTGAACTCACTGACCGGCATGCCTGTCATTTCTTTAAACACCACCGTCGGCTCANCCTTCNCTCCCCGCAGCCAACGTCGCATGCGTTGCGGGAAGGCTTCGAGTTCAAATGCCTCATCATCGTCGATCAGCCCGGCATGGTGCGAAATCACCGAAATACGCAGCGCGGCATTCCACAGCCGCTTGGTAGTATTCAAACTGGCCAACGGCTTGTAGTAGCGTTCAGATAGCGATCGCAACTCGCTCATGAAATCCAGGTAAGGACGCCCCTCGGGAATCGTCGTTACCGTACGCCCCACAGCTCCTTCCGTGGTTAACTGATGACGTTTGAACGTCAGCAACAAGGTCTTTCCTAATCCTTTGGTTGCAGACAAAAACGTCTTGTTCTTGCGTTTCAAAAAGTCGTCAATCCGCTCCGTACGAAAAACAACATGCTCCAAATCTTCAATGTCGATTTGATTCGCATCGGTCGCCCAAACCTGCCCGGCGAGCGGCACCGCCGCACCGACGTGCGCGGAGGAGTCACTTGGCTGCTGACGAATGCCTACCGCCTCGGCTCCCGCGGTCAGACGTGAAACCATCTGCTTTACCGAGTCACGTCCTTGCATTGGAAGTAACGCAGCCGGCCCCAACATGGCTCTCCAGACGGCCTTGTGGCTATCAAATTCCTCCGGTGACATATCCAACAGCAAGGAAAAGAAAACGCGCCCCAGGTGGTGAGCGTGCGCAAGCTCATCGACCAATCGGGGTTCTTCCAAGAACGCTCGAGAAATCAGGACCAGCACACCATGACTGCGAGCCATCGCCGAACGCACTTGCTGCTGTAGCGACACCCCCGGCAACGCATCGCGCTGGTACAACCAGCACGGATGATGTCGCGACTCTAATTCGGTCGCTAACGTTCGCGCCGCAATCGAATCCTTGGTAGCGTGACACACATAAAAACTGAAACGCTCATGCTCGGAAATACCGACCACCGGATTTGCCTGCGCCACAGGAGCGTCTCCAATCGCCGCGGCAAACGCCTGACACGTAGCAAAACGTTCATCCGGGCTTTTCGACAACGCCCGCAAGATCGCGGTCGCCACAGGAGCCGGTAGGTCGGCATCCACCTGACGTGGATCCGGAGGCGGAGTGCGTATCTGCTGCAACAACATATCGGCCGGCGTGCTGGCCTGGAACGGTCGCTTACCTGTCAAAAGTTCGTAACAGATAAGCCCCAGTGAGTACTGGTCGGTGCGCCCGTCTGTCGGCTGACAACTCGCCTGCTCGGGAGACGAATAGGTGGGAGTGCCGGAATACACTCCCAAAGCGGCCTCATGTTGCAAGTCACGCGCCAGCCCAAGATCAAGCAGCTTGAACAAGCCACTTGCAGTGACGCAGACGTTTTCCGGCTTCAGGTCACGATGCACAATCCCTTTGCTATGAGCGTAATCCAAAGCCCTGGCAAGCTCCCCGGTGATCGCCTGAACTTCGCTGAGTGGCAAACATCCGCGGCGNTCCAATAACGCACGCAATGATTCACCATCGACGTACTCAAAGACCGTGAAGGAATGATTTCGATGAAAGCCAAAGTCAAATACTGCGGCAATGTTCGGATGCTGCAAATTAGCCCCCAAACGCGCCTCCGTTTCCAACTCTTTCTCAGCTTCCCTCACATCCCGAGTCAGTAACAGCACTTTGATCGCCACATTGCGATCCAATCGCTCGTCGCGCGCCAAAAATACGCTGCCCATGCCCCCTTCGCCCAACCGCGATTGCAACAGATAGCGACCTTCCAGTTGGTTACCAACCGCAAATACCTCATCTCGTTCCAACCAGGGGCGCGTAACATGCCCATCAGCATCGGAACGACAAAAAGAAAGCGTGCCTATGTCGTTGTCCGATTTGACGTGATTCCTGTCCATGGTCGTTTTCAGCAGTCAGCAGCGAACGCATAAAACAAGCGTTCATTCTATCGTGAGGAGACAGCGCGGTCGGAGACAAATCATGATTTCCACACCAAATTTGCACCGCAACCATTGCACCGCAAACAAGAGCTTCCAGAAACCAGCAGCAGGGTCGGTACCCAGACGCTTTGCATTTCCCTGCACGCAGACCCGCTACACATTGGTAGGTGTCGACAGAGCAACGAACCAATCGCCCCAGCGATCGGTGAGTGCCTGCAGCGGACTTTGGTTGGCCCACGCCTCGATCTCAGATGCCAACTCCATCGGATTAGCAAAGCGATTCACCGGAGCTGTCGCCATCGCTTTCCGACAAATCGCGTCCAAGGCCAAAGGGATGTCACCATCAACTTGGCGCGGACTTGGAAAGTCCCCTCGGCAAACCAAGTCGCGCACCTCTGGCAACCGTTGGCCTTGAACTGGTGGCCGGCCAGTCAACATGAAGTAAAGAATTGCTCCCAAGCCATAAACGTCCGCAGACAGGCCGACGTTCGCTGATCCGGTTGCCTGCTCTGGACTCATATAAGCGGGTGTCGCCAGGGGATGCTGCAACGGCTCGTGCCCCCACGCGTGCTGCCCTTTAACCGGGCGCACAGCCCCCCAGTCCAGAACATAACCTCGCTCCGCTCCGAGTATCAGGTTGGCTGGATTCAGATCCGCATGCAGCATTCCACGCGCATGCGCATGTGCCACCACACGACAACACTGTGCGAACTTCCGCAAAGCGTCATGCCAGCCTTCATCCTGCGACGTGAGTGGAGACCTTTTCAATCCGCCGACCGCCTGTCGCCACTGCGCGATGGTCGGTCCATGGACGAAATCCATCACAAAAAACGGTCGTCCGTCTGGCAGTCGCCCCACACCCTGTAATTGCGGAACTCCCGGATGGCTTAACCCGGCGCACGTTGCCATTTCCGCTTCAAATAGCCTCACGCATTCCGGACGTCTTGCCAGCCGCTGCCCCAGGCATTTCACCGCGAAATCACGCCCCGTGCGTGCATCGGTTGCCTGATAGACCGTACTCGCCGGGTCATCCGCAAGCACCTCCCACTGGTCCAACTCGAGTAGTAACTGACAAGCCAGCTGGCTGCTCCCAATCGCTTGCACACCGCGAGGTATCCTGGGTAGCAATGCAGCGATTTGTCGTGCTTCGTTGCGCTGGCGTGTTGTTTGCCAGAGAAACTCAAACGTATCTGTCGTGTTCGTCGCAGTCATCGTCACGCCGCTTTCGATGCTCTATCCACGTGTGCCCATGTCCGAAAGCAATCATCCGCGTCACTTCGCAACCGTTCCATCGATTCCGTCGGAACGTGGTAGACCAATTCTTTGAGTTGCTGATACAGAACAGCCTGCCTGGGGTGCCCCGCAATCACAACATCACTGGTCAAACTAAGTGCCAGCAACCGCACCAGCACTCGGAAGCTGTCCATCATCTTGCCCGCCTGATCATGGGACTCAATCTGCCGTGCCGTCTTCTCTAGCAAGTCGTAAACGCCGCCCGGCGAAGTCACATCCAGCCGCTGAGACGTACTCCATTCCAGAATGCCACTTTCAACAAATTCATCCACCTCTCGCTGGGTCGACTGCTGCACATACTCACGCGCTTTCTCGCGGACCATCCCAGGCCTCGCCTCAGCCCCCAAGGAAGCCGCCCAACGATCCACGTAGCGGAGGCTATCACGAGCGACTCCGCCAGACATGACGGCAATGTAATCCGTCACTGTGCCAGGCAACTCAAACTCATCGAGTCGCAAACTCTGCGTGCTGCTGATGGTTTTGACAGACGCATAATACTCTCGCACAACCTGACGAGTGGATTCCAAGTCGAGTGGTGCAATGTTCATGATGTGGTCGACAGAACTGTCCACTTCATCTTTCCCCATGCTGCTACCCAAAGCCAGGGTTCGCCGAGCGTCTTCTGCCAGCGAAATGAAATAAAACACCCCTCTGATTTCAAACAGCCCTTTCATCTTGCGTAAAAACGCCCGTGTTTGACGAGGTTCAATAATCTTATCCAACTCATCCAGACAGATGATAATGCGTCCCAGACGGTCGTCGTGACAAACCAGCGGCATGCGAGTCACAGTCGACTCCGCAAACTTACGAAACGAAGCAACCTCGGATGTCAGTGTGGCAGCTTCTTTCCGTTCATGATTACCAGCATTACGAATCCAGTTAATGGTGACGATACTGGGCACAACAGTCAGTAACGTCAACGCGCCAGCACTGGCAACAAAGCCAACAATGATCTGTGGCAAGTCGCTGTCATTCGTGAATTCCTGTGCCATGAAAGCGGCCGCTCCGACCACCACTACCAGACACATGTACCCACACATGGCTTGCGCGATGAGCTTCAGATGTGGCCAGAGACTACCGGTCAAACTAGGATCCGTTTGGCGATCAAGACACTCCATCGCTTCTTGATAGAGCAAGATTCCCTGCGTGCTGCCGGGGGCGGCCATCGCTCGCTTGGTCAACCACTTGCCAATGTGAACTGGCGGCATTTGACTGATCGCAAAGTACAACAGCAGGATCCCGATGGAAAACAAGATCAACGGTCCGGCATAGGCGATTTTGAGTTCCGCCTGATACATCGGAGCCACCGATTCGGACAACATCACTGCCAACGCACAGCACAAACATACGGCCGCGGCGACCTCCGCCCACTTCAAACGCTCCAGCACACGTCGAGCGACGAGTGGCAAGACTCCAAGTTTTCGGCTGATTCTGACTTCCACTTCTTCGGCAAGCGAGCGGCGCAAGCTGGTCACGAACTCGAGCTCCGAGTAGTGACTTGGCACCGACAGCCAAACTCCGATCGTCGTTTCGTTTCGCCGTTTCCCTTGCAGCGTCGCCGTGCTGTGGGCCAACATCTCGCGCAGCACTCGCGTCTTCCCCACACCCCGCCGGCCGACGACCGCAATCGTCCCCCAACCGCGCAACGCCAGATGCCTTAAACGCTGCAAAAAATCATCACGACCACGCATCGCGGACGCCGAAGTCGCTGGCAACGCTACATGCTGGCCATGATCAGCCCGCAGGTCCTCCGAAGCGATCAACTCGCGCAATTCATTCCGCTTCCGAAGAATCCGCGCGGCCGCAACGCCGATCACGACACAACCTAAGGTCATGGGCAGATACAACATCCCGAATACGACTGCCATCGCATACCACCAGCTGTAACTATAGAGTCGCCCAATGTAAAACCAGGGACTTTCCCACAAGGTGACAGCCGGAGTAAACAAACGTGACAGCGCAATCTCATTGAGAATCGCCTCTTGATCTCGATCCGTGAGTACACAAAAACGCCGAAACTGAGTCACCAAAGCGTTATTTAACAGCTTTTCTCGTTCTCGATCGGATGTCGCAGTCACGACCTGCTGTTGCAGCGCCACGTCTTGCTCGCTCAGCAAACGCCCCTCAATGGCAAACTGAATGGGGTTTTCCATAATCTGCAACACACTCAGATCCTCACTGACGCCATCGCTGTTTCGCAAGGCGCCCAGGTTCCTGAGTTCGTGCAAAAAATCGTGAACCTCGGTGGCAAGCAGAAAATCCTGTTCGCCTCGAACGAGGGCGCGCGTTTCGATTAGGTGCAGCGCTTCCTCGTGCTCCTGATGTTTCTGCAACAGCACGGCAATGAGTTCCGGCTGTTCGTGCAAGCCATTCTCTTTGATTTCACCTTCCGCCAGAATCGTCTCACGAGCATCTGCATCACCAAGGAAGTCAATCAAGTCATCTTTTTCGTCAACCGTCAGCCGCTGGTCGCCCCCGCTGCGAGGCGAAAACACGCGTTCCAGCGCATGCTGTTGATCAAGCGACAGCGCAAAGTAATGACGAAGCGTTTCTCGTTTCTGTGCACCGTGAACGTCACGGTCCAGGGCGCTAAAAACCAACTGCACATACTGCCGATAGGCGATCGCTGCTTCCTCCGCCGTCGGCAGCGTCATTTGCTTTTCCAGCACATATCCGCCCGGCGTGTCGTCAGGGCCAGGAAAGTAAGTCTCTTCCGTTGGCACTGCATGACGACTCGACTCCCGTTGAGCGGGTGCGTCAACCGGATAGTGGGACCGTCCCAAATCGCCTGACACCTGGTCCTCGAGCGACTCATGCATGTCATGCGCAGCGTCGTTTACCGAACCTGTATCGTACATGCCATGGTCCAGGCGATAAGCAGCGCGATACTGTCCGAACAAACATTGCTCAGCATGTCGTTGACGACGCATGGCAAAACGATGAAAGCGGCCCTCGGCCGTGTACTTGTCCATCGGCAACCGCCGGCTGTCGCCATTTCGAGCGGGATGCACCCAAGCCAAACGTTTGCGCATGAACTGAANATCTTGATTGCGTTGTGGGCCAGTGGCCGTGAGCCGCGAGAGCAACGTTTTTTCCACACTCGACTCCGGCAGTCCGCCGGCAACCGGGTCCTCACGCAGTTGGTCAAGCAGCGTCAATGAANTCACCGGCTGAACGGCGTCCTCATCCTCTTCGCGAGCAATCTGTTGCTCCATTTGCCCCTTCATCCCCAACAATCGGTAATCACTTTCAATGGGCTGTTTGTATGCCTGTCGGTAATAATCATGAAGTCTCACTTCGGAACCGAACTGGTAGATCGCAACCGCATCCTGTTGATGCGTACGAAGCCAATCCAGTAGTCTCTGCTTCTCCATCGCAGATGCAGAATCGTGCTTTGCTGCAGTCACCACGAACGGCTCTCGCTCCAGGAATTTCACCTGACATACCGTCTCGATCGCGGCAATGTAGACACCGGTGAGCAAGATGATCACCCATGCACCCACCACCATGCGACTCGTTCGCCGCAGACCCAAAGGTGAAAATCGAATCGGACTGCCAACGATCGAAGCAAAATATGCAATCCCAATCGCAAAGAGAATCAATACGGAAAGGTACGAATATCGCGGTCCTCCATGCGATCCATAGACCTCACTGCCGTCTGTCATCCACAGCTGGTAGACCAGCGCGGAAGCCAGTGCTGTTGAGATACAAGTCACAGATACGACCGCTGGCATGCATTGCCAACGCCAAGCCAAATAAGTCACGGCGCCAATCAGAATGGAAATAAAGAAACTGGTGGCAATGGCCTCAGGCGGATGAATCCCCTCACGACTCGTCACGTAAACATGAATTAACAAACTGGCAACAGATGCCATCACAAACAATCCACACGCTAGCGCCGCAACACTCTCCACGCCGAGAGCTTTCCCACGCGGCGTGCTGCTCTCCGCGTCGCGACCAACCGAGACATCGCCCTCACGCGAACGTTTCAAGCGTGCCAACAGAATCGGGGATAGGGCAATCGCGATTTGCACAATGCCGCCAACAATCTCAAGAGCGACCTTGAATTGATCTTCCATCGTGCGACTCCATTCAGGATTTTTTGTTCTTCCACGCGGCGTGATGCTGGCACGACGCGTTAGATGCTGCGGGCATCTCCGCGCACTGGCATCCGCAGAGGCCGCGATGCCTCAAGGTCGCGCTGTCCAAGATTTCCCCTGGTGGTCAACAGAGCGCACCGTGCTGTCTGCTGCAGCTCGCTGCTAGCTTGCAGCCTGTGACTCGTACGGTGCAAACGCGCTGCTCTTTTGAACTTCCAGCCAATGCGTACTGCTTGCGGCCATCTGCCCCACCCCTGAGAGTCGTGATCGTGATCAGGCACGATTCGCAGCGTGTGAATGCGAGAATGAACCACAGTGACATCCTTATCTTCGACAGCAGCTTCAACGAATTTATCGGTTGTTTCGGTTAGGCAGTTTGAACAAAACACCGAAACCGGGGGGCTCAAGTCCCTTCCGACCTCGTTTTTTACCACGCGTGCGCGCATTGCCATCACGGTCCCGAATTTACCTTGCCGCTACCGAAGCACGTCTCTATAATCCGCCCGCTTTTCTCTAGAGCCATAAGCCGTTTTTGTCACTCGCTTTACTGTTGAGGGCGAGTGTCCGACGTACTCCTGTTTGGCAAGGATGCCAACACTGAAACCAACCGTACGAGCACGACGTCTTTCCAGTTGCGCGCAGATCGCATCGCGCGTGGCTCATCTCTCGGTGCGCGAATTGGTTTCCGTCGTGGTGCTATTGATCTTGAGCAATCTGTTCGCGAACAGGGCGAGCGGTGAGATCATCGCCTTTGCTGCGCACGATCCATCATCACCGATCGAAGTTCACGCCGATCGTTCGCAACGCGTCGAAGAAGGGGATTACGAGGTCTGGCAACTCGAAGGCCACTGCACCATCCAACAGGACAACATCCTGGCAACGGGTAAGCAAGGCGTCCTCTGGATGCGCAAGCCGGAGATAGCTCAGGGCAGAACGACTGAGGTGCTGCTGTATCTCGAAGGCGATACCAAACAACAGGTCCGCGTCCAACGCAACTCCCAGCGACCCACCAGTCCGTCGGAATCACCACCCAAAGACTCGTTTGTCGGCTCGAGCTGGCTTGGTCGTCTGCAAACCCAGAGTCAGGTCAACATCCATGCATCGCAGCGAGGCCCGCTTTCCGCAGGGCAACCAACTAAGCAGCGAGCGACAGCAGAACGGAACGCCATTCGTCAGGTCCGATTTCAACAACCGACACCTGCGGCACCGCTACCCGTCCCCTCGAACTTACCTCCCAGCACATCAGAGATCGTCCCACCGATGACGGTGACACCTCTGAGTTCCATTAGCGCGAAACGTGTGCGGGTTCTAGGCCGTGACGGTGGAACAACCAATCTGGAAGTTGTACCCGACCCAATATCCGGTCAGTTGGTGGGTACAGCGACAGGCGGAATTCGTGTGATCGTTGAGGGAATTGAAGCCCCCGAGGTACAGCGACTCGGCACCAGCTTGGGAAAAATCGTCCTGGAGACCGACAACGTCGTGCTGTGGGGCCCCAACATCGAGCAGCTACAGAACGGTGAAACCACTGATTTTGAAGACCTTCCGCTCGAGATTTACATGGAAGGCAATGTCGTCTTTCGCGAAGGCGATCGCGTGGTCTATGCCGAGCGGATGTACTACGACGTCCGACAACGCGCGGGAACGGTTTTGGATGCAGAAATTCTCACGCCAGTCGAACAATACGAGGGCCTGCTACGTGTCAGAGCCGAAGTGTTACAGCAGTTGGATGCCAATACGTTCCAAGCATTTGGCGGCGCGGTCACTTCAAGCCGCATTGGATTTCCCCGCTATTGGCTACAAGCCGACAACATCCAACTCAAAGACATTCAGATCCCACTCACGAACTACTTCACCGGGGAACCGGAACGGGATCCACGCACCGGCGAGCAGGCTGTCGCCCATGAGTTACGCACGACCAGCCGCAGCAATTTTCTTTACCTGTCAGGGCTCCCTGTACTTTACTGGCCTGTCTTTTCCACCGACCTGCGCGAACCGACCTTTTACGTCGACAACCTCAGCTTCAGCTCGGACAATGTCTTCGGCACTCAGGTGCGCGTGGACTGGAATGCCTACCAGCTGTTTGGTATTCGCGAACCGCTCTATGGAACAGACTGGCAACTATCGACGGACTACCTGAGCGATCGCGGCCCGGCGGCGGGGACACAATTTACCTACGCGCGGCGAGACATGCTGGGGGTTCCGGGACCGTACAGTGGTATTTTCGATGTCTGGGGGATCTACGACACCGGACTCGACAATCTCGGCAAGGATCGCCGCGCCGTACCTTTCCCTGATCCACTTCGCGGGCGAGTCTTCCTCAACCATCAACAGCACTTCGACAACGGCTGGAGCCTGCGTGGTGAACTCGGTCTCATCAGCGATCGCAACTTCCTGGAACAATATTTTGAACAAGCGTGGGATACCCGCAAAGATCAAGATACCGGCTTCGAGTTGAAGAGAATCTTCGACAACGCATCCATCGGTATCTCAGCAGACTTCCAACCTCTCGATTTCTACACCCGTACGGAATGGCTGCCACGCGCCGATCACTACCGCCTCGGCAGATCGCTCGGAGAACGATTCACTTGGTACGCTCACTCACACGCCGGCTATGCGAATCTCATCACCGATCCACTACCGCCTCCGGGAACGCAGCCTCCCCAATCTCCCTTGGAATGGGAAACCGACACCACGGGCACGCGCTATGACAGTCGCTCGGGCGTGCGTGCCGCCACGCGGCAGGAAATCGACTTGCCGTTTGCACTCGGCCCGACCAAATTCACTCCTTACCTGCTTGGAGAAGCCGCTTATTGGGGAGAAGATCGCGACGGCAACGAAGCCACACGTCTCTATGGCCAAGTCGGTATTCGCAGCAGTCTGCCGATGTGGACAGCCAACCCAACGGTGCAAAGTCCCTTGTTTAACGTCAATGGCCTGGCACACAAAGTCAGCTTCGATACCGAGCTGTTTTACGCAGACGCAGATCAGAATCTCGACCGCTTTCCCCTTTACGATCCACTCAACGATGATTCCGTTGAGCAGTTTGAGCGTATGTTTATTGCCAATCGTTTTGCCGGAGTACGTCCAACAAGGTTTGATCCCCGACAATTTGCATTACGTTCGGGCATGCAGAGCTGGGTAACCGGCCCCACAGAAATCGCAGACGACCTGACCGTATTCAACGCCTCGGTTCGTCAACGACTGCAAACCAAACGCGGCATGCCCGGTAACGAACGGGTCGTCGATTGGATCACCCTGGACGTCGGAGCCACGCTATTTCCGGAGGCTGACCGCGATAATTTTGGATCTGAAGTAGGGCTCATCAACTACGATTTTCGTTGGTTCCTCGGAGATCGCTTGACACTCCTTTCCGATGGCTATGCCGATATGTTTGGCGACGGCCTTCAGGAATACACCATCGGGGCCTTGATCAGTCGGCCTGAATTCGGCAACGCCTATCTCGGCTTTCGCAATATCGATGGGCCATTCAGCAGTAGCGTGATGACGGGGTCGGTGAGTTATCGCATGAGCGAAAAATGGATTGTTACGGCCAGCGGGTCATTCGACTTTGGGCCAACGGGCAATATTGGTCAAACCGTGGCCATCACCAAACTCGGCGAATCTTTCCTGGTCCGCGCGGGAGTCAACATCGACGTCGGACGAGGCAATGTGGGCGCGGTTTTCTCGATCGAACCACGGTTCTTACCTCGCAGCCGACTCGGGATGGTCGGGGGTGTTCAAATCCCACCGGCCGGGGCCCGCGGAATCGAATAGCATCACCTTGGATGCCCTCGGCCGGGCGACGGCCACGCCCCGAAAGTCGTCCTATCTCGCATTCCCCGCTGCTTCAAGCCACCGCAAACGCACCCCGGCCGTTGCGAACATGTGGCACAACCGAGCGGCGGCGCGCGAATCCTCGGCACGACTCCTTGCATGAGTTTCCCAGTGGGTAAGAATGGTGCCTTACTTCAACCCTCGTGCCTCACGTCACACGAACCAATGCAAGGAAATACCCATGGGAAAACTGTCAGGCAAAGTTGCCATTGTCACAGGGGCTAGTCGTGGAATCGGCCGCGGTATTGCGCGAGCCCTGGCTAAGGAGGGCGCTAATCTGGTAATCAACTCCCGCAGCGCAGATGCTTTGCAAGACTCGGCGGATGAGATGCGAGGCTACGGCGTGGAGGTGGTGGAACACGCTGGCGACTGTGCTGATGAAACAGTCGTCGAAGGGATGTTTACGGCGCTTCAAGAGCGGTTTGGCAACATCGATTTGCTCGTCAACAACGCAGGCACATTCGAAGGTGGCCCACTCGACGAACTATCGATTGCCGATTGGGACCGAGTGATCAATACGAATTTGCGTGCTCCGTTCCTCTGCACACGGCTTGCGATGCGGATGATGAAGCAGCAAAAATCTGGCCGCATCATCAACATCGGATCAATTTCCGCGCATCGCGTCCGCCCCCACTCAGCTCCCTATTCCACGTCGAAACACGGCATCCTCGGCTTGACACAAGTCACTGCTCTGGAAGGACGTGAGCACGGCATTACCTGCGGCTGCCTCCAGCCGGGAAACATCTTGACCGAACGCCGAGACTCCAGCGAATCCGACGTTGACCAAGAACCGATGATTAGCGTCGATGAGCTGGCCGAAGTCGCTTTGTTGATGGCAACGCTCCCAGAAAACGTTGAAATGTTAGAAGCCATTGTGTTACCTCGTAACCAGCTTTATGTTGGAAGAGGTTAGTTTGCATTTTGATACTCAGGTTTTTCCCCCGACGAGACAATGCCTCAGATCATTTGCCCCACATGTCATCAGACGTTTGCCAGCGAAAAAACATCCGCCATGCCATTTTGTTCCGTGCGCTGTCAACGCATTGACCTTGGTCGCTGGTTGAACGAAGAACAAGGGCTACCTTGCGAGCCGGAAGACATCGACGAAGATGAAGGCATCCAAGAGTACAGCACCAACTGACGCAGCACCACGCAAAATGCTACGACTCCGCGACGCGGTTAGCATCATCGTGGGTATTGTCGTTGGTACAGCCATCTTTAAAGCGCCTACCCTCGTCGCGCAGAATTGCAATTCAGGATGGCAGTCGATGGCATTGTGGGCCGTTGGGGGGCTGCTCTCGCTGTTGGGAGCTTTCTGTTATGCGGAGCTCACGACCAGCTATCCTCAATCGGGTGGTGATTACGCCTATTTCAACCGCGCCTATGGTCGGTGGCTGGGCTTTATCTTTGGCTGGGGGCAACTTACGGTTGTCTTGACCGCCAGCATCGCCTCCATGGCTTACGTCTTTGCCGACTATTCGGCCAAACTCTGGCCACTCAGCGATTCCGGCAAAGTCGGCGTGGCGATTGCATCCGTGATTCTGCTGTCACTCATCAATGCCCTCGGCATGGCCTTTGGCAAGACCACGCAAAATATCCTGACCGTCGCCAAAGTGCTGGGGATTCTGTTGATTGTAGCCGCAGGCATGTCCGCCACCGAAGTGTCCGCGGCAGGTCCAACCAACCCGGCGGGAACTGCCAGTCTCGGGATGGCCATGGTCTTCGTCCTCTACGCCTATGGCGGCTGGAACGACACGGCGTTCGTCGCTGCCGAAGTCCAAAACGGAACACGCAACTTGCCCCGCGCATTGATCTTCGGCATCGCCGGCATCACTGCAATTTATCTGGTAATCAACTGGGTGCTGTTAGCGGTCTTGGGTTTCGATTCTTTGCGAGCAACGTTTACTCCGGCGGCCGATGTGTTAAGTCTGGCATTCGGGTCGTGGGGATCCAAAATGATCAGCAGCATCATCATGATCTCCTCCTTGGGAGCCATGAACGGAACGATGCTGACAGGTTCGCGAGTGTACGCTGAACTGGGAAAAGACTACCAGGCCCTGCGTTGGCTTGGCAGTTGGAATTCGGCACGGCGCGCACCCATCAGCGCACTGGCTGCACAAGCCATCGTCATCGTGTTCATGATCCTCGCTGTCGGAACGCAAGTCGGCAAAAACTTGATTGACCAGGCGCTCGGATTGGTTTTTCTCGACCCGATCCCCTGGGACAAGTACTTTGGCGGATTCGACACACTGGTCGCCGCAAGTGCCCCAATCTTTTGGATGTTTTTCCTGTTAACGGGAATTGCGATTTTTGTGCTGCGGTTCAAAGAACCGAACATTGAGCGGCCGTTTCGTATCCCCTTTTATCCCATGCCCGCTCTGGCCTTCTGCGGCATGTGTGTCTACATGCTGTATTCCAGCGTCGCTTACGCCCAAACGTTAGCCTTATTTGCCTGCCTCCCGCTGACCTTCGGCTTCCCCTTGTTCCTACTGGAGAAGTACTTGCGTAAGGGAGCGGATTGAATCCTTGCAACCATCTTGCCAGCCAACCTCGCCGCAGGTAGGTTGCCGCTTTTCCAACGATAAATTCGGTACATCAATAAAGGCAAGTGATGGATAAGCGGCGCATTGGGAAAAGCGGTCTGGTCGTATCTGAAATCTGCTTGGGTACGATGACTTTTGGCTCCAGCTGTGACGAGGCGGAGGCGTTTCGGATCATGGATTCTGCCGTTGAGGCAGGAATCGACTTTTTTGACACGGCCGAGATCTATCCAGTCCCACCTACAGAAGAATACGTCCACGAGACGGAGAGAATTGTTGGCAAGTGGCTTCAGCAGCAAGATCGCGACTCCATCATCATCGCCACCAAGTTTTGCGGGCCAGGCCATGGCTGGTTTGTGCCACCGGTGCGTACGGGCCGCACCAGTATTGATGCCCACCACATTCGCAAAGCGATCGAAGGTAGCCTCCAACGGCTCAACACGGACTACATCGATCTCTACCAGACCCACTGGCCCGACCATGACTTCCCCTACGAACACACGTTAGAAACACTTTCCGATCTCATCGCCGAAGGCAAAGTGCGATACCTCGGATCGAGTAACGAAAACCCCTGGGGAACGATGAAAGCGCTGGCCGTCTCGGAGCGATATGGGTTTGCCCGTTATGAATCAATCCAAAACAACTTCAGCCTGATTAACCGTCGCTTTGAAGACGCGTTGGCCGAAATCTGTCGCCGCGAGCAAATCAGCCTGCTCCCGTACTCACCTCTCGGAGGAGGTGTCCTGACGGGCAAATACAACCATGGTGAGTTTCCTGAGAACGCCCGTTTCACGCTGTATCGCGACGTTGGAGGCGAGCGACAAAAGGCCCAGGTTCAACGTTTCATTAATGACCGCAGTCTACAAACCACTGCCGAAGTCAGCTCGCTCGCCCAAACCCTCGACCTGGACGTCACCACGTTGGCGGTGGCCTGGAGCAAACAGCACGACTTTGTCGCATCGACCATCGTCGGCGCAAACACAACGGCACAACTCGCAGCCAGCTTAGCTGCAGCCGACGTCCACCTGAATGCCGACAGCATGCAGCAACTTGACGAAATTACCCAGCGGTATCCGTATCCGCTGGGATAAACGGTGCGCATTTCCCAAGGGACGCTCTCCCTCTCGCTCGCTGCCGCCCCTTGGATCATTGCTGCGCTTTGCTATCATGCGGTCCCTAGTTTGTCGTCCCCAACAGGCCAGAAAGCGATCACCATGGCGAAGAAAACAATTGAGCAAGTCGAAGTCGCGGGTAAGAAGGTTCTCATGCGGGTGGATTTTAATGTTCCACTCGACGACGAGCTGAAGATCACCGACGATCGCCGCATCAAGATGGCACTTCCGTCCATCAAATCCGTCATCGATCGCGGTGGCATGCTGATTTTGATGAGTCACCTGGGCCGGCCAAAAGGGGACGCCGGAGACAGCAAATACAGCCTGCACCCCGCCGCTGTGAGACTCGGAGAATTACTCGGTCAAGATGTCGCGTTCGCCAGCGACACGGTCGGCGACGACGCCCAAGCGAAAGTCGACTCGTTGACCTCGGGAGGGATTGTCCTGCTCGAAAATCTCCGCTTCGACGAACGAGAAAAACAAGGCGACGCAGACTTTGCCCAGGCTCTGGCATCCATGGCAGATATCTATTGCTGCGATGCCTTCGGCACCTGCCATCGACGCGATGCCTCGATGGTCGCCGTTCCTGAAGCCATGGCTGGCAAACCCCGAGTTGTCGGTTTTCTGGTCGCCAAGGAAATCCAGTATCTCAGCGAAGTCATTGCCAACCCGGCGCGACCCTTTGTTGCAATTCTCGGCGGAGCCAAAGTGTCAGATAAGATCAAAGTGATCGACAACCTGTTGGACATCTGTGATCGCGTCTTGATCGGTGGCGCAATGGCCTATACGTTCTCGCTCGCCCGAAATGGCAACGTCGGCAAAAGCCTTGTGGAACCGGACAAGGTCGAATTGGCCAAGCAACTTCTCGCCAAGGGGGGTGATAAACTCATGCTCCCTGTGGATACCCATTGCGGCGACGACTTTCACAGCGATTGCAACAAACAAGTGGTCCCAGCAGGTGAAATCGCCGATGAGTTTGAAGGTCTCGATATTGGACCACAAACCGCCGAACAGTACGCTGCCGAAGTCTCCCAAGCACAAACGGTCGTTTGGAACGGGCCCATGGGCGTGTTTGAAATGCCACCGTTTGACGCCGGCACCAAAGCGGTTGCCCAGGCGATTGCCGACAGCTCAGCCACCAGCATCATTGGCGGTGGTGACAGTGCAGCCGCCATTCAGCAACTTGGGTTTGCCGATCAGGTCACGCATGTCAGTACGGGCGGTGGGGCCAGCTTGGCGATGCTCGAAGGGCAAACATTCGCAGCCGTGGAATTGCTCGACGAAGCATAACCACAACCATCACGCCCAACGCAACTCTGGCGACTCCGAACTCCATCACCGCCGAGTTGGTGAGTATCCTCCTGCGCGTGAACTCTGCGATGCCACGAGCACCTAAGCGGTGATTTGTTCTTGGATTGCCTGCAAGGCGACCTGCAAGGCCTCGGCCAGTTTTTCAGGCTGCTTGCCACCCGCTTGTGCCATGTCGGGTTTTCCACCACCGCCGCCGCCCATCACTTTAGCGACCTCACCGACCCATTTCCCTGCACTGGCACCATTCTCAACCAGATCACGGCTCAAACCAGCAACCACAATGACCTTGGAATCACCCTGCGGCGCCGCCAGCAGCACGGCCACGGGGCTGACTTTTTGGCGAATCTGATCGATGATCTGCCGCATGATATTAGGGTTGGCACCGGGAGTCTCGGCAATGATCACCGCGGCCCCGGCAACCTGCTCTGCCTTTTCCAACAAGGTATCGGCAGAAAGTTCACCCGAATCGGCTACTTGGCTGACCTGCTCGCTCAGCGATTCCGCATCGGCCAACATCGCCTGCACGCGTTCTGCCACATCAAACGGAGCAACGTTCAGGGCGCGAGCCGCGGTGCGCAGCGTCGCTTTCACGGTCGGATAGTCATCACCATCGCTACCGGCCGCGATGTCGTTGCTGGCAGCAGTGGCTTGCCCGCCTTTACCGCCCGACGAAAGCTGTTTCTTCAAGTCGCGCACACGCTGCGTCAGTTGCTTGACAGCCTCCGGGACTGCCGACTGGCTGACCTCTAATAAATCGGCCGTGCGTTGCAACACCTCGCGCGTCTGTGTCACATTTTCCGTGGCTTTGTCTCCAGTCAACGCCACCACGCGGCGTGTTCCAGCGGACACACCTTCTTCAGAAATGATGTCGAAGGCCCCGACCTCGCTGGTATTGGCAAGATGCGTTCCGCCACACAACTCTTTACTAAAGTCACCCATAGAAACCATCCGCACAGGGTCCGGGTACTTTTCGCCAAAGAGCATCATCGCACCTTGTTCCCGCGCGTCAGCCAGTGGCAAATTCTGCCACTGAATTGGGGCGGCCGCAGCGACTTGCTGATTCACATCGTGCTCAATGGCCACCAGGTGCTCGGCATCCACTGGCGCCAGGTTGGTAAAATCAAATCGCAACCAATCACCATCGACTTTCGATCCTTGCTGCTGAGCATGGGATCCGAGATGCTTCTGCAGAGCATAGTGCAAAATGTGGGTTGCCGAATGCGCTCGCTGAATTGCTTGCCTGCGTTGCTCGTCCACATGCGCCTGAATGGTCTGTCCAACGCGCAAGGTACCTTTGACGATCTTGCCGTGATGCAAGAGCAAATCACCGTCTTTCTGTGTATCGGTCACTTCGACGGTCACGTCGTCGCTGGCCAGTGTCCCTACATCGCCGACTTGTCCACCCGATTCACCGTAGAACGGTGAGCGATCCAAGACAACAATCACATCGGCATCGCTGGCCTGCTGCTCGTCGCGCAGTTGGTCTGCAGCAATAATTCCCTTGACCTCAGCTTCAGCCGTCACGCATTCGTAACCAAGAAACTCGGTTTCTTTCACCACCTTCTTGATACTGTCACGTGGGCCGAAATCTCCCATCACGCCGTGCGCCAGCTTGCCGGAAGCCTGACCGTGCTCTTCCATCGCATGATGAAAACCGCCCCAGTCGAACGCCAACCCTTCTTCTGCCGCCATGGCTTCAAACAATTCGGGCGGCACTCCGTTGGTTTGGTACAGATCCGCCGCTTCTCCACCATCCACCGTCAAGCGGTTATCGGTGCGCATGGTGTCAAAGATTTTTCCAATACGGGCCAAGCCGGCGTCGATCGTACCAAAGAAGTTAGCTTCCTCTTTCTCGATCACACTGGCAACGCGTTCGGTGGTCTCAACTAAGTCGGGGTAGGGCACTTTCATCTGCTCGACCACGGCGGGCACGATCTTGCATAGGAATGGCTCCCGAAGCCCCATTTGATGTCCGTCCAGAACGGCACGTCTCAGCAAGCGTTTGATGACATATTTTTCTTTATTCGGTCCGGGATAAACATTTTCATGTACCGCCATCGTGCAGGCGCGCACATGATCTGTGATCCGCCGCAAGCGCCGGCCATGATCGCTATCGTAACTATATTTGACGCCACAGACTTCAGCAGCAGCTTCGACGATCGGGAAGAGAATATCGATATGGAAATTGGTTTCTACGCCCTGCAGGGTAGCTGCCGTTCGCTCCAGCCCCATCCCGGTATCGATATTGCGACTCGGCAACGGGCGGAGGTTGTCCGGTGGATCGCCGACTCGGTTGAACTGAGTGAATACCAGATTCCAGATTTCCACCTCTTTTCCGCTGGGTGGATGATAATAGATTTCGCTACAAGGCCCACAAACGCCATCGGGACCTTGGCTTGGTGCACTGGCCGGCCAGAAGTTCTCATCCTCATCCAACCGCTGGATACGGCTATCGGGTAACCCAATCTCCTGTCTCCAGATCTCCGCCGCTTCGTCATCGTCTTTGTAGACCGTTACACTGAGCCGTTCGGGATCAATCCCCAACCACTGCTTGTCTGTCAAAAACTCCCAAGCCCAATGAATGGCTTCACGCTTGAAATAATCACCGAAGCTGAAGTTACCGAGCATTTCGAAAAACGTATGGTGATACGCAGTGCGTCCGACGTTATCGATATCTCCGGTGCGCAAACACTTTTGACACGTTGTTGCTGTGGTAAAGTCCAGTTTGACTTTCCCGAGGAAATGATCCTTAAACTGGTTCATCCCGGCTGGCGTGAACAGGACCGACGGGTCCCACGTAGGCACTAGCACATCGCTGGCACACCGACGGTGGCCTTTGGATTGGAAGAACGCGAGGTATTTTTCTCGTAATTCGTTCGTTTGCATGATTCGTTGCTAACCGGGGTCGCGAGGGAGGCAAAGCTCAAGTCGCTCCATAATATCGATTTCACCTGCGGTCGACTAGAACAGGCACTCCAGGGTATCAGCAGTCACGACTGCCCGATTTCTTCCAGCTCTTCCCAGCGCGCGTAGGCAGTAGCCAATTCCGACTCGAGTTTTGCCAAGCGAGCCTGTTCTGCCGCGATCTCTTCTCCCGCTTGTTGGTAGAAATCGGGATCTGCCATGGCAGCGTGCACTTCCGCAATTTGCGTCTCCAACTGCTCGATCCGCTCGGGCAACGCATCCAGCTCTTTCTGCTCTTTAAATGACCGTTTGCGTTGACGCGGCGTTTTCTCCTGGGCAGCGGACTTAACTTTACTTGGGCTGGTTTCCGCTACCGTCGCCTTCTCTCGATTTGCAACGATCCGCTGCCAATCATCGTATCCCCCATCGTATTCTTTGACGCCAGTCGGTTCGAAAACAATCGAACTGGTAACAACATTGTTAAGGAACTCCCGATCGTGGCTGACCAGCAAGATCGTCCCCTGGAACTCGACCAACAATGACTCGAGCAACTCCAATGTTTCCATATCAAGGTCGTTTGTCGGCTCGTCCAAGACCAGCACGTTAGCAGGCTTGGCAAACAGCTTCGCCAACAAAACACGATTGCGTTCACCACCAGAAAGAAACTTGATTTGCGTCCGAGCACGATCCGGAGAAAACAGGAACTCCTGCAAATAACCGATGATATGTTTCGTGGCGCCATTCACCGAGACCGTATCGTATCCGTCTCCTACGTTCTCCTGAATCGTCTGCTCCGGATCTAACTGTCCACGGAGTTGATCAAAATAGGCAATCTGTAAATTCGTGCCTAAGCGTACGCTCCCATGCTGCGGAGTCAGTTCCCCGAGCAGGATGCGTAACAGGGTGGTCTTACCGGCCCCATTCGGTCCAATCAATCCCACCTTATCACCACGCATGATCATCGTGCCAAAGTCTTCGACAATCGTGCGTTCGGCATACTTGAAGTGCACTTGTTCCACTTCGGCAATCAAGTTTCCACTACGTTGTCCCGACTGAATGGTCATACGAACGCTACCTTGCCGGGACCGACGTTCCTGTCGCTCCGACCGTAAGCGTTGCAAAGCGCGCACGCGTCCTTGATTGCGTGTACGACGCGCCTTGATTCCTTGACGAATCCACGCCTCTTCAGCGGCTAATTTCTTNTCAAACAGCTCATTCTGTTTCTCTTCTGCCGCCAACGCGTCCTCTTTGCGTTTTAAGAACGTGTCGTAGTCGCACATCCAGTCAAAGATGGCTCCGCGATCAATTTCGACAATGCGATTTGCCAGCTTGCGGAGAAACATCCGATCGTGCGTCACAAAGATCAACGTGCCGCGCCAACCCGAAAGGAAGGTTTCTAACCAGCGAATTGCTTCCAGGTCCAAGTGGTTCGTTGGTTCATCCAGCAAGAGGACATCGGGTTCCGAAACCAAAGCCCGAGCCAACANGACGCGACGTTTCATTCCTGANGAAAGCGTGTCGACTGCCACATCGCCACTCAACCCCATGCGGGTCAAGACACGTTCCACCTGCTGTTCATCGCGCCAGCCAGCGGACGACTCACCTTCCTCACTGGGCGACAATCCACTGGAAACCACCTCGGCGATCGATCCGACGAGATCTGCAGGAACCTCCTGAGGCAACATCGCGATTCGAGCGCCTTCCTGGAGCGAAATCTTGCCGCTATCCGGCGCGACTTCGCCGGCTAACATACGCAGCAGGGTCGTTTTCCCCATGCCGTTGCGGCCCAACAGTCCGATCCGCTGTCCTGCTTCGATCTGACAGGAAACATCGTCGAGCAGATACGGACCACGGTATCGAATGCTTACGCCGGTAATCGTGATCAACGCCATACGTTCCGTCTTACCTTCTCTCGCCTCGCGAATTCGGCCACACATCGCTGGGCCGCTGACCGAGTCTCAACCACAGGTGCTGTCCGACCACACGTCAGCGTGCCACTCTGCGAGCTTCGATGAGACTGCCGTCGCTAGATCCCCACCACAGCGCGCCATGTCTTGGCCATCAGCGCGTGGCCAGCCATACTAGGGTGCACTCCGTCACCCGCCCAATACTGTGGCTGACTGCCAGCCGCAACCGCTTCATCAAACATCGTTTGAAAAGGCACCCACAGCGTTTTCGCACTTGTGGCTACTTCCTTCGCCGCCGCCCGACGTTGGTCAAACTCAGGAAACCATGTCTCTTTGACTGCGCCGCAACGCAAAACGAACGGTTCACAAACCACCAGGGTGACTTGCGGTAAAGCTTGACGTGTTTTGGTCAGCAGGTCAGCAAACTCCCTCTGGTAGTCGGCGACGGTTCCATCGTAGCGACCATTCAGCTTATGCCAGATATCATTCACCCCAATCAAGATGCTCAGCACCGTAGGTTTCAGATCCAGACAATCTGCTTGCCAGCGTGCCTGCAGATCGGGAACCTTATTACCACTGATACCTCGATTGAAAACACGCAGCCCCAAGGNAGGNTGGTCTCGNAGTAACTCACAACCNATCAACATGGGGTATCCGTCTCCCATCGCTNGCGGATGATTGGCTTGTGCTTGTGCCCGTCGATCACGTCGAGCGTCCGTAATCGAGTCGCCTTGGAATAAGACGGTCGAGCCTTTACTCAGCTGAATCGCATCTGCCGCCCGCGCGGAACGCGTTGCAACGCTGCATGCAGCCGCTACTCCTGCCGCCNTCACGGTGTTTTCGANCAGCTGCCGACGGTTGAGTGAGTTGGATCCCATGTTCACCTCGTTTCAATCTTGAAATACTGCAAGCCTACCAGGATACCATTAAACGCATCCCTGTGGCTGCCCCTAAACACTGCACACTCAAGCGGCCAGCGGAATCCCTGGTCCCAGCGCAGTTCGACGAGCCTCAGAAGCAGGCCCCACGTTACGAGCGGTCGCCCATACCGGGAAGCTCTGACGGCAATTCGTCAGCGTTTTCGAACAGCGAGCAAATTGGTCGGTGCCCGTTTTTGAACAGCTTGCAACAACGCTGCTCCGTAAGTGGTTTGGCAGCAAGTTGGCGAATGTACACTTTGGTGACTTGGCGTGGGAACCGTCGCACCATCGAAGCGTAGATCTCAGGGTCTTTCTCACCAGAATCGCCAATCAGAACAAAACGTCGCTCTGGAAATCGCTCGATCAACCGGCGGATGACCTTGCTTTTGCCAGGCCGGCGCAAGAGAAGCAATCTCCGCAACATATGATCTCGCAATCGAAAAGCACGCAGATGGAAAGGTCCCTCGGGAAACTCTCCTTCCGCACACAATTGAGTCAGCGGTTCATACAACTGCCAGGGGCTCGATGATACGTAGTGGAACGAAGCGCCTTGTTGCGCCCAGAGGTTATACTGTTCCGACATCCCATCGATGAACTGGAACTCACGTAGAAAAGTATTCGCCAACAACTCCTGCTTGCTGATCACGTTCGAATGCTTCACGGTATCGTCGATATCCGAGATCACAGAGACGCCTTCATGCTTCAGTAGCTTGGCACGCCCTTCGAATTGGGTGTCGGGGTCATGGGACAGCACGCGCAGTGACAACCAATCCCCGTCCTCACTCGCCTGTTCGATCCGTTGACGCGGGATGGTGATGTTGCCGCGAAAGTGCCCAGCGCGATTGGTCGCTTTCTTCAGAGGAAACACTTCTCTGCCAACCTGAATGGCAACCCTTCGCCCACGCACGGTAGGTGTGGCAAAGCCACGAATCCGCGCATCAAATATTTCCTGGTCAATCTCACTTGGATCGACGCGCATGAAACGCTTCAGCAAACGGATCATCATCCGTTTGCGCAAGCTAATTGACCCGGACGCGTAAATCGTACCCTGGACCGCGATACAATACGCATCTCCACCGTCAATCGGGTACCCAAATGTGGGATACACAACGACGTGCTCACCCGCACGAACAGTCGCATTGGTAAACGCTGATGAGCTAATCATCTGGGAGGTCACAGAGACGGCTGGTTGAAAATCACCCCGATTTTCCTATCCAAAACTAGACTCCATGCGCGTAGCGGTTGTCAAGCGAACGAGGACAAATCGTCACAACTGGCAGAGTGGGTTGTCCAACTGTAGCGATTGCTAAAAATACACGATTTAGCGAGAAGCAGCCCTCAACCTACGGCTATGGCGACACTTCTTTCATCGCTTTTGGCAGATCTTTATCTGTCAATCCAAGCACTCCACGACCTTCCTCCAGCCGTGCGTCAACGTCCATTTTGATCTGCTCGCAGTCAGGTTCCCAGTACTTGCCCATTTTTTCCTTTGGCAATTCATTGAGTGGTCGCAGTAACCGAAACCCGACACAGTGAGCGGGTTCTGTGGTGTACCACCATGGACTGAGCGGAATATTAGGATCTTCACTCTTCCACTCCACATCGTTCGATCCCATTTTTGCGGCAGACCGACACGCTTTGGCGTCATCATCCCAAGAGCCTCCCCGCACCACGCGCGGATATGGCTTGGTCGGCCAGGCGATCGACTCTGCAGCCGTCACCGATTTTTTGCCGGCGAGCCGTTGGTAGCCATTTTCAAGTTGCTGGTCCAATACCCATTCGCAAACGTTGCCATGCATATCGTACAGCCCGAAGGGATTGGGTTTCTTTTTACCGACATCTTGCATCGCGCCATCGGCGTTATCGTAGAACCAGGCATACTCGCCTAATTTTTTTGCATCATCGCCAAAGTGGTATCGCGTTTTCGTACCAGCGCGGCAAGCGTATTCCCATTCAGCTTCAGCTGGCAAACGGTATTGATGTCCGTAGACCCCCGACAACCATTTGGTGTACTGCTTGGCTGCATACTGAGTCATCGTTACCGCTGGCTGCCGTGGTTCCTCACCATAGCTAAAGGTAATTCCCGGATCATACAATTCGGTCGGTGCGGTGATCGCATCGCCCTTGTTCTGCTCGGTCACCTTGCGCATTCCGCGCGTTTCGAATTCCTTCAGGATGGAGTACAGATTCATAAACTGTTTGTACTCGGACCACGTCACCTCGTGCTTACCCATCCAAAAAGGTTCGACACGCACCTCGACTTGAGGTCCTTCATCTGCGTTACGCCCTGGCTCTTGCGACGGACTGCCCATCTTAAAAGTCCCACCCGGGACGGGCACCATCTCAAAAACAATCTCGGAATTCGGTAACGTCAATTGATAGGGGACCATGTACCCTTTGTCTGTCTTGACGTACTTGCCAGTCGCCGGTTTCTCTTTGACCAGCCCCATCGGCAAGGCATCATCAGCCGTCGCCCANGCGGCAGTCCACGCAAGGACAACAAGAGTTACGGAGGTTCGAATCATCGCGGTTCACTTTATTGCTAGGAGATACCATCTATCGAGGTGTACTCCTGTCTATCATAACACGCGGTGACTGGCTGTTAAGTCACTGTTTATCGAGCCCGTATTGCTCCGCCTTCTTCCTCAGAGTGGTTCGGTGCATCCCCAAGACCCGCGCGGAAGCGGCAAATTGGTGGCCATTCTCGCTCAGCACTTGCTCTAAAGCCGGAGGTTCGACGAGCGCCAGCAGGCGGTCGTGTAAATCTCCCGCCTGCTCAGCATCTCCCAGCGTCTTTTCTGCCCACTGACGCAGTAACACTTGAATTTGCGAATCCAGCGAGTCCGACGTGGCGTTGCCTCCCATCACCGAAGCCGGGGCGGCAGGGGGCAGATGCTCGGCCGTGATCGCCCCCCCTCGTGCCAGGATCATTGCATGCTCGATGGCATTCCGCAGTTCACGCACATTCCCGTACCACTGCCGCGCGCGAAGCGCTTGGCCGACTTCCCGGGACAACCGTTCCTGAGACGCTTTGTCGTCTGAGAGCGTGCGAAGGAAATATTCGGCCAAGGGCACGATGTCGTCAACGCGTTCTCGCAGAGCCGGTAAGTTGACTTGAAAGGCGGAGATGCGGAAATACAGGTCATGCCGAAAACGCCCCTGCTCCACCTCACCCAGCAGATTGCGGTGCGTGGCGGAGATCAATCGAAAGTTAATCTTTCTAGAAGTCTCCGCTCCCACAGGGGTAATCACGCCCGTTTCCAAAACGCGCAACAGCTTGACTTGCAGCGGCAATGGAATTTCCGCCAACTCGTCCAAGAACAACGTTCCACCATCTGCTTGCTGCAATAACCCCGCACGGTCTTGTTCAGCTCCCGTGAACGCCCCTCGCACGTGTCCAAAAAGTTCGCTTTCGGCAAGCGCCTCGCTGAGCGAAGCGACATTGACCACGACGAACGGTCCCTCGCTTTGTGCACTATGGCGATGAATAGCATGAGCCGCCAACTCTTTGCCTGTGCCACTCTCGCCCTGGATCAAGACGCAAGCTTCGGATGCCGCTGCCAAGGCGATCTGACTGAATGCCTCCTGCATGATGGGTGTCGTCCCTACGAAACCAGCAACAGACACTTCACCATCTGATAACACCGCAGACACTGGTTGCTGCAGCGCCCGCACGATCGACCCGCGAACTTTTTCGACGTCAAAGGGTTTGACAAGATAGTCGAATACTTGAGACCGCACGGCCGCAACTGCAGTTTCGAGATCCCCAAAGGCCGTGATCAAAATAATGGGCACGTCGCCGGCGCGGGTTCGAATCTGTTCAATTGCCGTCAACCCATCCATCCCAGGCAAACGCACATCAAGAATCACCAGGTCAAACGTTGCTTCCTGCAACTGCTCCAAAGCAGACTCGGCAGAAGAAGTCGTCCGCGCCTCATGGCCGAGCGATTCGGCGACTCGCTGCAACCCCCATCCAATGGCAGGCTCGTCGTCAACAATCAACAGTCTTGCCACAACCGGCCTCTTCGCTTGTTTCCGCATGCACTGAGTGCTGCTCGGGGGAAAGGGGAAGATGGGCGCTAAACTCCGTCAGGCCATCCCGGGGTTCATACATCAAACGGCCCTGGTGTTTTTCAACCACTTCGCGTGCAATTGCCAACCCTAAACCAGCTCCCTCAGGTTTACCACTCACCAGAGGTTCAAAGATTCTCTCGCGGATCGCCTCGGGCGGCCCAGGGCCTGTATTGGCGATGCGCAACTGGAGCATACCTTCATCCATGCGTTGCAGAGTCACCTGCACGTGGCGTCGAGCCGCAGCAGCTTGGTCCGCACCTGCGGCATCGATCGCGTTCTGCAACAAGTTCAACACCACGTGCTCCAACCCGTCATTGTCGCCCGTGATCCACAATGCCTCCTCCGGTAAATCCACTTGCATTGCCACATCGACATGCTGTGCTGCCGGCCCCACGAGAGGCAACAATTTCTCGACCAGGGCGCGAAAGTCAAGTCGTCGCAAAGTAGAAGAGTCCGCCTGACCAAGGGTGAGAAATTTCTGCAAGTATTTCTCCAGTAAAACCAGTTGCCGGTCAGCTACATCAAGACTCTCCTGTCCCTTACTGACCGTGCATTCCAGTCGATGGATATCGACTGCGATTCGAGCACCCGTAGCCAAGTTTCGCAACTGGTGCGCCAAACCACTCCCCACCTGGTCCAGAGTACGCAACCGTTCATTGCGGCGGACTTCGTCCTCGTAGTCGGCCAGCAGATGGGCCATGTGATTGACTGAGATGGCAAGATCTTTCACTTCGTCATTGCGACGGGGAAGTTCGATCAGTTCAAATTCGCCGCCAGAAATACGTTTCACCTGAGCTTGCAACTGGTGCAACGGGTGACTGACACGCGCCGCAATCCACATCGCCAACAGCGACATGACGACCAAAGCCAGCCCACCGGTCATCAAGGGCGTCTGGACTGCCTGTCGCCACTGACTGCGGTAAGCGGATTGGGGATAGTACAGGTGCAATGTCTGAGGCAAGCCAACGTTTGTCGTCGGTTTGATCGACATGACTGCGTGTTGATACGATGCCGCTTCGATCTCCACAGCGGAAACAAAATTCAACGTGCTATCCGCAGTCACCACCTCATCTTGATTCGCCACGCCGCGCCAACGAGGACGAGTCGTCGCCAACACCTGCCCGGCGCTATCCACCAGAATGAATTCGGCCCCCACCAACCCCTTCATCTGCTTGAGCACACCGTCGGTGAGGGGAATGCTGGAGGTGGCCAATGTTTTCGCCACGGCCTGGAGACGTTGACGGACAACCGAAGAGGTCCGTTGAGCGGCTGAATAGGCGTTGATCAGACTGGTGGTCGTGACAGTCGTCAGCAGCACGATGGCCATCGGCAACATGATCTGAAAACGCAACGGCCAACGCATACAGCAGTCCTACATCAGTCCAGGGCGTTTACCTCAGACAACTGGCGAGAAATATCCACGACCTTGGCATCGGCCCACAGGTCTTCGAGCCGGTAATAATCACGCGTCTCTTCGTCAAAAATATGAATCACCACCGTTCCATAGTCGAGGACAATCCAACGGCTTTCGTTATAGCCCTCGATCCCCATCCGACGGTCGCCCATGCCGTCTTCCAGAGCGTGATCAATATCTTCGCTGATGGCATGCAATTGCCGCCGGCTACTTCCCGTGACAATCACGAAATAATCGAAGATCTGCGTCAACTCCCGCATATCGAGTAGCTGGATGTCTCGACCGCGATCCTCGGCGGCAACGCGCACGGCAGCAAGCGCCAGCTCCAAACTACGCTTCGAGCGGTCTTCTTGCGACTGGTTTTCGGCAGTGATACTGGCCACAAATGCTCCTTGTCATAGGCTCTCGACGAGAGAAATACTCCACATCAAGTGTACCTGGATACGACATCCGTGTCAGGGACCAGGTTCACAGAGAAGCCATAAATGGTTACTCTCCCAAGAGTAAGAAACAATAAACTGAAACGGTCACACCGGACGCATGGCCAGTTCACCTGGCCGCAGCCAGTCCGCAAACCGATCAGCAAACCGATCAGCAAACCGCAAGCAGCTCCGGTGGCTCGCGCGGTTGCAGGTACTGGATGCCCGGCTGACAACGAACCGAATCATTCATTCCGTCCCAAGCTACGATGCCCGAAAATCCTGCACTGGAACCGTTCGACGAGTTCAACCAGACGCTGTTGCAGCATGTCCATCCTCCCGAATGGACTAATCCGCAACCGTCCGGGCGCTACAATCTCGTCGTCCTTGGTGCGGGAACGGCGGGGCTGGTCACCGCCGCCATCGCAGCCGGCTTAGGCGCTAAAGTCGCTCTGGTCGAACGGGCGCTCATGGGGGGAGATTGTCTCAACGTTGGGTGTGTCCCTTCCAAAGCGATCCTCAGTGCCGCGCGCGTGGCCGCTACCGTACAGCAGGCTGCAACCTTTGGCATTCAGGGGACCGAGAACGTTCAACCGGATTTTTCGCAGATCATGCAACGGATGCGACGATTGCGTGCTGGCATTGCGCCGCATGATTCGGCTGAGCGTTTTCGCGACAAAGGCGTCGACGTGTTCTTTGGGCACGCGGCCTTTGCCGACGCGGAAACGGTGGAGGTCGATGGCCAGCGGTTGTCATTCGCCAAAGCCGTCATCGCAACCGGGGCACGCGCCTCTGCCCCGCCGATTCCCGGTCTGGACCAAGTCGACTATTTGACCAACGAAACGGTCTTTTCGCTCACCGAACTTCCACGACGCATGGGAGTCATTGGAGCAGGNCCGATTGGCTGCGAGCTCGCTCAAGCCTTTGCGCGACTTGGATCGGAAGTTTTCCTGATTGAATCTGCCGATCAGATCCTGCCACGGGAAGATGCTGACGCAGCCGCAGTCGTCGCCGCGGCCTGTGAACGTGACGGAGTCAAGCTGCTGTGTTGTGGCAAGCAGCTGCAAATTGAAAACGCACATGGAATCCGCCTGCACGGTGCGGCAGGCAACCACCCCTACGACGAACAAGTTGACCAGTTGCTCGTCGCGGCTGGCAGGCGCCCCAATATCGAAGACCTGAATCTTGAAGCCGTCGGCGTCGATGCCGATGCACACGGCATCCGAGTCAACGATCGGCTACAAACGACCAACCCACGGATTTTCGCTGCNGGTGACGTGGCTTCTCGTTTCCAATTCACACATGCAGCCGACTTTCTCGCTCGAATCGTCGTCCGCAACGCACTGTTCCAGGGGCGTAGCAAAGCCAGTTCGCTCATCATTCCCTGGGCGACCTATACGTCTCCCGAGGTTGCACATGTCGGCCTCTATGCTCACGAAGCGGAAGCGCAAGGGATCGCCATCGACACCTACGTCCAACCGTTTGATGGTGTCGACCGCGCGATCCTGGACGGACGTTCGGAAGGCTTTGTCAAGGTTCACACCAAACGCAAAACCGACAAGATTTTGGGCGCCACGATCGTCGCGGAGAACGCCGGCGATCTGATCTCCGAATTGACTCTGGCAATGCGGTCTGGAGTCGGTCTGAAGACCATTGGGGACACCATCCATCCCTATCCGACGCACGCCGACGCGATCCGGAAACTGGGCGACCAATTCANCCGCNCCCGCCTCTCGCCGTTCATTCAGAAAGCGTTTCGCAAGTGGCTTTCCTGGACTCGCTAGTCAGGGAACTGGTTCGCAAATTCGGTTTGCACTTTACTGATACCGCGACGCAGCGCATTCACTTCGTTCCCCATCGTGGGCATCTTGCACCCCAGTTCGATGGCACGATCAGCAAACTCGGGCGTCGGAGCAACGCATCCCCAGTGCTTGCCGTGTTTCTGACAGGCTGACGAGACAGCGGCAATCGCTTCCCACAACTTGGGGTGTTGAAATTCGCCGCACACGCCCAAAGCCAGCGAAAGATCTGCAGGACCGACAAAGAGCAGATCGACCCCCGGCAGCGCGGCAATCGCATCCGCATCCGTCACCGACCCCAACGTCTCNACTTGAATTGCTACAAAGTTGGTTTCATTGGCGCGTTGAATGAACTCCTGAGGCGGCATGTGCGAATAGTTGGCATCCCGCCCACCGGCGTTCAAACCACGCGTTCCTTGTGGCGCGAATTTACACCACGACACAAACTCCCGAGCTTGCTCGACGGTGTGAATCTGGGCTGCCATCACGCCTCCGGCTCCCGCCTCGAGGCATTGCGTCACCGTCCAATAACCCACCGGCGGAATCCGCACAAAACAATCCAAATCGTTAGCGCGTCCCGTGACAGCGGCAACCGTCAGCTGTTCACCGCTAATCTGAGAATGTTCCGCATCGATCCAAAACCCCTCGTAGCCACCCGCCAGACTGAACATGTCAATCAACATTGGATGCATGATTCTGCCGAAGGCAAATAACCTGACCAGTTCGTCGTTGGCGAGGCGTTCTTTGAAGGTACGCATCGGTCGGCCCTTACATGGGAGAGTGGCTGAAAGTTGTGCAGTGTCGGTCCGAGGAACGTGCAAATCAAGCCCCTTGGCCGAAGCGACACAAAAAACTGTGGACGCTCCCCAAGGTTGCTAGAATGTGTCACGATCATGCCCGCGTCGATCCCAGACGCGTTTTCACTGTCCTTCCCCCCACAAACTGACCATGCCATGCATACCAGCCAACTACTTTTGGGGCTCNCCCTGACCACGGCCATTCTGAGTGGTCTTCCTAACGTAACTGCAGCTGCGCCGATCGATGCCAACGCTTTGGTCCAGCAAATTGGCAACTCGCAGCTGATGGCCATGTCCATTGGACGCACCTCGGAGAATCAATCCATTACAGCCATCGTGCACCGTGAAGCCCTGAACTTGACCGGCAAAAAGTGGCGCATCTTGTTAATCGCCGATTCAACCTCAGGCAGCCAGTCCCTTGCCCAGGCATTACGCTGGTTCTATCAAGCCGATGCTCCACATCGCTTCAGCGATCAGTGGATCGTCTCCGCCGTGCCACAGATCAGTCCTGGCAAAGCATCTGCGGAAACCCACGCATTTCCTCCCGCAGGCACTTATTACCAGAGCGACAGGGTTGTCGAACATCAATATGTGTGGCGTTGGATCGGCATGCACGCTCCCGACTTGGTGGTCTACGTGCAGCCGGGAAACGCCGATCGCGAATGGTATTATCCGCGTCAAGCCGACGCCGAACTCGTCGGTCAAACCAAATCCCAACAGGGCCCGGGGCCCGGGGACGCGCTGGTCGACGCATTAGTCCAACATGCGCCCTGTGGTACCGGCACGGTACCTGCCATCCGCGTCACCACCCAAGGTCCAGGCAATGCCGAGTTTTTGAGCGAGCTTTTAAAACGGCTCCAGCAAAACTTCGGTCGCAAACCTTCGGCAGCTCGCCAAGCATTACAGTCGCGGCTCGACCGCACACCGCGTGAAATCGCGACACAACTGACCGCGAGCTATGGCAGGAAGCTCCAACCCATTTCTTACATCCCCACGCTCGCGTGTGTGGGCCGGATCCGACTCAGCGAGTTGACCNGAGACACAGCACACCGGCAAGCAGTCAATCGTCTGGTGGCACCTTATCTCACTGGCAAAATCCAACCCGGTACGCAAAACGGCAGCAGCGTGGCAGGGCATCTGATCTTCACGGAACTGGCGAAACGCACCTCACCTGGGAAAGCTCGCGAACGTCTGTTGGCATTAGCTCGCCCCGCCGCCGACCTGGGTTTCACCTCAACCGGCGAACTCCGGCAGGTCATGCCTCACCATAATGAAATGAGTGATGCGGTCTTCATGAGCGGCCCTTTGTTGGCAGCCATGGGACAGCTGACCGGTGAGACGAAGTACTTTGACATGGCGATACGTCACATCCGCTACATGCGTCAACGATGCCACCGCGCAGACGGCATCTATCGGCACTCACCGTTGAATCAAACCGCCTGGGGGCGCGGCAACGGTTTCCCGGCTCTCGGTTTGGCGCTCTGCCTGAGCGTCTGGCCGGAACAGCGTCAAGATCAAGCGGAACTCGTGACCATGTTCCGAGAGCATATGGCAGCTCTCAAGGGATACCAGGACGCGACTGGCTGCTGGCATCAGATCATCGACAACTCGGACAGCTATCGCGAATTCACCTGCACCTGCATGATCACATTCGCCATGGCGCGCGGNGTCTCACGTGGCTGGCTCCAACGCGACCTGTATGCCCCTCACATTCGTCGGGCATGGCCAGCCATCCAGTCTCGCATCGCAGCCAACGGAAGCCTGGTCGATGTCTGCACCGGCACCGGCAAGCAACGGTCAGCGAAAGCTTATCACCAACGGAAAGCGATCCTGGGACGCGACGACCGGGGCGGTGCGATGGCGTTGATGGTGTGTACCGAAATGGCTGTTTATCTGCCAGCGGCCGATTAGACGTCGTCGCCTGGCTCGGGAGCCAGCTGGTTCGTCGCCACAGCTTCTTCTTCACTTTCCGCTGCGGAGGCTGAGTCGCTGTGGACNGACGGACCGATCAGATCCGTAATCTCCTGCTCACTCAGCTCTTCTCGTTCCACCAAGGCATCGGTCAGGCACTCAAGTTCGTCGCGTTTACTCTGCAGCAAATCAAACGCCCGCTGGGCTTCATGGTGCAAGATATGCGAAACCTCGGCATCGATTTGCTCCATCGTGTGTTCGCTGAACTCACGCTGCTTGTGCATTTCGCGACCGAGAAACGGGTCTTCATCGGAAAGTTTATAACTGACCGGGCCGAGCTTATCGCTCATGCCCCAATGCGTGACCATCCGGCGGGCAATTCCCGTCGCTCGTTCCAAGTCATTTTCTGCGCCAATCGACGTCTCGTCGTAAACGATCTTTTCGGCCGCGCGCCCGGCAAGCAAGCCAACGAGCTGATCTAACAATTCGTGCCTGGCAGCGCTCATCTTATCTTCCGAAGGCATCATTTGGGTCACCCCCAAAGCGCGACCGCGGGGAATGACGGTCACCTTGTGCACGCGGTAGGCCCCCGGCAGGTGCCAGGCTGCCAACGTGTGACCAATTTCGTGATAGGCGGTTTTTCGCTTCTCTTCCTCTGTCATCACTTCTTCACGTTTGGCACCCATCAAGATCTTGTCGCGGGCATATTCGAAGTCATCCATTTCGACGACCGTTTTATCATGCCGCGCGGCCCAGAGAGCTGCCTCATTCACAATGTTGCGAATGTCGGCGCCGGTGAGCCCAATCGTGTTGGCAGCAAGACGCTTGAGATCCACTTGATCCGCCAATGGAACATCGCGCACGTGAACCTTGAAGATCTCGTAGCGACCATTCAGCGTCGGTTTGCCCACCGTGACGTGCCGGTCAAAGCGTCCGGGTCTCAACAACGCCGGATCCAGCACGTCAGGTCGATTCGTCGCGGCGACAACAATCGTCGCTTCGCTGGGATTGAACCCATCCATCTCACTGAGAATCTGATTCAACGTCTGCTCGCGTTCGTCGTGCCCGCCACCAAGCCCCGCTCCACGCTGGCGCCCAACGGCATCAATTTCGTCAATGAAAATGATGGCCGGCGAGTTCTCGCGGGCCGTCTTGAACAAATCGCGAACCCGACTAGCCCCCACACCCACAAACATCTGGATAAACTCACTGCCGTTGACCGAGAAGAAGGGAACTCCGGCCTCTCCCGCCACCGCGCGTGCCAATAGCGTCTTGCCGGTTCCCGGAGGCCCATTCAGCAAGACGCCTTTGGGAACCCTTCCACCGAGGCGAGCAAACTTTTCCGGTGTCATCAAAAACTCAACGATCTCCTGCAGGTCAGCCTTCACTCCTTCCAGGCCAGCCACATCATCAAATGTGATCGGTTGCGCAGATGCTTCGAAACGCTTGGCAGGACTCTTATTGAACCCCGAGAGGAACCCGCCACCCATAATCTGGTCGCGTGTCTTGCGGAACGACATCCAGAAGTAGAGCAGGACAGCGATCGACAGGAAGAAGGTAAACGCCCAGAACAGCATGAACGTGTTGTCAGGGCCTGCATTGGTAACTTGGACACCCTGCTGCTCGAGAAGTTGCTCGAGTTTTTCACGTCCGGACTCCGACCCCAGGGTCACGCGAAACCGTTCGTTGAGCTTCTTCGGTTTTCCCTTCGCATCCAGATCAGGCTCCAACTCGCCCTGATCGTTGATTTTTTCTGGTGCATCCGGCAGAGGCGTCTTGAATTTCCCCGTAGCGACAGTAGTACCCAATTCAATGCTGAGTACTTTGCCTTCCTGAACAAGTCTGAGGAAATCCGAGTATTTCAACTCAGAATGCGGGTCATTGAGATAGAACAGAAGAACGCCAGCAACACCGACCAGAAGCAAGGCCAGCATCCAGGGAGCAGGCCCTCGACGCGGCTGGCCTTCGTTAGGTAAGTCTTGATCCCTGTTAGGTTTATCCATTACGTTGTCATCCGACAGTGATGCAGCGGCCGTCCCAGCGACTGGCTTCGCAGCGGTTGGAATACGAGCCTCGTTTCCAACATTCTACCGTCAAAGTGATTCGCTTCCACCGGCGAGAGTCACGACGCTTCGTCGCAGTCCCGAGGATGCCGGCCTACTGGCGTCGCCGCCAATTCAGGTAAAGCTGGACACAAGGGTATTTCACATCCGCCTGTAAAGCCGCCACGACCTTGCGGATCTTCGCATCAGGACTCGACTCCAAAGCCTTTTCAATGGCATCCATTTCCACCTTCTCCAAGAACCATTCCGGCGAGATATCCAAGTCGTGCTCGCTGGCAATGGCCAGATGATCAACGATTTCTTCCTCAGTCAGGTTGCGGATCTGTACGACTTCGTCCAACTCAAAGCCACGCGAAAAAAGCGTCCAGGTCCAATGATAGGCAGGGTGCTTGCGAACCGCATCTTCGGCGGGAGCCACGACCGCTTCCAGGGGTTTCGCGTCTGTGTTGGATTCCACATCCTCAGGCTCTGGTGCGGCGAACAGGATCTCGACCGAAGATTGCGATTCCGTATCCGTTGTGGCGATCGCCGGCGTCGACGGGCGTTCCGGATGTCCACGACGAATCTTATTTTCCAATGCCTCACTGATACTCAAATGCTCGATCGTCTCGTGACCTTTCATCACATCGACACCTCGGCGGGTGAGTTGCACGAGGGGACGCAAACGTTGCGTTCCAGCTTGGGTGACCAGCTTGCAGAAGATCAGCGCATCGAGCAATTCGGTGACCTCCGCCTGCTTGAGATGGCCAAGCAAACCGAAGGTACTGAGCTTTGTCAGCCCGGACTTTTTGACTTGGGACGAGTTCGAACCGCTCAACATTTTGGCGATCAACCCTTTGCCGTAACGTCCTTTGCCTCGGGCAACACCGCTGAGTGCCATCTGGACGATCTGCAAGGCACCGTCGTTGAGCGTTTCACGTTCAGGACTGCTCCCAGCGGGCAGAATGGATGATGCGTTGCGAGCACACCTGTCGCACGTTCCGCATAACTGGGGGTCCGGGTCTCCAAAGTAGTGCAGGATCTCCAATTGTCGGCAGCGTGGGCTCTGCGCATAGCGCACGACACAGTCGAGTTTTTCGTGCTCAGCGGCTCTCCTTTTCTCCAACTCGACAAAGTCGATTTCCAGTTCCTTAAACGGCACCGCGCTACGCAACATGTGCACAGCACGACCGCGAAACGGCGGAACATAATCCACCACTTCCAGTTTATTGATTTCACGCAGCGCGCGGGCCAACGCATCGCGTCCAACATCCGCCTGCTGCATCAAGTACGGCAGTTGAAAGTAAACTCGCTCGGAACGCCGATCACCCACAATTCTTTCCAGAGCACGCATCACGCGCCGCTGCAAAGTCGCATCGCGTCCGAGAACATCAACCAACGTGGGGAGGTCACTATCAATCCTGATCGATGCCATGTTTTCCTGCGATGCCAAGCGTTCTAACACGCCACTTTTTTCCAACAGCTGCTCGCAGGCTCCCACCCCTTCATTGCCGATTTGCAAGCCGAGTTCTTCCTTGATCTCCTGCAACGTCATTTCAATCGGGTCGGCATCCAAGCTGCAGAGATATTCATAAACCTGCTTGACCACTTCACGAGACGGATAGGCGTTCTCGATAAAGAATTCCTGGATGTAGCGATCACCATGATTGAAAAGCAGTAGGCAGCGCGACATCTTTCCGTCACGACCGGCTCTGCCTGCTTCCTGGTAATAGGCTTCCAAGCTTCCCGGCATGTTGTAGTGGACAACAAACCTCAAATCAGGCTTATCGATCCCCATACCGAAGGCATTCGTGGCGACAATGACTTGTATCTTGTCGTTCATGAACTCGTCTTGCATACGACGACGTTCCTCGGGCAACAAGCCGGCATGGTACAAACCGACCTTGCGTCGATCCCCACTGGCGCCCAAAGCTTTCTGGAGTGTGGTTACGATTTCTTCGCAACGTTTGCGTGTCGAGGCATACACGATCCCTGAACCTGGCGTCTGCTCCAGAAAACGCATCAGTTCGAAATCTTTTTCCCTACCGCCCGAAGTCACAGTCACTTCAAAGCGTAGATTGGGGCGGGCAAATCCGGTGATGAACGTTGCCGGATCTTGCAGTTGCAACGAGTCCATCACGTCGGCCCGGACGTGTGGCGTCGCCGTCGCGGTCAGGGCGATCGTCTGCGGAAACCCCAATCGTTCACGAAATCTCCCGAGGCGTGCGTAATCCGGTCGAAAGTCATGCCCCCACTCGCTGACACAGTGCGCCTCGTCCACTGCCAGTAACGCGATCTTGGTGCGACGAATCGCGTCCAGAAAAGCACTATTCCGCAGCCGCTCGGGCGCCACATAGACCAGACGATAGCCACCGTTCGCCATCACATCCAAACGCTCGCGTTGCTCGGCCAAGGAGAGCGAACTGTTGATGCATGTCGCGGGGATACCGCGCGCTGACAATCCATCAACCTGGTCTTTCATCAAGGCGATCAATGGCGAGACAACGATGGTCACGCCCTCACGGGAGATCGCTGGCAACTGATAACACAGACTCTTGCCGCCACCAGTGGGCATGATGCACAGACAATCACGGCCGGCAAACACCGCGTCGATGACGTCGCGCTGCCCAGGCCGAAAGGCATCCAGCCCAAACTGCCCCAGATAAGACTCCAAGTCTTCGTGAATCGTTGCTGACATGACAATACAACGTACCGGCCCTAGCAAATTCAGACACCGCATTATAGGGCCGCAGATGGCTCACTCCAACCAGAGTGAGTTGCCGGCGGATGACGTGGTCCGGATCACGGCACCCAAGAGCGAGTTCGGCGTGACGAACTCCGTGCGGTAAGCAACGTGATCATTTCGTCACGTCCACATACTGAAACCCACCACCATTGTCCAATGCCAGTCGGCGCATGAAGGTATCCACATTCTGAAGCGGCCCATAACCAAATTGAATGCAATGAATCTTGGTTTGACCCCCACGCCCCATCCGTCGAATCTCGGCCATTTGCGGTTTCGTCAGGTGCGGATCACCGCCATCCGTCAACAGAAACACCACATCGGGGTGAAGATGCATTGCCGCCACCATCGCCCGAGCATGGTCGGTACCTCCAAAAGCGGCTAATCCGCCGAAAAATTTATTCAGCTGTAACCGATTGCTCTCAGTCGCCTTGAGCAACGCGCGCTCGTTCATGTACTGCAGCTTGTGGTGATAGGCAATGATTTGAAATTCGTGTTGTGGCTCGAGGTTTGCTAAGGCCAAAGCCAACTCGCGTTGCGCCGCTGCTAACGCATCCAAACCTTCGCTACCCATACTTTTCGAGCGGTCAATCACAAAGACAAAGGACGCGCCGGTCGCCGGACCCGACCCAAAAATCGACAACTGCGTTGCGGGAACCGCTGCCCCTCGGGCTGCCCGCATGGCAGCGTCGTCGGCCAAAATCTCTTCGTCGCCCTGCCCAGGTAACAGCGTCTGGCGGTCCGTTCCTGAAAGATCAGGAGAAGGCAACAGCCGGTTGGCATCCAAACTCCCCGCATCCGCTGGCAGGCCGGGTAACTCGACGTCATTCAATTCCAATTCCGCAGGTGCCACTTGGGACGGTAACGCCTCGGTCGGAACCGTGTCCACCGCCGCAGCGGAACTGGCAGCTGCGTCAGATTCATCAAAGTAGGTCTGGCCCGTCGGTGTCACGCGAGCTAACACAATCGCCCCCGACCTCTCCGCTTCACCGCCTCCAGAAGTAGTCGTCTGGGAGCGGAGAAAAAGAACGCACCCAATCAAGATCACCGCGTGTACGACCAATGAAGTGACCCACGCCGGAACGGGGCGACGAACGTGACTGGCGTCCGAAGGTATCAAGGCAACTCTCCAGGCAAGCTTGGAACTCGTCTCTCTTAGTAAGTGTATCTGCATCTTGATGACGTGACAGAGCAACCATCTTGGAAATTCGCTAGCAACACCTTGCCAGCAGCTCGCGTTGGAACCTCACTCGGGTGGATTATCTACCCGACTCTTTGGTGTTTGACTTTGCGGTTCGCAAGGAACATGCAGGTTGCTGCGATTGTTCTACAAATCCGGACTTCAACGGTCGAAACGTAATGGTAGGCGGCGACAGCTCTCGGTCGGAGTCCGCCTGCACCTCGACGCCTACCTGGAATCTACGGAGTCTAGAGTCTGATGAAACGACGTATCCGGAAGTTTGCTCTGGCTGGTATCGTTGCCGCTGGATTGGGATCTGTAGCACTCGCTGACGACCTGGGGCCCCCCGAGCCCCGTAAACTGGCCGTCCCAACGGTGAAGACGGAGTTGAATGCTGCCAGTGCCGACCGGATTTCGGAAGATCGTGATGCGGCGATCGGCACCGGGGTGTTAAGCGATGCGGACGAGGACATCGAAACCATTCGCGAACGCTACTCTGACGGTACGATCAAAATTGAACGCGAAGTGCGTCAAGACAGTGACTTAAATTACATTCGCCACGGTGTGTGGCGCTATTTTTCTAAGACAGGCGGGGTCATTGCGGAAGGTTTTTACCGGGATGATCTGATGCATGGGGCCTGGCAACGCTGGCATCGCGGTGATCAGTTACCGCTGTTTCAAGAAGCACCCTACCGTGATTTTACCGGGCCATTTCTGTCGGAAGTCGATTTCAAAGCTGGGAAAATGCACGGCAAATGGACCATCTATGACAGCAAACAGCGTTTGATCAGCGAAGTCTCGTTCCGTGACGGCATACGCGATGGCATCGCGACCTGGCACTATCCGAACGGTCAAAAATCGCGGCAGATCAACTTTCGTGACGGGGTGGTTGATGGCGACCTGATCCGCTGGGACGAGGAAGGCAAGGTTACGGTCCGGAAAACGTATCTCGCAGGGCGTTTATCCAGCACGGAAACGGTCCGTTATCCGAAGTCCAAGCAAGTGAAATCGGAGATTCGATATCTCAGCCCGCAAAACGTGATCGACGAACCGGATTATTGGTGGTATGCAAAAACGGCCAAATTTGCCGTGAAAGGCGACAAGATTCGCCATGGAAGCTGGACCACCTATCACAGCAACGGCAAGAAGAAGGCCACAGGAGAGTACACGCAGGGCCAAATCAGCGGCTCTCACACTTCCTGGCATGTCAACGGTCAAATGGCCGTTCAGGGCCAATACGAAGACGGCAAAGAGATTGGCAAGTGGACCTGGTGGCATAAAAACGGCCAAAAACAGGTTCAAGGAGAATATGAAGCGGGCGACAAGTCCGGCCTGTGGGTCTGGTGGGATGCCAATGGTGCGGTTGCACACAAGCGACACCTCCAGCCAAAAGCGGCCGTGAGTCAACAACTGACTGACGGCAAAACCCTGTGATTCGCTAGCGACATACGGCTGCGGAACGAGTGACCTCAGCCTCTGTTACCTTCGATTCGCGCTGGATTCCTCTGGCCGCGTACAGCGTGCTTGGTGTACGATCACGCGGCAAAGGAGGGAAAAGGAGGTCTCTCCACCATGAGCTCTTTCGAATCCCTACAAGAGTACGCTGACTTGGCGTTAACGTGGGTCGGCTTCGGTACGGTCGTCGGCTTGCTCGCCAAAGCTGTCATGCCGGGCCGCGATCCGGGAGGAGCGGTCGCGACACTGGCCATGGGTATCGGGGGAACCGTGATCGGTTGCGGTGTGATGGCGTTCATGCGAGTCGGCGTTGAGTTCGAAAATTACAGCCCAATCAACCCGCGCAGTTTTCTGGCTGGGATTGCGGGGGCTTTTCTGATCCTCTTCTTCTACCGCCTGCTCGGCGGATATTGGTTTATCGAAGGTGAACATCCCTCGCGACGCCACCGCTTGGGCTATCGATATCGGCGCCGGCGGCGTCGGGCAACGTACGCCCACATGTGGGACGACGAGTAACTCGGGGCGTGGGAGAGACGGACTGTGTCACAAAACACTGTGATCTTCCTACCCAACTGGGTGGGCGACGTCGTGATGGCCACTCCGACCCTCCGAGCCTTGCGCAAGCAATTGGGGAACGACTCGAAACTATACGCGGTTTCCAGACCGTATGTGCAAGATGTGCTGAGCGGCTCGAGCTTTTTTGACGGCGAAATCCTGTACGATCCTCGCTCATCCGACCGTGCGTTACGCAGTGCTGCCGTGGTCAGACAACTGCGGGAACTGGCGCCGGAAACGATCGTCATGCTGACCAATTCGCTCCGGACTGGAGTCATCTCGTGGCTGGCGGGTGCCAAACGGCGCGTGGGCTATGCCCGCAATGGCCGCGGACCACTTCTGACTCACAAGCTGTATCCGGAACGCAACGGGCGGAAGCGCGCACCGGTGTCCGCAGTCGACTACTACTTGCAACTGGCCTACACCCTGGGTTGCCCACTTGAGCCGCGACGCGTGGAGCTCGGCCTTACCGCCGAAGACAAGCAACAAGCTGCGGCTGCCTGGAAAACACTGGATCTACCAGAAGACAACCGTGTTGTGGTCTTTCACACCGCAGGTGGTTGGGGTGGCAAGCGATCCATCAAGGCTTGGCCTGCGGAGCATTTTGCCGCTTTGGCTGCCCGCATCGTACAACACTCGGACATGGAAGTGCTGGTCATTTGCGGTCCCAATGAGCGCGAGATGGCCGCAGAAATCGCCCGTCAATCCGGTGACCCACGCGTCAAGAGTCTGGCCGCACTCACCCCCAGTATCGGGCTGAGCAAAGCCTGCGTCGCCCGTGCCCGGTTGATGGTCACCACCGACAGTGGCCCACGCCATTTTGCGGCCGCATTCGAGATTCCCACCGTCTCTCTGTTTGGTCCCACCGATCCCCGCTGGGCAATCAACTACAACCGCTACGAGTCGTTCCTGGCCTCTGATATTGAATGCGCACCGTGTGCGAGCAAAGAATGCCCGCTCGGTCACCACCGTTGCATGCAAGAGATGAGCGTCGACTCCGTCTGGAAGACGGTGCTGGGCAAGCTCCAAATCAGACGCCAGCACGCAGCCTGAGAGCGAATTCGACGGAACAAGGTAACGCCAACTCCGTTGGATTGCGAAGGTGGGTCATCAGAACCCGCCAGAGGCGTTGATCACGCCAAAGGCGCGCACCACCTCAGTACTTGTCGACAAGGTGTGGATAATCGACATCAATGGCATTCACGACCTGTAGGTCTTGGGCTACATGCCGCACAGCCTCTTGGGCCAGTTGCTTGTGATAGAACGAGGCGACCGTTCCGGAAATCAGCAGGGCCTCATCCGTCTGTCGGACGCTAAGTTCATGAAGCGCGCTTACAGGACTCGCCAGCAATGCTAAGCGTGCCTGATCTTCGACACGGCTGGAACTAGAAATCATACGGTTGGCGCTCCGTCCCCGTTACCCGTCACTGACAAGTTCGTCCCAAATCCTTCAGGGGCGATCTGGGATTACTGTAGTATCGTGGCGCGACAAGTGTCAACAGCGAGCCTCCCGCATCTCAAGACCAACAAACGAACGACTTTGTGGTTAGTCGGCTTTACAAGACAGTAGCTGGCAGGGTCCAATAGGGTTTCCATCTGCGTTGCGCATTTCCCCTGGAATCTTGTCGCTGGCAAGCGGGTCATTGGAGAAGATGCTCGTTGCCATCGTAGAGCCAGGTTGGCGATGTGGAACAGGCACTGAGTGCCATGGTGGAACTGCAATTCTTTTTGCTGGTGATACGATGCTTTTGATGGTATTGCCACTCGTTCGTTGGTCAATTCCTTCGCTGCGCGTATCTGATACGGACGCTCACCGTGGCTCGCTCGTTCCGATTACTTGAAAAGAAGCGTGGAGATCGCCGCACAGGCTCTCCCCGTGTAGGAATCTTTGGCGAGTTACTATTTTTTGCCTGCCTGTTTGGTTTTGGCGCGATCTCTTCCGCGTACCTCGTTTCACTGCATGTGATGCAGCCTTTGGGTGAAGAAGTATTCGCCGTGGGGTCTGGATATGGCTTCTGGTTCTTATTAGTCGTGCTGCTCTCGTTCACTCTGATCGGGGGCAGTGGTGTTCTGTTTCGCACGTGGCAAGTTGGCACCACCGCCGAACGTCGCTCGGCAATCGAGCAACGTGCCGGCAGCATGGATCTGATGACCGACCGTGAGCCGGCTCAGGAGGAGTTACCATCAATTCCTCGCGATGGGAACCTGACAAACAGTCCGGGCACGAAATTACGTTACCGGCTTCCCTTAGCGCAATCCCCCGCTTGGTTGCTCTCTGCTGCCATGATCTTTTCGCTGGTTTGGAATGGCATCACCTGCGTACTCCTGGCCGCGTTAGCAGAACGCCTGACGCGCGGCGACATCCGTTACATGCTGATCATTTTCTCAATGGTATTTGTCGGTATTGGCATTTGGTCAATTCGTCATTTGGTCAATCGCCTGGTCGAGCAGACGAGTATCGGTCCCACCGGACTGGAGATCTCGGCTCACCCCTGGCATCCAGGGGGTGTGTTTGAGGTGTTTTTGTCACAAGGTGGCCAAGTGCAATTGGATCAGTTAAGCATTCGACTGGTGTGCGAAGAAGAAGCGACCTTCACCCATGGGACGGACTTGCGAGTTGAACAGCGAAAAATCTTTGACCAGTTGTTACTCGAAGAATCGCAGTGCGTCATCGACCCCAGGAAGCCACTTGAGCGTCAGATGTCCGTGACGCTCCCTGACTCCGCCATGCACTCGTTCCAGAGCCCTCACAATGCGGTCTCCTGGAAATTGCTCGTTGCCGGAGAAGGGAAACACGGGCGAAATTTTCAACGTTCGTTCACCGTCATCGTCCATCCAGAATTGTCCCGTGAGGCTACGAAATGAAGCGGCCTCAAGTCACCATCCGCCTAAGTGATCAAGGCCAGCCTTTCGCTGCTGGCCAAGTACTGGAATGCGAGTACCAGATGCGATCCTCACGCGGATACGATGTGCTGGCTATCGAAGAGTCAGTGTTGTGGTACACCGAAGGCAAAGGCGACGAAGACCTGATGGTGCATCACTTCCATCGACGCGTTGACGGGGAAGATGGTCAAGATTTGTATTCACCGCATTTGCTCCATACTCAGCTGCCACGCAGTCCACTGTCCTATGCCGGGGTGATTGTCAAAATCCACTGGTGCGTGCGAATCCGAGTATTTGTGAAACAAGGAAAAGAGTTTCTTTATGAGGAACCCTTTCAACTCGGTGACGTCCCCCCGGGAACGTGCATCGATGACGCTGTGGAAGGGGGGGATCTCAAGTGACTCTCTCCAATCCAACTTGTTTCACGTAAACACTCGTCGCCCACCAAAGTCCCAGGCAAATCATTTAAGACAAGGCCCGCACCTATGAAGTTTCGGACGAAGTCCATCCACATTGGCAATGAATGCGACCCTCAAACGGGCGCGGTCGTGCCCCCAATCCACGTCGCTTCGACGTACGTGCAGCCCGGGGCAGGTGAATGGGGTGAATTTGATTATTCGCGCAGTGGTAATCCGACGCGCAAGAACCTGGAACGCACCCTGGCCGCGTTGGAGTCCGGGCACGCAGCTCTGGCTTTCTCATCCGGCATGGCGGCCACCCACGCCGTAACCATGCTGCTGCAGAGCGGGGACCATATTCTGGCAGGCTCTGATATCTATGGCGGCACCTACCGGCTGCTCCACAAGATCGTCGATCGCTCAAACATCAGTGTTTCCCTGGCGGACAGCACGCAACCAGCCCGCTTTGCTGAAGCCATTCGCCCCAATACCAAACTGATCTGGCTCGAAAGCCCAGGCAATCCACTCATGTCGATCACCGACATCGCGGCTATCGTGCAGTTGGCAAAAGAACACCACGTAATCGTCGCTGTGGATAACACCTTTGCAACTCCTGCTCTGACACGACCTCTGGAATTGGGCGCCGATGTGGTCATGCATTCGGCCACCAAATACATCGGCGGTCACAGCGACGCGTTGGGAGGGGCATTGATCGCCAAAGACCAAGAACTCTTTGAGCGACTCTACTTCGTCCAGAATGCAACTGGAGCCGTGCTCAGTCCTTTCGAATCATTTCTCATGTCGCGTGGCTTGAAGACGCTGGCTTTACGAGTCGAAGCGCAGTGTGCTACTGCCATGCAGCTGGCAGATTGGCTGGCCGCAGACCCACGCATCCGCCGAGTGCTCTACCCCGGTATCCCCTCGCATCCCGGCCATGAAATTGCCGCGCGTCAAATGCAAGGTGGCTTCGGCGCCATGCTCAGCTTCGAAGTCGAAGGCGATTACGCCCGCACCAAACAAGTTGCCGAATCCACGAAACTCTTCCAACTCGCGGTCAGCCTGGGCGCCGTGGAGTCGCTGATCGAGCAACCGGCCTCCATGTCACATGCCAGCTACGATGCGGAAGACCGGGCGGCTCACGGCATCACCGACGGTCTGATTCGGCTTTCCGTTGGATTGGAAGCATTTGATGACCTGCGCGACGACTTGGATCAGGCGCTTGGCTCATAGCCACCCCCGCAACGTTCGTCACAGCACGTCGCTAGCTGCCAGCACTGCAAGTGCGTCACCATCGAGTCGGTCTAGGACGGACAGTTCCGATCCGCTACAGTTTTGCCGTGCATTCAGATTGCAAACCGTAATTGGAAGCTCAGGATTGCTGTGGCATGGCCTCCACGACCTCTACTATCCCGATCCGCGCGCGTAGCTACGTCATCATACCGGCCCGCATTGGATCTTCGCGTCTGCCTCGCAAATTGCTCTTGGCGGACACCGGTAAACCATTAATCCAACACACTTACGAAGCCGCCTCGCAAGCTCAGCGGCCCAGTGGATTTTGCGTTGCGGTTGACGATCCGGAACTGGCCGACGCAGTACATGCCTTCGGCGGAACCGCCGTGATGACCGACCGCTTCGCCGCCAGTGGTACCGACCGTGTTGCCGAGGTCGCGCGTACACTGGATGACGTCGATATTGTGGTGAATGTCCAAGGTGACGAACCAGATATCGCCCCCACAGCGATTGACCAGGTCATTGAGTTGCTGGAGGCGACGCCGGATGCTGCGATGGCGACGTTAGCGACTCCCATTCGTTGCCGACACAAGCTGGAAGATCCCGCTTGTGTGAAAGTGGTCTTTGACTGCCAAGGTCGTGCACTCTACTTCAGTCGCTCCGCCATCCCGCACGTGCGCGACTGGCGAGATGAGGTCTTATTGGCCGAACCTCCTCTGTTTTTCCAACATATTGGGCTGTATGCCTACCGGCGTGATTTCCTGCTCAGTCTGGCAGAAATGGATCGTTCGGATCACGAACAACTCGAGAATCTCGAACAACTTCGTGTTTTGTCTGCCGGCGAGACCATTTTGGTTGGCGTCACGCACACCCCGGCCATTGGGGTCGACACCCCCAGCGACTACGCTGCCTTTGTGCAACGAATGGCAGGTTAAGGCAGCCATGCACAGTTGCTATGGCGCCCCACCTGTTCTTATGATCAAGGTATGGCAGCAAACGACATGAACCCGACTCCCACGGCCAGTTGGCATGAACGCGCATCAGGGCGGCCCCGCATCTTGTTGCTGGGAGCAGCCCATCGTCACAACGTACGAGCGGAAGTAGAGCGACTGCGCCCTGTTTTAGAGCAACATGTCGACATCGTTTTGTCCGACTTCGAACAAGCGGTCGATTTAGCAAACATTGATGCCGACTTCGCCATCGTGTTTGGGGGAGATGGCTCGATCTTGCGAGCAGCTCGACAAATGGGCTTAAAACAAGTCCCGGTGCTCGGTGTGAATCTGGGGCGACTGGGGTTCCTGGCTGCCATCTCACCCGCCGAATTTCACGTCGTCCTGCCGCAGGTCTGTGCGGGGGACTATCAGGCCGTCGATCACTTGATGCTATCGTCCTCGATTTGGCGCGACGGCACGTGCTTGCACCGGCAACTGGGGCTAAACGAACTCGCGGTTTTAGGTGGTCCACCGTACTCGATTCTCGACATCGATCTCTACGTTGACGCGGAATGGGCAACTACCTATAGTTGCGACGGCTTGATCATCAGCACGCCCGTAGGCTCGACTGCACACAGTCTTTCTGCGGGTGGTCCGATTCTGAGAAAGAACCTGCAAGCATTCGTTATCTCACCTATCAGCCCGCATACGTTAACCGTTCGTCCCGTCGTTGATGTGGCGGATCGCGTATACGAACTGGTAGTTCGCGAGCCCAACGAATCGACGTCGGTGGTGGTGGATGGCCGCATGATCTGCGGTCTTCAGCAGGATGATCGAGTGCGTGTAGAGCGAGCCGAATCCAGCTTCACGATGATGGAAGTTACCGGCCAACACTATTACCGTACGTTACGCGAACGTCTCGACTGGGGCGGACGCATACGCATGAAAAAAGATTAGTTACCACCTTGCGACACGGATGTCGTCTGTGGAACGAAATACAACCAGCTAGTCAATTGCATGGAGGCAATGATGAATAGCTTGCGTTTATCGACCCTCATCTTGATGTTGGCAACAGCCAACGCCGCCGCCCAATCTTCTACGCCGGCCGATATCGAATCGCAACTCGAGCGGGCGCGTCAATCGATTCCCCAGCAAACATTTGTATTGCAGTATAAATTTACGCCCGGAGAGGCGATTCGCTGGACGGTAACCCATCAGGCCAGCACGGAAACAAAGATCAAAGGCACAACGCAGACGGCAGAATCCAAGACGGTGTCCACCAAAGTGTGGAAAGTCCTCAAAGTCGATGACGAAGGCCGCGTGACGTTTGTCAATTCGGTCGAGCAAGTCAACATGTGGAACAAAGTCACCGGTCGTCCGGCAGTCAGTTACGACAGCAGTCAGGACGAAGAGGTGCCTCCGGTCTACGAGCAAGCGGCCAAAACCGTGGGCATCCCACTTTCCCAAGTCACGGTCACCAACAGCGGTCGCATCAAAGCACAGAAAAAGACCACGCAAAATCCGGATATGGGTTTGGGGCAGATTATTTTTCCCTTCCCCGAAGAGCCCATCAAAATTGGCCAGAGTTGGGTGGTCCCCAATACGGTTGCCGTGAGCCTCGGTGAGGGCCGTGTCAAACAAATCAAAATCCGGCAACGGTACACACTCGAAAAAGTACGCAACTCCGTCGCCACGATCCGCCTCAAGACGGAAACCGTGACTCCGGTAAATGACCCACGCATTGAATCGCAACTCGTCCAAAAGCTAACCACTGGCGAAATCAAATTCGACCTGTCAGCAGGCCGAGTTCGCTCGAAGCATGTGGAGTGGGACGAAACCGTCGTCGGTTTCAGCGGACCGGACAGCAGCATGCAATACCTGGCTCGTTTCACCGAGCAACTCGATACATCTCGCACCAACGTTGCCGCCAAGCCCTCACCCCAGCCCGCACCCGCGGAGCCGATCGGGCCCAAGTTGCAATAGGCACCGTGCGACGCCAGCACCAGCTCGCGCAATGGCCACGGCATTTTGGGCCACCGCATTTTGCGTTCGAGCTGTTGGCTGTGCAAAACGTTCATTTGAAAAAGTTACATGCGGCAAAATACTAACCTGGCAAACACTGCTTGAAATTCAGGGTAAGAATCGAACGATGCATTTTTTTGAAAAATTGTTTTCCGTTTTTTCAAACTGCTCTTGACCGGTTTTGATCCTGCCAGTATTTATCCCGCTCCCATCAGAAAACTTATCAATGTGTCGCGCAATCTGTGCACGAAGTACGGCGTTGACGACACAAGCTCATCCTGAGTGCGAGTTCTCGCGAACAAAAGGAGTTTCGCTTTGAAAGCGACTGCAAGCGTCATCACATGTTGTGCGATCATTGGATTGACCTTCGCGTGTGCCGAATCTTCTGCCCACCCGCTGGCAATCGTCACTCTTCAAGGTACGGTGGCCATGGGTCAGGTGCCTCCTGCGGATCCCTTTGGGCAACGGAACGTTGGGCCAGCTCCGGCGGCGGCAACTCCGCTTGCCAATAACGCCAATCCGAGTCAACCTGCCGGTGACGCTCGGACGGCCAACGCGGCTTACTTGAAAGAAGCTCGCCTCGCCTTGGCTTACGGCGACCTACGCAAGGCTGCTCAACTCACCGCTCAAGCCAGGCAGCTGGGACTGAAATATCCGCCCACAGAGGATTCGCCTGAACGAGTCGAAGCACTCATCCAAAAACTGAACCAGCTCAGCGCAGATGCTCGAGCCAATATCAGTGGACCGGAAACCAAGCACAACCAGGCTCAGTTCCTGCTCGATCAAGCCGAGGGTTTGATTCAATATGGCGAGCTGAACAATGCGGCAAAATTGGTGGAAGTCGCAAAGAAAATTCAAGTTCAATACCGACCTCTGGAACGCACACCAGATCAGGTTCTGAACAAAATCGCCGTCCTGCGAAACGAAAAACCTGTCACTGCGGCGACGCCACTACCTCAGCCACCAGCGGCCGTCAGCCCTGCGGGCCCTGCCGCACCCACGCGTCTACCACGTGCCAACCAAGTCGCTGATCCACGGAAAACAGAAGCCCTACGACTGATTGGGCTCGCAGAAGCCGCTTTGGCCAAAGGAGATCCTCTCCAGGCACAAAAGTTCGCCACGCAAGCGACCCAACTGGGACTCCCTGACAGCGCCTTCCAAGATGGTCAAACGCCTCCTTGGGTCGTGCAAATGAAAGTCACCGAAGCGATTCGGAGCGCCGGCGGGCGGGTCGTACAAGCTTCGGGTGCCAACGTTCAGCAAGCGGGTCAAACCGGTTCGCCAGCCGGGCCACAAGCGCCTGTTGCCCAAAGTCTCTATCAACCGGAAAGCGACACAACGCAAAATGTCATGGCGCAAGCCATCCAGGCAGGAGAGGCGCCTCCACAACCCCTCTCTGCTGCGGTCAGTCCTCAAACACCGGGCGTTCCTGGTAATCAACCAATCGTCCCCAACAATCAACCGGTCGTCCCTAACAATCAACCGATTGCCACGCCAAACCAACCTACCCCTGCGGCAACTCCGGAGCCGACTGCCAATCCGACTCCCATTCCGACGGTCACTCCTGACCCATCGGTACCAGTCCCAGTCCAGCCCACCGGCCCTCAAACTGCAGTCTCACCCGGTGTCCAACTCTTTCAAGATGGCCTGCGGGCACTCGAACGTCGCGAACGCGATGCGGCACTGGCTGCCTTCAAGGAAGCTTGGAAGTTCGAGAACGAACTGGACGTCGTGACGCGGCAGCGTCTGCAAGACAAACTGAGCCTCTTGCAAGCTTCCAGGGCACGCCCGTTACCTACGGGACCTGAGCCTTCGCCATTGGATCAGGAAATGGATCGCAAACAGCAGCTACTGCGTCAAAAGCTGTATAGCGAAATCGTCAACGAGGAAAAAGCTGCTCAAGAACTGAGTCAGACCGATCCCAAGGCCGCTCTGGTACGGCTCAAACAACTCCGGGAGCGAGTGACACAATCAGAGGTCGCTGAAGGTTCGAAAAAGCAACTGCTGACATTGGTCGATCGTTCCATCAACAACCTGGAAGCTTTTGTCAAACGCAACATCTCTGCCATCGAGCTCGACGAACGCAATCGCGAAATCATGAAAGAGATCAAAAACGAACAGCTACAAACTTACGAAGTTCAAGGAAAGATCGCCGAGCTGGTTGAAAAGTTCAACAACCTGGTTGACGAGGAACGCTTTGCCGAAGCGGAAGTCATCGCCAAAACCGCTCGCGAGATCGATCCGGAAAACCCTGTCGTCGTCAACTTGCAGGAAAAAGCACGATTCATCCGACGTGTGGCTCAAGGCCGCACGATTCGTGAGCAGAACGAATCTGGTTTCTTCCATCAGATGCAAGCAGTGGACGAATCGGCCATCCCCTTTGATGACCGAGTCCCGTTTGTCTTCGGCGAGAAGCGTGAATGGTCCGAACTGAGCCGTAGTCGCCTACGCCAGATGGAGCAGTTCCGCACTCGATTCTCACCAGAAGAAATGGTGATCCAAAAAGCACTGAAGCAACAGGTCCATGTCCAATTCGTCGGCACACCTCTGGGTGAAGTCGTGGATACGCTCGGCGAAATGGCTGGCATCAATGTGCACCTCGATCCGGAAGGGCTCGACGCTGAGAACATCAACTCGGACCAACCGATCACTCTGAACCTCGCTCAACCCATCTCGATGCAAAGTGCTTTGAACTTGATTCTGGAGCACCTCGGCTTGAGCTATGTGATTCAGGATGAAGTGCTCTTGATCACCAGCGAACAAACTCGCGAGTCAAAGGTTTACAACCAGGTGTACAACGTTGCCGACCTGGTGATTCCGATTCCTAATTTTGTCCCCAGCAACAACATTGGTTTGCCCGGGGCAATCAACAGTGCCTTCCAGACACTTGGCTACAACGGTGGAGCCAGCGGCGGCTATTCCAGCCCACTGGCCCTCGCCCAGAGCGACAGCGGCACGACAGACGGCTCTGTTCTGGCTCAAATGAGCGCCAGCGGCATGCTCAATGGCGGCACTCGCCCCACCCGTGCAGACCATTTCGGTCCCGGCGGATTTGGTGGTGGTGCTCAAGCAGACTTTGATTCCTTAATCGAACTGATCACTTCAACCATCGCTCCTCAAAGCTGGGACGAAGTTGGTGGTGCTGGTGCGATCCAGGGATTTGATACGAACCTGAGTCTGGTCGTTAGCCAAACGCAAGAGGTGCACGAGCAAATCGCTGACTTGCTGGATCAATTGCGACGTCTCCAAGACTTGCAGGTCACGATCGAAGTTCGATTCATCACCTTGACGGACGACTTCTTTGAACGGATCGGTATCGACTTTGATGTCGACATCGATGACAACACGGGCCTGCGAGATGTCCAACTGGCAGCGGACATCTATGACGACAACAATCCTTCTACGATCGTTGGCTTGGATCCCACGGGTCAGTTGACACCCGATCTGGACATTCAATTTGTCCAGGACAGCTTCGGAGCCTCAGTGCCACCCTTCGGCGGCTTTGATGCGGGTACAGCGGCCAACATCGGTTTTGCAATCCTCAGTGACATCGAAGTCTTCTTCCTGCTCCAAGCAGCTCATGGAGACACGCGATCGAACGTAATGCAAGCACCGAAGGTGACGTTGTTCAATGGTCAATCAGCGACCGTATCGGATACGCAACAGCGTCCGTTTGTGATCAGTGTGATCCCGGTCGTCGGAGACTTTGCCGCCGCACAGCAACCAGTGATTGCGGTCCTGGCAGAGGGTACGACGTTAAGTGTCCAGGCAGTCGCCTCTGCTGACCGACGCTTTGTACGCCTGACGCTGGTACCGTTCTTCAGTCGGATTGGTGCTGTTGACACGTTCACCTTCACGGGATCGGTCAGTAGCGACACTAGTTCAACCAGTGCGACTGCGGAGAACAACCAGCAACAAGAGCAGAACAGTGTCATCGATGCCGTCACCAGCCTGTTGACTGACAGCTCGTCTTCGACGAACACCACGACGAATACGAACAACAATGTCAACAACCGGGTTGGTACAACAGTTCAGCTGCCACAATTCGGCTTCACGACGGTGACTACCACCGTGAGTGTCCCGGATGGTGGTACCGTGCTGCTCGGTGGTATCAAGCGGCTGAGTGAAGGTCGTACTGAGCGTGGTATACCGCTACTGGAGAAAGTGCCTTACGTCAACCGACTCTTCAAGAACGTCGGTATTGGCCGTGCCTCCACCAGCTTGATGCTCATGGTCACTCCTCGAATCATCATCCAAGAGGAAGAGGAGCTTCTGCAAACGGGCTTCAATAGTGCAGAAAACTAGACGAGAACTCGGCAATCGCCGACAGGCCATCACGTTTGTGGTGGCCTTTTTTTTTGGCCTCAACTAGGATATTCCTCACGTCCTATCACCCACCAAGCAGATGTGCTCCCACAGGATTTTCGAGGAAACCCGATGGCTCGATACGTAATCGCTTTGCTCGCTGGATGTCTCACATTCGCTGGGCACGCCCCCGCAGACGAACCGGCGACTGCCAATCGCGACAAGACCATTGTGGAAACGCTATTGCGGCTGAAGAACATTGACGTCAATGCCAAACCGCCATTGAAACAAGCGGTTCTGCGCTATTTGCAGACCGTACAAGGCACTCCCCGTTATCTGGAAATCATCGAACGCTTCGAAATCCAAGATAACAACCAACAGCTGCTGCATATGCTTCAACAGGCCCCGGCCAGTACAGCCGGTGTCCAAGCGGCTCGACTACTGCTCCAGTTCGAAGCTCAACAGCTGCTCCAAAGCGGGCTCCAAGACAAAGACGATCAGTTGGCCATCGCCACGATCCGTGCTTTGAGCATTGTCAGCAACAATGCATCGACAGCGCTGCTCCAACCCATGGTCAACGACTCGCAACGCAGCAACGCCGTCCGCAACGCAGCCATTCGTGGGTTAGGGCGCAATCTGAATGGACAACGCTTCCTATTGGACATGGTGCAACGCGACCAAATCGAACAGGCATTTAAGTTTACGGTTGCCAATGCACTCTACAGCTCCCCTGACGCGACGATCCGCAAAGAAGTCGCGAAACATTTGACGCTGCCTCAGACCAAAGGCAGCACGCCGCTGCCGCCCGTCGCGGAATTGGTCAAACGACAGGGGGCTGCCGGTACAGGACAAAAGGTCTTCAATACAATTGGCACGTGCAACAAATGCCATAAGGTCGCCGGCCAAGGAAAAGAAGTCGGGCCCGATTTATCCGAAATTGGCAGCAAACTATCTCGCGAGGCAATGTTTGTCGCAATTCTCGATCCCAGTGCCGGCATCAGCCACAATTACGAAACGTATCTCGTCGCCACCGACGAAGGAAACGTATTCACTGGTATCAAGGTCAGTGAAACCGACGAAACGATCACCATCAAGACAGCCGAGGCAATTGAACGCACCTTGGCCAAAGAAGAGCTTGAAGAAATCGTCAAGCAGAAAGTCTCTCTGATGCCTGCCGATCTACAGAAAAACCTCACCGTGGACGATTTGGTCAATGTCGTTGCTTATCTCTTGACTCTCAAAAAGCAGCCGGCAGCCTCCGCTAACTGACATTGACTTATCCGGCATGCTGCCTTACCTATGGACGCTATGAAGATAGTCGTCTTCGAGGATCATCTTGTCGGGCAACTCAGCCCAATTACCATTGGGCGGCCTGCGTACGCGATTTCCTGCGGCAGCTACCGGCTCGTCGACTGGATTGACGAGTTGCAATTGCCTTGGAGTGGTCTCGTGCGTCCCCACCTTCGCACGCTTCAAGAGCAGGATTACGGTGTCACACATCTGCTCCAGCCGACCGACCAACCCATCCTCATGCTCAATGCGCGGATGGTTCCTTCACAAGAGACTCTGAAATGGCTGTGCGCGCTGAAACAACAACAAGAACCGATGACCGCATGGACCAACCAAACGCTTGTCGCAGCACTCATTCCACCCGCACACCAAACACAACTGATGCGTGGCGAATCGATCGCCAGCCTGCTTTCCAATGCGGTACAAGCGAAAGCCATTGACGATTTACCACGCCAAGAAGCGGATGTCGCACTCTTTGAATACCCCCACGATGTGATTCGCTGGAACATGCAGATTCTCCCTGAAAACCTCCAACACCGTATCAGCCGAGGCAACTACGAAGAGGTGGTCGAGGGGGTGTTTGTCGCCGAAGGAGCTCGGCTCGGACAATTCGTCGTCAGCGAAACACGCGACGGGCCGATCGTCCTGGATGCCGGAGCCTCCATCGGCCCGTACACCTATCTCAGCGGACCAATCTATCTGGGGCGCAATGCCCGGGTGATTGAACACTCTGCAATCAAAGACGGTGTATCTATCGCACATACCACCAAAATCGGCGGCGAGGTCGAAGCGTCCGTCATCGAACCCTACACCAACAAACAACACCATGGATTTCTCGGGCACAGCTACTTGGGCAGTTGGATCAACCTGGGCGCAGGCACCTGCAACAGTGACCTGAAGAATACGTACGGCGAAGTCAAAATGGACTATCGTGGCCGCAAAGTGGCCACGGGAATGCAATTTGTCGGATGCATTATTGGTGACTACTCAAAAACTGCCATCAACACCAGCATCTTCACTGGCAAATCCGTCGGTGCGTGCAGCATGGTTTATGGCTTCGTGACCACCAATGTGCCCAGCTTCGTAAATTATGCCCGCTCCTTCGGGCAGGTCACCGAACTGCCCGCAGAAGTCATGATTGCCACCCAACAGCGGATGTTCGCACGACGCAACGTGACTCAGCGTGAATGCGACGTCCAAATCATGCGCGACATGTACGCGTTGACGGTCAACGAGCGCCAGCTAGCGGGCGAACCTCTTTCTCTATGATGCTTGCGTGCTTGGCGATTCCAGACGGCGGTAATCGCTAATCTTTGCGCAACAGACACAAGCGGATCTTGCCCGGGCAGGAAGCCACACCTCAGTTAATCTCGTTGTGCGCCCACTCAAATAGCAGCCGATACGAAGGTGCCGAGCACGATGCGTTCGAACAGAATCGGCAACCAACCACGGTCTGACTGCTTACCAGGGGGGCATTGCAGGTGGCAAAACTCAGGAAAAGCAGGCCGCACATCCTCAGGAACTGCCTAGCGTCCTGCCAGCGGCCACTGCGGTTCGAGCTTCTCGAGACCCGTCGCCTGCTCGCCGCAAACATCACACACGCACCAGAACTTCCGTTGGCAAACTGTGCTGCCGAGGAAGTCCGTGAGTTGGCAGCTCCCACCCCGCTCGGAGCCACTGTCCAAGACAACGACACACTTCCTCAAGCGCTGGACTTCCTCCTGTTACCACAGGTGCATGGTGCTCAAATCCCCACCTGGCAAGCACCTGCAACGTCGCCTCAACCAAGTTCACAGTCCACCGTGATCGAGACGGTCTACGCCACTTGGCGCCCTGATGTCACCGCTTCCTGGGGCGGCGTGCACGCAGCTCACAGCATCGTTCCCGCAACCTTCATTTCCCCGACAGATGACGTCGTTCAACGCGTCGATGAAACCCAGCGTTTACCACAAGAAGCCACACAACGACAGCGACCTGGCGAAACGACTCAGGCAGTCATTGACCTTGCACTACGGGGTCTGCAAGCGGAGGCGGAGGAGTGGACGAAAGAACCACACGCGATCGCCCTGGCTGCCGATGTCGATGGAGATGCACAGAGCGAGATTGGGATTCTCCATGCCGGAACCTGGATCTTCGATACCAATCATGATGGCACATTTGACGTGCACGACTTCACCGTGCGTCAGCGGACAGACCCCACAGAACGGCTGGCAGTGAGAGAAGGTGGGGCGCAAGCCTCCCGGTCCACCTCTGAGATTTCGCCTAACTCCTCATTCACCGCACACGAAGCTTGGCTGAGATCTCTGCTCCCACAGCTGAGCACGGAATCGTTGGCAGCTCTGATGCGTGGCGAGGGCATTCCCATCTTTGCTTCGGATTCGCCCTCCGAGCACCTCGCAAACCAAGGCGCCGAACATGTTTCCGAAACGCCCATGCTGGGAATTCCACCCACTGCTGTCGCTCCGGAGGCCAGCGGCAGCGTGCCGGACCATGCGATTTCGGGCCGTAACGTCGCCAATCGCCCCTCGAGCACCAACAGATAACCCCGTCTGACGCCTTCTCCAAACAGTCTTCAGTTCGTAGACTTGTGGAAAAGCTCATAGACGGGACGCCCATGTTACGGACTCTTCTCAAATCCAAGATTCATCGCGCTACGGTGACGCAAGCGGAATTGCACTACGAGGGTAGCGTGACGATCGACTCCGTGCTCCTCGAAGCCGCCGACATCGTGGAACACGAGCGAGTGGAAATCTACGACATCACCAATGGTAGTCGCATTGCGACTTACGCAATCGCGGGTGAACCTAACTCAGGTGTCATTTGCATCAACGGAGCAGCTGCCCACATGGTGGATCCAGGAGATCTGGTCATCATTGCCAGCTACGCCCAATACGATGACGCCGATCGAAAAGACCATCAGCCACGCGTGATTCTGGTCGATGCCCAAAATCAGGTCGCCAAGTCGCTGACGGAGCGTCCGCCACTGGCCACCCCCAGAACCTGCTAAGACGTCGCGGCGACCTGCATGTCATCTGGCAAAGCATGTCCCACCGGTTCGCCACGAACGGGATTTTGCGCACGTCCTTCGCAACAGACCGTTTCACCGATTTGACTTGGCTACCTGGGTCACACTGTCCCACTGCACCGCATGAGCCACCAGAGCGCTGTCACTGGCGTTGGCAAGTGGAACATCAGCCTGTCGAACGACAGCGCGCCAAGGCCTCGGCCAAAGCCTGCAACATATCTGATGTGTGGGCGAAACTAACGCTGATTCTCAACAGTGACTCGCCCGCTGGTACTGACGGGGGACGAATCCCCGGTACAAAAAAACCTTCTTCCCGTAACTGGTCGGCAAGGCGCAAGGTCAAGTCAGGTTGACCGATCAACACGGGAATGATTTGACTCGCCGAACGGCCCACTTGCCAACCGTCATCCTGTAATCTTTGCCGCAAACTTTCTGCTTGCCGCAGCAGGTTGACCCTCCGGCCTGGCTCGTCTTGAACCAACCGCAACGCAGCGCGGCCAGCGGCGGCAATCGCCTCAGGAGCCGCCGTTGAAAAGAAGTAGGTCCGCGCACGATTGCTCAACCACTCAATCAGCGGTCGACTCCCGACGACAAAACCTCCCATCGAACCAAGTGCTTTGCTGAAGGTACCAACGCGCACAGGCACTCGTGATTCCACACCCAAATGCTCACATACTCCGCGCCCCGCTTCTCCAAATACGCCCGTTGCGTGCGCTTCGTCCACCATCAGCATCGCCTGGTGGTCCTCCGCGATCTGCACAAGGTGATCGAGTGGAGCCAGATCGCCATCCATACTGAACAACGAATCAGTCACAATCAGGCGGCGGCGAAACTCACTTGCCTGTCCAATCAGCTTGCTCAGGCAATCACTATCGAGATGAGGATAAGTTTGAATGCGAGCGCCAGACAATCGGCAACCATCGACAATACTTGCGTGGTTCTTGGCGTCGCTAAAGATAATATCGCCTCGCCCCACGAGCGAGGTAATGGTTCCCACGTTGGCGGCATAACCCGTTGGAAAAAGAAGTGCCGCTTCCGTTTGCTCGAATGTCGCGAGTTCGCCTTCCAGCGCTGCATGCTCCGTCGCTCGGCCAGTGACGAGTGGACTTGCACCACTCCCCCAACCACGCTGTTGGGCGACCTGCATTGCCGATTCCACAAGCCCTTGCCGGGCAAAGCCGAGGTAGTCGTTCGAGCCAAAGTTAACCAACCGGCGTTCCGCGAGTTGGATGTGAGCAGGGTCCTGAGCGCTCTCGCGAATCATCAAACGGCGACGCAAGGACAGGTCGTCAAGCGTTTGCAACTCGTCGTGGATCCAATCCAGCGCTGATGGTTCTTGTGACGGGCTCACCGAGGTTTACTTCTTTCTGCCTGCCAATTTGAGGATCGTGTCAAATTCCTTTTTCCGTACGGGCTGGACGGAGAGTCGCGATCCTTTTTGTAACAACACCATGTCGTCAAGAGCTTTGACTTCACGCAATGCGTCCAGCGCAATGGGCTCAGCAAATGTTTGATCCAGCTGAATATCCACCATGAACCAACGTGGTTCCGTCTGGGAAGATTTCGGGTCAAAATACTTACTGTTTTTGTCCCACGCAGTAAAATCCGGGTAACTCTCGCGGACAATGACCGCAGTTCCAACCACCGCGGGCGGTTTGGCGTTGGAATGGTACAGTAGAACCGAGTCCCCTATTTTCATCTCGTCCCGCATGAAATTGCGAGCCTGATAATTGCGGACGCCGTCCCAGCAGGTCGTTTGTTTTTTCTCGTTCGCCAAGTCAGTAATGGAATAACTGCTCGGCTCCGTCTTCATCAACCAATATTTTTTTGCCATGTTTCGTAACTACGCTGAAGGAGGAGTCAATTTTTCACACATTACACAACTTTCTGGCAAGAACCAGTAGCACGCCCCGAATTACCAACAAAACTTTTCCGACGGAACCACATTCATGAGCAGCTCGTTTCCAATCGTTTTCGTACTCGCAGCAATCGGACTGGCTGCTCTCTTGGTGCTGGTGGTCATTGCCGTAGTGGTCATTTTGACGATGAAACGCAAGCGGTAAACCATACCGCTGCTGTGATCGCAGCTGTCTCGATTCGCAGAATGCGTCTCCCCAGGCCAACCACATCCCAGCCGGCTGCTTCGGCAGCATGCACCTCATCATCCGTGAACCCACCCTCTGGTCCGACACACAGGGTCACCGCTTTTTGCCCGCCAAGCATCTCACACCGGTCACTCAACGGTGGACCACTCGGATGCAGCAGGAACGCCGACTCGGAAGATGTTTCAGCAGTCCATACCTCCAAGCGGCACGGATCGGCAATCGTCATCAGCCGATTGCGACCACACTGTTTCGAAGCCTCAATCACCTGACGTCTGAGGCGTTCCAGAACTTTCCCGTTCGGCTGGGCCACACCACGTGCGGTCATCAGAGGAACCACAGACGTCACACCGACTTCCACGGCCTTCTCAATCAACCATTTTTGACGCTCTCCTTTGGGCAAAGCGACCCCCAAAGTGAGTGCCAGCGGTAGCTCACGGTCAACTGCCTGTCTCTGGTGGACGGCCAATTCCACCGAAGATCGAGACAGGCGTTCCACGCGTGCACCGAATTCGCAGCCACTTCCATCAAACAGGATAACCTCGTCGCCAACTTTACCTCGCATCACATGCAACATGTGATGTGCCTCCGCTCCGTCTAAAGTGACGCAGTCCGTCTGAATCTGGTGATCGACAAAGAATCGGTGGGTCATACTGGCTTCGCTATTAGATCAAGTCTTTGTTTGATTTTACCGATTAAAGAAGAGTTGAGAACTAGCTTGCACCGCTGCCCTCAGAGATACGAGCATGTAGCATGTATGAAGCACACTGGGGCCTTCGCGAATCACCGTTTCGCACCGCGCTGGATTCCAGCTATTTCTTCGCCAGCCAGCCACACGACGAAGCATTGTCGCGTCTGAGCTTTCTGGTCAACCATCAGCGCCGCCTGGGGATCCTGGCCAGCGAAAAGGGCTGTGGCAAGACGCTCCTGCTACGGATCTTTGCCGAGCAAATGCGGAAAGCTGGCATGCAGGTGGTGACAATCAACATGGCTGCGTTGGACGCTCACCACTTCTTGTGGATGCTGTCCGAAGAACTGGTCTGCTCTCCCAACTCGAGTCACGCGCCGGAGCACGTCCTTTGGCAAAACATTACGCATCGACTCCGCGAACATCGCTATCAACAACATCAAACGGTGTTTTTACTGGATGATGTTGGTGAAGGGCACACGTCGGCTTTGCAATATGTCTACCGACTGCTCGGCTTCGCGTTGAGCATCGAAGCACAATTGACGGTCGTCTTGTCACTGAGGGCAGACAAATTGACGGTCGTCGACGATCGCCTGCGGGACCTGTGCGATTTGCGAATCGACGTCACGCGCTGGACACAAAACGACGTGAGTCAATTCCTACGAACCAGCCTGGCGCGGGCGGGTCGGCGCGAAGCCATCTTCAATGACCCCGCTTGTACTCGCCTGTTCGAATTGTCNCGTGGTGTCCCCAGACGCGTTTGCCAACTTGCAGAAACCGCACTGCTGGCTGCGGCGGGNGCACAATGTGACCGTGTCGATGCCGATCTGGTGCAGTCAGCACATCATGAGCTCAATGCTTGCTGAACCCACTGACTCCGCCCCGCATCGGCAAATCCCGGGATATTTCTACAACACCACCTTTGAAAAGGCCAAGATGGGACAGCCCAGGCTCGTCAGGTAGCAAGCACCTGTGGCATTCCTCACGGGTTTTGGTTGACACTTCCGATCTGTTTAGCAACATTAAGACACAGACGTGGCGTCTATCGGCTCTCGCCTGAGAGAAGCCCTCCTGCCAACTTCGCTTCCCCTTCAATCTGCGTTCTGTTTATGCTTACTTACCTGCCACGCATGATCGCCCAGGAATATGGCTGACCGCAGGTGTAGCTGAACGGCGTGTCCAGTTCGACCAGACGTTTGTCCGTCGACTCTTTCTTTCCCCGCTGCGAATGGCAGCACTGTAGTAATATGGGTCCGTCCATGAGTGAACCGAATGGAAACCGTCGAGAGTTTCTTCGCAACACAACTGCTGCCGCAGCTTCGTTGCCAATCATCGCTACTGCGAATGATGGCGAGCAACCCACAGCCGATGACGCGCAGCATCCTTTGTTCCAGCCCCAAGAGTTTTGGCAAGATCGGATCCAGCCTCCAGACGATGGTCAACGCCTGGGTTGGTTCGTCGATACTCGTCGCTGCTTCGGCTGTCATGGCTGCGAGGTCAGTTGCAAGTCGGAGAACGATGTTCCTTTAGGCAACTACATTCGGCAGACCATTTACAAAGATACGGGTGAGCATCCTCAGGTGGCTCGCTTATTCTTGCCCATGTCGTGCCAACACTGTGAAGACGCGCCTTGCATCAAAGCTTGCCCTTGCGGTGCATTACACAAGGAAGCGGGGGGAACGGTAGCAATTGACTACAACACCTGCTGTGGCCACGGCACGTGCGTCGAAGTCTGCCCTTACGGTGCCATCTATCTTGACCCGGTGGCAAAGCAAGCGGTCAAGTGTCACAACTGCTATCACCGCACAGAGCAAGGGATGGAGCCGGCTTGCGTACCGACATGCCCCTCGCAAGCGCTCTACTTCGGTGACTTGAACAACCCCGAGTCCAGCGTCAGCAAAGCCATCGCAGATGCCGAGCAAACCGACGATGGCGTGACGCAATTGCGCAGCGAGAAGGGGACCAAACCAAGAATGTGGTTTACGGGCCAAGCAGCGGTCGAGGTAGAAGAACGCGTGCCGCGAGAAAACGAATCGTACAGCCCCGAGGCTTACGACATCTACAACTGGGGTGACAAGCAAGACAGGTAACCGACATGAAAAGCTCACCAGAATCTCGCCGCAACTTTTTGCAACTCGGAATTGCCTTAAGCGGAAGCTCAACCCTTGCTGCCCTGGCTGGCTGTCAGCAGTCGACCAAGCCACCCGCTGCGCCCACCCCAAAANCTCAGGACACCACGGAAACACCAGCGACAACAGACCCTGACGCCAGCGATCAAGGCGCACTCCCCCAAGGTGTGGACCTGGAAAAGTGGAATGCCATCAAAGGCACTCCCTACGCCATCGGCAAGATGCGTATGCCGGGCATCTGTCCGCTTCCAGGCCCGATGAAAAAGAAGAACTGGCCGGACCGAAACAAGTACAAGGATGTGCAGAAGGTCCCCGGCATGTGCCAACTTTGCAGCACGGTCTGTGGCATAGTGGGTTATGTCAAAGATGATCGGATTATCAAGATTGAGGGCAATCCCAAAGACCCGAACAGCCGTGGTCACCTCTGCGCACGCGGGCATGCTGGCCTGAATCACCAATATCACCCCGAACGCCTTCTCTACCCGCTCAAACGTGTTGGAGCACGTGGCGAAGGCAAATGGAAACGCATTAGCTGGGATGAAGCGTTAGATGAAATTGCCACCAAGCTCAAGGCAGTGCGGGACAGTGGTCATCCGGAGGAATTTGCATTCCATCAGGGCCGCCAACGCAGCAAAGACGCTCTGAAACGGTTCCTCGACGCATTTGGGACCAAGACCCAACTCAGCCATCGCTCCCTCTGCTCCGGCAATCGTCGAGCGGCCAACCTGGCTTATCTGTGGGAAAGCGACTGGGATCTGAATGACGTTGAGAATTCAAAGTACATCTTGAATTTCGGGTCGAATGCATTTGAAGCACACCAGGGCCACGTCCCCTTTGCCACGCGCATTCAAAATGGCCGCTTCAACAACGGCGCGAAACTTGTCACGTTTGATGTACGTCTCTCGAATACCGCCGGGAACTCTGACGAAGTCTTCTTTCCTTTCCCCGGAACGGATGGCGCGATCGCCTTGGCCATGGGACACGCCATCCTGAAAGCAGGACTTGCTAACGAAGAATTTATCCGTTCCTGGACAAACATCTCGCTGGAAGAACTGACGGAACACCTGAGCCCCTACACTCCCGAGTGGGCAGAGAAAATCAGCGGCGTTGCTGCCCAGGACATCGAACGCATCGCCATCGAATTTGCCAAGGCAGCTCCTGCTGCCACCACCATGTGCAACCGAGGCAGCTCAGCTCACATCAATGGCTTTTACAACGACCGCGCCATTGGATTGCTCAATGCGATCGTAGGAAGTGTCGGAAAAAAAGGGGGGTGGTGCTGGAGTCCCTGGGGAGGACTCGACCCTCAAGTGAAAACACCCAAAATGCCAGCCGGCGCCAAAACCTGGAACGTGCTGGAAGACCCGCCTGAATACCCGCTGGCGAATGTCTGGCGACGGATGCGAGTCGGTGAAATTATCTATTTGTATCTGCTGCAAGGCAGGGCCAAGCTACAAGCCTACATGACCTACAACCTCGACTCGCCCATGACTTGGCCTGAGGAAAGTCTGACGCAGCAAGTACTCTGCGACGAGGACCTCATCAACTTCCATGTCTGCATCAACTGCTTCTATAACGAAACAGCACACTACGCCGACATCGTTCTCCCTTGGACAACGTACTTGGAACGCTGGGATCTGGATGCTCGCGGTTCCTACAATCTGCGCCCTTATGTCGGCATTCGGACACCGATGGTAAAACCGTTGGGCGAAGCCAAAGACGTTCGTGAATTCTTTCCGGAACTCGCCAAGCGTATCGGTGGGGGGATGGAAGACGCCTATCCTCAATCCGTTGAGGAATACATGGAGGAATGGGCCGCCAACGTGCCAGAGAATCCAGAAACCGGCAAATCCGGCCTCGACCGCCTGCTCGAGGAAGGCGCCTGGGAAGACGACTCACGGGAACCCTATTACGAACCGTACAACTTCGCCCTCACACCCGAACAACTCGCAGACGCCAACATTGACGAGGCAACCGGCCTGATCACCAAAGATGGCGTGGGCATCGGCCTGATGCAGGATGGCAAACCCGTACGTGGCTTCGCGACTCCGAGTCGCAAGTTTGAAATTCGTAGCGTGTTCGTGCAAAAAATCGGCAAGAACGAAGATTGCAGTGAATTGATCGCGCAGAGCGGTATGACCAAGACGAAAAATCGGCCGCAGCAACATCAAGGTCACGATGTCGACATCGATCCGATGCCCACTTGGTTCCAACCGCAGGAACACACGTCGCTGGCGGATGATGAACTGATTATGACCAGTTTCAAATGGAATGTGCACAACCATGGACGGACCATGAACCTCAAGTGGTTAGCTGAGATCGTGCACTCCAATCCGGCCTGGCTCCATCCCCAGACAGCAGCCAACCTCGGCCTGAAAGATGGAGACTGGGTAGAAATCACCTCCTATTATTCTCGGGAATTGGATACGCGAGCTGCCAATTTGACCGCGCGAGATCATATCGAAGTGGATAGTCAGGGCCGAAAAATTGTCTCCCGGATGCGTGTCCCCATTGTGACCATGCAGGGAATCCACCCCAAGGCAATCGCCATGAGCAATAGCTGTGGACATTCGCAATACACCAGCGTTGCGCAAGCCAAACGCACGCGACCCGATGCTGTCGAATCTGCTGGGCTCGACGTCATGGACTACCGTGATGCCGACTGGGAACGCAACATGTGGTGGGAAGATCCGACGGGAAATGATCCGGCAACATGGAAACCCAATACCGGCAATGGCTGGAACCAAAACAAGTTGATGCCCATCGCTCCCGACCCCATTACCGGTCAACAGGCCTTCCACGACACCGTGGTAACGCTGACCAAGGTGTCCTAGGATGGACCATCAGCTGACATCGGATGACCTGACGGCAACGGTGCGTGTCTACCAGCTTCTCGCGCGATGTTGGCTGAGCGAAATCGACTTGCCGCTGTTGCGCCAGTTATGCAACACACCACTCGCCGATGCATTCCGTGCCGTTGGTGGAACCCCCCCGGACGACAGCACGCCAGAAGTCCGGGAGGATTTGGCATTTGATTATTGCCAACTCTTCCTCGGTCCCGCCAACCACTTGCCTCCCTACCAGTCCGTCTGGACAAACGGCCAATTCCAAGCTGAGCCTGTCGAATCGATAACGCGATTTATCGAGCTCGTCGGATGTCCCGAGGACCGTTGGGACGTCATGCCAGATCATCTCGGCGCCCAATTGGATCTCATGCAACTGATCCTGACTGCGCCAACAGACTCCGAAGCACTATCGCGCGAAATTGCCAGCACCTACTTTGCTGCCCACTTGAGTTGGGCAACCCCGCTCCTGACGGCAGCTGAGAAACGCGCTCAAACCGGCTTCTACCGCTCGCTGGCCATCGTCACACGGGACTTCTTACATCTCCAGCAAATAAATATGGGCGCAACGGAGTAGCTATAATCGGAAGCAAACTTCACTTGCCCCACTTGAGGAAGCACTATATTCCGCTGCCCGTCGACAATCGTTGCTTGCCTGTTCAGTAGCTTGCTATCTGTCCTTTCGCCAACGCTGCTGACCGCGGGCGAACTTGCCTTCCAAGGACAAGAACTCCCGACTCGCCTGAACGTAGGCTATGCCGTCCGGCTGATTGACATGAATGCCGACAAACGTCTGGACATCGTCATTGTGGACAGCAAACGCATCGTTTGGCTCGAGAACCCGAATTGGAAAGAGCATCTGCTCACAGACGACTCAAAGAACCGTTTCGACAACGTCTGCTTCGCACCGTACGACATCGATGGAGATGGAGACCTGGATTTCGCCGTGGGTGCCGACTGGCAGTTCCGCAATACCACGTCGGGCGGCACCATCCAGTGGATCCAGCAAGGAAGCAACAAGACGGGCCCGTGGAAATACCACCCCATCGGTCTGGAACCCACAGTTCATCGGATGCAGTTTGCAGACCTTGATCAAGATGGTCGCTCGGAATTGATCGTGGCCCCTCTGAAGGGACGTTCAACCAGCGATCCCAAATACGCGGAGCATGGTGTGCGTATTCTCTCCTATAAAATCCCCAAGGATCCTGTGAAAGGCCCTTGGCAAGCCGAAGTGATCACAGAGGCTCTCCATGTGACACACAACTTTTGGCCCACCGATCTAAACCAGGATGGCAATCTGGACCTGCTGTTTGTCAGCTTCGAGGGAGTCACACTGCTGGAACGCCAGAAGTCCGGTCAATGGCGAAAAACACGCATCGGCACCGGCAACCAAACGTCAGCACCCTACATTGGCGCCAGCGAGATCAAACACGGCAAACTGGCAGGAGGTGGCGATTACATCGCCACCATCGAGCCCTGGCACGGAAATCAGGTCGTTGTCTACACGCGCCCTGAACAGACGCGTCCGGCGACCGGCGATTGGCTCTGGGATCGCCATGTACTCGACCAAGACCTGAAATGGGGCCACGCAGTCTGGTGTGCCAATTTGGACGATGACGAAGCGCAAGAACTGATCATCGGCGTCCGCGATGACAAGGACAAGCAATGGCGACGTGGTTTGCGAATTTACGACCCGCAAGACAATCATGGGAAACAATGGAAACGATCCATCATCGATCCCGGCAGCGTCGCGATTGAGGATCTGGCGGCGGGCGACTTGAACGGTGACGGCAAGCGAGATATCGTTGCGGTGGGCCGTCAGACACACAATGTCAAAATCTACTGGAACGAAACCAAATAATGAACGGCTGGTGAGTACACCGAAGGCTCATACCGAAGGCTCATCGTCTGGGGCTGTCTCATGAGCCGTCGCGGCGTCACGTGCTCCTGACTCGTGTTCCATCCGCCAGCCAGGCAGTGTCACCGACTCCTGCGGTTCCACCAATTTGTCGTACAACTCCGGGCGACGTGCTTTGAGGTAACGTTGCCCAGACGCCTGGGCCAGCTTGTCGGGAGTCAGTACTCCCACCACAACGTCGTCGTCCAATGCATGGCTTTCGACAAGCACTTCTCCAAACGGATCGAGGATCATAGCGAGCCCTGGCTTGACCGTATCGTAGTCCCAACCAATCGGATTGGTGAACACAGCATAGACACCGTTTTCATAAGCTCGCGTCGGCAACCATCGCATCAGCCACTCGCGGCCTTTCGGGCCGCGTAATTCTTTGCGCAAACGCACAGGGTCTTCCCGGCGACGATCCCACAACTCTCTGTCAACAACACCACGCCCGGGCATGGTTGAGGGCAAGCAGCCGGTAACGTGCGGCATGAAAATAATATCCGCCCCCTGCAAGGCCGTAATGCGCACATTCTCAGGCAAGTTATTGTCGTAGCAAATCAAAAAACCCACTTTGCAACCAAGCAAATCAATAACCTGGTATTCATTGCCGGGACTCAGGTGCGGATTAACAAACGGATGCAGCTTGCTGAACTTAGAGATCAGTCCCTCGGGGCCAACCGTCACGTAGGTATTAAAGACCTGACCGTCGCGCCGCTCAAACAAGCCCGCCATCACCACCACCTTGTTGGCATGGGCGATTTCTACCAGTCGGTCGGTCGACGGCCCTGGCACAGGCTCTGCCGCCTCCAGCAACTCGGCTTTATCAAGTGGCTGCACCCAGGAATACCCCCCGATACAACCCTCGTGAAAACTAACGATCTCACTACCTTGTGCGACGGCGCGTCGAGTCAACTCGTTAATGCGGCTCAAGTTGTAATCTGGATCGTTATCTCGATGCTCAAACTGCGCCGCAGCAACTCGTATTTCTCTCATAGCTACCTCAGCCAAAATCAATTGAAAGCTTGCAGAAGTCGACGGCCCTTATAGAGCCAGGATACGTGCTCGGCCCTAAGCGGCCGGGAACTAGCACCTTTGGGAAAAAAAGTCACCTGCTCTGCGTCCACCATGAGAAACCCTTGACTGTCACCCCGCTGACAACTCGCCAGCAAAGTCAAATCGCCAAAGAACGCTCCCAGTATGATCGGCTCAACTACTGCATATTCCTCGGCGGGTACCTTGTGCAACAGTCGGTCGACGTGAATTTGCTGCTGCTGGTTGAGTTGTTCGACAGGAAATTCCAGGATCTCGTCGTGTTCTGTCTGCCAACCGGCAAACATGGCGTAAATGTCGGCGGGGGGCAGATCTCGCAAATCTACGTCGAAGGCGTGCGTGACGGGCCCCACAACTCCCACATTTGCATAGTCAGCATTACCAAACTCGTAGGTAAAAAGAAAAAGCCAGCAGGTACGAGGCTCCTCGTAGCTGGGCCAATACTGGGAACACGTATCCAGCAGTTCAAGCTTTGTCGGCGCCAGCCCCATTTGTGTCGGTTCCGCGAGCCAGACCGACAATTCCGCTTCCGCCATGGCTTCTTCTGTTTGATATTTCTGATCAATCTCATTCGCGATACCCAACTCGGCGGCATACGCTAACACGCGCAACCGCGCAACGGGCTCCTGCGCCATCGCGATCAGTATTTCTTTTCCATGGTCATCACCGAGCCGCGCCAACGCAGCTGCAGCTTCCGTGCGGATGCGTCGGTGTTTCAATTCGAGCGCTTGATTCAGTTTTGGAATCGCATTTTTATCACCCATCAAAGCGACCGCGTCACACAAAGAAACGGTCAATGAAACACTTTCAGAGATTTTTTTTTGATTTTTTTTTGCTTCCTCCGAAGCAACTTCTGCCGTCTCTTCAAAGTGGTCCAAACGTTGTGAAACTTGTCCGAGCAAATTGATAAGCATCTCTTTGTTCTGCTGCCCTGGATGAACGATCACTTGCTGTGTGCGCACCAAATAGTTCGCCAAATCAATCACGAGTCCGGCTACGGTGAGGTGCTGCAACGCAGCAAACAAGCGCGGAAACAGGCAGTCAACAGAGACGTTTTTCGATTGAAATAACGTCACGAATCCAAGCGACGCAGCGACGGAATCTACGGGTGGATCATCAATCAACAAGTCACAAAACAGGGCCAAGGATGGGGGCGAATGCACTAACGTCAAAAGCCGCAAAAGGAAGGCACGAGAACGCGAAAAGGCGCCTAAATGCCGGTAAAAACGCGTAATGCGTTCGTCATCCACAACGATCACCTGTGACGCCAACGCGCGTTGCACGAACGACTGCAACAGCAATTCAATCATCGCCTGGGCGCGCGCATGCGAAGGAATCTCGCGAGCCAAAAGGGCATCGATCACTTGTCGACACTCATCCTCTGATGCCTCCTGGAAGGAAGCAATGTTTTGAATTGCAATGTGCCAGTCGTGCGCAGCAGCTTGCTCACACGAAACAAAGTCCGTCAGATATTTTTCTACTCGTTGTGACATCATATGAGCAGCGTAACGTGGCGCTTCGTTGGTGACGAGTGGGCGGTGAACAACTCCATTATCTGCGCGTTGCAAAGACTTGCTGGAGACAGAGAAACTTTAACAAAACGCAAATTCCACTTGACGAAATAATGTCAAAGCTGGTTCAATGCGCGAAGTTAGGTGAGTCAAGTAGATGGCCATAAACATTTTTTTTGTTTAACAACTACTGACTCAATTATGGATGGACAAGACGGAGTAATGATTCAGTTCACTTCGTCATGCGAGTGGAGGCTCGCAAGCCATTTGCTTCTTCCCTGCCTGGGCGTCGGGGAAAAGCGAAACAAAACTTCCTGTCGCCCATAGTAAGGAGCCATTGGAGATGGCAACTAAGAAAAAAGCTGCTAAGAAGAAAACCGCTAAGAAGAAGGCTGCTAAGAAGAAGGCTGCTAAGAAGTCGACCAAGAAGAAGGCTGCAAAGAAGACAACCAAGAAGAAAGCAGCTAAAAAGTCGACCAAAAAGAAAGCAGCCAAGAAGAAGACGGCCAAGAAAAAGGCCCCTGCTAAGAAGAAGGCAGCTAAAAAGTCGACCAAAAAGAAGGCTGCTAAGAAGACAACCAAGAAGAAAGCTGCTAAGAAGAAGAAGTAGGCTTTCTGCTTGAGTTCGACTTCGAACTCCAATTGGCTACAACGAGAAAGGCCGGTGCAACATCCGTTGCTCCGGCCTAAATCATGCGCCCCCCCCCATCCGTTATCCGACATACGCTTGACGAAGTCGCTTACCGGAACTATCGTTTCGTTCAATCCGAAACCGAATCTGTTTGTGACTACGGGAATGAGCTCGGTTAATACCAACGAAAAAGAATCCACGTTCGCTCAACTTGACCTCTCAGAGGTGATGTTGAAAGCTCTCGACCGAGCAGGCTATCAGCAGCCTACGCCCATTCAAGCTGGTGTCATCCCACTGGTGTTCGAGGGACTCGACGTCGTTGGCCAAGCCCAGACGGGTACCGGCAAGACTGCTGCCTTTGGGATTCCCATCCTGGAATGCCTCGAGTCACCTCGCAAATGCCGCAGCCCCCAAGCCTTGATTCTCGTGCCGACACGTGAACTCGCTGTTCAGGTGCGTGAAGAGATCGTGAAACTTGCCCACGGCGAGAAACTGTCCGTGGTGGCCCTGTATGGTGGCAAGCCGATACGCGGGCAAAGCGAGAAACTGAAACGTGGTGCGCAAATCATCGTCGGTACACCAGGTCGCGTCCTCGACCATATTGGTCGGGGCTCGCTGGATTTGAATGACCTGTGGTGTGTGGTCCTGGATGAAGCCGATCGCATGCTGGACATCGGCTTTCGACCCGATATCGAAAAGATCTTGAGACGCTGCCCCAAAGACCGTCAGACCTTGCTCCTCAGCGCGACGTTGCCTCCACCCATCAAACGTCTCGCACAACGCTACATGTACGAACCCGAGTACCTCGACTTTTCCCCAACCGACATCTCGGCGGACACGATCGACCAGTTCTACTTTACCGTCGACCAAGATCGCAAATTTGATCTACTCGTACGATTACTAAAACGTGAAGATCCGCGGCAAGCCATCATCTTTTGCCGTACCCGTAAAGGCACGGACAAAACAAACAAACGCCTGACTTCCAAGTTTGACCGGGTCAACTGCATTCATGGCGACATGCAACAACGCGTACGCGACCGCGTCATGAAAGAGTTTCGTGATGGTTCTTTACGCATCCTAGTGGCAACCGATATCGTCGGTCGCGGAATCGACGTCAGCGGCATTTCTCACATTATCAACTACGACATTCCCCAGTTTTGCGATGACTATGTGCATCGCGTGGGACGAACCGGCCGGATGGGCCGTGAAGGAGTTGCCTTTACGTTCGTCACATCCGAGCAGGGGATTGAGCTGACTCGAATTGAACAGCGCATTAACAAGTTATTGAAACGGGACGAAATGGATGGCTTTCAGGCCGAGCGCCCAGCCGATACGGAGAGCGCCGAAGACGAGCCCAAGCCCGCTCCGGCGACATCATTAATGAAACGCCCCCCTAAACGTTACCGCCGCGCGCTTTAATCCTGTCCCGCAGACGCTCGACAGCGAACATGCTTTTCAGCTCCACCGTGATGCGATGACCACTCCACTGCCTCACCACGACCAACGCATCCTCATCATCGTCGGTGACGTCTACGAGGACCTGGAACTGTGGTACCCGAAACTGCGACTCCTCGAGGCTGGCGCCACCGTCGTTGTCGCTGGACCGAAACAAGGCGCGACTTACCTCGGAAAGAACGGTTACCCGTGCCAATCCGATGCGGCGCTGACAGACGTCTCGGCCAATGATTTTGATGGTCTTGTGGTGCCCGGAGGGTTCATGCCAGATAAGCTACGTCGCGACCCTGGCGTGCTCCAACTCGTGCGTGACTTCCACCAACAGAAGAAACTCATTGCAGCGATCTGCCACGGTGGCTGGATCCCCATTTCTGCCAAAGTCTATCACCAGGTCCACGTGACGGGATCAGCGGGCATCAAAGACGACCTGGAGAACGCAGGCGCCCTGTGGCACGACGAGCCGGTGGTCATTGACCGCCATTTCGTCAGTAGTCGCAAACCGGATGACTTGCCCGATTTCTGCCGCGGTATCCTTCAAGTCCTGGCATCAACCAGCGACTGATAGAGTTGGCCGTACCGCTCGACCATCCGCTGCACACTGAATTGCTCCCGCATGCGCTGTTGGCTGTTATTCGCCAGCCTGGCCCTCAGATCCGGGTCCTCGATCAAACGGTGCGTTTGCTTGGTAAATCCTGCCCGGTCGCCTACAGCGACCAGTAGACCGGTCTCGTCAGGGACAACAAGATCTCGATTCCCAGCAATGTCTGACACCACAGCAGGGACGCCACAACTCATGGCCTCCATCAGTGCATTCGACTGCCCCTCATATCCGCTGGCAAGCCAAAAGCAGTCGAAATGCGGCATCAGGCTGGCAACATCATCTCGGTGCCCCAGAAACACCACCGTATCACGATCCGGAAACACCTGGCGCGCGTAACGCTCGAGTCGCCAACGTTGTGGGCCATCACCGATGATCAACAAACGGATCCGATGGCCCGCCTCTTCCAGCAAATGCGCCGCCCAAATCAAATCTTTCTGACGTTTTTGAGGCCACAGCCTGCCGACCGCGCCAATCACAAAATCTCCCTCTTCCATGCCGGCACATGCCAACGCTGATTCCCGTGTCGCTGTGGGCGCTGCAGGCACGGATATGCCATTGGGAATCACATCGAATTTCTGTGCCGGAAGCCCCTTGGCAACATAGAAATCCTTGACCCCATTGCTATTGGTCAGGATGCGGGCCGTGCGTTTTGCAAGCCAGCGGTCGATCACCAGCGCCGGAGAACTTTTCCATTCATCCACACATCGCTCGCCTGCAATGACAGTGTCGACTCCCGCCGCAAACGCCGCTTGGCGACCGTAACTGTTCGCAGCAAAGAGCCACGTATGCACAATGTCGGGACGCAAGTCCCGGATGTGACGTTTTAGGCGGAAGTAAGCGAAAGGATCGATCTTCCAGGCTTTATTGACCTCAAATACTGGAATCTCATGCTGCTGCAAAGTCGCCAGATAAGGCCCGGCACGTGTCAACAATGCCACATGCACCTCGAACTGATCGCGAGGAAGCCCTGTTGCAAGCAACGTCAATTGCTTCTCGGCACCACCCTGATCAAGCGTGGGAACGATTTGTAGAACGCGGATCGTCATCGTTCACTCACATTAAAGGACCTGGTCGAAGATTTCCAGATGAGCCTGCAAGGATTGCTCCAGCGTAAACTCTTGCTGCGCGCGTTCACGCGCGGCCGCAGCCCAGTACTGCGCCAGAATCGTCTGCTGTAATTGACGCTCGATACCAGCTGCCAGTGCCTCTGGAGCCCCCGGCACGACCAACACTCCATGCTCTTCGTGACGAATGACCGATTGGTTCGATGGCGTGTCCATGGCCACCACCGGGACTCCCGTTGCCATTGCCTCAAGTAATGGCAAGGTATCCATTTCGTTTGTCTGTGGAGAAATATACAGATTAGCAGCAGCAAGAATTTCGTGATTGACGTCAAATGTTCCTGGCAGGGACACGTGGTTGCGTAATTCGAGATCAAGTACGAGTTCGTAGAGTAGGTCACGATCCGGTCCATCACCAAAGACCCACAACTGGGCAGCAGGAAACCGGCGCACGACCCGCTGCCACGCATAAAGCAGCTGACATAAACCTTGCGAGTGCTGGAATCGACAGATGCTAACCGCCACGGGAACGTCCGTATTGACCAACAAATCAGCATTAATTTCCGCGATTGCCTGACGAGCTAAAACGCGCTGCTGCAAACCTTCGCCCATCGCAGATGGCCTCACAACGCCCGGACGAATCACCTGGATCAGATTCGTGGCAAAACGTGCCTCGGCCAATTCATCGCGAACCGCCACGCTGGGAGTCACGATGCCATCCGCATTCATGCAGCGGTGGCGAATACGATTGCCAAAGCGAGCCTGGCGGTGCCACTCGCAGTCACCACTCTCGCCGCAGCCCTCCGCGCGTAGCACGACAGGTCGAAGCCCCTGCAAAGCGCCTATCGCAGCGTACGCATCGTAGCGCAGTCCCGCCACGTAGACTAAATCAAAATGCTCAGCGTTTGTCCGCAACCAGCGAGCCAGGGAGCGCAAATACCGGAACGTTCGCCACCCTGGAACGGCCGGATGCGGCAGTCGTGTGATGGGCACTTCACGCAACATGACTTGATCTGGCCAGTGGTTCTCCCACTGAGCGGTGAGAATCTGCACCTGATGCCCCTGCGCCCGGAGCCCATCTGCAAAATGCATCATGAAGGACTCGGCACTGCCAACTAATGGCCAATACCTTCGTGTAATGAGAACAATGCGCAAGGCACTCATACTCAATTGCCGTGGATATCGTGCGGCTCAAGCGTAGCTACGAAAGGAAGGTTGCGATATTCATCCTGATAGTCAAGTCCGTAACCAACAACGAACTCATCTGGAATATCGAAACAGACGTGATCAGGCTGCAAAGCGACTTCCTGCCGCCCTTGTTTGCGTAACAACACTGCCGAGCGTACGGACGTCGGAGACAGTTCAAGCATCCGGGCGATCACCTCATTCAGCGTATGGCCCGTATCGTAAATATCATCGACCAACAACACATCACGCTGGCGAATATCCGGCATCAAACTGGCATTGATCACCAATTCTCCACGCTCGGTTTCGCCACGATAACTGCTCGCCTGCACGACCCCCACCCGCAACGGCATGGTGAGTTGGCGTATCAGATCTGACAGCAGAATAATACTGCCAGTCATGATTCCAATAATCGTCAATGGCTTGCCGGCATACTGCGCATTGATATCGTGCGCCATCTCTGCGACGCGCGCCTGGACTTGCTGTTCTGAAATAAGTTCCTTCACGGTTTTTTCTCACAATTTTTCCGACATTCTAAAGCGATCACTGGCAACTCGGTAGCCCCAAGGTTTCGCGAATGCTGTTCAGCCGATAGATTGGAGGCGGATAACTGAGCAGATAAGGCATTCGGAACGACGATGAGTGGACATTGGACTACGGACGAGGTAGCTGGGCATCCCGTCGACATTTATGAACCAACGACAAATAACGACCACGGCTTTGTCTTGATCTATTTGCACGGCGTTCACTTGCAGACCCTGCACGACCAGGACGCCTTTTGCACGCAATTCGAACAGTACGGCTTACCCGTGGTTTGCCCCCAAACCAAGCAGAGTTGGTGGGCCGACCGCATCTGCCCGGAGTTTGACTCGGAAATCACAGCCGAAAAATACGTGCTGGATCACATCCTCCCGTACATCGAAAGACGATGGCAAGCCACGCCGCCCAGCATTGGCCTAATGGGTACCAGCATGGGTGGACAAGGCGCTCTGCGTTTCGCTTACAAGTACCCTCGGCAGTTCCCAGTCGTCGCTGCCATTTCTCCTGCAGTCGACTACCATCTCCGCATGAAAGAGGGAGATGCCGTTCTCAGTGGCATGTATCGCAACGTCGAGCAAGCACGACAGGAAACAGCGTTACTGTATGTCAATCCTCTGAACTGGCCGCGACATCAGTTCTTCTGCTGCTGCCCAGAAGATGAACGCTGGTTCGAAAGTGCCGATCGCTTGCAAATGAAACTGGGTTCCATGGGGATACCTCACGACTACGATCTGGAAACGGTTGGTGGAGGCCACGGCTTTGCTTACTACAATCTGATGGCTGCCCGCGTCGTCGGCTTCATCGCCGAGCGTCTCGACCAGGAACGTCGGCGTTTGGTATAAGCGGAAAGCTTCTCATGACAGTGATGGCCGATGGTTCACAGCACCCGGATCTAACAGACTGGCTCCGGCAGGGAGTCGCGTGCGGCGCATCGGATTTACATCTGGTGCCTGGCCATCCCCCCATGCTACGGCGACACGGGGAACTCCAAGCAGTGGGTGATGCACCGGTCGACAGCCAGTATCTGCTGGACACATTAAAGCAGTTGCCAACGGCGCAACAATGGGATGAGTTTCAATCGTCGCATAACCTGGATTTTTCCTGGCGTTTGACATGGGATCACACAGCGTATCGATTTCGGGTCAATTTCTTTCGTGCGGGTCAGGATTGCGGTGCATGCTTTCGCATCATTCCTCCGGAAATCCCCAGTTTTGACTGGGCCGGTTTTCCACAACCACTGGCCGAAACACTGACAGGATTTCGTAACGGATTAGTACTCATTGCTGGAGTCACAGGCGCTGGTAAAACGACCACCTTGGCCATGCTCATTGATCGTTTGAATCAACGCGGTGGCAAACGCATCATCACGATCGAAGAACCGATTGAATACATGTTTACCCGCCGAGAACACTCCGTAGTGACCCAGCGAGAGGTCGGAACGGATGTGGCGTCTTTTGCGGATGGACTGAAGTATGGTTTGCGTCAGGATCCAGACGTCATCTTGGTGGGCGAAATTCGCGATTGCGAAACGGCTCAAATCGCCCTGAGTGCTGCGGAAACAGGCCATCTCGTGTTTTCCACGCTTCATACGCGTGACGCGAAGGGAGCCATCTCGCGTTACACAGACCTGTTTGCACAAAGTGTCCAGGATGAAATCCGTTCCCAGCTTTCCATGAGCCTACGGGCGGTAGTCAGTCAACACTTACTCCCCAGCAATGCCCCCGATTCAAAACGTGAACTGGCTCTGGAAGTGATGTTTTCCAATTCACCCATAGCGCATGCGATTCGCTCTGGCCGCCTGGAAACGATTGACAATAACATCCTGACCGGTAGGGCAGCCGGCATGATGACACTCGACGAGTCCGTCAAGCGTTTGTTGCAGGAAGGCAAAATTACGCAGGAAGTCGCAGGGAACTTCCTCCAGGACGGCCGGCACCGCACGCGTTAGCAGACGTCAGCGGGCCCGCCATCTCCCAGCAGCGTCTGGCGTCTCCAAGCCATCCCCGGGCACCCTCATCCGTCTTGACGACCGCTGAGCAGCGTTGTCCAGCTGATATCCTGACGCGTATGCAAACGGGCAGCAAGCCTGTCGAAGTCTGGTCGCAAGCCGGTAATCCCCCGAGCGATATTCTCCAGCGGAATATTCTCCAACTCATAGCAAACCACGACTTCATCATCAGAGTCCATGACGATTGTCGGCTGGGATGCTACCGGCTGCTGCTGGATCTGCTGGCACAATCGTTGATTGCCGGCAGTGACCACGAGGCGGTAATTTGCCCCGCATTCCATCAGCGCCGGCTGAGCTTTCTGTAAAGCATCATGGAAGATCTGCTCACTCGCCTCCTCGTTAATCAGGCTCATCGAAGCAGTGTGGCTTGCACGCTTCAAGATGACACGCCTTGCCGCCGTTCTCAGGGCGACAAGAAAATCATTGCGGGCACGATTACCTGACTTCAACACTTCAGACAGCGTACTGTTGGTATCAAATAATCGTTCGCTTAATTCTTTCTCGAACTCCACGAGCAGGAAATCGAATTCCGCTGCCAACATGGTGTCGATAAACTCGGTGTCAGCGTCCTTGTTCGGGTCGGCAAAGCTAACTTGAAATGCAGCCAGTTGCACCGCCGTATTCTCGAGATCTTCGCGCATGCGGACGACTTCTGCTTTGATTCTAGTGATGACCTGTTGCAAGATGTCGTGAATCTCTGACACTTGCCGCAAATTGACATAATCCACCAGATCGACTTGCCCCAAGCCAGTCGCCTGGGCATTTCTAGCGACCTCCAGTTCCTCTTTAGACAAGGTCGCCACTTGTTGGCAAAAGCGCTGCTGCAGCTCATTCAGATCTTGCTGAACGCCCTGTCGTATCATCTCGTTATCTTGCTCCATGCGAGCAAGCTTGCCCATGAACCAGCCAGTCGCGCGGAGGGCACCTGCAGCGCGCTCACATGGGACGTCGATGAGGTCCCAGATGTTTTCCCGCACGGAATCCAGCCGCACCCGCATGATGCCTCCAATGGCTTCTTCGAGTCGCATCCGTCGATCGACCTTCTGCCCATCGACTTGCACCTGCTCTAACACTTCCAGCTGTTGGTCAACTCGAGAAAAAACCGCTTGGGAGTGATTGACGTCCATCGAGCCGATGACATCGCTCAGGCTCGCCCGCAAAGCGTCCAGATAGTGCTCATCGCGAAACTGGTTAGCAACATTCCTTGCCTTGGTCGCCAAAGCGACCAGATCAATATCCAAGGCAGCACAACGCTTTGCATAACGTTCTTGCTGGGTCTCTGAGGCCACACTGTATTTGTCTGCCCAGGAAGACAGGACGGCACTGCATAGCTTGTCGACGGCCACCGCCGAAACATCTTCGGCAGCCGCCCCAAATCGGTTCAGCCCAAAGGAGCGTACACGTCGCTCACCTAGTGGGTTGTCCAGCGTTTCATGTTCTAGCTGACGTGCCTTATCGAAAAATACCGCTGCCTTGGTCGCCGTGTTGCGAACCAGGTATTCAGCCACGCCATCAAGCGACTGCTCCAGCACCGTCTCATTCAGATCGTTACCAAGATGTACCACGTAGGTATCCCGGAAAGCAGCATGGTCATCGACGAATGCCGGCACTTGACAAGCATGATCCCCTGGAAATCTCTGCCCATGAGAACTGAAATGCTGTAATTCATCGAGGCACGCAACCGCATTGGCGATGGACAGGTCTCGGTAATCCGATCGGCGTGGCGTGGCATGCGTTAAGATCCCGGTGAATAACCGATCAGAGATCCCACGTTCCGCCATCAGCGCGCGAATCCAGTAGGCGACATCGACAACGGCACCTGATCCAAAACCGCCATTCAGCGAACTGATGAGATAAATTCTTGGCAACTCAGCGTCGACTTCGAAACCTGTACGGCGAGCGGATTGCTTGATCCCATCTGCGGCCATCGCCTGCTGAATTACATGCAGCAACTTCTGTTGAACTGCAAGCCAATGATCGACTAACGCCAGCCGTCCCAGAGGACGCAGGCCTTCGGTCTGAAGCGAACGCGGAATATTGTAGAGCCACCTGCGACTAATCCACTCCAGTAACTCGTGCTTTTGCTCGCGATAATCTTGCGGCCTGCGCAGGGGAGCGGCCAACGTATCCCGTGGCGAGAGCTCACTGCCATCGTCTCCGCGAATGAGATCGTTCAACGCATGCACATCCGAATCGATACACAGCGTCTGGAACATGGGCACGTCCGAAGCCCTGCCAAATCGATCGCAAAGTCGCTGACGGATTTTGCGTAAGATTCGACCGGCAGTCCCTCCTAAACCAACGAAGACGGTAGGGTGAATCTGCACGTCATCTGCCGCTAATTCCAGTTCACTGAAGGGCTTCAGTTCGACGCGAGCAGAACGCAGAGTTGGTGCGCGCTCGGCGGCGACTTCGTCCAAAACAGCCACTTCTCCATAGCAAGCTTCATCCGCCATGCGAAACATGGGGTTATCCTCTCTCCCGCGAACGACATTCACTTCTGCGTTTCGCGGGTTCTTCAATGCTTCCACCAACGCTTTGCAGTTAGGGAAGCGATTACGGGCTTCTTTCGCCAAAGCTCGAGCTACAATCGGCTGCTCGGCAATCGGCAGGGGGGTGAGTGCAGGTGGACTATTCAGATGCTGAGCAGCCAACTGAGCCGCAGTGCGACCATTGAATGGAGGTACTCCGGTCAGCAATTCCTGATACAGGATTGCTAAACTGTATTGATCGCTGTAGCGGTTCGGACGCCCATCAAAGACTTCTGGCGGGGAGTAGAGTGGTGTCATGCCACCCATCAAAGTCGCCTTCGATTCGCTGAGATCTTTCAAGAGCCCGAAGTCTGCGACTTTGACGCGATTCGCAATCAACAGCAGGTTTTCCGGCTTCACGTCCAAATGCTGTAACGTGTGCTCCTCATACAGGAAGTCGAGCGCATCCGCAGCATCAGACAGGTAATCCAGCAATTCATCGCGCGGTATGCCTGAATAACCTTCCTCACAGTAGGATTCAAAGCGTGCCTTCAAGCAAGACTCAGCCAGTTCCGTAAGAATAATAAGCTGGCCACGAACCACTTCAATGCGTTCCAGTGACAGCAGGAAGGGATGATGAACTTCCTTGATGCGGTTCAGTGAGTTCAACTCTCGCTTCGCCCGCACATCGTCGATCGTGCCGTAGACGAACTTGATCGCCTTATCCAATCCACCGGGTGCCTTGGCTCGCCACACCTCACCGTACGCGCCCGCACCGATCTTTTCCGTCAGTAAATAGCCCGGTATGGGTTCGACTCCCTCGGCAGGCGAGAGTGCCAGGTTTCTTTCGGGAGCCACCACAGCGGACGGCTCGACCGGAAAAGAAGATCTCAGATTGACCATCAGTATCAATGCCCCAAATTGTCGAAAACGACAGTAAAATAACTCCGTGCAACAGCTTCCACATATTCTCGCCGCAACTCGAACGGCAGATCGTTGTAGGTACAGTGATTCTTTATCTGAATCAGAATATCCCGAGGATGACAACGGCGCATCGGACGATCTGCCCGGCGATAATACGTTTCCAAAACGTATTCAACGACCTCTGCGTCATAGGAACATCCCAACTCGCCCGTGTAGATTTCAAACAGCTGATGAAACTCCTGTTCGTCCGGATCGTGAATTTCAATCTTGTACGGAATCCGTCGCAGAAACGCTTCATCCACCAGATCGCACGGATCCAAGTTAGTTGAGAAGATCACCAGTTGATCAAAAGGAACCTGAATTTTCTTACCGGTGGAAAGTGTCAGGAAGTCGTGTCCACCTTCCAGTGGCACAATCCATCGATTCAGCAACTCCACAGGTGCAACCCGCTGGCGACCAAAGTCATCAATCAGGAGGCAACCACAGTTGCTCTTCATTTGCAGAGAGGCTTCGCTGATATTCGTCCTATGGTCATGCCGAATTTCCAGGCTGTCCATGGTAAGTTCACCACCCACAACCACCGTCGGACGTTGGATCTTGACCCACCGACGATCAAACTCCTTTGCCTTCAAGAAACTCGATTCACCAGATTTCACTTCCTTGTGATAGGAAGCGTCAAAGATTTTGATAATCTGCCCGTCTTCTATCAATGCGTGAGGCAACCAAATCTGCTGACCAAAGCATCGCGTGAGACGTTTTGCCAGTGTCGACTTACCATTGCCCGGAGTTCCGTACAGAAATAGGCCGGCACCCGAATTGACTGCAGGCCCCAGTAATTCGAACAGGTCGTCGTCCACAGAGATTCCTGCAAGCGCCTCTTGTAGATGTGCACGCCGAATCGCCTCGACACCAATCGCCTGTGCCTCGACGGAAATGATGTAATCCATCAGCGGCACGGGAGCGGGCCCCACGTAACTACAGGCTTGCTGAAATGCCAAAGCAAACTCTCGCCCTCGTTCGGTGAGCGTGTAGTAGTAATCGTTGAAGGGGGCCGAACCCGCATGAACGATCATCTGACGCGTCCGCAATGACGTCAGCACTTCGTCCAGTAGTCCGAAGGGCAGGGCGGTGTTTTCGGCGACCTTGCGCCCACTGGTCGTCCCGGTCACCAACAAAAACTTGAGTACAAGCGACTCAATCACGCATTCGGTCAGACCTGTTTCCGCAATCGTGCGCGGCTCCGAGGGCCAGAATGCTTCGTCCGAAAGCAAGGAAGACAGCAGTCCACCATCGATCTCTTGTGTATCTGTCATCAGCATCTGCAGTTCGTCCCCCAAAGAGCGCATCACGCGCAGACAAAGAGATTGGCGTCCGGAAATTCTACGTCACACTTTTAACGACGTGCTCTACAGGCCCTGGTGACCTATCCGTGCGTCCTGCAAGAGTTCCTATCCGGCTGATTGCTATCGGCAGCACGACCATCCCACCTGACACCCAAAGCCACCCAATTGGACTACTTCGAGGACAATCGAGACACACACCCAACAGTGATCGAAGTAAGGTTTCGAAAGGAAGACCGCACCTAAGGATGCAACGCGTCAGTTAATTTGAAGAGAAGTAATGTGACGGAAGTCGTAGATTACCAAGCCGCAAAGAACGTAGCGGAAAGACCAATTGTATGGTTCCTCTCTGGTCCGTTGAGTAGCTCAGAACCAACTCGCCACATTCCCATCCAGGCGTCGCCTTTCCGAGTTGGCAGGCAACATGATCTGGAAATCTGCATCGAGCACCCCACCGTCTCTGCTTGTCACGCGGAAATCATCGAGCAGGACAACGCGCTCGTAATCCATGATTTGCAGAGTACCAATGGCACTTATGTTAATGGCGCACGACTGCACCACTCCGCAACTGCTCAGGAAGACGACCTGATCCAGTTTGCGGAAGTTGCATTCAAGGTTCGCAAGCAGGATTCTCACGCTGACCAAGGTACCGTGCTGTACGACAACATGCGGGATATGGCATTGGGGCTGGTGCAATTCGACAAGCTGATGAGCGAGCAAGCGGTCACACCGTTCTACCAACCGATCGTCTGCCTACAGGACACGCAGACGATTGGCTACGAGGTACTGGGGCGAAGCCACGTGATGGGGCTGGAGACGCCCGCCGCGATGTTCCACGCTGCGTCTCAACTCAATTTGGAAGTAGAACTGAGCCGCATGTTTCGCTGGGAAGGCATCAACCATAGCAATATGCTGCCCAAGCCATTCCATTTGTTTTTCAACACGCACCCGCGAGAACTGACGGACCCGGGTCTCATCAGTTCGCTTGAATCCTTGAGAACCGCCAGTCCCTCCGGCGAGATTACTCTGGAAATTCACGAGGCAGCGGTGCCCCCTAATCGATCGATGCAGGAGCTCAAAGCGCACCTGGGACGCATGAACATCCATCTCGCGTATGACGACTTCCGATCTGGTCAAACTCGCCTAACGGAGCTGCTGGAGGTAAAGCCCGACTTCCTCAAGTTCGGGATGGCATGCATACGCGACATTCATACTGCCCCTCAGAAACGACAACAGACGCTTTCCCGAATGGTTCACACGGTCCGCGATCAAGGTGTGATACCGATTGCCACAGGCGTAGAAACTGACGCCGAAAGCGCGACTTGCCGGCAACTCGGATTCGAATTAGCGCAGGGTTTCTTGTTTGGTCGGCCGGCAGCAGCCAAGTCCGTACCTGGGGCCGCTTGAAAATCCCCCAGTCACAAAAATTCAGTCTCGCTGAGAACTACGACAGATCGAAAGTTCGCTCGACGAAGTGCGTGTCCACCAAACCATCAACAAAATCGCTGTGCTCCAGCACCTTTTGGTGGAATGAGGCTGTGGTGGCAATTCCCTCCACGCGCAACTCCGATAAAGCACGTTGCATACAGGCGATCGCTTCCGCACGTGTCGGTTGATGTACGATCAGTTTCCCAATCATCGAATCATAGTGGGGCGGTACGACATATCCCGCATGCGTATGGGAATCAAATCGGACGCCCATTCCGCCGGGAACATACATCTGCTTGATCAAACCGGGTGACGGCTGGAAATTCTTGTCGGGATTCTCAGCATTGATACGACATTCAATGGCACAGCCCTTGGCCTGAATGTCTGCTTGCGTGAACGGCAATGGCTCACCTGCGGCAATCGCAATCTGGGACCGAATCAAATCAATGCCCGTCACCATTTCTGTAACGGGATGCTCGACCTGAATCCGCGCATTCACTTCGATGAAATAAAAGTTGTTGTCCTGATCGACAATGAACTCAACGGTACCCGCATTGGTGTAGTTCGCTTGCTTCAACATGCGTACCGCAGCGGCACACATTGCTTCACGCGCTTCTAGGGGAAGATTGGGCGCCGGACTCTCCTCAATCAACTTCTGGTGCCGTCGCTGGGTCGAGCAATCACGTTCGTAGAGATGCACGACGTTCCCATGGTGGTCTGACAGCATCTGAACTTCGACGTGCCGTGGTCGTTCGATATATTTTTCCAGGTAGACGCCCGCATTCCCGAACGCCGCCTCGGCCTCCGTTTTGGCTTGCGTCAAAGCCGTCTTGAGAACCAATTCATTTGCGGCCACTCGCATTCCTTTGCCGCCACCTCCCGCCGTCGCTTTGATGAGCACGGGAAATCCGATCTCTTGTGCGACGGCAACCGCCTGCTCCTCAGTTTCCAGCAATCCGTCGCTTCCGGGGACCACAGGAACGTCCGCTGCCCGCGCCATATCGCGAGCCGTGTTCTTGTCACCTAGCTTTTCCATCGCGTCTGGCGTTGGACCGATGAACTCAATCTGGCAGCTTCGACAGACTTCATTGAAATGGGCGTTCTCGGAGAGGAAACCAAAACCCGGATGAATCGCCTCGACGTTGCCTACTTCGGCAGCGCTGATAATCTGCTTGATATTGAGGTAGCTTTGGGCGGACTTTGGCGGACCGATGCAGTAGGCTTCATCAGCCAGTTCCAGATACTGGCTGCCGCGATCACCTTCGCTGAAGACAGCGACCGTTTCGATCCCCATTTCGCGACAAGCACGAATAATGCGCAAGGCAATTTCGCCTCGATTCGCAATCAAGATGCGATTGAACATGAATTAGCGTCGTTTTGCTGGTAAGAAGGACGGAAAGAATGATGCCAAGCGGAGCGCTGTGACACTTCCAGAAGAGCTTTACTTGCTGGTGTCCACTTTAAACAGCGGAGTGCCAAATTCCACTGCTTCTTCATTATCGACAAGGATGGCAACGACTTCGCCCGACACCTCGGCGGGAATCTCGTTGAAAACCTTCATGGCTTCGATAATGCAGATCGTCGCGTCACTACTCACACGCTCGCCTACCTTCACGTAGTTTTCAGCTTCCGGATTTGGTCGGGAGTAAAACGTTCCCACCATCGGGCTTTTCACCACAGTGATGTGTTCGCCGTCAGCGGGCGCTGCCGCAGGTGCCGCTGCAGGCGCCGGGGCAGGGGCCGGCAAGCTAGTTGTGAGCACAGGAGCTGCACCAGGGGCGCCTCGCGTCAAGCGAATCCGCTGGTCCAGCTGCCGCAAATCGATCTCGCTAAGTTCCTTCTCTTCCATCAACTCGACCAAACTTCGGAGTTGGTCCAAGTCGAAAACGTCCCCTGAGCGTTGTTCTGCTTCTGACATTCGTGTCTCTGCTTTCTCTGGCCAAAGGCTTCGCAATTTGGCCACGATGTTGTTTTTGCGGGTGGATCACACGATTTGTGACTCTGCCAACCCCTTCGGGACGTTGGTTAAGACATCGTGCCCATCCTTGGTAACTAGGATATCGTCCTCAATCCGGACTCCACCCCACTTAGGAATGTAAATTCCGGGCTCAACCGTCACCACCATTCCCGCTTTAAGCTCACCCGGAGCATCCACAGCCATCCGCGGATGCTCGTGAATCTCCAGGCCAAAACCGTGGCCTAAACCATGTCCAAACTGTTTCTCAAAACCAGCATCAGCAATCACGTTCCGAGCCGCAGCGTCGACGTCGTGGAGACGCGCACCAGGGCGGATTGCGTTGATTGCTGCTTGCTGTGCATTTAACACAACTCCATATATACGTTCGAGTTTGGGCGAGATTCTACCGACGACCATAATTCTCGTCAAGTCGCTCATGTAGTGCTTAACCTGGGCTCCCCAATCGATCAACGTAAAGTCACTTTCCCCAATTTGGCGGTCTCCTGGCACTGCGTGCGGCAAGGCTGCCCGCGGGCCTACCGCCACGATTGGATCAAAACTGCAAGCCTCACCCCCAAATTGGCGGATCGTGTGCTCCAAATTGTGTGCCACCTCGCGTTCCGTCTGCTCCGGACGCAACTGGGCACGAATCACTGCAAACGCTCGCTCGGCCACCTGAATCGACTGGCGAATGGCAGCAATCTCCTGACGATCCTTGACTGCCCGCAATTCCTCGACCAGACCAGAGGTAGGCACCAGATCGATGCGTGGAACACCTTGTTGCAACACCCCTTGCCAGGTGAGTGTCATCGAATCGGCTTCTACCGCCAAACTATCAATCTTCGCTTTTTTTAGCGTCTTAACCGTCAATTGCGTGTGCGATGTCCCCGGTTTTCGAATCGCCAGGTCGATCCCCGGGCACTCTTCGTCCAATTGCTCGGTGTACCTCGGATCGGACAAAATCAAGTCTTTGTCTCGGGTCAACAACAGAAAGCTACTATCTCCGGTGAAACCGGTCAGATAGGTCACATTGATTTCATTGGTCACCAACATCGCATTAGCCCCCTGCTTGAGGAATAAGCGACGTAAGCGATCTCGGCGTTGAGCGAATCGAGACATGGGGTGATCTTCAACTGAGGGGGTAAACCGAACGCGCTCGGCCAACGCAAGCCGAGGGGTGAATTTGGATTCTACTTCGCTTGACCGTACGTTCAACCTGCAAAGAGACCAATCGTTTGGCTGATCCGGTGTTCCTGCCCTGGTGAAATCCGACGCTCATCACTGGCTGCATTCGTCGTTTCGACACAGAGCATGGTCTCGTAGCCATCGTCCGGAAAATCCGCCATACGACGGGATTTGTCGATCCAAGGGTTCCAGATAACGGTCGAAACGCTACCTTGCTTGGCTACGCGGATAACGCGTTCCGACGAGCGATCGTGCACCAAAACATCGTCTTCTGTCCCGATATAAATGCGGTCCGTCTCGCGATGGATCTCGAGAGAACCTGATTGAATGTGCAGTCGATCGTCATCCAACTGGTCGATGAAAGAACGGCCAGCCAGGCCTTCAACACGAACATCACTGATGTGACTCACCCCCAGATAGGTATGCAATGCTGCCGCCATGCCGAACTCCTGATCGCCCGTGTTGCAGCATTGCAACTCGACCGTCATGGTAGGGCCGATGGTCACGCTTAGGGTCAGCTGAAAAGCGTGCGGCCACCATCGACGTGTTGCATCGGAATCGGACAAACCAAGCTGAAGCGTGACAGCTCCCGTCGAATCCTGGCCCACTCCTTGCACCTCCCAAGCAGAGATGCGAGCAAAACCATGCTGTGGCAAGTTGCTGTCAGTGGGGTGATGAGAAAACCACGGCCAACAAATGGGAATACCTCCACGGATCGGCATCGAATCCGAAAAGTTCGAATCGGAACTCATCCACAACAGATCTGCTTGATCACGAGGCTGGAAGGAGGTGACGTGGGCACCGTGAAGATAAATCTCTCCCCGCGCGGCGTCGTTCTCGATGATCGCTCGTGGCAACCCTCCTTGCCCTAAATCAAATTGCAAATGCCCGGGGATCCGGAATTGATCATTCAGTGCTTCGATCACATCAATGCTCCCTGTTTCGCATGCCATTGCAGCGATTTATACGGTAGCCACCGGTCGCTGTCGACAACGGGCACCAATTCCAACATTCAAATTCCAGCTAGATTCCGAGTGTACCCTGGACCGCGGTTGCGATACCCACCTTCATGCGAACGTTGCGGTATTTAAGATGCCGCCAGCAACACGTCCATTAAAAGGAGTCGAGTGTGCGAGTCATTGCCTGCCATCATGTTTTCTTTTGCTTACTCATCGCCTTGACCGCTTCCATCAGAGCGGACGACGACAAAACGCGAAACGACAACCACCAGGACCGCACCAGCCAGCGACGTGGACCGGGTGGCCAGCACGCGGATCACTCGCGAGCGCGTGGCCCCAGCGACGGACGATCCTTCGGAGGGCCCGGAGGAGGACCGCCCTGGATGCGAAACCGAGATGACGATCGCAACAACCACAAAGAACGTGATGGCGACGCGCGTGATCGAGACAGCCAGCGACGTGGACCGGGTGGCCAGCACGCGGATCACTCGCGAGGGCGTGGCCCCAGCGACGGACGATCCTTCGGAGGGCCCGGAGGAGGACCGCCCTGGATGCGACACCGAGATGACGATCGCAACGACCACAAAGAAC
>NZVR01000058.1 GCA_002701545.1 Blastopirellula sp. | reverse complement strand
CGATTTCCTCAGTATGGGACTACCGGTTTACCACCGGCACCGGCAGACTTGAATCAAGATGGGACACCGGATCCGATTCCCGGCCGAGGCCTTTATCCCGATGTGGATGGCGATGGAAAAGTGACGCTCGGTGATGCTTTGGCGATCGTTAACAAAATCAATCAGCAAGAAGATCCGCCGGGAGGGGAAGGCGAACGTGATGAGGCGTTGGATTTGTCGGCGGCGCCGTTACCCAAGGTGGGAACCGACACGGCTGTGAATCCCATGGCAGCCTTCTGGCTCTCCCCTTCGCCGTCCACCGCTCCGTTGCAGGGTGCTGCCGGTGAACCGGCTCAGCCCACCGATGTGACGGCCGGTCACGACGCCCTGCGACATACCGACCGTCCGATGCGATGGCTGGCTGTTCGTGATCAGGAACTCGATGACCTGGCAGTCGAGATCGCTCATCAGACGCGCAGCGAGACCGCGTGGGACGCGGTCCTGTGCTTGCTTACCGAAGTCGATTTGCTGGACGCTCGCGACTAACGCGTGGGGCCGTTGGAATCAGTCCAGTGCGGCTGTCTTGCCTGCGGGCACCGTTCACCATGGATTGCCACCTTGTGTTGCCGTGTTGCAGACCGTGTGGGTGCGTGGTGACTCGCGCCTGTGTCTCAGGGGTCCGGTAGCCGCCGCCGGTCAGAGGAAGTAGGTTTTGGTTTTGACTTGGATGCCGCGCCGGATTACTTTCAAGGCGCGGAAGATTGTGGAGTTGCACCGGTGCAGCGAGTATGCCGCACGACTGCCAGTTGACGTGTCGTTGGCACGTCCCATTGTCGATAGGAGTTGGATGCATGCGAATGACTCACTTTAATTTCTCTGGGGCTCGAAATTCCACCGCCTTGGCGATGTGGTTTGGGGTCTTTGCGGCATGCGTCGTGGTTGCCTGTAGCCGGTCTTCGTATGCCGAAAAGCTGGAAGCGGAGGCGANCTTTGATCCGAATCGATTGGTGGAAGTTGAAATCAAGTTGGATCCAGCAGATTGGCAGCGACTGCGGCGGCAATCACGCAGTATTTCGAGTGCTTTTAACGACGCGACCGCGAAACCCTTTGATTATTTTCAAGGGGATGTTTCGATTAATGGGGTCGAGATTGGGTCTGTGGGCGTTCGCAAAAAGGGGTTCATTGGCTCTCTGGATGAAACGCGGCCATCGCTCAAAATCAATTTTGACAAATTCGTGGATCAAGACCCTGCACGCGGTTTTGGTCAGCTGACGTTAAATAACAACAAGCAAGATACGTCTCTGGTTAGTCAGTTTCTGACCTATCGTCTGTTTCGTGCTGCCGGCATTGCGGCACCGCGATGCAATCATGCTTGCGTGACGGTGAACGGCGAGTACCTGGGAATCTATTCCAATGTCGAAGCGATCAAAAAGTCGTTCTTGAAACGGCAATTTGGTGACAGTTCCGGGACTCTCTACGAAGGAACGCTTGCCGATTTTTATCCACGTGGAGTGGAGCGACTGGAAGCCAAGACGGATGCGGATGATCTTGATCGTGCGCAAGCCAGGAAGCTGGCCGAACTGTTGAACGGCGAGGGGGACTTGCCACTCGATAAACTCGATGAATTGGTCGATGTAGAGCACTTCATGAAGTTTTGGGTGATGGAATGTTTGCTTGGTTTTTGGGATGGATATTCTGCCAATCAGAACAATTTCTTCACCTACNTCAAGCCAGAGAATGAAAAGTTCTACTTCATACCATGGGGAGCGGATTCTTGCTTCACGGAACGCAGTCCCTTGAACCCTTTCGGCGGAGGTCCCATCTCGGTGAAGGCGAAAGGATCGCTTGCCAATCGCCTGTATCACACCAAAGGTGTCGCTGCGCGGTTTCGAACAGTGATGTTGGAACTGCTCGAAGGTGTTTGGAAAGAGGAAGCGTTGCTGGCGGAAATTGCCAGGGTCGAAGAACTTGTCGCAGGGCGTTTGCATGAGCGACAACAGAATGCACCGGAGGCGATGGACAAAATACGCGATTTTTTAGGCACGCGTCGCGATCGACTCACCAGAGAACTCGACCGCTGGCCGGTCGCCGTGCAGGCAAAGCCACGTAAACCCTTCTACGCCGTGGATACAGGCAGCGTCAAAGGAACGTTCGATGCGGTTTGGAGCGCCGCTGCTGTTTCTAATCCGCAGGAAGTGGGGGCTGCCGAAATTGCATTGCAGTTGGGGGATGAGAAGGTAGTACTGAAACAACTTGGCGTGATGGCGCATCCAGAGAAGGCGGCGGAGCGAAGGTCAGACGCGGCGGCCGACGATGGCGAGTCCCCAGCGGATGAGCGGCAGAATGTGAACCTGGTGTTTACCGGAACGCGCCAGAAAGATGACGTTAAGGTGACTTTGGCATTGACGATGAAGCACCAGGAATATTCAGCTCAACCGGCGGTCCCGGTGCGCGGAACATTAACCATCGGTCGGTCGCGCGGTGGCTTTATGGGACTGGGCGGTCGGCAGGCACGCGGAGAAATTCAACTTGCAGAAGCCGGGAAAAAGCCTGGAGATCGTGTTGCTGGTAGCCTCGAACTACGCATCTTTGAATTGCGCGGAGGGATCTTTGCCGGTGGCGGACCGTTGAAAAAACCAGCGGACGCGAAGGCCGAAAAACGCAGTATGTTACAGAAACGCGCTCTGAGTCTGTTTCGTGCCCACGATGCCAATGCCGATGGCAGGTTGGATGCCGAAGAATGGAAGAAGATCAAACAAGATATTTCGGGGGCGGATGCTGATGGCAGTGGTGGAGTTTCCTTGACGGAACTCGTCGCCTGGTTGGAGAAGCAGGATTGAATGGCACTCAGCAATGCCACTCAGCAATGCCACTCAGCAATACGCGGCACGGTGCTGAGAGTCACCGACGCAGTTTGTTTGGCGATCTGAACCAGAGCCATTTTTCCTGAGCAACTGGCCGTGGGCTGGTGAGCCTGAACGCCTGTGCTGAGGAGCGGCCGAGTCACTTGCCACGGATCAGATTCAGCAGATCATCAACCTTGCGGTGGGCTTCAATCGGATGCCGTAGCGGGCGCCCTTCAATAATGTGGTAGCGATTCTGCCGCCCCACCCTTTCTCGTTCGATAAAACCTTCTTCTTCCAGGTCTTGCACGATTCGCTGTACGGCCCGCTCGGTGATCCCAACTTCGACCGCGACTTCACGCAGGACCTTTTCCGGATCGGCGTGGATGACGGCGAGCACGTGGGCGTGATTGGTTAGAAACGTCCATGTGGCCCTCCCCTTTTCACTGGTAGAACTGTGGGACAGTTGGCCTTCGTGATCTGACGAGGATGTGGACATGTGCGGGACCTCGCTACACGGAACGACTGCTCGTGCGATGCCGGTCAGAGTGCCGGCTGATTCATTCTAATCGGTTGCTTGGAATACACGAAAGGAAAAGCACGAAAAAATATTGACGAAAAAAATGTCGCGTAATANGATTGAGGCTGGAATTCCGGCTCGGTGATGCCGAGAGGAAGCCAAGGTGTGACGTGCTGCGCTCTGANAAGAAGCTACGTGCAGCGGTTGTGGTTCGGGGCGATCGCTTTGTGCGGTCTATTCGGATCATGCGCCGTTGTGGCTTGGAGTCGGTTGGATTTCAGGCAGTTTGCTTTGGTGTTGGTAGCGATGTGCAGGCATCATGGTGGAATGATTGAGGACCATCGCGACCTGGAGTTTCACGTCGATTCCATTCTGTTCATAAAGGCTGTGAGTTGCGCGTTATGTATTTCGTCCGCGATGCCATGAACGTACGACTTTGCTGTTTTGCAGATTGCACGCCGTCACTGCGGGTGGAGTTTGAAGCGTATCCTGGACCGTTGTTTGCTGGGGTTGGACATGGGTTTTGAGTTCATTCCGGATAATGCTCTCTATCAGCTGGCAGTCATTTTGGTTGTCGGTATTATCGGTGGCGAGATTTTGGGTCGGTTTCACCTGCCAAAGGTGACCGGTTGGATCTTTTCTGGCATTGTGGTGCGTTTTCTGAGTGAGTATCACGAGGGCTTCACAGGTCTCAATGTGAAAGCCGCGTCGGGCTTTGATGTATTCATGAGTTTCGTACTCGGTTACATCGCCTTTACGGTGGGGGCGGCGCTGCACTTTGCTGGTTTACGCAATGCTCGAGGTCGGCTGGGATTGCTGATGTTGGGCGAGGCGATTGTGACGTTTTCGGTCGTGTTCGTTTTGATGTATATGGCTGGTGGCTGGCTCGACCCGGAAAACATGACGGTTCAGGCCAGTCTGTTGTTGGCTGCGATTGCGATCGCGGGTGCTCCGGGCACGACGGTATTGGTGGTTCAGGAGGCCCGTTCGCGCGGCATTCTGACGCGCACGGTGATTGCTGCGGTCGCATTAATCGACATGGTTGCGGTCGGGATTTTTGTGTTTGCAGCTTCGTACCTCACCGGCGATGATTCGATCGCGTGGCACAGTCCCTGGCAGACAGCGTTGACATCGGTCGCCTACGAATTCGGTATGGCGCTGGTGGTGGGTGGCGCGAGTGCTCTGTTTGCCTTGGGTTTGACGCGCACGGTGGTGGGCCCGGCGTTCCTGGGGCCGACGATGGTGGCGGTGATTCTGGGAGCCTGGGGAGCCGCTTCTGGCTTCGGCGTATCCGGAATTTTGGCGTGTACCTTTGCCGGAATTGTTGTGACCAATGTGCAGCACGACACGGTCCGATCCGCGGAGGCTTATCTCCATTCGATCGGTGGAGTCTTGTTTGCCGCGTTTTACACGCTGGCAGGTATGAAGTTGGACTTCACGCTGGTGCTCAATTCGGCTGCCCTGGTCGTGCTGTTTTTTGTGGCGAGGTTTTTGGGCAAATACAGTGGCGCCTTTGCGGCGATGGTGGTTGCCGATGTGCCGAAACGTGTGCGGAACAATTTAGGGTTGGCGCTGGTGCCTCACGGTGGTGTGGCTGTCGGGCTGGTGTTGCTCGTGCAGAACTCACCCAATTTGGGCGGCGTGGCCGAGATCGTCACGACGGTGGCCTTGGCGGCGCTGGCCATCAACCAACTGGTCGGCCCCAGCGCGACGCGCTTTGCGCTGACGCGCGCAGGAGAAACAGGCAAAGACCTACCGCGACTGCTGGACTTTTTGGATGAACAGCACATCACGGTCAATGTGACGGGGAAAACCAAGGAAGAGATTATCCGGCTGCTCGCATCGCAGCTGTACAACACCAAAGTGCCCCCCGCGATGCCTCAGGAAGAATTCGTCCAGCATGTCTTGAAGAGGGAGGCAGGGACCACCACCTGCCTGTCCGAGGGACTGATGATCCCGCATGCCGAGTTGGAAGAAGGGGACGATATTACAGGGATCCTGGGAATCAGTTCACAGGGGATAGATTTAGATGCCCCAGATGGGCAACCGGTGCATGCGATTTTGTTGCTGGCGACGCCCAAAGCGGATCGCAAGCGACATCTGGAAGTGTTGGCGGCGTTTGCCACGGCGATTACTCGCGATATCAACCTGCGTGAGCAGCTTTACCACGCTCGCAGTGCGGCCCACGCTTACGATGTGCTGCACGCGGACGCCGCGGGCGAATTGAATTATTTCCTCGAGGATGCCATGACACGTGCAGGCATCACCGAAGAAGTCGCAGACAACAACACCCCCTGATTTGCGGTGGCTTGTCNCGTCAGACCGCTTGTCACGTCAAACCATTCCGTTGAGCGAGAGCCCGAGTTGGCCGCGCTGTGATGCGCCAGCCAGGAACCGTGCCGGTCACTTGCTGCCCCGATCTCGGCNGCTTAGATCGGCTGCTCAGCGAACGCGACACCGGCCAGCACCCCGCCGACGTGAGCGGAGCACATGAGGCGAATCACTTGAGAGCCGATCAGCTGATTCAGGAGTGCCAGGGAGCGGGCGGCCTGGCCACACGGAGGTTACAATCCGACACGCAAAAGCCTGTTCAAGGGTCACGGTTTGCCTTACGATGAGGGGCATGAAAAACATCATCCCCCTGCTGCCGTTGTTATTCCTGTCCGTTGCCCAGGCCGATGAACTACCGCCGGCTTACAAAGTTTACGAGCTGCGTACCTACTACGCGCACGAAGGTAAACTGGAAGCGTTACACGCACGGTTTCGCAACCACACTCTGAAGCTGTTCAAAGAGAGCACGATGGAGAACATCGTGTATCTCGATCCCGTCGACAATCAAGCGAATACGCTGACCTACCTGCTCGCTTTCCATAGCCGCGAGCACGCCCGAGATGCTTGGAAGGCGTTTCTGGCGAATCCCAAATGGCAAGCTGCCTACAAGGCTTCGATTGCGGATGGCAAATTGGTCAAGAAAATCGATTCCGTGTATCTCGAACCAACCGACTACTCGCCTGAATACTCGCAGGCTTTGCCGCGGACGTTTGGCGGAGAGTCACGGTTGTTTGAGTTGAGAACATACACCACGAACCCTGGCAAGTTGCCGAATCTCGATGCGCGTTTTCGGGATCATACTTGTGCGCTCTTCGAAAAGCATGGCATCAAAAACTTTCTTTACACCCATCCCATGGAAGGTCAGCCTGGCCACGGGAACACTCTGGTGTATCTGGTCACGCACAAGGACCAGAAGTCACGAGGGGCTTCTTTTCAAGCTTTCGGAAAAGATCCTGCCTGGCAGGCCGCTCGCAAAGCGTCTGAGAAGGATGGCAAGATTCTGGTCAAAGGTGGTGTCAAGTCGGTGTTGTTCAAGCCGACGGACTATTCACCCATCCGTCGCTAACGCCGCGGGTGACCTCACGGTTGTGAAGTCGATCGCGGTTGTCTCAACCGTTGTGAACCCGGTGGTTCACGGGTGAGGATGACGGACCGGCAGGGTGGGCACAGGGCAGCCGTGCACCGCGCCCCTGGTCGACGGGAAACGGCTTGGGGGAAACGGCTTGGGGGAAACGGCTTGGGGGAAACGGCTTGGCACAGGCACAGCCGTCCTGATAGTGCGAGGTTCTACTTGCGCCACGGTTCTACTTGCGCCACGGTTCTACTTGCGCCACGGTGCTACGCTGGCAGCGGTGCTACTTGGGCATGGGAAGAATGATCAGCGCGTTTTCGGCGAAGCTCGCCTGACCGGCTTTGCCATTCATGCGATATTGAATCGTCAATTTCTTTACCATCCCAGGTGCAGGGTCGCCGAACGCGCCGTTGTAGTTGGCGGCGCTGAGCGAGATCAACGGGAGTGTTCCCGCTTGTTTGCGAACCAGCGCAGTGACGTCTTTGACATTCGAGCCAGCTCCATATTCGGCCTTGATGATCTCCAGTTTGACCCGTTCCAGCCCCACGCCGGATAGCAGGCCGCTGATATCCTTGCCTTTACCTACCACCTTTTGGGCGATCACCAGGGCAGCGGCACTGGCATCGGATTTCAACGCAGGTGTCTTGGCAGCGTCAACCGCCAGTTTCAAACCAGACGCACTGGGGTGAAGTTTCAGCACATCGAGCACGAGTTTGCGTTCCGCGGTGCGGTTGGTGGAATTCCAGGCATTACGGCACATTGCGGTTCGCTGTTGATCGGGCATGGCAAACTTGCGTGCCAACCCGATGTAACCTCGCAGAGCGCGAATGCGATACTTTTCGGCAGGACCGGTCTTGGCTAAGTCGAGCAAGACAGGAGCAGCGTCGATGCTGTTCCATTTGCCCAGCAAACGACTGCCGGCATCCTGCAGTTGGGGATCTCTGCTTTTGGCGGAGGCAGCCAGCGTCGAGAGCGCTTGCGTACCACCGACTTCGCTGAGGATTTCGAGCAGGCCAACCTTGCTAGCCGCAGGGGCTCGCCGCAGCGCGACCGACAGTTTCTCGGCACAAGCTTCGCGGTCCGGCATGCGGACACTCGCGGCCTTCAAAGCCTGATATGCCGTGGCACTGTCTGCAGGGTATTTTGGCGCGACGGCTTGCGAGATNAGGACCGGTAAGCGTTCCAGGGAGACGGTTTCACCCAACGCCCGCAAAGCGGTTTTACGGATGGTTGCGTCGGGTCGGTCTAACGCGCGGACGACGTCATCGACCGCATCAATACGTCGTTGTCCAATCAGTTGCAGCAGCACCGGATAGCTCGAGCCTTTGGCGGTGGGTAACAGCAGTACGATTTCCTGGTTGACACGTTTCCCCGGGAGGACTGCCAGGGTTTCTCGAGCAGCCTGTGCCAACTCGGCGTCTTTCGCGACAGCAATTTGCAGGAGTGTTTTCAGACACGAATCGTCACCTACTTTTTTCAGTGCATCGATGGCGGACAGTCGTACCTGGGGATCGCCTTGTTCGGCCGCTTGGCGTATGGCATCGAGGACGACCGTGGTGGGGCGATCGGCCATCGCTTGAATGACCAGCGAAGCGCGTGCGGGAGCGACTTGGACAACTTCTTCGGCTAACGCCTGATCAATACCTGCCCCGGGAAACTCGCGGATCGTGCCCAGGGCGAGTTGGAACAGTTTTTTGTTGTCCGAGCGGAGGGCCTCCATCAGCAGCGGNATCCCCTTTTGTCCACGGGCCAGGATGGCGCCGCGAGTTCCTTCGATGACCCGCTGCAGAGGCAGGTCTTCGGCTTGGCGAACTTGATCGTAGAGTTCCGTGGCGGCCGTTGCGTCACCTGCTTGATGCGCGCGTTCTGCGCACAGGATGCACCCTTCGGCAACTGCGGAACGGACTTTGGCCGGTGCGGTGTTCAGTGCTGTTTGCAGCGACTTGGTGGCGGTGGCGTTGCCGATGTGGCCCAACGCTACCGCTGCCGCCGAGGCGACCTCCACGTCATTGTCTTGGAGTTTGGCGATCAACAGGTCGACCGATTTTTCGTCGCGCCGGATACCGAGCGAATTGATCATGCCGACCAGGAGGCGTCCTTGCAAGGATCCTGCGGCATTCCGTAAGGCTTCCGTCGCCGCTTCGTCAGGAATCGCTTCCAAGGCGATTCTGGCCCAGGACGAGAGTTGCGGGTTGGGNAAGAGTTTTGCCAGTTCTCCAACGGCATCGGTCGAGCCATAAATGGCCAGCTTTTTGCAAGCGATCGCTTTTTCACTCGCAGGTGCTTGGGAGCGGAGGATTGCTAACTGAGCTTGTTCTATTTCGTTCGCTGCGTGGGCCGAGTTTGTGGAAAAGGCCGACAGTCCAGCGAGCAGGATCATCGCAAGTGACAAAGGTCTGAGCATATTCATGGTCGGTTCTCGAATCTGACGGTGCGTTGAATGGTCGTGAATGCCGAAGTGAGCGCGACGTGTGGGGGGAATTACAATCTCCACGGTTCGCGCAGTGCTTCGGAACGCATTCGGTCCGCTTCGGTGTCATCGATAAAGGAGTTGGTGGCGTTATCGTATTTGACCTGCCGATCAAGATACAACGCGATGTTGGCGGCGTGGCAGGCGATGTGGGCATTGCAAGCCGCTTGTGCGTTGCCTTTGGGCTGTCGTCGTGTTTTGACGCAGTCCAGGAAGTCGCGCACGTGGAAGGTGGCNGGATATCCACCGATTTCTTCGACCGAACGGCCGGCCAGCAGTTCCGGAGAACTGAGCACCATTTTGCCGCTGTCTCCCGCTTCGACCCACCCGGTTTCCCCTTCGAAGCGGACGGGGCAGGAGCCGAGAGGAATCCATCCNTTTTCACGAAAGATGAGTTCGGTGCCGTTTTCGTAACGCGCGACCAGTTCGCCGTTTTCAGGAGGATTGTATTCCACCGGCGGCGGGCAATCATCGACTGCCCATTGGCACAAGTCGACACAGTGGGAGCCCCATTCCAGGACGCCGCCGCCACGGAAGGCACCGACAAAGCCACCACCTTTTTCAAAGTTGAAGCCATCAAGCAGGCGTTTGTTGTAGGGACGCCAAGCGGCCGGGCCTAAATACATATCCCAGTCCACCACCTCTTTGTCCGGTTCTTCTTCGGGGGCCAACCAGCCACTCATCAAAGCCTGCATGCCTGCCGGATGCGCGTATACTTTTTTGAGTTTTCCCAGTTTTCCGGTTCGAGCCAATTCGCAAGCAAAGGCGAAATGCGGCAAGTTGCGCCGCTGCGTTCCCGCTTGGAAGACGCGGCCTGTCCGGCGCATCGTGTCTGCCAGGACNAGGCTCTGACTGATGTTCTTNGTCACCGGTTTTTCGCAATACATGTCTTTGCCCGCCTTGGCCGCCGTCATGGCTGCGGTCGCATGCCAGTTGGGGCCGGTGGCGATCAGCACGGCATCAATGTCCTGGCGGTCAAGCAGTTCGCGAAAGTCGCGATACATGTCGCAGTTTTGGTTGCCGTGGTGCGTGTCGATGATCTTCTTGACCTCGCCCCGACGTTTTTGTTTGATGTCGCAGACAGCCACAAACTGCACATCGTCTTGTTGCAGGAAACATCCCAGGTCGTAGCCGCCTCGGCGTCCGATCCCAATCCCACCCACGGTGATCCGTTCGCTAGGGGCAACCGTACCGTCACGTCCCAACGCGGAACTGGGGATGAACATGGGTGCGGCAGTGGCTGCAACTGCGGCCGACGCAGCGGAACCCAATAGCTGACGACGATTAAAAGGTCTGCTGGATCTTGCCATCACGAAGCTCCTACATCTGAGACAAATGAACGTTTCAGACGATAGCATATCCGGCGTTGCAGCGTCGTGCCACAGAGAGCAGCAGGGGATTCTGCTTTTGACGCGTTACGCCGTCGTGCTGGGTGGCAAGAGGGCTGCTAACGTTTCGCGGGCCGCGAGCTCGCGCTGGACGCTGCGCAAGCGATCGAAAAACGCCGAGCGTCGCGTTCCGCTGTCATCGACGATCTGGAAGCCGATTTCGATCAATTCGGCTGCTTTGATCTGATCCGGTGAACGGGCCAAACAGACCGCGTCATTGTCCTGGCCCAGAGGGTGTAGCATGCCCGCCTCGATCAACCGTTCGAGAATCTCTCCGGCGGCGGTTCGCGAGATACTCATCGCCTCGGACAGTTCATCTGTGGTGGTTTGCAGCCCCCGATTGAAACGGTCTGCAATGATCTCCATGACCGTGATCAATGAAGCCGGTTCGATCATCGCTTTGACTGCTTGCCGACGTTCAATCTCTTCCAGTTGCCGACCGCGGAGCATCTGCAGTGTCGCGCTGACCTGCAGACCAAATAACAGGGCCAGGCACATCAGGTAGACCCAGAACATGAATAGCGGAATCAACCCCAGTGACCCATAAAGTTGACTGACCGCAAACGCGTTTCCCAACGCCACGCCGAGCAGACGTTTGCCGATCTCCAGCAGAATCACGCCAACCAGAGCGCCAATTGCCGCCGGTCGCAGGCGCACGGTCGTGTTGGGCATCAGCATGTAGATGGATAGAAGCAGAAGCCACCCACAAAACAAGCTCCACACGAACCGGACGGCGGAAGGCATCCCTTGCCACCCCGCTGCGGTTTCGACCCAGATCGCAAATTGACTGTTCAGCCAGAGTCCCAAGCCGATCATCAGGGGGCAGACGGTGAGCAGGAACCAATACACGGGCGCTCGGCGGATCCACGAGCGACCCTCAGGTGCGCGGTAGATAATGTTAAATGTTTTTTCGACGTCGACTAACAGGCCCAGTGCTGCGTAGATCACGACCGCCATGCCGATCCAACCAATCGCTGCGATTCTGACACTGGCCGCCTCCCCGATCAGATGCCGCATCCAATCCGATAGCGGTTGTGAGGTCGTGTCACCTGCCCCTGGCAGAGTGACACTCACCTGGTCGAGTTGAGCCCAGGTCAGCAATTGCAGGATCAGTGCGAGAAACTCGTCCACACCGATTAACGCGCGGACGGCGACCAACGCGACAATCAAAACGGGCACTAAGCCGAACAGGGCTCGGAAGGATAACGCCGCGGCCATCTGCGGTGCCCGGTCGTATTTCAATTGCTTGGCACCAAATCGGCCCAAGTCATAGGCAAAGCGAACGGTTCGCTGGAGACGCGACAACTCGTGCCGAGGCTGGGTGATGACGCGCTTCAGCCAATGCAGAACGGCTTCGCAGCTTTCCCGCAGCACAGCGATCCCCTGTTTGAATCTCACAGCAATCCTTTCGCATGGATGCTCGGCGGCAGCGGGCGGGGAGCGTGCGAATCCGGTTCGCACTCACCGGCATCGCAGGCCCACGGGACCTGGGATGATGACGCACCCGTCAGACGTATGCCTCGAACAGTTTGTTGGAATTCGGTGATGTTTTCACTGGCGTCAATTTGGTCTGGCGAGCCTGGAGCCCATGGGGATGACGCGGCAGTCCCGCCCTCTGTTCGATCTTGTAAGGGCAACGTCCAGATGTCAAACCAATTCAGCCAGAGGCTGGGGATGCCCGGCGGTCAAGTATTGCGGGCGGCCGGCCAGATCAGGGACAGTTGTCGAGCGGAAATCGATCCCCAGATTGCGGTATAGAGTGGCGTAGAGGTCGGGGAATGTGACCGGACGATCGACCGCTTCACCACCGAGTTTGTCTGTGGCACCGATGACTTGGCCCGTCTGCATACCCCCACCTGCCAGCAACGCGCAATTCACTCGCGGCCAGTGATCTCGGCCAACTTGAGCACTGATCTTCGGAGTCCGTCCGAATTCTCCCCAGATGATCACGCTGCAATCCTGATCCAGACCGCGTGCATGTAAATCCTCGACCAGCGCGCTGACACATTGATCAAACACGGGGAAATCCTCCGCTTCGCGTTTGAAGATCGAGTTGTTGGGGCCGCCGTGCCAGTCCCATTTGCTGTAGTTCAGCGTGACGACTCGTGCGCCCGCTTCGATTAATCGTCGTGCGACTAGCAAGCTTTGAGGGACACGCGGTGCCCCATTGCCGTCCATGAATTTCGTCGGGTCACCCGTACCATAACGCTCGACAATCTTGGGATCCTCTTTGGACAGATCCAGAGCATCGGCAAGTTTGGAAGACGTCAGCAGATCCATCGCTTGCGATGTGAATGTGTCGATACCAGCCAGCGTGGTGGTGTTGTCAACTTCGCGTTTCAGTCGGTCGACGCTTTTCAACAAACTGCGGCGGTCGCCGAGTCGTTCCAGGGTGACTCCATTGAGCACCATGTCGTGCCGCGTGGGGCCCATGGGTCGGAAGGGAGCGAAGGACGTGCCGAGAAATCCCGGTCCGGGTTCGTTGTAGGGGCCATGCGTGCAGGGATAACAGAGACTGACAAAGGGAGGCGAGGAGGTCCCCGTGTTCCCTTGGACTTTGGCGACGGTCGAGCCAAATTGCGGCCACCCGCCAGTCGGCGTTGGCTGCTTGGGATCATGGCCCGTAAAGACTTGAGCCGCATCATGGCCAGCCTGAGAGCCGACGATCGAACGGATCGCTACCAGCTTGTCCATGTTCTGAGCCAGTCGAGGAAACGCCTCGCAGATCTGGATCCCCGGGACATTCGTGTCGATTGGCTTCCACGGACCAGCGACCTCAGCCGGCGCTTCGGGTTTCAGGTCGAACATGTCCTGGTGTGGTGGACCGCCGACCAGATAGATCATGATCACCGACTTGTTTGATTTCTGTACGCCTGCTGCCGCTTCCGCTCGCAGTAAACCGGGGAGCGTGAGACCGGCCGCGCCCAAGGCACCGATTTTTAACAGGCTTCGCCGAGACACACCGTCGCAGAAGTTTTGGCCCGAGTGAGTGCTGCCGGGAACTGTGAGCATGGTTCGTTCTCCAGGAAAGGGCGGTCGGCGTGGATGTCCGTCGTCAAGGGAAAGGCAACGCGAGTCACCAGGTGCCTTGTCGGTGGGAGCTGATTGTAGCACGGTCCGTTGAGTACTACCAAGTTCAGTGTCCCTAAACTAAGTTCTAACCAAGTTTTTCGAGGTCGATTCCCCGCTGTTGTGCTTTGCGGAGATGCGGTCTTTGCTGACGGTGGATCGAAGTCCCCGATCAGAAAAGTCGCCAGGCTTTGCGGTCCCACTCTGCGGCCAGATCGGGGGCTTTGGCTCGAGCCAGCAAGTCGTAATAGGCATACGGATATTTGAAAACATGGCCGAGTCCGACCGCTTGGTCGCCGCGATCTTTCCAGTATTGCGGGTCGTGGGGGCGAAGTTTACGAAATGCGTGGGGTTTGATCTTCCGATCGTCGGCTTGCGGGCCCTTGCGGGTCACCGTCACATATTTGCGAAATGCGGTGCGACAGCTTTCTGCCCATTCGACATCGCCCATCGCTGCGAGTTCAACGAGTGCTTGGCCAAAGGTGAGCATGTGTCCCGCAAAACCTTGGCCGAACCCGACATACCGATCGATTGCATCACTGGCCTCTTGCAGGATGAATTGCGAGGCAGCGGTCGTGTCGGCAAAGGGGGGAGGCTGAATCTGATCGTCCGGTTTCACGTCACGCCAGGGTTTAAAGGCGCGAATCAATCGGCAAACGCCGGCAACACGTTCTGGCGTTGCGGTCTCCGGTGCGAGCCGGAAGGCTTTGATAGCGTGCATGGCAAAAATCGCATCATGCCCGACTTGTCGCAAGACACCACGACCGTCGGCCAGAGCACGTCCCACTTGCTGGGTGGCATCCTCGACTCGATCGCCTTCCGGGAATGGCTGACAAAGTTTAGTTTTGGCCCAGTTCAGGTCAAACAGCTCGACGATGCGCTGCGACGCGGCGTTGTCAAAGCGATTGTTCACACACATCATGTGCGCTGAAATCATGGCGGCCCCACGATGCCCGTCGGCGAAATAATTCTTGTCGGGAGCGCGCGCGAGGGCGTTGATGCCAAGTCGGATGAGACGGTTGTCGGACAACGCGGGCGCTTGTGCTGCGGTGGCTGATCCACGTCCCAATGCGATGGCTGTGGCACAGGCGGTGCTTTGGGTGAATGCTCTGCGATGGATTTGGGTGTTCATGGCTGGATTCTCTAATGCGAGGAACGAACCCGAGCGGCTGCCCGTGTCGTGATGTCAGCTGATTCCCACTATAGTGCATCTTTCCTGCAGGTCGTACGTTACCGTCATCACGCGGTATGATGCACAGCTGACAGCTCCCCTTGGCAGACGACTCTGTCGATTATCTTATTGATCGGTTCTCTCATGGCCTTGACTCGCATTGAACTCGCATACGAGTCGGTTTCGATCCCAACCGATATCTTTGATTTTCTCCAGGCGGTCGATGGCTTGGTAGAACAGCACCGAGTCAATACGGCCATTTGCTTTCAAGGATTTGTGCCCAGTGATTATGTGCTGACTTACCAGTGTCTCCGAGCACTCTATGATTCGCATCTTCTTTGCGGTACGCGCTTTTGCGAGTGGGGTAGCGGCATCAGTGTGGTCGCATCGTTGGCTGCGATGATCGGGTATGAGGCATGCGGGATCGAGTATGACGAGCAGTTGTGTGGGGTTGCCGAGGGCATTCGTCGCGATTTCGACGTGCCGGTCGAGTTAGTGCAGGGCAGTTTCATACCGACGGGTGTCGAGGATTTGCTTGACGAGGCGTTTGCCACCCACGATGGCGAACTGGCTTTGCATACCGAACCGGACCGGGCCTATGGTGAACTTGGGCATGGCGTTGATGACTTTGACTTGATCTTCGCCTATCCCTGGCCAAATGATGTGGAAGTCACCCAGGATATCTTTGACCGTTGCGCTGCACAGGGCGCGCTGCTGCTGGCGTATTACGACACCGATACCATCGCCTTGTTTCGCAAGGCGTAGCGTCTTATACCCGTTTCCTGGGCCGTGCGTCCGCTCCGTCAGGCGAACGCTTTGGGAGTGTGCCACGGTGGCTCTGGGGGCATGGCTGGGGTAACCTTGCTGATGATCATCAGAGATCTTCCCAGAGATGTTCCCACACGAGTTGAGTCCGGATCATGCTTCGTATCGTCTTGGCATTCCTGCTCGGCGGTTTCGCCGGAGGCGCATTTAATATGGCCCTGGTCACCGTCTCAAACACAGTGTATCCCTTGCCCGCAGGCCTCGACCCGAATGACTTCGAGGCGTTTCAGGCTCACGTCGAGTCGGTGGGGCTCCCGACCGGGGCGCTGCTGCTGGTTCTGCTCGCGCATGCAGGGGGGAGTCTGGTCAGCGGTTTTGTGTGTCGGTTGGTTGCGATGCGTGACTGTTATCGAACCGCACTGCTGTTAGGGGTTTTTTGGTTGTGTGGAGGAGTGGTCATGTTGACCTTGTTGCCAGCTCCCGTCTGGTTTGCTGTGGCAGATGTGTTGTTGTACGTGCCCGCCGCGCTGCTGGGCGTGAAGCTTTGCAGTCGGTTGTTTTCCGGACGTGGGGCGCCTGTGGCCAGCAAGTAGGGATCGCTTGCGTGTTGCCTTGCTGACGATGTGCGGCACGGGCGAAGTGCGAGCATGCTGCGGGTGACGGTTTCGTGTCCGTGTTCAGCGGCGGTTGTTTTTGAGTCGCTGGAGCATTTCTTGATGGACTTTGGCGACATCGCCCTGGGCGGTGGTATCGAGGACATTGAGATGGCCGAACCGCAATACGACGGTGTCGGAGACGCCCTGGAGTCGGCTGCGTTTGACGGCGACTGCGCCATCGCCTTTGCCTTGGACCACTTCGTCGAGATTGGCGAGCCAATCTTGAGCACGTGAACCGAAAAAGCGTACCCAGCGATTCTTTTCACCTTGTTCTGCAATACGTTGGCGGATCGCAGTCAGTTCCGCCGGGGAGATGAAGCCCTCCGTTCCCAAGAACAACGCGTACTTCACTTGCGGGTTGCGTTGACGCCGATTGAGTTTCGTGAGCAAGATGGAGTCAGGGAGCAGGTCGACACTTGATTCGGCCAGGCCGTCTTCGATCACGCCGAGTTGATCATCCACGTTGCGTTGGCGATTTTGGTCCAACAGAGGGCTGGTGATTTCGAGAGCGAAGCCAAAATAGGCCAGGTAAGAGCCGTGGTTTGGCGTGGCGATCATGATCAACTGATCCACGTTTTTGGGGTCAAGTTGAGGGTCTTCGATCACTGCGCGACAGACCAATCCGCCCATGGAATGTGCGACGAGCGAAATGGTGCGGTCAGGGTATTTGGCAGAGAATTTTTGCAGTTCCCGCGCGAGTAGTTTTGCGGAATCTTCGATCGGTTGATCGTTCGGGTACTGGAAGGAGCCACACGGGAGGCCATCCGCCTGAGCAAGTTTCAGCCAGCCGCTCAAAGCGTTTGCGTTCGACTCCAGGCCATGTACGAAGATCACGACGTTTTGCGTTGGCGGTAACGCATCCCAACCGTTCGCCAGGGTGAGTCCGTAGCGACCAGTGGATTTTCGAGTCATGCTTTCGCGAAACCATTTGGTGAACCGCCGTCGCGACGCGAGAATGACTTCGCGATTGGCTTGCACGACCAACGAAGATTCGGCACCACGCTTCTGGCTGCGTTTGACGCGAAACCGAATCCCGGGAGAGAACATGGTGTTGACCGTGGTGGAAGTCAGCAGCCAACCAGTTCCGTTGAGCGAGAATGTTTTGTCCGGCATCAGGCCGGCGAGTGCCTGGTCGTCAAAACCACGCGCTCGAGCGAGGCCGCGCAGGACATCCGACCAGGCGACTTGGCCCCCGGTGGAGCGAATCGTAATCGTCGTGACAAATGTTTGCGTGTCGCGGTCGATGCGAATCTTGTCCGCTGTTCCTTCGTCAGGTGTTTCGTCTGCCCAGCACATCGCTGGGGTAAGCAACAAAACCAGCACCAGTCGTGATAATTGTGGGCGCAGCATCGTCTCGACTCCTGATGAAAGTGGTGAGGACGAATCAAGACGAATGTCTCACCGGTGTAATTCACGATACGTTTGACGGCGGGTTGGCACAAGCGTGGCGTGTGGAGACTTGGCCTAAACAAAAGAGCACATGGAGGGTCGTTGGACTGTCCAGCGAACTGCGGCGGTGACCTCATGCGCTTTGGTCAGACGCTGCCGTGACGTGCTGCCGTTGAGAAAATCCTCGAACAGCGAGCCAAGAAAGAGGAAAAATCAGTTATACTGCACGATCAGAGTTGCTGGCGTAGCCATGATGCCTGCTCTGCGTAGGGCTCCTTTTTTGAGAGCATGCCTACAGAGCACAGCCGTTGGCGAAAGGAGTATCAAGAAGGATGGACTCGCGGAATTACAATGTTGGCGATTGGGTTGTCTATCGCCGAACGAAGCACAGTGAGAGCCCTGGGCCACGCGCGAAAAATGTCACCTCGGCGGCCAAGGGTGATGGCTACTCCTATACCGTGGACAAGTATTGGATTGTCGATGCCATCCGGGAAGATGGTTGTCTGCTACTAAAGACACGGCTTGGGAAAGAGCATGTGGTGGATGTCGATGACCCGCAGCTGCACCGTGCGAGTTGGTGGGAAAGGTTGCTCTACCGACAGCGATTCGGTCAAGTTGCTGCGGGGCAGTAGGCATCGCTGATGGGAGTGACGGGCGCTTTCGATTCTCGACGGGTTGGGCTCGCCGTTGACCCGGGCCATGCAGTGCAGAGGCCGCGCGTTCGTGCGAAGCCTGCAAATGGAACCTTATGATGATTCCTTGTTTTCGTATTCTGTTTCTGCTGGTCTTCTCCTTGTATTGGGGCGGATTGACGTTTTACACCGGGTTTGTCGTGCGTGTCGCTCACGACGTGTTGAATGACCCGATGGACGGTGGTCTGATCACCCAACGCGTCACCCTGCTGATCCAGTGGCTGGGCGTCGTCTGTGTGCTGTTGATGGCTGTGAATGGCCTCATGGTGATGCGGAACGCGCCGAAACTGGGCATCAGCTTGATGGTGTGTGCCATCATTTTGGGCGGCTCGTTGGTCGGACTGTTTATTGTCCACGGGCATCTGGATGCGGTGATTGATGTTGAGGCATCTGAGATCATCGATCGCGACGCATTCACCATCGGTCATCGGCGTTATAACCAGCTGACGACGATCCAATGGTTGGCCACGTTGACGTATCTTCTGGTCACGGTCTTTGCATGGCGGAGAATCGATGCAACGAGCGTGACGGGCAACGGCGCCCAGTGAATCTGCAGGTTGGGTCGACGGTGCGCACTGGCCACAGAGTCAAGCACGGTCGCCGTCGACTCGCGAGGTGTCTGAGGCACGCCTCGACTGGTGTACGCGTTGCATTACCGTTTCAGTTCGATGTCAAACAGTTCACCTACTTTGGCCACAAACGGTTTGTGTTTATCTGGGACGCGGCGATACCAGTCGAGCAGATAATCGGAAAATGCCAGCGATTGATTTTTGTCCCAGCGGTTGAGGTGGGTGACTGCCGGCCAATCCTGCGGACTGTCTTCCAGTAGCTCCAGCAGGGCTGCGGCGACCACTTGATTCTTGGCACGATCAGTCCCGGTCCTGCGCAGCGCCTCCGCATGCTGCCGATACCACTCGGCCAGACGCATGCCTTGGGGCTGTACGTTTTTCAAGCGATCGTTGGCATAGTCGTCCAGTGCCGAAGCGTAACTCTTCCAATTCGTGTAAGGGGGATTGGTTTTCCACGTCTCGGCCATTTGTCGCAGCGCGAACAGGGAGGCGGTTTCGCAGAGGGATTCCTCGAACCACAAGTTAGGATTTTGAGCCTCACGGTAATTGCAGAGGATGTGGCAGAATTCGTGGGCAAACTGAAAGGCGAATTGGGCCCAGTAAGTTCCTTTCACATTCAGCAGCACGCGACGCTCTCCGGCAGATCCTGTGCCGTAGATGACCATTGGACCCTGTGGCGACTGGCGGACGGAGATGGGGTCGATGTTCTGGTCCGGTACGTATTTCCGGATTGCTTGGGCGGCAGAACGGCATACCGCTTGGATGTTGGGCGCGGGGGCCGTCCCCCAGTCGCCCGCGAGGATTTGGATTTCGAGTGCTTGTTGCTTTTTCGGTTCGCGTTGGGTGGGTGGGGTAGTCTGTTTGCCAGCCTTGGCATCCAAGGCTGATTGGAAAGCTGCAAACTGCTCGCGAAGCGATTTGAGTTCGCTTTCCAGTTGCCTGACTCGAGCCTCAAGTCGCTCGACTTTCCCTTGGTCAGACGGCGGGTCGGCGGCTTCAGCCAAAGTATGACCGAGGATCACAGTGAGCAGGATGCTTGCCAAATACCGGGGGCTCATACCATGGATTCCTTTTGATTCTGGAAGTCGGGGGATCCGTCTCGCCAAGCACTCAGCGGATGAGCGCACGCTGCAACTCGCTGACGGTTGCTTTTAGCGGACCGAACGGATGATCATGTTGACTTGGGTCGGTTTGCCGTCGGATAAGACGTTACAGAGGCCACTCTTGCCATCGCGTTCACCGATATGGGTGCGTTTGCCATCTTTCAGGATGAACACGGTGATGTAATAGCGTCGGTTGGGTTGTGGCGTGTGTTTGGCACCGACTTGAAATGAAGTCTTGGTGGTTTCGTCGCCGGAGTGAGCATATTTTTCGAGGCGAAATGTATCGACCAGCTTAGCCCCGACGTCGGCCAGGAAAGGGTCATATTCCCACAGCTTGATTTCCAACTGGTGTTGGTCGAAGGCGGCGACCGCTTGCGGGATCTGTACCATCCCCTGGACACTGGCTGCGTTGAGCGGATGGCCTTGAATGGATTGAATTCCAGCGCGCGGGATCTTGACTAGCTTGTAGCCAAAGCCGGGGCCGCCCACTTTGGTGCCACCCGTTGCGAATGAGAGTTTGCCGTCTTTAATTAGAGGAAACAGAAAGACGGTGTTCGGTCCTTGAACGATCCCGACTAACACCAGCTCTTGGTCAAAATCGATCTTGGGGACTGCCTGTTGGGGACGCCACGACTGCCACAGCGCTTTCCAGTCATTCGGGGTGGAGATGAAGCCTTTTTGAGGCGCGTGTTTCTCCAAGGTATTTTCTCGAAACTTGCCGGACCAGCTGCCTGTGATTTGGACTTTGTCTTCGGCATGGCTTGTCGTTGCGATTGCGATCAGCACCAGTGCCAGTTTCATGGCAAGACGGTGGTCATGCATGGCAAACTCCTCGTTTCCTTGTGTTCATGAAAGGCGGGACTGCAGGTAGGACGCCGTACAGTCGCGGAAAGTTCTCAGTTTACCAGTCGATTTGGCTACTGTCCCGTGCCGTGCCTGGTCGTTTTGTGCTGGCGTTCGCTGGGAAAGTGAAAAACGGGTAGGAAATTAACAGCCAAGTGCCGTTTATGGTATGGTGGGAACAGCAAGGCGTTGGCATTCGCGAGCTTCTCATCTCATGCGTTTTCGAATTATCGCGTTCGTGACAAGCGTTATCTTGCTAGTGATCTCTGTCTGGTGGTTTGGGTTTCACGGCGTACATCCCGCGCTGATTCTGAACCCGCCTCCGATCGCGCGAACGCATCATCCGCAGTTGGATGCGATCGAGTCGATTGATGTCGAAAATGCCAACCTAAAGAGCATTCTGGACGAGTTGGCTGCCAAGCATGGATTTCGCTATGAAATTGATACGCTTGGCGGTAATTTCGTGGCGAATGCCATCTCTCTTCAAATGCACGACGTGACGTTGCGAGCTTTGCTGAACCAAGTGGCTCGCGAAGCGAATCCCGAATGGGAGGCGATCGATGCGGGAGATCACATTCGGTTGATTGATCGCGATACGTGGTTTGCCACGGAGGCGAACTACGTCAGTCGCTTTTATCCCATTGCTCCCGGCCTTTCTTTGAGCGTGGTGGGCGGGCCTGATGCCAAGGCAGATTTTGGGGGGGCTGCGGGTGAGCGATTAGAACACTTGGTGCAAGAAATCTTCTTTCCAGAACACTGGGAACTTACTGGCGGTGGTCATGGAACGGTGACGCGATTTCCGCACGGTATTTTGGTGACGACCACGCCCGACGTTCACAGGTTGATCGCCGATTTCCTTGCATGGGTACTGGCCGAAGATCCAGTCGATGCCGATCAAGGTACGCTGGAACCGATACGTTTGGCTGGCAACGCTACAGACGCACGCGACGCGGAACTGGAAAAGAAACTCGCAACCAAAGTGGACTTTGCCTTGGATGGGGCCAGTTGGTTAGAAGTGCAACAGTGGCTGGCGAGTGACCACGCTTTGCCCGTGCGGTTGGGTACCAATGGCGATGACTGGGGAGTGGATTTGCCCGGCGGCAAATACAGCTGCAATTATTCTCAGATTACCATCCAGGAGGGGTTGGATTTTTTGGTTGACGGTTTGGAGTGCGATGTGCGTGGTGAAGTTGTTTGGATAGAACAGCTCGATGAAAGCGCCATGCAGCATCAACTGCATCCGGTGGGAGACGTGCTTCAGAGCACGGATTGGGAGGGCAGTAATCTGGCTGATTTAGTCGTCAAGATGGTCGCCCCGGAAACCTGGGACGAAGTGGGTGGGGAGGGAGTTTGTCGCATAGTTGGTGACTACCTGGCGGTCAGGCAGACATGGCGCGTGCAGCGGCGTGTTGCTGCGTTGCTTGGCCAGTTGCGTGCTGGACTGGTGCCACCTTGGTTCACTCCACATTCCTCAGGCAAGGCCGTTCAGGAAAGTCCGCTGGCGAACAGATTGCAGCAGCCGGCCACGTTTGACATTCAAGAAGCGTCGGTTCGTGAGGTGGCGAACTACCTGCGAGATGAGTTTGATATCCCGGCCGTGATGCATGACAGTATCGAAGAAATTGGAATAGGGGAATCTAGGATTTTCACGTTGCAGGCAAAGGTCCCGAGCTTATGGCAGGGGCTGGATAAACTAGGTTGGTACGGATTGGGTTGGCGAGTCGTTGGCGAAAATTTGCTCCTGGTATCGGCCGAGGAATCCGAGGTTCGACTGGTGTGTAAGGTGTACCGACTGCCTGCGCCATTATTGGCACCCGATGAATTGGCGGGTGGTGGGCGCGGCCGAAATGCGGAGAACTCCAGGCTTTCGACGCTAGAATTCCAGGACGAGCTTGTTGATTTGATTGTCAATACCGTCGAGCCGGATTCGTGGGATGAAAGCGGTGGGCCGGGAGCGTTGCATGTGGTTGATGATTGCTTGGTGCTGTCAGCTTCTTACGCAATCCATCAACGTGTCGCCCAATTGTTGCGCGCTCTCGAAATCGCTCAAGCGTCTTCCACTACGGAGGTGATTCCAGTCACTTGTGACCGGCAGATGCATCAGACGTTTCACCAGCAGATGGAGTCAGTCTGGTCAGTCGAGAACGCACCGAATAGCTTGCAAGAGCTCTTGGATGTCATTCAGAGCCATTTAGATGCGTCTTTGGTCTTGCTGGATGATGGTTACGTAGACGTTGAAGGGCGATGGGACAAACAATTACTCCTGCCGTCAGACAGCGATCTGCTGGCGGAATTTGCGGCGACAGAAACGCCTTTGCACGTCGTCTTGCGCAGCATGTTTTGCGAGTATCGCCACACATATCGTGACGGGATCTTGTGGATGGAACGTGCCGGGGAAAATGTGAAAAATGAAGTCTGCATTTATCCCGTCGACGATTTGCGCCAAAAAGACCCTGAGTTGCTCGATGAGATCGTGGATCGGATTTCGAATTTGATTGATCAGGGAACATGGTATGCGCACGGAGGATTCGGCGCTATTGAGAGGTTTCGAGGTAGCCTGGTGGTGGCTACCAACTCCGATACCCAACGCAAGATCCGCGGTTTGCTGGCGGCGTTGCGAGAGATCGCTGCCAATCCTCAGGACCGACAGATGCGTCATGTCAACGCGAACGTAGGTGAGATCGACAAGGGGTTGCTGAAGGCATTGCAGCAGCCGGCGAAGGATCCTGCCAGTGCTGCGGTAATCGAACGACTGTTGCCCGCCGCAGACCCAGCTTCGCTGGAAGGATTGTCGCTATGGGTGGCCTTGCAAAGTCAGTGCCGACCCAAGCAGCAGTTGGCTTCATACGGTCGCCAAGTGGCGTTCTTACCACAAGGGGAGGCAGGCCAGGGATTGTATCGTCAACTGGCCATATTCCCGGTGAGTGATTTGCTGGCGCGATATGAGCCAGGGGCGCGGCCTGATGACGCCGATGGGCCATGGTATCTTCTCGGTTCTGCTCCGCCATATGTTGGGGGTAAGGCGGCCGGTATGTTTGGGCTACCAGAAACGAATGATAGAAGTCCGATATCTCACCCGGCAGAGCCCTTTTTGCGTGGTTTTATCCAAACGCAATTTCAGTATCCTTGGCACCGAACGCGCCCGCCTGTTCCGCAGTTCTCGCTGCTGGGGGATAATTTGTTTGTGTTGGCGGATCTCGCGTCACTCTGGGAAGTCGAGCGGATCGTTCAACGCCTGCGTGATGCGATGCAACCGGGGGTTGCTTTGGAGTTGGGATTGTCTTGCCAGTCCTTGCAGGCTGTCACGTCGTTTCAGTTTGAGGGTGCGCCGTTGGACGCCATCTTGCAGGAATTGGAGCGGCAAGTCGAGTTTCCCATCCGTAAGGACAGTTCGGTAGCAGACCTCGGTGAGACGTGCCAAGGTCAAGGAAGCGCGGATCAACTGCCGTTGGTGGACGCCTTTCAACAGCTGAAATTCACCTCGGCGGGGGGACCGCATGATTTGGTGTTGAGTCCGACCCCCGAAGCGATCCTTGTGAAGATTCAACGTCCGAGCAAGCAGTACGGATCATCAAGAATCATACCGCCAAGCGAAGACCAACCGCCGCCCCAGCGGTGGTTACAGGTTTACGACATTCGTGACCTTGAAGCGAATCATCCCAAGTTGAATTTGGTTCACTTGAACGAATTAGTCACCGAAGTGGGCTGTGATTGTTTTACGATAGGTCTCTTTGGCGTGATCTCTTCCCATGTGGACTGTATCCGAGGTTTTATGTTGGTGTGGGCGCCCACTTCGGCGCACGCTGAGGTGGCTGAGTTGCTTGAGTTGCTACGAATGAACCCCGCGTTGCTCGAATTGCTGACGGAGGATGGCACAGCCGATCTGCCTGCCTGTGTGGCGTGGTTAGAGCAAGCGTTGGCGGGGTCTGGGGCGACCGTCGAGCGGCGTTTGGCGATCTGGTTGATGGGACAGATCCAGGACGACGCTGTGCAGCCTTTGGTCTTGCGTTTGAGTCAGGATCCGATGCTTTGGCAAACATCCATTTCGCGTGATTTGCTACATGGCACCATGCAGCGATTAGGAACGCGCGCAGCGCCTTTGGTCTCTGGTTTGCTTGCACATGCGGATCCAAAAAATTGGAGGCCGGGTGCTCGGGAAGCGTTGGTGAGCCTGGTCGCCTCCTGCACGAATCAGCCGGTTGAAGATATGGCACAGCTACTGGCGATACTATCCCGGAACAGTGAGAACAACAAAGCTCTGGTAAAAACGATCGGGAAGATTGGCGAACTGAAAGAAAAAGCACTCCCGCTGGTCGATAACCTGGTCAGCCTGTTTACGGTCGATCCAGACCAGCAGCGAGATGTTGCATTGCGCGCGACGTTGCTCGCTTTGGATCCGGTAAGAACGACGGTGGCCCGAGCGATCGAGCGATGGCAAGCGACGCACGAGTTGTCTACAGAACGAGCGTCTGAGTTCAAGACGGAACAGTGGCTTCCCAATGGTCGAATTGAGGGAACACCTGTCCCGTAAGTCGCCTACTCCCTCGCCGGAAGCGATCTAGAGTGCGTTCCGTTAGATCATCGTCAGCGCGGTATCTGCTGGCTGGCTTACTCCCGTCTGTCGGCGGGGTGATCACGTGCGGCCTAGAACAATTCCAGTTGTTGTGGTGCTGCCCGCCCCGGCCATTGCTTCAAAGCAGGAAGGGATGGCATGGCTTGGGTCAGTTGTTGATGAAACCGCTGAGCCAGGAAGGGCGCGAAGCGATCATCGGGTGTGTGCGTGAAGATGTAAGGATGTAAGTTGTTCTGAATCCAGGCGTGGACCGTCGGGGCCCATGACTCCAACCAAGGTTGCACTTGAGAAATATCGTTGCGTCCGATTAATCGCAAGACAGGCCGCTTACCAAGTGCGATAGGATTTACCGGCAAGCGTGGTTTGCGAGTCTGGTTGGCCGCCTCGATCTCGTCGTTGGGGGCCGCGCTATGTAACGGGCGACTGTCAAATATCACGCGATCCACACCCTGTTGACGCAGCAAGTCTTCTAGTTTTCGTTCGTGCGTGCTGCCCTGAAAGAAATCGTCGTGACGCAGTTCGACGGCGTAAGGCAGGGAGTCCGGCAAATGTTTCAAGTAGTCAGCGAGGATTGGCAAATCCGCCCCGGAAAAATAGGGCGGGAGTTGCAACATGCTGGGGCCCAGTCGACCGGCGGTGGCCAAAATGTCCAATAGATCCACAAAGGCTCGTGTCTCCGTTGCTGCGTCGCGAAGTTTTTTGTCGTGAGTGATCGCGCGGGGAAACTTGAGTACAAAGTGAAAGTCATCTGCGGTCTCTTGGCACCACCGTTGGACGGTGTCGGCGGAGGGTAATCCGTAGAAGGTATTGTTGCCTTCCACCGCCTGAAAGACTTGGGAATACTCTGTCAGCCACTTGCTCCGAGGCGACTTGGGACCGTAGAGGCTCCCTTGCCATGCCGCACAGGCCCAGATCGGGCAGCCTAGAGAATAAGCTCTTTTCATCGGTTCAAAACAGCAGGAGAGGCGGATGATGATGACGACGAATTGACATGCTGCCACGACGGATCACAGGCGTCAATCTGTGGCACCGTCGCTGACAAAGTGAGTTCTCGTGCCAACAGCGATTTCGAACGGAAAGCAATTTAAAGCGGGGCTACGAGGGCGCTCGTTATTTCGCTTCGTGGTCAGCAATTCCATAGAACCGAATGGCATTGTCGTGAAAGACTTTGCGTGCAAGCCGAGGTTCTTTGTCGGCAAAATAAGCCTTGGTGAGATTGATCACGGACGTGTAATCTCCAGTCAGCGTGGTGACCGGCCAGTCGCTACCGTAGATCAAACGGTCGGACCCAAAAATCTGGAGAGCAAGGTCGATTGTGGGGCGGTAGCTGTCGAGATCTTGCGGCGCGGGTTGTTTTTGGAATCTGCCATAAAGGGCTGAAAGTTTGCAATGCACATTCGGACGTCGGGCGACTTTGCGAAATGCTTGCCGCCACTTGGGGTCATGAGGGCCGCCGTCCAGTTGCACTCCGCCCAGGTGATCCACGATGATTTTGAGTTCCGGTATACGGCCGGCAATGGTATCGACATCGTCCAGCGAGTAGCCGCCAATCAGGAAGTCGACCGTCCGTCCCATGCGGGCGGTGAAACGCAGGTCGCGAATCAGTTCGTCCGTTATTCCTTCTTGATAGCGACCGGAGAGTCGATAGCCGACATAGCGTTTGTCGCGGCAGAGTTTCGAGAACAGGGGTTTGAATTCGTCCGTGCCGATCGCTTTTGACAGGTTGCCGACCACGCCCCGGTAGAGTTGCGATCGATTGGCAGTGACGTCCAGATTCCACTGGTTGTCGACCAACGCTTGACCGGACAGAACGACGACCACACCTGTGACTCCGTTTGCTTGACAGATGGGAGCGTGGGTCTGAGGCAGGAACGGTCGATAGAGTTTGACGTGTTCTTTACGCGGCCAGGTCATTTCGGGGCGGTTGGTATCCCATAAGTGAACATGGCAGTCGATCACGGGAATGGTATCCAGATCGGCGGCACGTGAGTCGTCGAAGATGGTCGCCCCGAGGACGAGCACCACGGTTGCCCTGAGAAGAAGTCGATAGTGCATCACGATGCTGGTCTCCAGCCGGTCAGGGGATGTTGGCGAGTGGCTTGTTGGGGGCCATGTCCTCAGGTCGCCGAGGCGGGGGCATCCAGCTACGGCTTGGGGCGAATCATGTTTGCGCGATGAGTTCCAGGCAGAGCTTGCGAATCTCGCCGGGGTTGACGTTCGGGTTCTTCTTTTTGGCTTGCCCAATCAACGCACCAACCGCTTGCATTTTTCCACTTTGAACGTCGGCCACGATTTTGGGATTGGCTGCCAGTAGTTCCTGGCACAGGGTGACGACTTCCGACTGGTCGACCTGTTCGATCCCGAGTTTCTGCATGGCTTCTGCTGCGGACGAGCCGTGTTGGAGCATCTCGGCGAAGACGTCTTTGGCTCGTGTATTGTCCACTTCGCCTTGCTGGATTTTCGTTAACAATTCAGCCAGGGATACGGCGTTTACAGAGAACTCCGAGATCGTGGTGCCTTGTTCATTGAGGGTGCGCAGTACATCCTGTTGAATCCAGTTGCTGGCACGTTTGCCATCGCTGCATTTGTCTGCCAGGGTGGTGAAGTAGTCCACCAGATCTCGTCCCTGGTTGACGATAACCTCCGCATCGTAGGCGGTGATTTGGTAATCGTTTTCGAGCCGTTCGCGAATGGTTGCGGGCAGTTCGCCCAGTCCTTCTCGGACGGTTTGAACTTCCTCTTCCGTGACGGTGACGGGCACCAGATCGGGATCGGGGAAATAGCGATAATCGCTGGACTCTTCTTTTTCTCGTTGGGCTTTGGTGACTTCGGCCTGATCGTCCCAGCCGCGCGTTTGTTTCGGCATGTCGCCCAAGACTTTGCCGGTTTCTTTCCAGACTCCATACTGGCGTTCCGCTTCGAACGTCAACGCTCGCTCGACCGCGCGAAAGCTGTTCATGTTTTTGATTTCGACGATCGGTGTCGCAACTTTGCCGTCGTCGGTTGGGATGTGCAGATTGATATTGGCATCGACCCGCAGGCTACCTTCTTGCATGTTGCAATCCGAGACATCCAGGTAGGTCAACAGAAGTTTCAGTTCCGTCAAATAGGCTTTCGCTTCTGCTGGCGAACGCATGTCCGGTTCACTGACGATTTCCAGCAGGGGAGTTCCGGTGCGATTCAAATCGATTCGGCTATCAGCCTTGCCGGCAACTTCATCGTGCAAGCTTTTTCCGGCGTCTTCTTCGAGATGTGCGCGGGTAATGCCGACACGTTTGGGGGCGAATGCCTCCTGAGGGTCACTGATGGCCAGCCAGCCGTTTTCGGACATCGGCAGATCATACTGGCTGATTTGGTAGCCTTTGGGCAGATCGGGATAAAAGTATTGCTTCCGATCCCACTTGGTGAACTTGGGGATATTGCAGTTCAAGGCGACCGCCGTTTTGAGTCCGAGCTCAAAGGCGGTGCGGTTCATGACTGGCAAGCTTCCGGGCATGCCAATGCAGACCGGGCAGGTTTGGGTATTGGGGTCCGCACCAAAGCTCGTGCTGCATCGGCAGAAGAGTTTCGTACGGGTCTGTAGCTGCACATGCACTTCCAGACCGATGATGATCTCGTAGTCGTGTTCGGCCATCAGAGGGCTTCCCGGAACAGGTCCGTTTAGAGTTCGGGTGACTTGGTGTGCCAGTCGGTGGCGCGTTGGAACATGTGAGCGGCCCGCAGCAAACGCGTTTCTTCAAACGGCGGTGCTTGCAATTGCAGTCCGATCGGCAGTCCGTTCGAGGACAAGCCACAGGGGAGCGAAATCGCAGGCAATCCGGCCAGATTGGCGGTGACGGTGAACAGATCGCCGAGGTACATGGCCAAGGGGTCGTCCAGCTTTTCGCCCAGTTTGAACGCAGCGGTAGGGGTGGTCGGCCCCACAATCAAATCCACCTGCTCGAACGCCGCATCGTAATCGTTTCGGATCAGCCGCCGCACCTTCAATGCCTTGAGATAGTAGGCGTCATAGTAGCCGGCGCTGAGGGCATACGCGCCAAGCATGATGCGTCGTTTGACTTCCGCACCGAAGCCTTCGGACCGTGATTTGCGAAACATCCGCACCAAGTTCGAGTCCACTTGCCTGGCCGCATCTTCCTGTCCCGCAGCCAGCAGCGCCTCACGTTCTTCCCGCACCTCGGCAGCGACCGCTTTTTCGTCACAGCGATAACCGTAGTGGACCGAATCGTAGCGGGCGAGATTACTGGAGGCTTCGCTGGGCGCAATGATGTAATAGGTGGCGATCCCGTATTGGCTGTGGGGTAACGAGATATCTTGGATGCTGGCCCCTAACTTCTGATAGACCTGCAACGCCTCTTGGGTCGCCGCCGCGACCTCGCTGTCGACACCGTCCCCCAAATGTTCTTGTACCACTCCCAGACGTAGGCCTGCGAGCGGTTGTTCCAGTGCCTCTGTGTAGCGATCGACTGGCAGATTTGCCGACGTGGCGTCTTGCGGATCGTGCCCGGCGAGCGTTTGTAGCAACAGTGCCGTATCCGCCGCTGTCCGCGCCAGCGGACCGATCTGGTCCAGGCTGCTGGCGAAGGCAACCAACCCGAAACGGCTGACGCGGCCATACGTCGGCTTCATGCCGGTGACCCCACAGAACGCCGCCGGTTGGCGGATCGAACCGCCGGTATCTGTGCCGACCGACAAGGGCGCCATGGACCCGGCGACGCAGGCCGCCGCTCCACCACTCGAGCCGCCAGGAGCATGCGCGGCATCCCAAGGATTGGTGGTCGTACCAAAGGCAGAGTTCTCAGTCGAACTGCCCATGGCGAACTCGTCCATATTGGTTCGGCCAATGATCACCGCATCGGCCGCTTTCAACTTGCGAATCGCTGTCGCATCGTAAGGGGCAACGAAATGTTCCAACATTTTGGAACCGCACGTCGTCTTCTCACCCTCAGTGCACAGCAGGTCTTTGACGGCCACTGGTAAACCAGCCAGGGCGCCGAGAGGTTCTCCAGCGTCGCGGCGGCTATCAACGGCGGCGGCAGCGGCCAAAGCGGCGTCGCTGTCCACCTGCAAGAACGACCGGACTGTCGTATCGTGTTGCTGAATCTGATCGAGAAACGCCTGGCAGACGTCCACTGCCCGAACGCTGCCAGCTTGCATGGCCGCTAACAGGTCAGTCGCAGATTGATTGATGAGAGACATCGCTTAGATCCTTCCGTACATCCCCGCTGATAGATCCAAGGGTGTCACGAACGACCGCCAGCTACCGCCGGCAGCGTCATCCGTCACCGAGTACCGCCGGCACGCAGTAAAACTCGCCGTCCTGCTTGGGAGCGTTCTTTAACGCTTGCTCGCGCGGCAACGAGGGACGCAGGACATCGTCCGCAAAGACATTGGTCAGTTCCACGGCATGCGCCATGGGTTCGACGTCGGACGTGTCCAGCTGTGCCAGTTGATCGACGTAAGCGACGATCTGGCCGAGCTGTTCTGTCATCGTGTCGAGTTCTGAATCATCGAGGTGCAGTCGCGCCAGCAGGGCGACTTTGGCTACCTCGTCCCGAGTAAGGCTCATCGCGGTTAGCCTTTACTTTCCTCAGGGAGATGGAAAGGCTTTTGCTTGACCGCTTTACGGACGGCACCGCTGCGGATGCATTGCACGCAAACCCGCAGTGTCTTGTTGCCTTCGTCCGTCGCAACCTTCACTTTCTGTAGGTTGGGCTTGAACTTACGACGCGAGATACCAGTCACTTTGGTACCCACCCCACCGAGGTATTTGGCTTTGCCGCGCGTCTCGACACGGTTTCCCATCTGGGAGGATTTCCCGCATACTTCACATTCGCGTGCCATGACGATTCCTTTTTTGCATACCGAGACAAGTGCTCTACTGGAAGCAGGTTACAAGCTGGCCAGTATACCGCTCTTGGCGCCGCCTGCAACCGCAAGTGGAGCTCCGGAGGGGTGGTTTCCCTGTCAGGGAACATTTTGTTGACATCCACTCTGGCCGTAGATAGACTCGTCATAGAGTCTTTACTACCAACAGTTTGCGGACTGTAAGCCGCTCGGCGCCCTCTCTCAACCTGCAACAAAGGAATAATCCGACTTGCGTTGGATGAATACGTGGGAGTACCACGCAAGCTGAGCGGTACTTCGGTTGGATGGTGTGTAAACTAGGGCGTATAACACTAGAGCGACCAAATTAAGGCGTTTACCAATACAGTTAGGAGCGGCGGAGAGTTATGGCTGCAAATCGCGAAAGCACTGGACTACAGGTGGCCCTCATCCTGTTCGTCATGATCACAGTTGCCCTCTCGGTAACCACCTTTGTTTATTACAAAGCTGCGGATAAGTCGGAAAAAGAAGTGGTTGCGTTGCGCGATGAGGCGGCCCGCGCGACCGACGGTCTGAAACAGATTGACCGTGAAAATCAGGCTTATCGTTACATGATCGCCGGTGTCGGTAGCAAATCGATTGTCGACGAAATCTCCAGCGAAGACTTCCTCAAAGTTCGCGATCAATACCAGCAGGACATGGATACCTACGCGGGGGCTTTGCCCGAGGAAGAACGCATTTATTCGGCGGTACCGGGACACCTGCTGACCTATTTGCAACAACGTAACGAGCAGATTGCCGAGCTGAACAAGCAGATCACGGAAAAAAATAACGAGATCACGGCAGTCGAAGCTCGGGAAAAACAATCCAAAGACGACGCTTTGAAGCAAGCGGCCGCGTCGGACGCACAGCTGGCAGACGAACGTCGTAAGTTCAACGAAGCCCGGGCGACCTTCACGAAAACGATCTCAGACCGTGACCAATTGGTGAACACGAAGAATACCGAGATTGAAACACTCACCAATAAAGAAGCCCAACTGCGGGATACGTTCGACAAAACGGTCAACAAAGCGCAGCAGAACATTGACAACTTGAAGACCAAGATCAAGACGATGGAAGGTGAAACCTTCGAGATTCCTGATGGTCGCGTCACCTGGGTGAACCAGCGAGACGGATTCGTCTGGATCAGCGTCGGTCTGGCAGATGGCTTGCGACGGCAAACGACCTTCAGCATTTACAACCAGGACGAAAACGGCATCGACGTGGAAGCTGCAAAAGGATCGATTGAAGTGACCCGACTGATCGATCAGCACTTGGCCGAAGCACGGATCATTGACCTGGAAGCGATCAGCGACCCGATCCTTCCTGGTGACGTGATCTTTTCACCGGTTTGGCGTCCTGGCCGTCGGCTTGGATTTGCCTTGGCGGGATTGTTGGATATCGATGATGATGGTCGATCTGACCGCGACCTGGTTCGCAACCTGATCACCATGAATGGTGGCGTGATTCATGCCGAAGCTCATGACAACGGTGAAGTCACCGGAGCCATCACGCACAATACGCGTTACATTGTGATCGGCGAGAAGCCCGATGAAACTTCGGATGCGGCCGTGCTGGCAGGTTACAGTCGGTTGACGGATTCCGGTCGTGCTCAAGGTACGCAAGAGTTGACGTTGGACCAGCTGCTCAGCCTGATGGGTTGGGAAGGTCAGGCACGAACGGTCAATCTGGGACGCGGAGCACGCGAAGAAGACTTCTTGCCTGACTTAGGCACCGGCGGACGCGGCTACAACACCGGTACCACCTCAGATGCTTTCCGTCCGCGGACTCCCACCAAACCCAAGCGGAGTGGAGCCTTCGGCAATTAACTTGCTCGGCCTTGGGCCGTCACTCGACCAACAGGAAACTTTTTGGAGCCTCGGTTGCGTTTCGCAATCGAGGCTCTTTCGGTTAATCGGTTCGGTTGTGAGCGGGACGCCGCTGCCTGTTGCGGCCTCTGTATGCGTGGCGTAAGGCAACGCGGGGAGAACGGGCGACGGGCCGCAGTCTCGCAGGTTCTGGCCGCTCAACACGCACCGCCGATGGGAACTGGGGTTGCAAGCTGATATTGTGGTGAGAAGAAAACGCCGGTCAGTTGCAAAAAGGGTGTGTGATGCGGACAGCCAAACTGATTCACGTGGTGAGTTGCCACGCCGAAGGGGAAGTAGGGGATGTGATTGTAGGAGGCGTCGCCCCGCCGCCCGGCGACACGTTGTGGGAGCAGCGAACGTTCATCGAGCAAGATGATACTTTGCGGCGCTTCATACTGAATGAGCCACGCGGCGGTGTTTTTCGGCACGTCAATCTGTTGGTGCCTCCACGCAACCCCGCAGCGCAGGTCGGCTGGATCATTATGGAACCGGCCGATACACCACCCATGTCTGGTTCGAATTCGATTTGTGTAGCGACGGTCGTGCTCGATACAGGGTTGGTCCCAATGGAGGAACCGGAAACAGAGCTGGTGTTAGAGGCACCCGGTGGATTGGTCAGGGTACGCGCCGAGTGTCATCAAGGAAAAGCGGAACGCATTACGATCACCAATGTCCCGTCGTTTGTGGACCATCTGGCGGTGCCGTTGGAAGTCGAGGGATTGGGCACGCTGACCGTGGATATTGCCTACGGAGGGGATAGCTTTGTCATTGTCGATGCGGAAGCGGTTGGGATCGAGATCACCCCGGATGCATCGCCCGATCTGGTCGAGATGGGGTTGCGGATCACGGCCGCGGCCAATCGACAGTGGGGATTTCGGCATCCACTGCACGCGGCATGGGATCATATTTCATTTTGTCAGTTCGCTGGGCCGTTGAGCGAAACCGAGGGGACATGGGAAGGTGCCAACGCGGTCGTGATTCGGCCGGGTAAAATCGACCGCTCTCCCACCGGAACGGGATGCTCGGCACGCATGGCCGTTTTGCACGCGCAGGGGCGGATGCGGGTCGGAGATCGATATCGAGCGCGTTCGATTATCGGATCGGAATTCCAGTGCGGCATTGCGGCCGAAACGACCGTGGGGGAGAAGGCGGCGATCGTGCCTACCGTTTCTGGGCGGGCTTGGATCACGGGGACGCACCAGTGGATGTTGGATCCCACCGATCCGTGGCCGGAAGGGTATCGGATCGCAGATACCTGGCCGCGCCCATCCTGACTTGCCTCAGCAGCAGGGTAGAATGGCTGACGCGCTTGAAGCTCGAATCGGCGAGCTTGGCATTCCTTCTTGTGGTCAGGTAAACATCGTATGACTTGCGAAAATAAAATCGTGATTGTCACCGGAGCAGCTTCGGGAATGGGGCTCGCGACGACCAGGTTGCTGCGCGATCAGGGGGCCACGGTCTACGCAGTGGATCGGCAGGAAGTTGCGTTGCATGCAGCCTGTGCAGCATGCGGAGCGATTCCCAGTGTGGTCGATATTACTTCCTCCCGCGCCTGCGATGAGCTGGTTGCACGCGTGGTAGAGGAGCAGGGGCGGTTGGATGGAATTGCTAACTTTGCGGGAGTGCTCAAACGGACTGGGATACTTGATTGCAGTGACGAAGAATTCGACTTCGTCATGGAGACCAATGTGAAGGGATGTTTTTACCTTTGCCGTGCAGCTGCACGTGTGATGGTCGCTCAAGGTGCTGGGTCGATTGTCAACATTAGCTCGATCTGGAGTGATGTAGCCGCCCCCGGTGTGTTGGCTTACTGCGTCTCGAAAGGCGCTGTCAGTCAGATCACGCGCAGTGCGGCTTTGGATTTGGCGGGGACCGGTGTGCGGGTCAACGAAGTGCGACCAGGAGAAACGAAAACTCCCATGCTGGCTTCGGAGCGTGGCCGCGCGTTGACGCCGGAGGAGATTGACGGCAAGTTACAGCAGATCGCCGCGACGATTCCGGAACAACGCCTGGCCGAGCCGGAGGAGATCGCCGCTGCCGCCTTGTTTTTGCTCTCCGACGCTTCGAGCTACATGCAGGGTGCCAGTATCACCGTCGATGGAGCGTACACTGCTTGTTAAACGGCGAGTCTCCGAGACGGTAGCTGAATGATGGGAAACTCCGCCGGCCCTGCTGTCCGGAGGGCGTGGAACGACACAACGCAATGGCACGGAGTAAGAGGGACATGTTGGACGCTTCCAAATATCGACGACTGGGTCGCACCGGGTTGCTGGTTTCTCCACTGGCTTTGGGGTCGGATAACTTTGCGAATCCAACTCCGGTGGACGAGTGTGTTCAAATCATGGGACGAGCGCTTGATCGAGGAATCAATTTGATCGATACGTCGAATTCCTATGCGGCGGGTCAAAGTGAGGAGATCATCGGTCGTTATTTGCAAGAAACGGGGCGGCGCGATGAAGTGATTCTGGCCACCAAGGCGTATTACCCGACGGGTAAGCAGGGAGTGAATGATCGGGGTACCTCGCGGCGGCATTTGATGCGCGCCTGCGAGGATTCGCTGACTCGCTTGCGGACGGACTACATCGATCTTTACCAGACGCATCGCGTTTGTATGGAGACGCCGCTGGAGGAGACGTTGGGAGCGTTGACCGATTTGCAGCGGCAAGGAAAGATTCGCTACGCCGGTTCAACGACATCGCCGGCCTGGAAGATCACCGAGGCATCGATGTTGGCCGAGTATCGTCAGCTGATTCGCATGGTTTCCGAGCAGACGCCTTACAATTTGCTTGACCGGCGCGTCGAGAACGAGTTGCTTCCGGCTGCCACCGCTGCGGATTTGGCGGTGTTCACGTGGTCTCCTCTGGCGATGGGGATGCTGACAGGGCGTTACGATCCCCAGCGTCCGGAAACATTCCGCACTCCCCGTTTTGAGCGTGGAGGGATTTATGCCGAGCGGATTACGGCGCGGGCGGCTGAGGCGGGCCAGGAATTTGTGAAACTGGCCGCACGCTTCGACTTGCCACCGGCCCAACTGGCCCTGTTGTGGGTGAAAGACCAGCCAGGTGTTACCGCGCCACTGTGCGGTCCCCGTACGGCAGATCAATTGGATGACCTTCTGCCAGTGATCGAGATGACGCTGACCGAGGACATGCAAGCGGCCTGTGATCAGCTGGTACCACCTGGCTGCGCGATAGCCGATTTTCTCAATTCGGCACCGTGGATGAAAGGCAAAGTGCGTTAGTTGCCCCTTTCCGGTTCGCGAGGCTGCAACGAGCCTCAGCGTCGGTTGACGACGAGAGCGTTGGTCCGCTTGAGAAGTTGGATTAGCAGAATTCGCTGAGCATCTCCGCTAACAGCTCCATGGGCAGGCCGACCACATTGGATTCACTGCCTTCCACCAGTGTCAGCCAGTCGAGTCCGTCTTGGAAGCCGAACGCACCAGCTTTGCCTTCCCAGTCGCCTGTCGCCAAGTGGGCTTCGATGGCCTCATCAGTGACGTCGTGCATCTGCAGCGTCGTCTGATCCACGCGGACGAGTGTCCTGTCCGTTGGGCGTTCCCACAGGCAAACACCAGAGTAGACGCGATGACGTTGGCCGCGCAGGCGATGCAGCATCTGCCGCGCATGCGCTTCGTCGTGAGGTTTGCCGAGTGCGACTCCCTGGCATTCGACCATGGTGTCGCAAGCCAGGATCAAGCCACTGTCGACGCGCAACGCAACGTCCTCGGCTTTTTGACGCCCCAATCGGGCGACCATTTCCGGTGGTGTCTCGCGAGTGCAGATCCCACACTCGGCGGTCTCGCTAGGCACGATGATCGTAAAATCGTAACCGGCGTCCGTGAGCAGCATTTTGCGTCGTGGCGATCCGCTGGCCAGAATCAGTTGGGGGGGTGCTGTGGTCATGTGCATGTTGTGCACTTTCTACCCGTGCACTGTCAAGCGACCTGTTCCGCATCGTGGCTCGGGCCGGGGTGGCTTGGCAAGACCGGCTGTGCTTGATACAAGCAGTACATCCTTTGTCTCACTGAGATCGGTTAGGTCATGACCCCACCCCTGCAAGTACTCTTTGAAGACAATCATCTGCTGGTGATCAACAAACCGGCCGGGCTGGCCACGATGGGGGTCGCCGAGGGGCGGGAAAGCGTTTTGACGCGGGCCAAAGCGTATGTGCGGCACAAGTACCAGAAGCCGGGGAATGTCTATCTGGGAGTGGTCAGCCGATTGGATGCCCCGGTAACTGGCGTGTTGGTGATCGCGCGAACGTCGAAAGCAGCGAGTCGTTTGACGGCCAGTTTTCGCGATGGCGATGTCGAGAAAAACTACTGGGCCGTGACCCGCGACGCGCCGGATCCTGTCGAGGGACGTTGCGTTGACTTCGTGAGGAAAGACGAGCGTCATCGGAAAATGCACATCACGCGGCAAGTACGCGACGATGCCAAAGAGGCGCGGCTGACCTACCGCACGCAATCTGCCGTCCGAGGTGGGTGGTTGGTCGAGGTGCAATTGGAGACGGGCCGTAAGCATCAGATTCGATTGCAGTTGGCTCACCGGCAGTGGCCGATCATTGGCGATCGCAAATACGGCAGCCAGGTTGCTTTTGCCCAAGGCATCGCACTGCATGCCCGCTCGATCCGCTTTGTGCACCCGGTCCGGAAAGAATGGCTGCAGATCGAGGCGCCTCTGCCGGCAACATGGGATCGCTTCGGCATTTCACCAGAGACGTCGTGAAGTCTCAGCGTCGTGAAGTCTCAGCGCGACCGGGTGGTTGGATTGGGAAGCGGCGCGGGATCTCGCTGGCTTGCCAGCAGCGACCCACTAGCACCGCCAGCGTTGAGCAATGTCTGCGCGATCGCACTTGACGCACCCGCTCGTCGCTGCTAGTTAACGCAGCGCAATCCATTCTCCTCGTCATTCGACGGTGTTACCTTGAGCCAAACTGTACTCAAAACCTGCAATCGTTTCGTGCTCTGCAGCCTCATCTTGTTCGGTTGTCTGCTGGCCGATGTGCGGGCGCAAATTCGGCAAAGTATCCCAGCGGGCAGCGGGTTTGGGACGACCGGCACTTCGGGGGCCACCGTGGTGCCTGCCCAAACGACACCGCTGTCGCCCGTCCAGCCGCTCACCATGCCGGCGCCTCCTGCAACGACCGTCTTTGACCCTTATGCTCAACCAACGGCCGGTGCGGCGAGTATGCCGCCGACTTTGTATGGCCAGCCAGCGGCCGGCGCGGCACCGATTGTCGCAGCACCGCCGGTGGTGACAGGCCAGCCGTACGGTGTGGGGGCACTGGGCACGCCCGTACCTGCGGGAGCCTATCCTCCTGCGTCTCCCAACAGCTTGCTGCCAACATTGAACTGGCCACAAGGCGGTTTTGGCAGCAGTACGCTCAACGGTACGACTTTAGGCAACCCGACGCGACTGTTCACAGGTCCGCGATTCCGCTACACCTGGCTCCATGGCGGCGACAAGTCGAATGATTTTGGGATCCACGATTTTGATACATCCGTGGTGGCGACCTATCCTAATTTTCTCTTTTCGACTCAGCCATTGTACATTGTGCCGTCCTTTACATTCCATTTGTGGGATGGTCCGAAAGCCCCTGGTACGGACCTGCCGGCGCGGGCCTACAGCGCGTTCGTCGATCTCGGTTGGAATTCCGACCCGCGGTATCCGTTCGGTGTCGAGCTAGGCGGCCGTGTGGGAGTCTTTAGCGATTTTAACTCCGTCACCACACGCAGCATTCGGATGCTGGGTAAGGCGCTGTTTACCTCGCGAATCACTCCGGAAGTGCAGTTTAAAGCGGGCGTGATTTACACGGATCGGCTGGGCATCAAGTTGTTGCCAGCGGGTGGTATTTTGTGGACACCCAATCCTGATACACGGTTTGATATTTTCTTTCCGCGGCCTCAGTTAGCACAACGCTTTACCACTTATGGGAATAACGATGTCTGGTGGTATCTGGGCGGTGAATGGGGCGGCGGCAGTTGGACGATCGAACGCGTACCTGGCGGTGAGTCGGATCAGGTGGACATCAACGACATCCGCGTCTATTTAGGCATGGAATTGGGCCCCAATGCGATGATTCTCGCCGGCAATCGCTTGGCGTTCATTGAGGGCGGTTACGTCTTCAACCGCAATCTCGAATATCGCTCGGGTGCTGGCAATTTAGATTTGCGTGACACCTTTATGATCCGAGTGGGCCTGGGCTATTAGGCGAGAGGGCAACGCAAACTTTATGAAGACGTTAGGCAGTCTCGAGAGATGCGCGACGGACGCGCTGGTGTGTTGCACACTGTTGGTCACCCTCAGCGTCTGGGGTGCCCCTTGCCGCACTGTGCAAGCTCAGGCACCGATGCGTCGAGCGATTGTCGACGGACCGGGATTTGCACCGCCGGCGTTGCAACCGTTCGCCGGTCCTCCACCGGGAGGTGCTCCGCTCGGTTTGCCTCCGGTGGATGTTGGCGCTGCGGACCTGTCGGTGACTCGTGACAATCTTCGCTACGGCCCGCAGTTGCCCGAGTTCAAGGATGGTTTGTTTCAGTTGCTGTTTGGTTCGGCAACCTGGATTAACGACTCGCGCGCGGACGGTCTCGATCTCGTCGAATTGGATGCTTACCTGGGATTGGCGCTGCCGATGCCGACGGCCGAGTGGCCGCTGGTGATTGGCTCTTCCCTGTACGTTACGTTGCTGGATGGCGCGGAGGCCTTGGAACTGCCTGAGGAAGTGTATGAGGCAACGATGGACTTCATGTGGATGCCCAAGTTGACGGAGCGTTGGACGGCGATCACGGCGGTGAAAGTCGGCATGTATAGTGACTTTGAGAGCCTGGATGGTGCGTTCCGCTTGTCCGGAAAAGCGCTGTTGCGGTGGCAGCCTCGTAACGAACGACTGCAGTGGGTGGCGGGGGTGCTGTACCTGAACCGGGAAGACGTCAGTTGGTTGCCGGCGGGTGGAGTGATCTGGAAGCCGACGGATCGGCTGACCTGTGACCTTGTGTTCCCCCAGCCGAAAATTGCCTACCGATCCAACTGGGGAGATCGCTTCGTCGATCAACTGTATCTGGCNGGTGAATTTGGAGGCAACTCGTACCGCTACAGTCGCACGAGTGGGGTGCGCGACACGTTGACACTGCGCGATTTGCGTTTGTTACTGGGGTACGAACGGTTGTTTGGAGCTGGTGCGAAATGCTTTGCGGAACTTGGTTATGTTTTTGGTCGACAGATGGAGTTCGCGGCGGTTCCGGGAGAGATTGATTTGGATTCGGCGCTCTTGGTACGAGCAGGGTTGAGTTATTGATTCACGTTTGCTGGCACGTCGTTGCTGGCGTTTGATTTGTGCGTTGCTGTGAGTTCACTTTTCGCTATACTCCCGCGCGGCAGTTCACTGGAGAGTCACGTTAGCACAGCGGCAGTTAGCACAGCGGGCGTTTGACATGCCCACAACGGATGAAAACGACATGGTAGGGATGACTTAGGTGGCGAAGCGATTGTTACATAACGCGATCTCGAAGATTTCGAGTCCTGATCAGCAGCGGTCGGGTCGAGCTGCGCGGTGGTTTGTCGGGATGGCGTTGTTGAGTCTGGGTTGTGTGGGTTGCGGGACAACCCAGTCACAGCAGGCCACCGAGCAGTTGTTGATGTCGGATGCGGTGGATCGCGCGGTCGCAGAGGTGAACTTCAGTGAGTTATCCGGGAAGACCGTGTTTCTGGATACGCGATACATTACGACCGCCTTCAAGCCGATCGGCTTTGTTTCGGCTGACTACATCATCAGTGCGCTGCGGCAGCAGTTGATGAGTTCGAATTGCCAGTTGCAAGACGCAAAAGAAGATGCGGAATACATTGTCGAGGCTCGTGTGGGAGCGTTGGGTACGGATGGCCATCACGTGTTGGTGGGCGTTCCTGCCAGTACCACGATCAGTTCGGCGGCCGCGCTGGTCCCGAATGCCCCGCCGATTCCTACCATCCCAGAAATCTCCTTTGTGAGGCGGGATGACAAGACGGCTGCGGCAAAAATCGCCGTGTTTGCTTACCACCGGGAAACGAAACGACCAGTGTGGCAGTCAGGCATCGCGCAAGCCCGCAGTAAATCCCACGATACCTGGGTACTGGGGGCCGGGCCATTTCAGCGCGGTTCGATCCACGGTGGGACGCAATTTGCCGGCTCGGCCATTGATGTGCCTTTGGCCGGAAGTCGCAAAGCAAAGCGGCAGGGCAATGGTTACGACGGCTATCGCGAAGAGTTCCGTTATGTCGAGCAAAAGTCCCAAGATGCCGACACCGTCGTTCCGGCGAGTCACGAGGAGGAAGACGTTACTTCAACAGAATCTGACGCAGCTGACCAATAAAAATCATAGCCAAGGATGGTGTTTACGGTGCGCAACAACAGTCCTTTACGCGTTCTCATTTCCGACGTAAGCGAGTTAGGCGACGCTGTGCTGACCATGCCTCTGGCGTGCGCCATCAAAGATCACGATCCCAATGCCTTCGTTGCTTGGGTGGCTGAACCTGCCGCCGCCACAATGCTGCAAGGGCATGACTGCATCGATCAACTCGTCACGGTCGATGAAGGATGGTTGAAATCACCTCAAGCGATCTGTCACGTGCGACAGCAATTGCGTTCGTTGCAATGCGATGTGGTGATTGATCCTCCAAGTCATACCAAGAGCAGCCTGATCGGTTGGCTTTCTGGTGCTCGTCAGCGAATTGGTTTCGACGGGCCGCAAGCCAGAGAGCTTGCGCTGTGGCTCAATCGCACGAAACTGCCACGTGAACGCGAACACGTGGTCGACGCGCGATTGCAGTTGCTGACACCGTTGGGCGTCCAAGACCCCATGGTCCGGTTTGAGGTGCCCCACGATCCCTCAGCGGATGTGTTTGCGCGGGAGTATGTACTGTCCATGGAGCTTGCCGATGGTTTTGCGATGATCCATCCCGGAGCGGCGGAGGGTTCGCAGGTCTGGTCGATGGCGCGGTTCGCCACCGTTGCCCGGCATTTGGGTGAAGTGCACGGGCTGCCGACGATCGTTGCCTGGGCAAATGGCAAAGAACATCATTTTGCCGAGTCGATTGTTGCTGGATCGATGGGCTATGCAATGATGGCGCCGCACACCAGTTTGCGTGAGTTGACGGCGCTGATGCGGCAGGCTCAGTTGTTGATTTCGGCGGATCACTCGCCGCTGCATCTCGCCGCTGCCGTGGGCGTGCCTTGCGTTGCCTTATACGGTGCCACGGCGGACCGATTCGCGGGGCCCTATGGCGAGCAGCATGTGACGCTGCAAGCTCCCTGGGAGGGGACGGCAAGCCGTGCGCGTCGACCCAGTACTCAGCAGGCGCTGCGTGCCATCACAGCGGAAGCGGTTTGCGAAGCGTGCGACCAAGTCTTGCAGACGGCCATGCCGGAACTTTGTTACGCCGCCTGAAACGTGCGGTTCGACGTCTCCANCTGCCTGACTTGAGCGGATGCCCTGTTGCCACTCTCTCAGTAGCGTGCAGCCTGAGACGCTTTAGTGAATGGCACTGACCGAGGGGACGGCGAAGGCTGGGCTATGACCGAGCAGCGGTTGCGGGACAGGCGCTTTTTCGAGTGCCTGTTGGATGCGCTGACAAAGCTCTCGCGGGCTGAATGGTTTGTAGAGTACATGCGTTGTGCGGTGAACGCTGACGGCCATCTCCTCCATCGCTACGTCGCTTGCCGCGGTCAACACCAGCAGTGGAAGTGTTGCGGTGCGCTCGTCGCTGCGAATGCGTTCGATCAGTTGCTTGCCACCCAGATGGGACATCTGGCAATCCGTGACGACCAAGTCCGGACGACGCGCTTGGATGGCGTTCCACGCTTCTTCACTATTTCGTGACTGGCGAACGTGAAAACCAACACGCCGTAGCTTGAATTCGGCAGCATGAAGAATCTGTGATTCATCGTCGCAAAATAAGACTTCCTTGCGCATGATTGATACCTCGGCCGAAGTTTGGAATCCACGAATGTCAGAATATTTGCATGGCGGCGATGGCATATGCACGCGTGCCGCTTGCTTATCTCAAAGGTAGGTCACGTCTTGGCGAGCGTCCAAGGATCGGTGCGTTGGAGATCCTCTCTGCTGCACGGTTTGCAGGCGGTGAGTGAATGGGAACGGTCCATCGGCCACGTCATGATTTCCGGCGTGCAATGCGCTGCGACACCGGCTTCAGATCCGCCGGAGGCACATCCCGAACTTGGCTTCTGCGGGCGGGAGACTACAGAAACGGATGTGGACGATCTTGTCGATTACTCGGTTTGCTACGATCGTAATCAGAGACGAGCGGCACGCGTTTGGGAATGTTGAGGTGTGGTGCGCTGCTTGCTGTGTGTCGTCGCTTTCACTTCAGCGGTCAGGCGCCAGGTACCGCCACATTCAGACGTTTCGGTCTTCTGGGCTGTTGGGAGAACTGCTGGAATGTTTGGTTTGTCCGCGTTTGCGCAGTGCCGACCAGCGTCGTTTGACGCGTTGTTTGACATCGATGTCGCCGAGACCCAGGTGTTGGCCAACTTGCGTCAGCAGGTCCATTTCGGCGCGAGGGACGCGGCCATTCAGAACCGCAACATCAATCGCGGACTCGAACCAGATTTTTGCTTCGGCGTCATTTTGGGGGCGGGGGATGTTCAGCTGTCCCTCTTGTGCTGCTTCGATCATGATCTGCATGCGAGGTTCCGGGATATGATGGACGCGGGCCACACGTAGCAGGGCTTTGCGTTCGCGTTCGTCGATCACGCTGTCTGCCAAAGCGACTTGGATCAACCAGGCGAGCAGTGAGAAGCCGTCAGGCGTGTGGACCACCTCTGCATCGACGATGGCTGCCTGCGTGGGCTGGCTGCCGGGGCTTTGAGAGAAAGCGGCCGCCTGTTTTAGTAATGGCATGGCGTCGATCGGGTTGAGTATCTCGAGCAGGACCCAGTTNTGGGCACCGTTGTTGAGGATCTCACCACAAAAGTCGCAGGTGTGATTTGCTGAATTGGTTTCCGGTGCGCCGCAACTCCAACAGTGTGCTGAGGAGACGACGGACCGCACATCGGTTTGTGTACCAGGTTTTCTTCCCAGTACAAAGAACGCTCGCATGACGCCGCTGTGGTGGGTGGTGCGGAGTTTGCCGTCGGCCTGCTGTAAGAACTTTTTGCCCGACGAATGCACTTGAACGATCGCTCGATCCCATGGAGAAGCGGAGTCGGCAGGGAGCATCGCCGTTAATTTCACAGAACCGACGGCGCAGTCACCGTAGAACTGTCGGTTGCCTTCTGCGTCACGATGCAATGCGGGCTCGTAGGCAGCACAGAAGTCCATCGTGGCAACTTTTTTCAAGGGGGTAATCTCACCCAGATGGTCGGCCGTGGCCCTGCGCCAAAACATGACCGACGTGGTATCTTCGATTTGCTGTCGGTTGAATTGTGGGTCTTGCTGACGAAAGGCGTCCAGGCCAGGTTGCGTTTGCTGACTCGGTGCAACCCACTCGCACTCTTGGGTGATTTCACAGAGCACCCAGTCATATTCTCCACTGCGCAGTAAGCTGCCGCACGCTTCACAGGTTGCTGCCTGGTTCAAATGGATGTCTGAGCCGCAGTTCGGGCAATTGCCCTCCATCAACCCTGCTTCGTTCCGCGTGTGTGCCCCCCGTTTGCGAATGTAGGACCAGTATTCGACAAACGCCTGTGCTGAGCCGCTGCCGTGTAAGCGGTTGCCGGTGTTCAGCGAAACGCGATAGTCCACCGCAGAGGCGGCAACGCGGACCGTAACGACATCAAAGGCCGCATCCGCTTCGACACTGGCCAGGTTGAGGCTGGTGATCCTGATTTGTTCCATGTGGTCGCGGTAGCCGAGTGCTTTTTGCTCTTGGATCTGCAAGGTAAATCGCTCGAAAATGCCATCCGACACAAAAGCTCGTGCGGGNTGCATGTCTTGTTGACACCAGGCGTGTTGGATCTTCATGAACGCGGCAGCAATCCGTCGGAAAAAAATGTCAGCCCGGAAGTTGGGATCGGCCTGCTGTAATTGAGCGGCCATCTGTTGGGAACGCCGCTGATGCCTTTGCTCGCGTTGACGTTGCATTTGTTTTTGAGCGTGAGCTTCGATCACCGCCTTGCCGATGACGAAGGCCGCGATGATGCACAGGATGATGACCGTTGGGACGGGGCCGAGACTTCTGCCGGAGCCTCTGTAGCTACCGCCACCGCCGCTAAAGCCGCCGCTACTGAAGCCCCCGCCTCCGCTGAAACCTCCACCTCCGCTGAAACCNCCNCCTCCGCTGAAACCGCCGCCGCCGCCGGCACGCCCCCAGCAAGGTGTTTCCGACGACATGATCAGGACCCAGCAGATAAGGAGCAATGCCCACGTGAGTCCTCGGGTGTATCGGATCATCAAGTATTCCTTGGAAGAACAGGAGAATGGCTAAGCAGAGGCCAGGGATCTCTTTCGGATGGAAGCGGGATAGGTGGTGTTTGCTAGCTTGTTTGAAGCAAGTTGGGTTCGACTTGGTGCAGCACGGACCGTATACTTCGCCCGCTGATCAAGATGCATTCTGTGGAGCCTGATATGCGAACGTGGTGTCTCGTTGTGTGTGCCATGGTGTGTTGTTGTCTGTCATCCTGCAGTGGTCCCATTTTCGGCTATCCGCGGGGGACAATGCAACAGCAGCAGTACCGTGCGGTGTTGCGCGATCCGTTCTATGATCAGGATGCGGCCCCGGAGGTGGTGGGGGGGCGACCGCGCGGGCTGGATCGGCCGCTGGCGGAGCCGGCACGTGTGCAAGTGCAGGCTGGAAGACGATGAGCGTCGGCGCGGGGCCCACAGGCCGCTTGGCGCCTTCTCCGACAGGTGCTCAGCACGTCGGTAATGCCCGTACCTATCTGCTGGCCTGGCTGTCCATTCGCCGCGCGGGCGGACGCGTCATTCTGCGGATCGAAGATATTGATTCGCCACGCGTGAAAGCGTGGGCTGTCGAGCAGGCGATCGAAGACTTGCAATGGCTCGGGTTGGATTGGGACGAAGGGCCCGGTCAGGAGATGTCCTCTGCACCCTATGTGCAAACCGCCCGGCTGGCGCATTATCGCGACGCTCTGGAGCAACTGAAACAAGCCAATCAGATCTATCCTTGTACCTGTAGCCGTGCGGATGTGGCGGCAGCAGCCAGTGCGCCCCATGTGGGACAGGAAGGTCCGGTCTACCCCGGGACGTGTGCTCACCGAACCCCAGCGGATGCCGAGGCGCTGACCGGCCAGGCCTTTTCCTGGAGGTTCCGTACCGACTCACAAACGGTGAGTTTCGTCGATCTGGTGGCAGGACAACAACCGTGCCAACTCGCTACCGAACTTGGTGACTTTGTGATTTGCAAACAGGATGGGACACCCGCGTATCAGTTGGCGGTGGTGCATGATGATCATACGATGGGGGTCACCGAAGTGCTGCGCGGCGATGACTTAATCCCGAGCACGTTTCGTCAGTTGGCGTTGTACGATTTTTTTGGCTGGCAACCTCCACAATTTGCTCACGTTCCGTTGGTGGTGGGTGAGGACGGGCGGCGACTTGCCAAACGTCACGGCGATACCCGGTTGCAGACCTTGCGAAGTGCTGGGGTCTCGCCAGAGACCTTGGTCGGCTACCTGGCTCATAGCTGCGGGTTGCAGCCTGATGCACGTCCCGTTGCGGCCGCGGACCTGATCGCCAGCTTTGATTTGGAACGACTTCCTCGAACCGCTTTGACCCTGACGGCCGCAGAGGTGGCACGGTGGATGAAGGCCGGATAACGGCCAGCGTTGGCTGGCGTGAGTTCAGTCCCAGACGCCGAGTGCGCGGAGTTGTTTCTCGGCGGCTTCCGCCCAGCCTTGATTCGCTACCGGGCTGGCTGGGCTGGGGTGGAGAATGCGTCCTACGCGCATGTCGGCTGCAGCGTGTTTCGCAAAACGTTTCTCGGCGAACGCACCGACCCCGATTAACCACTCGGGTTGCAAAGCGTCGATCACCGCTTGGAGATGCGCATCACAGATGGCTTCCAATGGCTCCCGTTCCGCTTTCGGGAGTTTGTCGGGAGTGAAGTTCCTGGCCGAAGCTTCCATGAACACCAGCGGACAGTAGTTCGTGACAAAATGCTGGTCGAAGAATGCATCCGGGGTTGAGAATTGTTCGCGGAACAGACCCCATAACCGTCTGCCTGAGACCTCGCTGCGAGCGCAGTCCAGACCCTCGATCGGACGTTTGGGATGTTCGTTCTGAGGTTTACTGACGGCGGCGTCGATGTGCAGCCATTCACGGACGGCGTTGATTTCGCCAAAGGGAATGCCGGTCTGTGCCATGCCCCACGGCCCTGGGTTCATGCCCAGCATTAACACCCGGCACGACGTCCGCGCGTAACGTTCCAGGTACTGTCGGTGGGCTTTCCAGGCATATTGCAGTGGGTTGTAGACATGCGTGATCGGTTCGCCAAAGGTCAATGCGTCGACCTGTTTGGCAAGTTTGCGCGCGGCGGAAATACATTGTTTTGCGGTAGACATTGCTTTTCACTGGTTCGCGAAGCTGCGCTCACGAGCATCTGGGAATGCTCCGACAGAGAGGTATCATTTTCCCGACAATGGGTCGAGATACAAGGCAAGGTATCTTTCGAACTGGATACGGCATGCGTCACCGACAGGCTCCGAATGTGCCAAGCAACCTGGCGTTGGGCAACCGAGCTGTGATGTGGCAGCTGAAACCGCAGGAGTTGCTGCTGCTTGCAACAGACCGCGCTGTGCTGGGAAATCGCTGGCGGATTGCAAAACGAGCAAGCGTTTGCAGGTTGTTCAATTCGAGAGTCCGCTGGCAGGCTTCTTCAACTCCAGAATCATATCATCTGCGTCGTCGCTGTAGAGATTGCCCGAGTTGCCCAGTTCGTCCGCGCCATTAACGCCAATGCTGTATACCAACAGGTACTGATCTGTTTGACGCAGCCTCAGCGGCAAACCATCGAACGGGTCGGCGGGTACCTGAGGCAAATACTCCGGCACCAGTGTTTCGAGTGATTCGACACTGTGACCATTCACTTGCTGGTAACGCAGGCAAGCGATGCCGACATCCAGGATGTCGCGTTGAGCCGTGGCGCGTGCCATGGCCGTGGCAGGGACGTCCAGAATTGGCAGGTGTAGGGTGGCAAAACCGTGCGCCAGTCGTTGCGTGATCGTTTCGGATTCCGTCGTATAACTGACTTCAATTTCTTGCAATGCCGGCAGGACAATGTGCCAAGGTTGGCCTTCGTATTGGCTGATTTCTGCCATCTTTTGCAGGAAATAGGCGTGCGAGCGCTGGTTGTTCGGCAGCGTGCTTTCGACCAAATCCGGGTTTTGATGGAGCAGGATGCCATGCAAGCGATCACTATCGATGCTGCGCCAAAACGGCTGCGTAAAGTCGAGTCGCCGCAGATCTTGCTGGATCCGAACGAGTGCCTCATCGGTGAAATGTGTGCAGTTGAGCAACCGTTCGCTTTGTTTTGCAAACGTTGTCAGCATGCCCGCGCGGGTGACCTGTGTGGTCATGATCGGCTCGTATTGCAACGCCGCGACAGAACGGACCGCAGCACTCAACGACTTCGCCACTCCAGGAGCTTGGTCTTGATGGCTGTGAACCCAAGCATCCAATAAGAGGAGTCTGGGGACAGCACGGAACTTTTCGACATGCTGCAAATCGACTTGGATGTGGCCGCCACTGAAGTTCATTGGGTAGCAGGCTGAACCTCCAGCTTCGGCTGCCTTGTAGACCGATGTCAGACTGCCCTGGTGGTCTTCCATAAACTTGCGCGCCTGGTCGAACTGTCCCCAGGCTTTGGGCGGAGAGGGGACGTCACTGGAAGTGCCAATGATGGCGAGCCGGCTGTTGCGATTCGCATTGGCCGCCGCTTGACTGGCCTGTACCCACAGGGACGTCTCATCGGCCACGCCGGCAGGGAGGGCGTATGCCATATCCCACTCCTCAACCGTGGTCGGTTTGCCCGAGGCGCTGAGGCCAACCAACGTGACGTCCACTGCTTCACTAGGTTGTGACCATCGGTTGAACAATACAAACGCCAGCAAGACAAGGATGCCAATCACGGCCGTGATGCAGGACAGAGGCAGGGCAACTTTCAGCCACGGTCCGGAGCGGACGTGCCAAGGTGTGGGTTGTGGCGCGGGCATTCCCGAGAGAGGGGCCGTGCTGGACGCAGTCAGCGTACTGGCATCGATCGCGTCCAGGGCGTTGGGGGTGGGGACGACCAGAGGTACTCGGCAAACGGGGCAAGGTGTCGACCGCCCCGCCATGCTGTCCGGCGCTTGAAAGCGTCCACCGCATGAGCAAGAAACCACGATAGGCATCACACGACTCCGTCAATTGCCTCTCGTACAGGTGGGGGCGCTGTGGAGGCTGCAACGAGACTCCGGGGATTCGTGAGAGACCTGCTTCGTGATCATGAGTTTACTCGCTCGCTACCGGAGAGTCACGGCGGACCGTGTGCGGTTTCTGGTGGTTTACCGCCGAAACTGGCAGCCCCATCGGCGGGGGCGCCCTGACGCGCGGGAAAGAAACTGGGGGCGGGCGAAACTTCGACAGGTTGCCGGGGTTTGATGGAAAGAGCGGAAGTCGGTAGTCGGCACTTGTCTCATGGCTTAGACTTCATCCGTTCCGAACGTTTCGCGATTCAATGTGGAGGAGCTGTTTGACCGTAAGTGGCACAGTTGCAGGTGGTTATGAACTGCACGATCCGGATGTGCAGTTGATGCTCGAGGTGCGCAATGACAACGCGGTCGCCTTTGAACAGCTGGTGGAGCGGTATCAGGCTCGATTAATCGCGGTCTTACAGCATCTGACGCAGCGGCGTGACCAAGCGGAGGATTTGGCGCAAGAGGTGTTTTTGAGGGTCTTTCGCGCCCGTAAGCGTTATGAACCGGGCGCCAAGTTTTCGACCTGGCTGTTCACCATTGCGAACAATGTGGCCAGCAACTCGCGACGCTCGTTGGCACGTCGTAAAGAGGTCCATTTGGTGGGCAACGCGGGGGACTCGCAAGCGGTCAAGCCGCTGGATGATCTGGCCGTCGCAGCCAGTGGTTTGATGCCAGCCAGACAGCTCGACAAGCGAGAGCACGTCGAGATCGTGCGTTTGGCGATGGAGAGTTTGCCCGAGCGTCAACGCATGGCATTGCTGTTGGCCAAGTTCGAGCAGATGAGCTATGCGGACATTGGTGAGTCGATGGGCTTGAGTGTTCCGGCGACGAAGTCGCTGCTGTCGCGCGCCCGAGTCAATCTACGAGTGCTCTTGGAGCCTTACCTTCAAGATGGCAGTCGACCTGCGGACGACGCTGACGCATAAGGGGGGAGAAGACGCGATGGCCGAATGGCATACAACAGAGAACGAACCTCCGGATGCGGAATTAGTTGCTTACCTCGACGGCGAATTGGATTCTCGAGCGGTCGCTGCCATCGAGAGTCGGTTAGCGGACGATGCCGAATATCGCCAGCAATTGCAGCAGTTGCAGGAATCCTGGGCGCTGTTGGATCTGCTGGAAACGCCAGCGGTGAGTGAAGACTTCACACAGACAACGTTGGAAATGACGGTTGTCGCCGCCCGGGATGCGACGCAACAGATGCGGATCGAGACGCCTCGGCGTCGCATCAAGATGTGGGTGTTAGCGTTGGTGGGTTGCGTGGTGTCCGTAGTGGCCGGGTTCGTGATGTTTCGCCTGCTGTCCCCGGATCCGGATCGTCGGCTTCTGCAAGATTTACCGCTGATCGAAAACGTCGATTACTATACCTACGGCGATGATATCGCGTTCATCCGCTTATTGCTCGACCGAGGTGTGTTTCCGACGGAACCGTCCGACACGACTCCGGCATGGTCCGTGAACGGCTCGCTTGTCGAGCGTCGTGAACAGGTCGCTCGTTTGTCGGTCGATGCCAAAGAGAGTCTGCAGAGCAAGCAAATTCGGTTAACGCAGCTGACGCCGAAAGAAATGGCGCGCATCCGTGGCTTTCACGAGGCGTTGATTGCGGACGAACGTGCCGAGCAACTCCAAGTGGTGCTCGTACAGTACAACGATTGGTTGAAATCGCTATCGACGTCCGATCGTTATCAGGTTTTGCGTCTGGATGACGAACCGCGCATCGAGCGGATTCAAACCTTGCAACGCGAGGCTGAGTCGAAGCATCTCAATGAAGTGGTGGCAGAAAAAATGTCGGTGGACGATAATCGCCGGATTTTTGCCTGGATGGCAGGCATTTGGAAACAACGCGAGGATCTGGTCTTCGCTGCCCTTTCGCCGGAAAAGCGAATCGAGTTGAACCGAGCGCGGGCTCCTTTCGAACGCCGGCGCATCTTGATGGCGGCAGTTCAAGAAATGCCAGAACTGCAAGGTGTAAGTGAAGAGGATTTGGAGCGTTTGTTGCAACAATTGAGCCCGGGCGGGCAAGCGGTCATTTCCAGAATGATCGAGACGGGTGACAAGGCGAAATGGAGCAAATGGTTCCGCGAAGTCAATGAGCTTCACATGCGGTTGCGCGGCGCGGGGCAGTCGCCGATCAATCAGCGGGAGCTAACGCTGTTTTTTATGCAGTTGCCACCTGATGAGCAGAAGCGTTTACGTAACTTGCCTGCGCAGAAGATGTGGAGTGAGGTCAGGATGGGATACATCGCCCGTAAGCGGCGTATGGAAAAAGGAGGGCGCCGTCCGTTGGATCGTGGTGGTTTGGCTCCCAAGCCCAATATGCGACCCACCCGCCCCGGTTTGTAGGCGTCTGGCCAGAGACCCTGCGGCCACCCGGTGAGCGCGCATGCGATAGGACGAAATGCCGAGGCGGAGGGCCTTGCCAGGGGGCAGGATGCATGAGGCCTGTCCGGTCGTTAGACCGCGATTTTGTCGCAGCGAGTTGACAGATTCAAGCGATGCTCCTAACGTACCAGCGTATGTCCAATGCGCCCGCAGCTATTGTCACGGGAGCCTCGCGTGGGATCGGTCGCGCTATTGCGCTCGAGCTCGGCAGCCGAGGCTACTCGGTGATTGTGAATTACCACAGCAACGCTCAAGCGGCCAGCGAAGTCGTCGCGGCACTGAGCGAGATCGGCGCGCGCGCTTGGCCTGTCGCAGCCGATGTTGGTTCGGCAGACGACCGGCAGCGCTTAGTCGACGCAGCCATGCAGCAGTGCGGCCGCCTCGATGTGCTGGTGAATAATGCCGGAATTACGTCACCCGGCCGCAAAGACCTTTTGGATGCCACCGAGGAGGGTTGGGATCGTGTGCTCGATACCAACCTGAAAGGACCCTTCTTCCTTTCCCAATTGGCAGCTCGCCAAATGCTGGAGTTGCGGCAAGCGGGTGAGTTGGAGCGAGGCACGTTAATCAACATCTCGTCGATTTCCGCTTACGCAGTATCGACCAACCGGGCCGATTATTGCATTGCCAAAGCCGGTATGGAGATGATGACGTGGCTGTATGCCGACCGACTGGCAACCGACCAGATCCATGTGTACGAGATCTGCCCCGGTGTGATTTCCAGTGATATGACAGCGCCGGTACGTGAAAAATACGATCAACAGATCGCTGATGGATTGACTCCCATCCGGCGATGGGGAGAACCTGAAGATGTGGCCAAAGCGGTAGGGACGCTTGTGACCGACACCTTCGCATTTAGCACCGGCCAGCGATTCCATGTCGATGGTGGTTTCCACATCAGGCGGCTGTAACCCATGAAATTTGCCCTGCTGGGATCCGATGACGCGACGCTGCGTTTGGTGCAAGCCATTGCCGCCGACAGCGCGCATGAAGTCGTGGCCGTGTACGGTGCGGAACAGCATCAACGAACCCTCTTTGATCTGGCTCCAGGAGCCTCCTTTGATACCGACTGGGAACCGGTGATTCACGAACCGGTGGCGGACGCGATCATCGTCGCTCGACAGACTCCTTGGGAAGATCGTAATGATGTTCTCCGGAAACTATTTCAATGTGACCTCCCGTTGCTGATCGTTCACCCAGCCTGTGAAGCGATTGTGGCATTCGAACTGGAGATGATTCGTGAAGACAGACAGGGGCTGGTGTTGCCGTTTGTGCCGGGGCAACACAGTGCCGCCTACCGAACTGCCACGCAGCTGGTGTCCGGTCAGCAAACTGCGTTGGGAGAGCTGAAACAGGTCGTCGTGGAACGCACGATGGCAACCACCTCGCGGCCCGTCGTCCTGGATCAGGTGGCTCATGACGTCAGCTTGATGCGGCCCTTCCTCAAGACCGTACGGCGAGTCAGTGCCATGGCACCCAATGCCGATGCCACCACCCTGGCGGACTTGACGGTCAATATGACCGGCGAATCCGGCCTGCTGGGACGCTGGAATGTGAGTCATGCCGGCCAGCACGAAACCGCGCAGCTGAAACTGGTCGGGGCCGCCGCGACCGCCGTCTTGAACATCTCGGCGGATCCAGACCAATGGAGTCTGACCGTCGAAGGCCAGTCACAAGCTACCGAGACGGATGACCCCGTTCCCGATGCGTCCGCCATGCTGCAAGCATTCGCACAGCTCGTGGAAAAACCGACCGCAGACACCGCCTGGATGGCTGCCAGTCGCGACATCGAGGTGGCGGATACCGTCGAACACAGCTTGCGACGCGGCAAAACCCTGGAACTGCACCAGGAACAGCTATCCGAAGAAAATACGTTCAAAGGCATGATGGCTGCCGGCGGGTGCTTCCTGCTGCTGATCACCTTGGCGATCCTGGTTGTCGGTTCCGTTTTCGAAGGTGTCCAGCGACCGCTGAGCTATCGACCCTCGGAAGCAGACCAGACCAGTGACACGTCGCCGGATGAGCCGGCGGACGCAACCGCGGACGCGAAACGGCCGGGTCGGGCGCTGTGGATTCGACTGTGGCCAGCCTACCCGTTTGCCATTTTTCTCGCACTGCAAGGCTTCCGGTTGGTCTTCATCGCACCCCGTGCGACCAGCGACAAGCGTTGATCATCAGAGCAGGTTGTCATGGGGTTGGCATCAATCCGCCAGCGGCCAGCCGTGAAAAAAATGCTTGACGCTTTCTCGTGTCACTCATACATTCTTTGTTGATCGAAGCCGCGAAAGGGCTGCTGCGGTTCGGTCACTGGGCATTCTTGGTGTTGGGCATTCTTGGTGTTGGGCATTCTTGGTGTTGGGCATTCTTTCACGGGGCATTCTTTGTTGTTG
>NZVR01000057.1 GCA_002701545.1 Blastopirellula sp. | reverse complement strand
ACGTGTGGAACTCAGGCCACGAACCTGAAAACACGTCAACTCGCGAAGCACGATACGACGGACCAGACCACCGCACGCACCATGGAGCTTGGTCAACCGCGGCCGGGCGGGCCAGCTGTCGGACACTGCCTGTAAACGTACAGCACCTCTTCTGAATGCGTTGATTCGCAGGCAGAACGACAGCAGCAGTCGCTATCACGTTTGTCGCAAACGGTTCTCACAAGCGGGCGTGAAAAATGCAGACGCACCGTTTTTTTTGTCGGATAAAAACAGGGCAGGCGTCTTAAGGGGCGGGGCGTGCAGGGTATCGGCAGCGGGACAAGAACTAGAGACGGGGTGCATTTTCTTTGCCAGAGAAAGACGGCTGGGATTCAACCGGTCTGCCCCTGCTCTGCTTTAAGGTGTGTTGGTTGGTACGATTTGCACCATGCCAGAAATTCCTTTCTTATGTCGGCGCGGAGCGTGTGTCAGCACAGGCATCACGCTCACCACGGTTTTCCTGATCTTCGCTAATCAATGAAGCTCGCTGAGGTGCTGCCATGATCATCTGGGGTTCCACTAACCTGACGTCCACCACCGGTTCTTCGACATTTCACTGTCCGGAATGTGACATGCCGCAGAACGGTAATCTGAAGCAGGTTCGCAACTATTTCACACTTTATTTTATTCCCCTGATTCCTTTGGACATTGCGGGAACGTATGTGGAATGCACTGCATGCGGAGCCATGTACGATGACGCGATCTTGGATTACGATCCGGAAAAAAATCGCCAGGAGCTTTACACGCAGATGTTGCGAGTGATGGTGATGGCTGCGTTGTCCGACGGTATCGTGGATGATGGTGAGCGGGCCGAAATTCAAAAGCAATATATGGAGTTGGCGGGACTTCCCGTGCCGGGTGACATCTTGCAGGACGAAATCAACATGGCCGAGGAATCCGGCGCCGATTTGAATTCCTATATTCGCCATCTGACTCCGGACTTATCCGACCACGGCAAAGCCTTGGTTGTCAAACTAGCGTTTCATACCATGTCCGCCGCCGCGAGCGGTTTGCAGGCTGGACATCAGGACCAACTGGCGCGATTAGCAGAGACACTGGGCATTCCGGACCCACAGTATCGAGAATTAATCACGACGTTGATTGAAGTCCCCGAATAACAGCGTGATTCGGAACGAACAGGAAGGGCAAGGATTACCTGGGAAAAGAGAACAGGAATGCATGGCAGCAACCTGTTCCCATTTTTGTCCTGGCCCAACTGCCTGACCCAACCAGTTCTGGCATGATCAGGAGATGCTGCGCCGGCTTCTCGCACACCACCAAAACCTGCTCCGTCACAAGCTGCGGCGGGGTGGCCCCGCCGCAGCTCCTTGCCTGCGGATTCATTTTGAGTGGCTTGCGTTTTTCGAGGGGGGCCAAATGATTCCCCAGTCGCGTTGCATGTTCACCTTGGTCCAACCGCGTTGCGCCGCGTCGTCAAGTGCTTTGTCTAGTCGTCCAATATGGGAATTGCGGTCATAGGCCCATTCGCGTTTGGCGTCGGTGTGATGTACGAGCACACAGAATCTTGGGCCCTTGCCCGCGTCGGTCCATTGCAGCATTTGCAGGTCACCATCGGAATTTCCGGCGGCGAAGATCGGGCGGCGCCCGATGTGCTGGTGGATACCGACCGGCTTACCCTCTTGGTCGTCGATGAAATTCAACTCCGGCAGACGCACCAGGACGGGTTTGCTATCGCGGAGTTCGAAACGCGTTTTGATACTGCTGCCGATGACTTGCTCTGGCGGAATGCCATACACGCGTTCGGACCAGGGACGCATGAATTCGGTACCGCCGCCCGAGACGATGAAGGTTTTGAAGCCGTTGGCACGCAGATAAGCGAGCAGTTCAAGCATCGGTTGGTAGATCATGTCGGTATAGCGCCGCTTGGTTTGAGGATGCCTTGCCGTGGTGATCCAATCGTTCACCAACTCCTCGAATTCGTTGATCGTCATCCCTGCATGCGACGCCATCACGATATCAAGGATCGCCTTCTCGCCACCGGCCAGGGCGGCGTTGGTGTCGCCCTTCAGCAGCGACGCAAAAGGCTCCCGGTCCTGCCATTCAGGATGCTGTGGGGCAAGTTGTTTGACGCGGTCAATCGCAAACCGCAACTGGACGTACATTGGTTGTTCGGACCACAGCGTACCATCGTTGTCAAACACCGCGATGCGCTGACTGCGCGGCACGAAGTCAGCCGAATCCTCTCGGGTCACCCGGGCCACAAACGAGACGACGGCACGCTTGGTGGGGGACTCGTTCCAGGAAGGCAGCGGGTCAGCAGCACGCGTGGTATCCAGCAATGGCAGGCTGATCGCCAGCAAGAGAAGCAGGTGTTGCAGTTGCATTGTGAGAATCCCTCTTCTTTCCTTTTCCCGCGGATTTATTTCGGTGGCAATGCTGCGGCTTGCTCTCGCATTTCCACAATCGCTCTCGTTTGCGCCGCGGAACCACTGCCAACGTATGTTTGCAGTGGTTGGGCGACGAATGGACTAACGTGCATAGAAAGCAAGAATTGCAGAGCACGCATAGCCGTTCCGTACACTTGGCAGAACGCACCTTCTACCATCTCACCCGCAGTGTCTTCTTGGAATGTGGGTCGCATGACGAATCCTTGGCCAGAGGACGGTAGAAAGCAAACGGTCAGGCCTCGTTAACGATTGGAACGGAAGCGGAGTTGAAAGACAACTGCGGCAGCCCGGTCTGTGGGATCCGTCTGCTGTTGGTGAGGCGGGGACGTCCGCTGGCCGCCCTACGCCGGGGTGGACGAAACCATGTCCCCCGTCCCCGCTTCTTCTCCATGGTTGATTTCGGCACCTGGGTATCTGGTTGGTAATTTGCCGTTCAGAGATTTTTTTTCGATCACCGGTAGCCCCTGTTTATACTGGTGAATGCCGGTAAATTCTTTCGGTTCTGCCCCCTTTGAGTAGCTGTGAATGAAGGCTGTCATGTCATTACGAGTTTTGCAAATTGCGGTGTTGTTTCTGGCGGTTGTTTCCGTTTCAAAACCTGTTGATGCCAAGGTGAAGTTGGCAGGACAGCCGAATCTATCTCCTGATGGCAAGACACTCTTGTTTGTCCGAGGTGGGGACCTCTGGCAGGTACCTGCCAGCGGTGGTCAAGCCAGTCGGCTCACCACACATGCCGCCAGGGAGAGTCAGCCAATGTTTTCTCCCAATGGCAAACAGATCGCGTTTGTCAGCAATCGCACCGGGAGTGAGCAGATTTATGTGATGCCTGCGAGCGGCGGTGAAGCACAGCAACTGACTTTTCATTCCGAGGGCTATTCACTGCAGGACTGGTATCCCGATGGCAAGAGTTTGCTGGTACTCGCTTCCCGCGATCATCATTGGAGATCGTCATCACGGTTCTTTCGCATCAGTTCCAGGAAATGGAGTGCTGAGCAACTCCTGTTCAACGGTTATGGTACCGAAGGGAAAATCAGTCCCGATGGAAAAACTCTGTTGTTCGTTCGAGAAGGAGAACGCTGGTGGCGTAAGGGTTATGTCGGTTCCCGTTCAGCGCAAATCTGGACCTTTGGTTTGGAATCAAGGAAGTTCAAAAAAGTTGTGGATACCATGGCAGGCGCTCGTTCCCCGGTTTGGAACCGTGACAGCAGGTCTTTTTTCTATTGCAGTTCCCATGCTGCCCAAAATGGAGCTCGCAACTTGTGGCAGCATGATTTGGACACGGGCAAGCGTTCGCAGGTCACCCGCTTTGCGGATGATCTGGTTGCCGCGCCGACGATTTCCACCGATGGTGAATTAATCGTCTTTTCGAAGTTATTTGATCTTTATCGATGGCAACCCAAGCAGGCGCAGGATGCGGTGCAAATCAACATACAGATTTCCAACGCCGACGCGCGAGAAGACGCCTACCGCCGTATTTTGACCTCCGCATCGGATGCCACCTTCAGCCATGATGGTTTGGAAGTCGCATTCATCGCTGGAGGTGATTTGTGGGTCATGGAGACCGAGTTGAAAGAACCAGTACGTGTTACCACCACCGCAGAGTTTGAATCGGATCCGATTTTTTTCGAGGAAGGTAACGCGATCCTCTTTGTGGGTTGGAAAGACGGTCAGCCGGACATTTGGAAGGTCGAACGGGAAGACGCTTCGCTTTACTGGTGGCAGTCGGAGCAATTCAAACTAACGCAAATCACGGATGACGCGGAAAAGGAATCCAATCTCCAACTGAGCCCCAACGGGAAAGACCTCCTGTTTGCTCATGGCCGTGGGGATTTACGCGTTTTTCATCTGGAGACCGGGAAAGCGGAAACGCTGGTGGATTCCTTCAGCGCCCCGGCGTTTGATATTTCACCCGATGGAAAATGGATTGTGTATGCACGCACTGACAATAATTTCAACAATGACATCTGGATTGCGCCGGTGGATCAGCAAGCAGAACCCATCAACATCTCGCGGCATCCAGATGATGAATATGGCCCAAAGTGGTCGCCGGACGGTAGCAAGATTGCTTTTTATGGGCGCCGTTCCGACGATGAATTCGATATTTACTACGTCTACCTGACTCGCAAAGACAATGATATTGATCCACGGGAACGACGCCTGAAGAAGACTCTGGAAGCACTCAAAAAATCTCGCAGCAAATCTTCCGCACCGGCCAAGCCAACGGAACCGGCGAAGAAGTCAGCGGATGCATCAGCAGAGGATCAGAAGTCGGATACCCAAGCGGATAAAAAGCAAGCGCCCAAGAAAGCTGGGGAGAAAGACTCCCAGAAGGATGATGAGAAAAAGCCGGAGTTAGCAGCAGAACCAAAAACAAAACTGCCGGAAGTGAAAATCGATTTCGATCAAATCCATCGGCGCTTGGAGCGGCTGAGTAATCCCAACAGTTCCGAGCGAGTGCTTGGCTGGTCACCCGATGGATCGAAACTTATTTTCACGGGTACGGTCAAGAATGATCCGGGAACCTGGTACGTCACCTTTCCTGATCAACTTACGCCCAAAAAAATCACCAGCAGTAGCGGAAGTCTCAAGGGTTGGCTTAAGTCGCCGGACCGGATGCTCTGGCTCGTCAATGGTGTGCCTGCAACTCAGCCGCTTTCCGGCAGCGGCAAGAGTTACCCGTTTTCGGCATATCAAGAACTGAGTCGATCCGCGCGTTTTCGTGCCGGTTTTGATGCAGCATGGCGAGTGATGCGTGATGCATGGTATGACGAGAATTTTGGCAACCATGACTGGGATCAGATTCGAAAAAAATACGGGGACGCAGCGAGCCATGCTCGCGACATGAGTGAATTCAGCCGTGTCGTGACACTGATGCTTGGGGAACTGAACGGCTCGCATCTGGGATTCTATCCCGCAAGTGATCTCGGAGCGCAGTCCAGTAATACGGGGCAATGGAATGTCAGTACCGCTCATTTAGGTGTGCGATTCGCTAGCAAACACAAAGGTCCGGGACTGAAAATCAAGGATGTCATTGCAGGCGGGCCTGCTGCTGATACGGGTAGCTTGCTTGCGGTCGGTGAGATCATTCTTGCCATTGATGGCACGAAGGTCGAAAACGGGATGGATTTGACCCGTGTGCTGAATGGACGTTCCCATCGTGACATTGAGTTGACGGTGAAATCGGCAGGCAAAAAGGGCAGTGAGCGGAGCGTCGTGATCAGACCAACCAGTTACAACCGGATCCGTAGTCTGCTGTACAACACATGGCAGGACGACAACCGCGCGTTGGTTGCTCGGAAAGACAAAACCATCGGTTACCTGCATATTCAGGGAATGAACTGGTCCAGCTTCCTTGAGTTTGAGCGAGAACTCTTCGATGTGGGTTACGGGAAAGATGGCTTGATCATTGATGTTCGTGACAATGGGGGTGGGTCGACGACAGACCATCTCCTGACGGCACTAACCCAACCCGAGCACGCGATCACCGTTCCCCGTGGAGGTGGTCCGGGGTATCCGCAAAGTCGCCGAGTTTATGCAACTTGGAGTAAGCCAATTGTCGTCCTGTGTAACCAGAACAGTTACAGCAACGCCGAAATTTTCAGTCACGCCATCAAGAACCTGGGACGTGGGCGACTTGTCGGTGTCCCCACGGCGGGTGGAGTTATCAGCACCGGATCCGCCAGTGTGATGGATGTGGGGCGTATTCGCGTTCCCTTCCGTGGATGGTATGTGAAGCGTACTGGTGAAGACATGGAACTCAACGGAGCCAAGCCGAACTTTGTGGTGTGGCCGAAACCCGCGGAGATTCCCAATGGGAAAGACCGCCAGCTGATGAAGGCCGTGAGTGTGTTGCAAGAGGACATTGCAGCTTGGAAAAAAAAGGAGCAGCCCAAGCTGATCAAGGCCACAGAGAGGTGATTCACAGGACGGCCAGAAGAAGCCAAGGGGTAGGCACCGAGGGTGCGACGACAGCTGGCCGCCTGCACTATTTTTACCACAACCCATGGAACAACAACGACTTAATGCACGCTCCCTGCGATTTACCCGGACCGCCCATGGTCGGCCCTCCACGGTAAAATCTGTTTTTTTAAACGAAACCCTCGTCGCTTCTACAGGTTTCATCTGTAACGGTTCATCGCTAGCCGTCTGCCCCCATGCTGCGACGAAAAGAGAAGAAAACAGACAGTGAAAGAATCCCAGGATCAAGCGTGCGGGGTGTCTCGTCGCGATGTGTTCCACGGCACGGCCACGATGGAAGTGGCTTGCTTCGCTTTCTCGCACCTCTCACTGGATTTCGCTGGTACTGCGGAATCGGCTTCCCGATGCGATACCAAAGAACGATGCGATACAAAAAAAAATGCTCGATGCAAGCACTTGGGATAGAAAGATCCTGCAGGACTGGCGACCCGTAGGTGCGACGCGCCAGCAGCTGATTGCGATCCAATATGCCGACGGGTGGCCTGGGGCAGGTTCTCGGATCCCGTTCCGGATGACTGTTCCGCTCAAAGGTAAAGCAAAAGGCTTTCATCTCACTGGAGCAATCCCATACGCCCCGCTGCACGAGTGTCTGCAGCAGCGACTTTCGGCGAGTCGCTCGCGGACCTGCTCAACCTTTGACTAAGAACTCACTCGCTCGTTTCAGGAGCTTCTTGACACCTCCTCTAACCCCCACAACAGAATCATGAAGAAAACCACTGCCCTGACATTCCTGTGCCTGCTTGTTTCACTGACTTTTGTGGCACGCACAAACGCGGATGATGCGATCAAGCAACAGATTCTCAAGCTCCTCCCGCAGGTCGACACTGACAAAGACGGTGTCATATCTGACGCGGAAGAGGCGACCGTTCGCCGGCAGATTCTCAAGCGGTTTTCGCGCGCCGACAGAGACGGAGACGGCGTTCTTTCCGACTCTGAAATGCAAGTCGTGCTTCGACAGGCGGCCAGGCGAGGCAATCGGAACACCCCGAAGGCGGGTAACTCGCGAACAAACAATGCCCAGCAGAACCCAGCCGCAGCAGCGGTTCTTGCATCGCTGGGCGCGAAAAGCGAACTCAACATCGAGTACAAAAAGAACACCCCCCAACAGAGAAACAAGCTCGACTTCATCTACCCCCAAAAGAAGGTTTACGAAAAAGCGCCGCTCTTCATTTACATCCATGGAGGCGGTAACACAGGTGGTACAAAAAACGCCATCTACACGAAAGGCGATTTGATTCTAAAAGAACTTACCGCTGCAGGGATCGCTGTCGCGAGTATTGATTACCGGGTGTTTGGCCAGGGCGAAGAGCTTGGTTTCCACCAGCTGTTTCAGGACTGCAAGGATGCCATTCGATACCTGGCGAAGAACTCAGATCGCTTGGGGATCGACCCGCACAAAATGGTCACGTGGGGGACGTCCGCTGGTGGATCGAAAGCGTTGATCTGCGCCCTCACGGCGAACGACCTGCTTCCTGGTGAAGTCACTGGCCCGGGAACCGAACACACGGTGATCGGTGCGATCTCGTTCTACGGCGCAACCACTTACCTTGTCCCGGAACTTTGGAGTAAGCGACTCGAGCGATTTCCGGCGAGAAGCCAATCCAAAGGTGAGATGATGTTCAAGCCATCTGATGGCTTGAGCTCAGAGGAAATCAAGCGTCTAGTCAGCGCTGATCAGCATTTAAAAGCGGATAGCCCGCCCATCCTGCTGGTGCATGGCGATACGGACCCCACGGTGCCGATTGAACTTTCCAAACACCTCTATCAGCAGGCCAAGTCGAAAGGCGGTGACGTGAAACTTATCGAAGTCACCAATGCCGGACATGGATTCAAACCCGTCAAAGGCAGCGATGCTGCACCCTCCATGACCTGGAACGCAACACAGACATTGGTGATCAAGCAGGTTATTGAATGGGTGAAACAGAAATAGCACTCGGCGGCCTGTTCGACTGGAGACCGAAAACAACATGACGCCGACAAGCCTTCCATGGCAGGTTCTCGCACGCGCCGCGTGTGCCGTGCCTGCGGGTTTCCAAAGTAACCGTTCATCACTGTCATCCAGTTAGAGAAGCAATCGTAAACCATGATCCAACAACACCCCATCCTGTACTTCGCGACCCTCACTCTGCTGGCGACGGCGCCCTGCTCCAATGCGCAAGCACAGCAGCCCTCCCCAGCGCAGCGCCCCTCCCCAGCGCAGCTGGCGCGAATACTCAAGCGTTTCCCCGAAGCGGATAAGGACAAGGACGGCAAACTGTCCACGGAGGAAATCGAGGCCGTGCGCCAAAAGTTCCTCAAATCCAGGCAGAGGAAAGGACGCCCGGCCGCAGCGGCGCAACCAACGCAGGCCGGGGATGCAAAACTTGCCGAGACGCTGGCGGGCATGAATGCGCGGCTTAAGAATGTTGAGGTGGAGCTTCTTGAGTGGCCTGATGCGTTGCATAAGAAACTCGGCAACATGACGAAACTTGCGTTGATGACGCGGCCTGTGGAGAAGCTTGAGGGAAAGCTGCCGTTGCTGGTGAATCTGCATGGTGGAGGGCCGCGTTGGTTTAACAACAGTTTTCAACAGCAGCTTGTGATTGCGGCTGAAATCGGGATAAAGCGGGGGTTTGATTTAGCGGAGCTGGCGGGCCAGGAGCTGATTGTGCTTGATCCGAACACGGCGGAGCGGTGGAATGCGGATTCGCTCGATACCATGCTTGATTATGTCTTGGAAACCTTCCCTGAGATTGATAAACAGCGTGTGTATGTGATGGGCTACAGCGCGGGGGGCGGGGCTGCTTGGAGATGGATCAATCAATCGGCGGATCGTTTCGCGGCAGCAGCCCCTTGTGGTTTTTCCGGTGGTAGTGCCAAGGACGATCTGAAGAAGCTCGCGAAGTTGCCGATTTGGACGATGGCCGGCGGCGACGATGGAAAGAATCCAGCCGGAATTAGAAACCTGGTGGAGCGACTGAAGGCGGCGGGGAATGTGAATGTAAAACATACGGAGTTTGCAGGGGCGGACCATCGCGCGGGGGGCAAAGCCGTGTTTCAGACCGTGGAGTTGGTGGATTGGATGCTAGGTTTCAAGCGACCGAGCACCGCGGAGTGACAACAAAATCAAGCGTTTGTTTGCCGTGGCCGCCAAGAACCTGTGTCGGTCGAAAAAAAGGGGGGCAGAGCTGAGTTCCGCCCCCTTAAATCCAAACCGGCCTGCTCTTAAAAAGAAATGCCCTTCGTACCCTTTCCTATTGTTGCTTTTTCCAGATTATGATGTCTGGAATCGATCGCTGGGTTACTCGGTGCCGGGGGGTGTCTCCATGGGTGCCCTGGATTGCGCAGCGAGGGTTTGAGCCTTGCTTGTTTCAGCCTTTTGTCAACCTGGCCACTTGCGGAACGTGAAGTGCGGTGGGCATCGTTTACCATCTGAGTCGAGAGCAGTACCGTCCTATGACCATCCGCCGGACATCGATCTCATCTGTCGTTTTGATCACGACTTGCTTGCTGGCCACCATTGCGATTGGTGCCGAACCCGTTCGAAAACCCAACGTCGTGTTGATTCTTGCCGACGATCTCGGTTGGAGCGACACAACGTTGTTCGGTACGACACGATTTTACAAAACGCCCAACATCGAACGTCTCGCCACGCGCGGGATGACGTTCACGCGCGCGTATGCAGCCAGTCCACTTTGTTCGCCCACGCGTGCCAGCGTCTTGACCGGCCTGAATCCCGCGCGGCATGGGATTACTGCGCCGACCTGTCATCTGCCCACGGTCACGTTGAAGGCAACGCCCAGAATCACCGGTCCGCCTGACGCGAAAGCGACCGTCCTCACTTCCGTCTCACGGCTCGACACGCGGTATTACACGCTGGCGGAAATGTTGCAAGACAACGGCTACGCCACTGGTCATTTCGGCAAATGGCACCTCGGCGCGGAACCGTATTCGCCTTTGCAACATGGTTTTGATGTCGACGTGCCGCATCATCCCGGCCCCGGCCCAGCGGGAAGTTATGTCGCTCCGTGGAAGTTCCGAGATTTCGATCACGATCCGGACATTCCCGATGAACACATTGAAGATCGGATGGCCAAGGAAGCTGTCGCGTTTATGGAAAAGCATCGCGATCAGCCGTTCTTTTTGAACTACTGGATGTTCAGTGTTCACGCTCCTTTCGATGCCAAGCGAACTTTGATCGACCAATACCGCAAACAGGTCGACAAGACGAACCCGCAGCGCAGCCCGACGTACGCTGCGATGATCGAAAGCATGGACGACGCCGTCGGCACGCTGCTCGACACGCTCGACCGGCTGGCTATTTCCGACAACACCATCATCGTGTTCGCTTCGGACAACGGCGGCAACATGTACAACGAAATCGACGGCACATCGCCAACCAGCAACGCGCCGTTACGCGGGGGAAAAGCCACGATGTGGGAAGGCGGCGTTCGTGGTCCGGCGATTGTCGTTTATCCCGACCATGTTCAGGCTGGTACTCGCAGCACGGAAATCATTCAGAGCTGCGATTTTTATCCGACGCTGCTGCAACTGCTGGACATCGAGTCTCAGCAATCATTCGACGGCATCAGCATCGTTCCGGCACTCCGAGGTGGGGCGTTGCAGCGAGAAGCAATCTTCACCTACTTTCCCCACCAGACGGCCGTGCCGGACTGGCTGCCACCTTCGGTCAGCGTTCACGCCGGAGACTGGAAACTGATCCGTATCTTCCATGGCAACTCGCCCCACCAGCACAGCTACCAACTCTTCAACCTGAAAAGCGACCTTGGCGAACAAACGAACCTTGCGGCCGACAATCCCCTGCGAGTGCAGGAACTCGACAAGCGAATCACGGAGTTTCTGACAGATACCCATGCCGTGGTTCCGTTGCCGAATCCGCGATTCGATCCTGCGCAATACGACCCGAAGATGATCGGGAAAGCAAAACTCAAATCGACCCGCAAGCCGAAAGGGACCGGTCCGAACAAGCCACGGCGCCGGGCCAATCCGGTCGCAGGCTGGCAGCCGGGTGGCACGTGCAAGCTCGCATTGCAGGGCCGTTCCATGCTGGTTACCAGCAGCGGTGGCGATCCGTATTTGAGTTACCAACTCCCGGCCGAACTGACTCAGAAAAAACTGGTGTTGCAAGTAACATTGGCGTCTGATTCCAGAGGCTCCGGGCAAGTCTTCTGGCAGGAGAAAGGAGTTGCCCCGGCATTCTTTCGCGACCGCAGCGTCGGTTTCGAAGTTCAACATGACGGCAAACCGCACGACTACAGTATTTCGTGGTCCGCTAAGAATCCTGTCGTTGCCGTGCGCATCGATCCTGCAACAGCGCCCGGGAAAATCACGATTTCCCGCATGCGTCTGTGCGACGGAGATGGGAATGAGGTTTATCGCTGGAAATTCTAAATCGCATCCAGGCATTGGAACCTCGGCCGCGCGCTGCGCGTGAAAGTCGTCAACTGAGCAGAAGCAAAGGCTGGGGGAGATTATTCCAAGTCGATCCGAACGAGAAACACAAAATCCAATGATGGAACGCGATTTTCAGATCGCACCCCATGGGAGTCGCTCATTCTTTCGGCCACGGATCGGATACTTGATTCTTGGGTACAGCTTGTGGGAGAGTGTCCCTTGATGGAACAACCATGGATTTCACTTTTCACTCGAGCACGACGTAACCCTTGACCATGACTGACAATTCCAACTCACCCCGGCTACCAAGCATTTACTGTGTTTCTCATTGCTACAACGCGCCGCTGCCAGATGATCGTGAAGCGAAGCTAACGGTTCTCTCGCTGAACACCACGGCCGATAGCTTAACTCCCGTACAGCAAATCGCGTTGCCCAAAGGGACTTTGATGCCCATCTCCCAAGTCATCAATAAGGAAGGCACGAAGCTGTTTACAACGGCTGGTCAACATGGAGTTCTTTGCTACGAACTCAAGCCGGAGGATCAGGGCAGGGTGATTGACACACCGATCCAATTGAATGTGACGCGCGAATCGCTTCCAACACCTTATGGTGTCATGCCCGTTGATCTGACCTTGGATGTCTCTGAAACGAAATTGTTCACCTGCAATTTCCTTGCCGGTTCTATTTCGGAGTTATCACTGACAAGCGATGGGCAACTTCGTCGTGCCCCGCGTGAATGTGCGTTAGCGCATCCGGGAATTCCTGAAAAGGTGCGAAGCCTCGGCCCCAGCTCCGCAGCAAAAGAATTGGGCTTGCCGGAAGGTTTCCCCGAGGAGGGTTCCCATCCGCACGGGGTCGCATGCCACCCCGACGGAAAATGGGTCGTGTTTTGTGACCTTGGCACCAGCAACCTCACGGTATTTTCACTTCCACTAGGTGCAGCCTTTGATTCCAGCGAGCCAGATTTTGTGCTCCGCGCACATGTGGCACCTGACAACAATCGCCACTATCTGGCTGGCACACGGCTGATTCGATTTTCGCCAAACGGTCAGTTTTTATTCAGTGTGAACGAATTAGACCATACGATATCAAGCTATCGATTTGATGCTGCCCAAGGCACACTGATTCCTTGTGGTCCACCGTGCATGACGGTTCCTCAAGATTGGCTGGATGGAATTCCACCGCGCCCGTACATGTACAACGCGCAACCTAACTACAACGCTGGCCTGGCAGTTTCCCCGGACGGGCGACATGTTTATACCTCTGCTCGAGGACACGATTCCGTCGCCGGTTTTCTGATCCAAGCCGATGGAACACTCGTGCCGACAATTCAGCAGCGAGTTGGTAGTGGAGGGCGAACGCCGTGGTCAATCACATTCATCAATAATGACTACCTGCTGGTAGCCAATCAAAATGCGGATGATCCAACAGCGCGGCAACCGGGTGGCCAACATGCTGATCCCGAACGGCTGGCTCCCGCCGGTCGTGAACCTGGAAATTTGACCGTTTTCCAACGAGACTCCGCAACCGGCGCGCTACGTCCCTCCGGAGCCATTTGGGAAGCTCCGCACATTCTCAGCACGCAAACAGCACGTCACAGCAAACGATAAGGGTGCTGGCAGAAGCCATTAGGCCCGCCCCGGTTCTTCTTGCCTTTGCTTTTTCCATCATGGTTGTCGGAGAAGGGACCGGACTTCAGCTATCTCGAGGCACTGATTGCCAACGTGAATCATCCGATGGCAGTTGGCACAGACTTTTGCCAAGTCCGAGGGCTTGGTCCGTGAACCAGCCTTAAGTGTGTGAATCGGCTTGGTATGATGCGCTTCGATATAGCCCTCGCCATGCTCGCCGTAGGCTTCGACGAAACTAAAACCGCAAACATCACATCGCAGTAACGGGTCACTCGCCTTCCACATCTCCTTCGCTTTGCGAACCACCGACGTGCTGCGTTCGCGGATCAAATGTGCCCGTAACGCCATGGCACCTTCGTCAAAATCTTCCTCGTAGGGGTAGAGTGGCGCATCTTTGGGTCGATCCGCACCGGCCTCCGAGTTTGCGTGCCAGCAAATTCCTGCAATGGTCCAAAGTGGTTCGCCATCGGGCCAAGCCTCCTGAAAGGCTTCCGTGGCACAGATGTTTTGCGCAAATCGTCCCGCAGCAACGATCATCTCGCCGTAAGTGGGCCGCTCCCCATCCAGCATGGTGTAGCTCAGTTCCTCAGCCAGTTCTTTCCAGCGTGTCTGGCGAAAGTCGACGAACCGCGTGGGGAATGCTGCGGTCAATATCGTGCTCGCCAGGAGCCCGGCGCTGGACGCGTTCAGGTTCTTGGTTTTTCGATCCTGGTAGCCCAATGCCTTGCATTTTTGCATGAATGCATTGATACGTTGTGCCGCCTCCGCATCTTCGGAAGGAAACTCCGACACGAGGCTGGTGATGGCATCGGCGGAGTCGGGGCTCGCTACAAACTCGCCAAAGCGGATCGCATCAAAACGCTCGCCCAACGCCCAACACACTTTGCCCGTTTCTTCTACCTCGGCCATGTCGACAGGCACTTGCGTCAGCGCCCGACCAAACGCCGGGTAGCACCTGATGCGGTCAGAGATCTCGTCATTGCCAAGATGCGTTGCCAGCTGCGTCTTAGGAATCGCCCATTCCATCGCCAACCGGCCCAGCCAGAGATTGAATTCTTCGTTGAGTGATGCGCTCAAACGTCTACCTGCACTTTCGCTGCCAGAAACAAAAAGGGGTCAGACCTCGTTCACAATTTCCTTTTGATCGATTTGGTCGGCTGCGGCGCGTCGCGGGAACGGCGTCGGCCTCTTTTGTACTCGCTAGGGTTCAAGATACCTGTGGGGATTATCGACTGGTAGATCGTAAATCCAGTTAGCGGATTCATACAGGATGACTTCCTTAATCTCGGGGCGTGCCAGCAGGTTGCGAATGATTTGCTGGCGCCGCGCCGCCGCGGCCGCCTGATCTTTTTGCCGCAGGGTGTATTGTGCCTCATAGAAGAAGCTTTTGGGGCCACGATGGCTGGATTGGTGGTTATCCGCTTGGTTCTTCACGTAGGCATCCACGAACAGCGAAATGGGGCCGTCGTCTGGCAATTCGCGTAGTCCGAGGAGCATCGGTTCGGCTCGCAATCCGTCCAGATCCAGCATGCTCATGCCTTCTCCAATGGCCGGAATTTGGTTGAGTCCGGAACAGAGAAAGCGATAGTATTGCGCGTCGTATTTTCCGCCCTGGGGATGGTCCATTTTTTCCAGCGCCCGTTTGACTCCGTTTTCTACCGCAGCACGTGGCGGGATCATGACTCGGATCCGCGTTTCGGAAAATTCGTTTTCCAGGTCTTGCAGCAGCAGCCGCACGCCTTGAGCGACTGCGGCATTGCGCGCGTAGCGCCACGGATACTCCGTCGATTGCGTTTGGCAGGTGCCCATCCATTCGCCGGTCTGCCAGTCAGTGATCTTGGCGATGTCCGGATTCGAAGCATCTTGGAGCAGCGTTTGTATCGCTGGATTCTGGCCCACGGAGCGCGGCGCGTAGGCCCGGTCGATCCCCAGGTGGAAATAATTTTTTCCACGACGGCGATGATGCGCGATGGTTTGCACGCCGAGTTCTCCGTCACCACGGGAGCCGGCCAACTGGGTGTGCGAGCGGGTATTGACGACGATTTCGTCGAAGGCTGGTGCGGCCAGCATCGTGCTGATTTCACGGATGGCCAGTTGTCGCGCGGCCTGGCGATTGTAGTCCATCATTTCCGGCGACCAGTCGGAACCGAAATCGATGACAATCTCATCCTCTCCCAGCGGCCGCAACGGTTTGCCGCTGCGCCGCACCAAGCGGAAGCTGTTTTCGATGGCCTGGAAATCCGTCCGATAACTTCCCGTTGCCGTGATACCTCCAAGTCGCGTCGTCGCCTGGTCCAAGTCCGTTTCGGCGAGCGCCCAATGGGCATTGATACGTCCTATCGGTGACCCGGCTTGGGAGCGCGCCGACACAGGTAACTCGACCGGCAAGTGCAATGCTTGCGCCTCAGCATCACCGCGGCCGACGATCAGATAACGATGATCATCTGGGCGTTTCAGATTGCTGAGTTGAATGGCACCATCGTCCTGAACATGGAGTGTCCAATCTTGAAGCTCGACTCGCTGCGCTTCCACTTGTTCGGCAATCTTCTCAAAACGCGTCACCTGGAAACGCCCGCTCTGGTCACGCACAAGGACAAATGAGTTTCTGGCAATGGGCGGCACCTGCGCAGCGTAGACCCGCAGGTGTTTCCGGTCGATCGCTTGCGGCATGGACTCGGGCACCGCTGCAAAGGTGACGCTTTGCAGTTCCGCGTGCGCCTGTTGACCGTTGGCCTTCAGGATCTCGCGGTAGTGGGCAAACGCCACGTCCTGCGGCTCAAAGTTGACCTTAGGGTTGGCTCCTGGCAGAAAGTTCCAGAGAAACCGGCCTTGGGTATCGAAGACAGGAATGACGTAATACTTCATCAGTGCGTGCTCAAAGGGCCGATAACTGACGGTGAGCGCAATGCCGTGATCCGCGGCGCTTTGCGCGTACATGCGTCCCCAAGCTGGATTCAGTCGGAACCGCATCAACAACCCATGCCATTCGTAGGGCACAAAACCGCGATCGTCGTAGAGCACGCGATTGAGTTCCTCGCTTTCGAGGATCGCTCGGGCTTGTTTCTCAAACCGCGACCAATTCTCCGCTCCGTAGTTCTCTGGATCACTGAGGGTGGGAAACGCACTCGGCCACACAATGAGGCGCCGAACTCCATGCGCTTGGAGTCGTCGAAAATACGGATCGAACGCAGCGCGGGTCACCGGCTTCCATTTGCCGGTACCCGGGTCGCGGAAGATACGTATCAAATCGTCCAATTGATCGGAAAGATAAGTCAGGGGTCGATCCGCAGGTGCGGGCAGAAGTTTCAGTGTTTGTTTCTGTTGCGTTGGAGTCCCATCCGGCCGGTCAAGTTGCACCTCCAGATCCAACGTTTCCCGCAACCCCGCAGACGCTTTTACCACCAGTCGGCCACTTCGATGCAACTGGACATCGAACCCGTCCGGCAGCGTCGCCGCATGGGTCAGTCGTTCGCCCGCACCCAGGGGCTGATCCGTCAACTGCCACGAACGTTCGCCGCCCGGCAGGTAGGCAAAAGGAACTTCCACGTTGCGTCCCAAGAGTTCTGCCGCAGTGAGTTTGCCGGCGACGCAGATCAATCCGACGAAGACGATGAGCGAGTATTTCATAGTTCGGGACCTGGGTTGGGGCCTGTTGCAGTCCGAGTGGTGAGCCTGCGGTCGTTACGCTTTGCTGGCCGTCCGCGCAAGCCGCTCAGGGGCGGTTCAGGGGCGGTTCGCAGCGTCAGCATGACGTCAGAGTCAGGAGTGCCATCACTCCCTTACCCTCCGCATCGAGTCCCATCCGTTGAGAGACCTGACTCCATGTCCTCTTCCTTCGCACGACGGCGCCAAGTGTCCATGAGGCTACCTGTCATCAGCTCGATGCTTGCAACGAATCGGCTTGCAACGAATCTCTTTCGCTGACTGATTTTCCCTTGTTTCTAGTCCGTTCACAAGACCACCAAGACGCCGTTCCCCGTCGGTCACGGTGACGGTTTGTTCGTCTCCTCTCTTGGAACAGGCGAACCTCGGCCTTGTGGTGCTCGGAGAGGATTCCCTCCGGATTGTCGTTTTTCTTCTCACCGCATTAGCTCATCGCGGGCTGAAATCCGCTTAACCAAATAGCAACCTTCCGTTGAACGCAGAAACCTTTCGTTAAACGAATTCGGTGTTCGTCCCATGCAGCAATTAAAACCTCGTACCAAGTTCTACTCCTGCGGCATTGTCTACCAGCAATTCCTGCGCGACGTGCTGGCGCGTGCGGTTCATCGGGGCGACGATCTGCCCAAGTTCGAAACTGCCGCAGCAGCCCATTTTGGTTCCGCTCATGCCGTTGCTGTACCGATGGCGCGGGTCGGGATCTACTTATGCCTCCGCTATTACCTTCAATCCGGTCAACAGGTCGCGACTTCGCCCTATACGTTGGCCGAAGTGATCAACATGATCGTTTGTGCCGGCGGCGAACCACGTTTCGTCGATGTCGAGCGGAATAATGCGCATCTTGACCCGGACCAACTCTCGCAGTGCACCGATGCCAATCTGGGCGCGATCCTGGTGACGCACTTGCATGGTATTCCGGCGGACATGAGAGCCATTTTGGAAATTGCCAAGTCACGTGGTGTACCTGTCATCGAAGACGCCGCTCAATCGGCTGGCGCCATGTACGACGGCCGCTATGTAGGAACGCTTGGCAATGCAGGCGTCTTCAGCTTTGGGATTTTAAAGCAGCTAAATTCGATTTACGGTGGGATGGTTCTGACGGACGACACCGACTTGGCCACCTTCCTCCGCGAAGCCTTGGCCAAGTTCTCTCCTGTGCGGATCGGAACGTTGGCGGACAAACTGGCCTACCTTGGCCGCACACAGATGTTGACGACCAATCCGATCTTTTCGCTGGCAACCTTCCCGCTCCTGCGGCACGGTGTCTTGCACGATGTCGGCTGGATCAACCGTTTGGTGACGGTAGAGACCGACCTGCGTCTGAAGCACAAACTGGATGATTGGTACCAGCACCGGCTATCGGCCAGCCAAGCCAGGATGCTCCAGCGGCAGTTGCCACAGTTGGCAACGCACGACCAGCACCGGATCGAGCACGGCCGGACCTATCTGGAATCCCTCTCCGCTGTCCCCGGCCTGGTACTCCCCAAGGTCCCGGACAAAGGTTGCGCGACGTTCGCTCATTTTCCGGTTCAAGTCAGCGACCCTCCCAACTTGCTGCGGTGGTTCAACTTCTATGGGCAGGACGTGGTGATCCAGCATTTCGCCAACTGTGCACAACTCGATTGTTTCCGCGCGTTCCAGCGGGATTGTCCGGTGGCTTCCGAAGTTGCGAATTCGATGGTGCTGCTCCCGACCTATCCAGACTTCGGCATGCACAACGTGCAGCGAAACATCCAAATCTTGCAAAAGTATTTTGAGGCTGGCCAACCTGTCTTCGATGGCACAAATCGCTTGGGATTGAGTTGATCCCTGCAATTTGCCTTTGCCCTGGGCCATTACCTAACGGGGAGAGAATCCTTGGAAATCGTCAACGACGCACATTGCCAGTTGAGCCGGACTCGCGTCCGAGCTGTGATCGACGTCCACAGCGTGGACGACATTCAGTCGGCCATTACGCGCTGTCAGCGCGAAGGCTGGCAGTTGAGCATGTCGGGGGGGCGTCACTCGCTGGGCAGACAGCCGTTTGTCACTGACGGCCTGGTGCTCAACATGAGCGGTCTCAACCGTATTCTTTCGCTGGATGAGACGAGCGGCATGCTTCACCTTCAAGGAGGGGCTCGGTGGACCGACGTTCGCAAGTTTTTGGGAAGTCAACCGGAGCGTGTCCCGTGGGAAGTGCATCAGAAACAGACGGGCGCCGACGAACTGTCACTGGGAGGTGCGATTGCGGTCAACGCCCACGGTAATCCGCTTGGCGCCGGACCGATCTCGACTGACATCGAATGGCTGAAAGTGCTGACTGCCGGCGGCGAAGAACTTCTGTGCAGTCGCGATGTCAACGCAGACCTGTTCGGTCTGGTGCTGGGAGGGATGGGCTTATTCGGCGTGGTGACCGAAATTGGATTGCGGCTGGTTCCCACACAGCGATTTGTGCGTCGCAGCGAAGTCGCTCGCACCGAAACCCTGATCGAGCATTGGGACGCGTTGCATGTCGACTATCAGTATGGTGACATGCAACTCGACGTGAATCCCGCTTCCGACCATTTCATGAAACGCGGCATCTTGAACCTGTGGCAGTCCTGTGACGCTCCCGCGACCCCCGCCAGCAAGCAACTGCAAGCGGACTGGGCACAGCTGATCACTCTGGCCCACGTCGACAAGGCCCAGGGATTTCGCGAGTACGCGCGGTTTGCCGAGGCGGTCAACGGCAGCGTGTCGACAGGCAGGGACTTCCACTGGGACACCTACGCCCCCGGTTATCACGCCCAGCTGGAACGTCACCTGGGGCTGCCTCAAGGCGGCGATGTCTTGACCGAATTTTTCGTGCCGATCGAAGCGTTGGAGGATCTCCTTGACTACGCCCGCAACGAGATTCGTCGTTTTGGTGTCGACCCGATTCTGACGAGTCTGAGAAGCGTCCGGCAATGCCAAATCAGCTACCTCCGCTGGGCCCGCTGCGACTATGCGTGCATGGTCATGGCGTTGCATGTCGACGATTGCCCCCAACAGCTGGCTCGCCTCGACGCCTTCTGCGCTGCCATCGCCCGATTCTGCGGCCAACAGGGCGGCACGTTCTATCTCCCCTATCGCCAATTTGCTCAACACGCCGATTTGCTCGACATGTATCCCAACATTCACGAGTTCGTCGAAGAAAAACATCGCCGCGACCCGAGTGGTTTGTTGAGCAGTGATTGGTTTGGTTCTTTGTTATCCTTTTTGCGTGAAGCACCGGCATTGGGAACAAGATAAGCACGCTGGATCTCGCATCGCGTGGGAACGTTGGGCCAAGGAAAGCGGCTCAGCCCTCCCCACCGGGCTCCCATTTTTCTTGCGAGACGCTTTGCGGTTCTCTAAGATGCGGACTCCCCTCCCTCTGCTAATCCTTTGCCCACGAGAAAATCATCATGCCACGCACATTCATCTACCTGCTCACAACCGTTTGCCTGATCCCCACCATGGTCCTGTCCACCCATGCGGAGGATGGCAACAGCCAGACCATTCAGCTGTTCAACGGGCAAGATCTGACAGGCTGGGAACATTTCCTGGTAGATGCGAATACCAAGCGAGACGCAGTTTGGAGTGTCGAAGATGGTGTGCTGGTCTGCCAGGGAAAACCGGGGGGCTATCTTTGCACTCAGAAGAAATACACCAATTTTCGTCTGGCGGTCGAGTGGCGTTGGCCGGAGAAACCGGGCAACAGTGGCGTCTTGATGCGAATCACCGGCAAGCCAACGATGTTACCCAACTGTGTGGAGGCGCAGCTGGCTAGTGGTAGTGCGGGGGACATGTACGGTTTCCAAGGCTTCAAGATCGACGGCGACAAAGCCCGTCGTTTTGACAACCCCAATGTCGCAGGCGGCTTGGCTGGATTGAAAAAAATGTCCGGCAACGAGAAACCGGCTGGGGAATGGAACAAGTACGAGATCACTGCGCAGGGAGGCACGATCACAGTCAAGGTGAACGGCAAGCTGCTGAACGAGGCCACGGGCTGCGACGTCCGTGCCGGCCAAATCGGCTTGCAGTCCGAAGGCGGGGTCATCCACTTTCGTAATATCACGCTGGTACCACTCAAGGACTAGTGAGGCAGGCCTGCGGTCCCCTGGACGTGTGTCGAGACACCTGTGTCGGTGTACGGAATTCCCTGGAACCAGACCCTGACTGTCAGCAACACCGATGCGACGAAGACTGGCTGTTTATCTTTTCCTTGCGGCCCACGCCTTGTGCCTGGCGAATGTCACAGCGGCGGAACAACGGATCGTTGCGTTTCCCGGCGCGGAAGGTTTCGGAGCCTGGACTCGGGGCGGTCGCGGAGGCCGTGTCGTTCGGGTCACGAACCTTGATCGTCGCGGCCCCGGTAGTTTGTCTTGGGCGATCAATGAGATCCCAGAACGTCGCACCATTGTGTTTGATGTCAGCGGTGTGATTGACTGCCGCAACGAAATCAGCTTTCGCATCGACGCGACCAATGACGAGGTCACGATTGCTGGCGAAACATCGCCCGGAGGCATCACGATTTACAACTACCGCAATTTCGCGATCCGGGACGGAGCGGAACAGGTGATTTTGCGTTTTTTGCGGTTTCGCGGCACCCGGATTCACACGCGCAATGACCCGGATTGCCTGCTGCTGTGGCATGCCAAAGACATCATGGTAGACCACTGTAGTTTCGCAGGATCCTGTGACGAGACGCTCGATGCCAACGATGTCGAAAACGTCACCCTGCAGTGGACCGGTTTTGACGAGTCGCGCAAAGCAGAAGCCCACAACGACTATTTCCAAAACAACGGGCAATGGCATAATTATGGCGCGCTCTGTTCCCAAGCCCGCAACGTGACGCTCCATCATTGCCTGTTCGCTCACCACAGCAAACGTAATCCATTGGTCGGCCAGCATTCGAATGTCGAAGCGGTCAACAACGTCATCTATAACTATTCCAATTCACAGCAAACCTGGGGGGCTGCAGGCGCCGGGTTGAAGCTCGCATCTTGCTACTTCAAACTTGGCCCCGATCGTCGCAAGAACCCCATTCCGGTGCGTGACAACGTCACCGCCATCAAGGGCTGCGTGTCTCGTGAACGCGATGGCTCGGCCGGGCCTCCAGTCGATGACCTCGGTGACCTTGGCCAACTCCACTTGGTGACCGCGGAGACAGCAGAAGCCGCTTACCACCGGGTGCTGCGGCATGCGGGAGCGTTACCTCATGACGCCACCAGTGCGCGTATGGCTGAGGAAGCGCGCAACGGTACGGGACGGCAGGGTTATCTGGGCAATCTTGCTGCTGACCGAGCCGCTCTGAGCCCGTCACCGGCTCCGCAAGACTCTGATCGCGACGGTCTTCCGGACACCTGGGAACGCGCACATGGGCTCAACCCGCTGGATCCCGCAGACTCACGCAAGGCGTCGCGGTCCGGCTACACCTACCTCGAATTATATTGCCACGCCTGTGTTGCTCGCCTGCTGCACCAGGCGTCCTCTGGGGTAACGCCCTGACTTCCCGCCCCGGCCTCTGTTCCGTGGCCAGGGAGAAACCGAGAACTGGCCACGGAAACATGGTTTGCGAAACGCTGCGATTCGGCTTACCGCATGATGTCCGGGGCAGGAGATAGCGCCCCGAACATGAAACACTTGCAGGGCTCCGTGGGGTTTCGCGTGATTCGCATGCCTTGCGGCACTACCGCAGCGCGAGAGAGGTAATGTTGCAGCTATCCCCAGCGCGTCTGCGACAGGCGAACATGCGCGATCGACAGATGAAGTGCCTGTGGGCACTCGCGGAAACATCTCACCATCTCCAGCAATACCAACCCGCGATGGAGTACTGGGATCAGGCGATCGAATTTTGCACCGAACCCAAACTTCGGGCGTTTCTGACGCGCCAACGCCAGCTGACCCGAAACAAGCTCTCCCCGTCGCAACCTTGAGCAAGATGTGTGAGGGATACGATCGTTGTTTGTCACCGGAAGCTCGTTCCCCACTCGGCTCGACGACGGCATCTTGGACGTGGCGTCACCGTCGCTTCACGCGACCATTGCGGACGGTTTTCAGGGCTGGCAACCGCTCTGTCACACTTGACTCTGGTTGGTCGCAATCGATTCCTCAATCGCGGCGCAGAGGTTATTGAAGGCTCCCTGCATCACGGCTGATTCTTCTTCGACGCGAATCGCCGTCTCCAACTGGGCTGCGGCCTTGGAGACTTCCGACGAAAACATGGACGAGGCCAAGCCGGCGAGTTGGTGGGCCGTCACGGACGTGGCCTTGAGATCGCCAGCGCCAAAGGCGTCTTCCAACGTTGCCAACTGCTGCGGCAACGATTCGAAGAATTGCCCGCGGATTTCGTCGAACGTACCGATGTCCGAGGTTTCCACCTCGGCAGGTTCGTCCGGCGTCTGGACTTCGATCCCGCGGGCAGCCATCGTTTCCACAATTTTGGTAACCAATTTTTGCGTATTGACCGGCTTGCTTTCGTATTCATCACACCCGGCGGCCATACACGCTTCTCGATCCCCGCGCATGGCGTGGGCGGTGAGGGCGATAATGGGTCCGGCGAATCCTAGCTGTCGCAATTCACGTGTGGCGTGATAGCCGTCCAGGATCGGCATTTGCATGTCCATCAAACACAGATCGAACGTCTCTTGTTCCGCCAATTCCACCGCTTCCCTGCCATCGGCGACGCGTCGCACAAAGAACCCCAGTTCGGTTAGCTCCAATCGCAGCAGTGCCGCAGCATCGTCATAATCCTCGGCCAGCAACAGCCGCGCACCGCGGACGGGGGCGCACAGCGCCTCGGCAGACTTTTGCTTTTTCTCGGTGACCGACGTGTCGGCCGCGACGGGAATGCAAGGCATGGTCAGCGTGAAGGTTGCCCCAGATATGCTGTTATTTTCAGCATGCACGTCGCCACCGAGACATTGTGCAATCTCTTTTGCGATGGCCAACCCCAGGCCTGCTCCATCACCGCGTCGGGTCGTCCCTTGAACAAACGGCTTGAACAGCCGCTTCATATCGGTTGCACCCAACCCGCACCCGGTATCGATCACATCGAACCGCAACGACGGCTCGGGCCCTCTCTCCTCGACCCCCAAGCGGAAAATAATCTGGCCTTCGTCAGTAAAGCGAGCGGCATTGCTGCCGAAATTCACGAGGATTTGTTTGAGCCTTACCGGATCCACCAAGACCGTGGCTGGAGTCTCTGGATCGCGTTCGACACAACACACCACCGGCTTCTTTTCCAATCTGGCCTGCGTCATCTCGACCACTTCATCTAATAACATGGTAAGTGACGTAGGCTCCGGCTCGGTGAGAAACTCGCCGGATTCAAGTTTTGCAAGATCCAGAATCTGATTCACCACATTCAACAGATGCGCACCATTGCGGTGAATGACCGAATTGGCTTCTGCAACATCGGGCGCCACCTGATCGTCCTGCTCCAGACGTTTGGCAAAGCCTAGAATGATTGCCAAAGGAGTCCGCAACTCATGGCTCACGGTAGCCAGGAATTTACTCTTGGCCTGGTTCGCGGTTTCCGCCTCGTCACGCGCCGCTTCCAACTCCTGATGCTGGCGGGAAAGATCCTCACGCATGCGATCAAAACCACGGATCAAGGTGCCCACTTCACCGCCGATTTGCGGCGGCAGATCCACGTTAAAATTACCACCGGCCAACGACTGAGCTGCTTTCGAAAGTGCCTGAACGGGCTGCCGCACCCCTTTGTTCAGCATCCACACCATACTCACTGCCAGCGTCAAGACACCCGCAATCAGGATCAACCCGAGCAGATTTAACGAACCTCGCAATTCCCGCAAGGCCGGCCCAATGTCTGTCTGCACCTTCAGCGTGTGCACCGGCGCATCATCAAAGAATACCGGCTGCTCAAACACCTCGTAACCAGATTCCTTTTTCCACACATCCGGTGACTCGGGAATCGGGTAAACGCAAATTCCGTTCTCGTCGCGAAGCTCGATATAGATCCAATCCTTGTTCAGTTCCAGCAACTCGTCCAACAAACCTTGAACACCCGACAGATCATTCTTCACCAGCGGCGGGCCAAGTGCTTCCGCCGTGACCTTCAAACGACTCTTCACGTTGCCCAACAGCGTATCCCGTAGCCAACGTTCCATCCGAGGCTTCCAATACATCGAATAGAATGCTGTCGTTACCGCAACAAAGACGAGGACTACCAAGATAATGCGTGTGCCAAGTCCCTGGCGTGAAATTCTCTCAGTCATTGAGCTATCTCGGCCTCACGTAAAATTCCTCCAGCCCGAGTTTCTCCAACTCTTCATAATCCTTCCTTGTTGCTGGACCAGGAGTGTTCATGGGGACATGAGCTAACAGATGCTCCCAGCAAGGAGCCTGTGACACTTCGTAGAATGCTCGCTGCACTCGAGCAACGACCTCGGCGGGAACCCGAGGATGACTCACGACAGGATGTGGTGCTAATTTCCGCGTCGTGTAGATGACGCGCAATTGGTCTTTCACACGATCCTCTTGCTGGTTGAACGTGCTCATCACCCCGCAACCCGCAACACACTTGCCAGAGATGACGCTCAGATAGACCGAATCGTGCGTCTCGGCGTAGAGTGGTGTGAAATCCAACTGGTGGTCGTTGCGCAGCTCTACTCGCATTAACAAGGAAGCCCCCAAAGCATTGGGCGCAGGGAAAGCCAGTGTCTCCCCGTGAAGATCCTCAACGTCTTCGATCTCGCTGTCTTTCCGGACCACGATGATGCCGTACAACTGACGGCTGTGATCGCGAAGCAGTGGCGTGTATTTCTGTTTCTCCCAAGCAACCGAGCTGTGATACGGGTTCATATAAGCAAAATCAAAATCTCCCTCTTCAAAACCCAACTCAAACGTCGGAATATCCTTGGTCCCCTTGTACTCCAACCGACAGCCCGCTCGAATCTCGACCTGCTTCAACAACGGTAGCCATACCGACGTCAGTTGCCGAGAGTCAAACTGAGGTACGACACCAAACCGATACACCTCCACTGGGTCACCGTCGGTCACCATCGTTAAAGGCTGTTCCCCATCAACCACCATGGGTGGCAAGTTGCCGATTTGGCGGAGTGAGATCAGCAAGTAGGAGAATCCGATCAAGGCCACGACCAATACCAGGAACCCCAAAGAGAGCACCCAATTTCGCCTGAACCAACGCAGGTACAACTGGCGCGGCAACACGTTCGTACCATCGGAGTGCCCCGAAAAATGGCGTACCGCGAGCCCCATCCCCGGTAGCAATAAACGAAGCATCATTCGGCTCGACATTTTGGTACTCCCAACGCTTGCTCGGGGCCAAGCCAGGCACCCTTGTCATCCTTGCAAATTCGCCGCGCATCGTGGACCTGCCAGCGCACACTAGTCTGAGCATGACTTCTGATCATAATCCCTCTACAGCAGGTATCAAGCTCAACACGCGACGGGTACTCCACACCCCAAAATGCCTACGCCGTAAAACGCCCGATTTCACAACAATCAACAGCCATTGCCGACAACCGTCCTCACCCATCCCAGCCAACAGTACAGCCCTCGGCACACTGAGCGAAAGTTGGAAACGATGCGCGTTAATGGCACGCTTGGCGGGCAGCAACTAGCCGGGCGTTTCCGTTGCGTTGGTAAGTCTCTGGAGCAACCTTGCGGTGCGGCTGCGGGGTAACAAAAACGATACCACCGCGCCGCGCGCCGAGGAGCACTGGCCGACACACTCCGCAACGCGACGCGACAGACCATGAACCGCTTCCCCTGCGGATGACCTCAGCGCCCCGTGAGCGAACGCGTCGCGTCGGTGGCCAATCTCAGTCGCACGCACTGCCGAGTTCGCCACCTTGGATCTGACCCTGCGTCGGGGAGCCCCAACCCAGGGAGCCCCGCCCCCTCCTATCGCAAGTTGCCATCCCCCAAAAGAACCTCTATAAAAATGTACAGCAGTCGTCGAATTACGTCATTGAGACCAGAGGAGATTTTGAAGCCATGGAGACTCCAAACGCACGACACCTGGGGCATCGCCTGTTGATCCTGACCATCACCTGGACCGTGACGGCCGGCGGTGGGGGCACACTCCACGCTCAGCAGCAACCGCATCAGCAACCACCGAACATTCTGGTCATCTGGGGTGACGACATCGGAACGTGGAACATCAGCCACAACAACCGCGGCATGATGGGTTACAGGACGCCCAACATCGACCGGATCGCTCGCGAGGGGGTAGCTTTCACGGATTACTACGGTCAACAAAGTTGCACAGCTGGCCGGGCTGCTTTTCTGGGTGGGAATGTTCCGGTGCGGACGGGCATGACCAAAGTTGGTCTTCCGGGCGCCAAGGAAGGCTGGCAGAAGACAGACGTGACGATCGCCACCGTGCTCAAATCGCAGGGCTATGCGACAGGGCAGTTTGGCAAGAACCATCAGGGGGACCGCAATGAGCACCTTCCCACCCTCCACGGTTTCGACGAGTTCCTGGGCAACCTGTACCATCTCAACGCCCAGGAGGAACCTGAAAACCGCGACTACCCGAGCGATCTGGTCCTACCCAACGGCAAAACGTTTTTAGAGCAATATGGCCCGCGCGGCGTACTGCATTGTTTGGCAGATGGGCGGGGCGGCCAGACGATCCAAGACACGGGTCCACTGAACAAGAAGCGGATGGAGACCATTGACGATGAAACGGTCGCCGCCGCAAAGGACTTTATTGAGCGAAAAACCAAGGCGGGCAAGCCTTTCTTTTGCTGGTGGAATGGCACCCGAATGCACTTCCGTACGCACGTCAAAAAAGAGCTCGAGGGCATTTCCGGTCCCAGTGGCAACGAGTACCACGATGGCATGGTCGAGCACGATCGTCATGTCGGTCAGTTATTGGACCTGCTGGATGAACTCGAGATCGCGGACAACACAATGGTCTTTTATTCCACCGACAACGGCCCTCACTACAACACTTGGCCCGATGCCGGCACGACGCCGTTTCGCAACGAAAAGAATTCCAACTGGGAGGGCGCATTTCGTGTCCCGGCATTCGTCCGCTGGCCCGGCAACTTTCCTGCCGGCATCACGCTCAATGGTATCGTCGCTAATGAAGATTGGTTGCCGACATTTGCTGCCGCCGCTGGCGCCGCTGACATCAAGCAGCAGTTGGCAGGCGGCACCGAACTGAATGGCCGCAAGTATCGCAATTACATCGACGGCTATGACATGACGAGCTACCTGCGGGGCGAAGTCAAAAAATCGCCTCGCCAAGAGTTCATTTACGTGAACGATGACGGTCAGATTGTGGCCATGCGGCTAGGCGACTGGAAAGCCGTCTTCCTGGAAAACCGAGCGAAGACATTTCAAGTGTGGCGTGAGCCGTTCACGGAACTGCGTGTTCCGCTGCTGTTCAATTTGCGTCGCGACCCATTCGAGAAGGCGCAGCACAATTCGAACACCTACAACGACTGGTTCCTGGATCGCGCCTTTGTCCTCGTTCCGATGCAGCAAGTTGCCGCCAAGTTCCTGATGACGATGAAGGAATATCCACCCAGCCAGACTCCAGGCTCGTTTAATCTGGAGAAGATCCAACAGACGATTGAATCCGCCGCAACCGGCAAATAACGGCTCGTCACCGTCGCTTGGATTTCGCTGCACCATGGTCTCGATGACGTGCATTTTCTGCCACGCGAGTCCACCTTGCGCCGGCGAACGCGATACAATGGCGCGCGTCTACCAGACGGCCGACGTCTTCCACTTGAGGACCGCGACGCCGGAACGACTCCATCCTCACGAGGCGACTGCGAGGCGTTGGTCGATCTCACCACTCCTGCATGGGAGTGGCACCGCGGCCGTCTCGGGGATCCCACCATGGTCGCCGGAACCGAGTTGGCCGGTTACATTCACAGCTGGAAATCGTCACGAACCATTCATTTTCCACTCCACAAGGATTTCTCGATGAAACTACACAATCCACTGATCCGCTGGCTCACGGCCTCACTCCTGCTTTGCTGCAGTTCGGTTGCCTCGGCCGATGTCAAGCTCGCGTCGATCTTTGGCAACTCCATGGTCCTGCAGCAAGGCATGTCCGTTCCCGTTTGGGGCTGGGCGGAGGCAGGCGAAAAGGTGACCGTCACATTCGCTGACCAGACGCAACAAGCCACCGCCGACAAGGACGGTCGTTGGCAAGTCAAGCTCGACTCACTCACCGCCAACGCCAAAGGGCAACCACTCAAGGTCAGTGGCCAGAACACGGTCACGTTGTCGGATGTGCTGGTAGGCGAAGTCTGGATTTGTTCCGGGCAATCGAATATGGAGTGGAGCGTCAACGCCTCGATGAATGCCAAAGAAGAGATTGCCGGCGCGGATCACCCTCAGATTCGTCTGTTCAATGTCCCCGGGCACACGACTTCGCCGGTCGCCAAAGACACCTGCCCGGGCGCCTGGCAGATCTGCCAGCCCCAATCGATCCGGGGTTTCTCGGCGGTTGGATATTTCTTTGGGCGTCGGTTGCAAAAAACATTGAACGTCCCCATCGGACTGGTCGGCTCGAATTGGGGTGGCACGCGCATCGAACCTTGGACATCGCCAGCGGGCTTCCAGAGTGTCCCGGAGTTAAAAAATCTGGCGGACCAGGTCGGCCAGTACACGGAAACCACCAAGGTCGGTGGCGGATCGCCCTCGGCCATCTACAACGCCATGGTGCACCCACTGGCCCCCTTCGCCATGCGGGGTGCAATCTGGTATCAAGGCGAATCGAATGGTGGCGAAGGCGAATCGTACTATCACAAAACCCAAGCGTTGGTGAACGGCTGGCGTCAGCTGTTCAACCCGGACTTGGCGTTCTACTGGGTTCAACTCGCCAACTTCCGAGCCCCCAACGAGAACCCTGAGGGCGGTGACGGCTGGGCGCGCATTCGCGAAGCCCAACGCAAGGCACTGGGTATCAAGCACACCGGTATGGCCGTGATCATTGACATTGGCGAAGCACGTGACATTCACCCTCGCAACAAGCAAGACGTCGGATCTCGGCTGGCACAGTGGGCTTTGCACCAAACCTACGACAAGCAGGCGCTTGTCCCCAGTGGCCCGCTGTACAAAAGCCACAAGGTGGAAGGCGATGCCGTACGCGTGTCATTTGACCATGTCGGCGACGGCTTGATCGTTGGCAAAAAAGAGGGATTGGCGCCGACCCAGCAAGTCGCCGATGGCAAACTGGCTCGCTTCGCCGTCGCGGGTGCCGACAAAAAGTGGTTCTGGGCGGAAGCGACCATCGATGGAAACGACGTGATTGTCAAATCCTCCGAAGTCAAATCCCCGGTCGCTGTTCGCTACGCTTATTCCATGAATCCTCTGGGAGCGAACCTCTACAACAAGCAAGGACTCCCAGCGTCTCCGTTCCGAACCGACGACTGGTAAACCCCCGCTGAAATCCCTGATTCCCATCGAGCTGCGTCACCGTCGCCTGACAGCGTACTGGTGGCGCAGCTTGTTTCGTTGCTCACGTGCGTGCACCTGGGCAACCAGCGACGGGCCAGGGCGGCCGAGTCCTTGCCACCGGGGCACTGGCTACGTCAAATTTGCCAGCGCACCGCTGCTGTCTCCCAACCGGGCAACCTCAACGTCCATACGGTTCAGCAGTGATAGCCACAGGTTGTTCAGTGGCGTTTCCTTGGGATAGCGGAGATGGCGTCCGGTTTGAAGCGTTCCGCAACCACCACCCGCCACCAAGATTGGCAAATCGTCGTGGTTGTGCGCGTTACCGTCCGAGTTTCCACTGCCGTAGGTCACCATGGCGTGATCCAGCAACGTACCATCACCTTCCGGCGTGGCCTCCAGCTTCTTCAACAAGTAGCCCAATTGCTGCGTGTGGAAGAGATTAATTTTGCGAATCTTTTCCTTTTTGTCCGCGTTGTTGCCGTGATGCGAGAGATCGTGATGGCCTTCGGGGGCCCCGACAAACGGATAGGGCTTGTTACTCCCTTCGTTGGCAACCACACAGGTGATGACGCGTGTCACATCCGCTTGAAACGCCAGGACCATCATGTCGTACATCAGACGAATATGTTCGTCGTAGGCAGCCGGGATACCATTCGGCGCGGCGTAGTCAGGGCGTTTGACGGGAGGCAACTTTTCCGCTCGTTCGATCCGCAACTCAATGTCACGAATGGCAGCAAAATACTCATCCAGTTTACGGACATCATTGACGCCCAACTTACCTGCCAGGTCCTGTGAATCTTCGCGCACAAAATCCAGAATGCTTTTGCGCCGCGCGTCGCGCGCGGCACGTTGCGCGTTGGGGACGGTAGAAAACAGGCGTTCAAACGTCAGCTTGGGATTGACCTCTTTGGGTAGCGGCTGCGTCGCCGACCGCCAGGACATGGTGGATGAGTAGACGCAACTGTAACCCGAATCACAATTGCCGGCCATGGCGCCCTGCTCACATCCGATTTCCAACGACGCCAGGCGAGTCTGTCCGCCGATNCGTTGGGCGGCAACCTGATCTACGGAGATCCCAGCGCGAATATCTGTGCCATCGGTTTTCCGCGGCTGCGAACCGGTCAAAAATGCGGCCAGCGCGCGGGCGTGGTCGCCGCCACCATCTCCATTCGCGCGGGCTTTGTCGGCAGTCAAACCGGTCAACACGAGCAGCTTATCCTGCACCGCCGCCAGCGGCTCCAGGATGGAGGGCAAATCGAAATTCGCACCCTCTTGCTGGGGCGTCCAGTCGACCATATTTTTGCCGTTGGGCACGTAGATAAACGCCATCCGGTTGGGCGTCTGGCGGTCGCCGGTGCGCGTCGGTTCNGCCCACGCACNCAGGGGGCCCATCGCCTCCAGCCAGGGCAACGACATCGCCACACCCACTCCACGCAGCACGGTTCGACGGGACAGCTGTTTATTCGTTCGACGCATCTTGGATTCCTCGCCTTTGCAAGAACGGATCACTCTTGACGATCTCCGCCACCAACGTAGAAAACTTGTAGTCCTGGTCAGCAAGTTGTTTGACAATCCGCTCGACGGTGGGTCGATCATAATACTCGACACCACGCCCCAATGCATATGTCAGCATTTTCTCGGCCAAGCAGCGGGCGAACAAAGTTTTCTTTTCTCGGACGATCGATTTCAACTCTTGTGGACCGGCAAACGGTGTCCCATCGGGGAACTTGCCGGAGGGATCAATCACGAACTCACCGTCTTGTTCGCGGTAAGCTCCGACCGCATCATAATTTTCCAACGCAAATCCGATCGGATCCATCTTGGCGTGACAGTTCGCACAACTCGGATTTTTCCGATGCAACTCCAAGCGTTCTCGCAAAGATGCTCCGGCAGCCGCTTGTTCATCTTCTGGCAATTCAGGCACGTTGGGTGGCGGGGGTGGCGGAGGCTCTCCCAGAATCTGTTCCAATACCCAACGCCCTCGTTTGACCGGTGAGGTCCGTGTGGGGTTCGACGTCACCGTCAAGATACTCGCTTGCGTCAACAGCCCACCTCGCGTCCCGGCGGGTAAGGTCACCCGTTGGAACTCAGCGCCACGAATCGGCTTGCCACCAGGTTCTGCTGGACGCTGCCCCACGAGATTCCCTTGGGTGTCGGCGATTCCATAATGTTTCGCAAGTGGTTCATTCAGGAAGGTGTAATCTGCGGCCAATAAATCGAGGATGCTACGGTCTTCGCGCATCACCGAGTCGAAGAAGAGACGTGTTTCCATCAACATCGCGGCGCGCAGGCGGTCATTGAAGGTGGGAAACAGCGTGGCATCCGGCGAGAAGCGTTCGAGTCGCTGGACCTGCAGCCATTGCATGGCAAAATTCTCGACCAACGCGGCCGCCTTGGGGTCACGCAACATGCGCTGCACCTGAGCGTCCAGGTGCTTCCGCAACTGCCCTTGTCCAGCCAGCTCGAATAACTCATCGTCCGGCATGCTACTCCACAAAAAATATGACAGCCGCGACGCAATCTGAAAGTCATCCAGCAGACGTGCCTGCTGACTTGTCGGCCGATCATCCAGCTCGACGCGGAACAAAAATTTTGGCGAGCACAGCACGACCTGGATCACCTGCTGCATGGCAGCTTCCCATTTGGCACCCTCCGCCATCGCCGTTTCCACCAGTTGGATCACGCGTGTCAGTTCGGCGGTCGTCGGCGGGCGACGGTAAGCACGCAGCAACANTCGAGCNACCACTTCACGCGTCTGTTCGGCGCGCGGTTGATTGGGCGCACACTTCAGGATCATCCGTTGGCTACGAGGACGCGTTTCTAACGGCCCCTCGCTCCATAGATGCTGAATATGCAAAACCGGTGGCTCTTCGCCTGCGGGGGGGGNCACGACGGCGATCCCGGCATTGTTGATGCCCCCCAACCGCTGNATGGGCACTTCGATCGTCTGCAGTTGCTGAGCGTTACGAGCCGTAATCTCGAACGTCTTGAGAATCTGAATGGATTTCCAACGCGGCTTGTCCGTGCCCATCAGCTTGCCAATCGCTTCATCGCTCGACGGCTGAATCTCTTTACCGCTGATAAAAAGTGCCACTCGTACAGGAGCGTCACCGCGTGGTTCGGCATACAGGGTGGCGCGGAAAATCAAATCGTCCTCCGCGGAGAATTTCAAATAACCTCCCGGGGCGCTGTAGGGCCCCGAATGCACCGGCTCTTCGGCCAACGGGTCCAATTTACGAAAACGCCCTTGCGACGTTTCCGCATTGTTCGGCTGCAAAAACCGGCCCGCCAGGTAACGGACCGAAGGTTTCGGAGGATTCACCACAATCACCCGATTGGCAATGGTTTCCGCAGCATCCAGGTAGCGTTCCATCAACAAGGGCGAGAGTGTTAACACATCGCCAATGTTGTCAAATCCATGCCCGACATCATCTGCCGGAAACCCCTCGGTGGGATTGAAGTCGGCACCCAACAAATCGCGCACGGTGTTTTTGTATTCCGTTCGNTTGAGACGTCGCATCGTAACTCGTCCAGGATCGGGTTTGGCATGCCGATCGGCATAGTCAAATACCGCCGCCAGATGTTCGAGGAATGCGGTCACTTGCTGCGGATCTGGCTGCGTTTCGTCCTCCGGAGGCATCGCCCCGGTGCGCAACATTTTGACCACGTTCTCGAACAATTTGCGATGCTTCACCACGACCGAACTATCCCGAAACCTATCGAGACGCAACTCGGCCTTGGCGTCCTGGCCACCGTGGCAACGAACACAATGCTGTCGCAGGAATGGCAGGCCTTCGCGCGCGAAGTCGGGNGGCGTCTCGGCCAACACCGTGGCTNCGCAGAGGATGGAAAAAGCAACTGCGAAATATCGCATGCACGCACCTTACTACATGAAGCAGAGGATCGAACCCGGTGGGAACACCAAGGTAGGACGAAACTGAAGGAGTGAAATGGGGGTGAGTGAAACGCCTGCTGGCCATCCCTAAGGCCACGTNACGCGTCTCTGAAGATTATACTCNGAGCGGCCCAACCACCAACAGNGCGTGGCCAAGTGCGCATGATGCGAAGTCTACACAGCGGACGCTGCCAGACGCATCGCCCCCCAATCGACGTACCTCAGCTCGACAAACCCACCGCCCTGCATCCGCTGGCACACCATGCAACGCTGGCGTCCGCCCCCCGAAAACAACGGCAACCGCCGCTAAAAACAGCTCACCTGGTGAGCAAAAATTGACAGTCCCCCTGTACCTGTTATCTAATGTCGGTGAGTACCGACAGCGTGCCGCGAACGCCTACCCCGCCGGTCGACCTGCTGACGGCGACGTGCCCCAAGCAACCGCTTTCCCAGCCTTCCCCCACCTCCGTCGAGCCAGCGATGCTGAACTTACATTTCCGCCCCATGCGTCAGGCGTTCTTTGGCAACGAACGGGCCGCCATCCACCGTGCTTTACTGCCGCAACATCCTGCCAACGGTCATGCGTTACCACACAGGCACCTCACCCGTTCGGGACAATCACCACCTGCGCGCGGCGGGCGAACCGAGCGTCCCTGGATGTTGCACGTGACCGCAACTCTCCTGGTGCTGACCCTGCTTGCCGCCGCTCCGGCGTGCTCGACAGCGGACGACGCCACCGACCAACGACTGGCCGGCGAATACGTCAACTCGGTGCAGCCCTTACTGAAAAAGTTCTGCCACGAATGCCACTCGGCAGACCAAGTGGAAGCGGAGATTGACCTGGGGCGATTCGAAACGATGACCGATGTGCGTCGCGATATCCCAGCCTGGCTCAAAGTCCGCGGCATGCTGGCCAGCCGCCAGATGCCCCCCAAAGATTCTCCTCAGCCGCAAGAGCGACAGCGTCAAATCATCGAGCGTTGGGTACAGCAATTCCTCACCCGCCAGGCAGAGGCCACAGCGGGAGACCCCGGTCCGGTCATTTTACGGCGTCTGAACAACGCCGAGTACAACTATACGGTGCGCGACCTGACCGGCGTTCCCTCGCTGAATCCCACTCGNGAATTCCCNGTCGACGGCGCTGCCGGCGAAGGCTTCATCAACTCGGGGGCGGCGCAAGCGATGTCCCCCGCACTCGTCACAAAATATCTCGACGCCGCCAAGCAGGTTGCCGACCATGCGGTCCTCACCCCTGCAGGGATCCGGTTCTCGCAGCACCGTTCACGACGCGACTGGACCAACGAACGCATCGCAGCCATCATGCGCTTCTACGAAACGTTCACCANGCAATCGGATGTACCAATCCAGGTGGGTGGTACCGGTAAAGTCCCCAACGAAGGCGGCAGTATTCCGCTGGTCGTGTATCTGACGGCGACGCTGGAAGAGCGGGACGCTTTGAGCAGCGGAAAGAAAAGCTTGGACACCGTGGCCCGCGAGCGTTCACTCAACCGCAAGTACCTGGGGATCCTGTGGCAAACGTTGACGCAGCCGGAAAGTCCACCATCGCAACTCATGGAACACATTCGCCAGCAGTGGCGTGCGGCAACACCGACGACTGCCGGCGACCTTGTCGGGCTGATCGGCGGACTCCAACAGGCGCTCTTTCAGTACAACCCGATTGGGCACATCGGCACCGACGGCAAACCGAAGTCGTGGATGACCGCAGCCAATCCGTTGGTCGCCGATCAAAGTTTTCGTGTGCCGCTGCCCCCGAACGCCACTGGCAACGTTTCGATCTTTCTCTCCGCAGCGGATGCCGGTGACGGTCGCGACTCGGACTTCGTCGTCTGGAAAAACCCGCGTCTTGTCCAAGATGGTCAGCCGGACATTCCGCTGCGCGACGCTGTCGGTCTGACCCAACGATTGCAAAAGACCCAACGCGAGATGCTAAGTCGCACGGCAAACTACCTCGCCGCCGTAGCGGAATTGAAATCACTCTCGAAACCGGTCACCGAGCCCCAACTGACAGCCATGAGCACGCGGCGCAAACTCGACCGCTTCGCGCTGCAAGCCTGGGCAAACTATTTGGGAGTTGGGCTAACGGCGCCCGCCATCGTCTCTGGACATTTCACAAAAAAGACCACGCACGGCACCTACAACTTCATCCACAGTTGGGGAACTCCCGCNACCCCCAGTATCGGATCCAATGCGTCCGACCAACAGGTGCGCATTCCGGGCATTGCCAAACCGCACTCCGTATTCGCGCACCCCTCGCCCACGCTGTTTGTCGCCTTCGGTTGGCAAAGTCCCATCACGGGCACCGTCCAGGTCGAAGCCAATCTTGCGGATGCCCATCCCGAATGTGGCAGCGGCCAGGAATGGTTCCTGCAGCACCGCACTGGCAACCAAGCAGGTAATCTGTGGAAGGGCCGGTTTGACAAGAGTGGTTCAGCCAAGATGAAACCAACACAGGTCTCCGTCCGGAAAGGCGACGTGATTGCTTTCATCCTGGGGCCCGATCGCGAGTACGCCTGCGATCTGACCGAGATGAATCTGACGATTACGGAAACCGCCGGCGACAAGCGTGTCTGGGATCTGGCAGACGACGTGGCCGACGACCTGCTGGCCAGCAACCCGCATGCCGACCGTCACGGCAATGCAACCACGTGGCACTTCTACAAGGGAGATTTGAAGGACGTCCGCGGAACACCGGACCAACTGCACTCGGTCCCAGTCGGTTCCCTGCTGGCGCGTTGGCTGAGCNCCGACAATGCTGAGCAGCAAGCTGCCTTGGCGNCCCAAGTTCAAACACTGGCACTCGGCGCCACCCCGCCTCCAACGGACTCCCCGGACGGTCTCCTGTACCGGCAGCTGATGGAATTGACTCTGACGCCCCACAGCCTCAGTTCACTTTTGCAAGGTGTNCCCGCCGACGCTCGCTTTGGCCAACATCCGGAGGGCCAAGCGGTCCCGACGACGGATCTGATCCTGCAAGCCCCGACTCTGGTGGAATTCCAGCTTCCAGCCAAACTCGCTGCCGGACGGACACTCGTTGCCGACGTCGCCCTCGATGCCGTTGCCGGCAGAGAGGGCTCCATCCGCGCCGTAGCGGGTACCCAGCGAATCGCCCCCACCGCGATTGGCTCGTCGAACCCGATCATCGTGACCGCTGGCAGTCAGGCTCGCGAGCGGCTGTTGCGAGAATTCACAGGGTTTCGCGCCGTATTCCCACCTCACGTTTGTTACTCGCGTATCGTACCGGTGGATGAAGTCGTCACCTTGACATTGTTTTACCGCCAGGATGAAGCCTTACAGCGTTTGATGCTGAACGACGCGGAAGTCGCCCAGCTGGAGCGTCTGTGGGACGAACTGTTCTTTGTTGCCCAGGAACCGTTACGGTACGAAGTCGCATTCGAGCAGATCCGTGAATTCGCAACGCAAGATCGTCCGGACCTGGTAAAGATCTGGGACCCGCTCAAAGCCGGTGTCGTAGCGCGGGCCGATCGTTTCCGCCAACGGCTTGTGGACACCGAGCCAACGCACGTACGCAGTCTGCTGGCCTTTGCCGATCGGGCCTGGAGACGCCGCTTGAGCGCCGCCGAGCAGACACAATTGCGAGGTTTTTATCGCGCCTTGCGGGATGACGACCTGGGCCATGACGAGGCAATGCGTTTGACGATCGCCCGCGTGCTGGCTTCGCCGGCCTTTCTTTATCGGCGCGAGACCCAACCGTCCGGNCCCGCGGCACAACCGGTATCGGCCGACGCACTTGCCAGTCGCCTGAGCTACTTCCTCTGGTCGTCGAAACCCGATCGCGAACTCCGCCAAGCCGCAGCGAATCGCACACTGGTGCGCGAGGACGTTCTCCGCGAACAAACCCGCCGCATGCTCAAGGATCCGCGGACGCGCCGCTTGGCAGTCCAGTTCGCGTGTCAGTGGCTTCACCTTCGCGATTTTGACCAGAACGACGACAAGAACGAAACGCGTTTCCCGGAATTCGCCGAACTTCGCGGCGACATGTACGAGGAAACGATCCGTTTCTTTACCGACATGTTTCGTCATGACGGCTCCATCCTGGACCTGGTCGGGGCGCAGCACACGTTCGTCAACGGCAACCTGGCGCAACATTATCAACTCCAGGGGATCACCGGCACCGAATGGCAGCGTGTCGAGAATGTCCAGTCACAAGGTCGCGGTGGCGTGCTGGGCATGGCCACGTTCCTGGCCAGCCAGTCCGGAGCGTCGCGCACGAGTCCNATCCTGCGTGGCAACTGGATATTCGAANCCCTGTTGGGCGAACGATTACCTCGGCCGCCCGCCAATGTCCCGCAGTTACCTGAACAGGTCCCCAGCGGTTTGACCGCCCGCCAGTTGATTGAACAGCACAGTTCCGCTCCAGCGTGTGCTAAGTGCCACGCGTTGATCGATCCCTATGGCTTTGCCTTGGAACAGTACGATGCACTTGGACGCTTGCGCACCGCTCAGGTCGACACCTCGACCAGTCTGTTAGACGGCCGCCAGTTGACCGGAATCGACGGACTGCGGGCGTACCTGCTGAACGTCCGTCGTGATGATTTCGTGCGACAGTTCTGCCGCAAACTCCTCGGGTTTGCTTTGGCGCGCGAGGTCCAACTGTCAGATGAACCGCTCCTTGATCAGATGCAACGCGATCTGCAAGCCAACGCGTATCGCTTCCATGTAGCCGTCGAAACGATCGTCAGCAGTCCACAATTTCGTCAGATACGTGGCAGCGACTTTTCCGCCGATTAGCTAAACTAGAGAGACACCCTCCTTCACCACGAGAGCCATCATGCGAACTTCTCAAATCAAACGTCGAACCATCTTGCGCGGCCTTGGTGTGAGTATGGCATTGCCCTGGATGGAGTCACTATCCGTCTGGGGTGCCGAACCGCAGCGTCCCGCGTCGACCGATCAGGCCCCGACACGCATGGCCATTCTCTTTTCCGGGTGCGGCTTTCACTCGAATGAATGGTGGGCGAAGGGGCAAGGCGCCGAGATGGAACTGGGGAAAGTCTTACAACCACTCCATGACTTTCGCGACCGCATGGTGTTCATCAACGGCCTCTACAACGCGGAGGCCTTGAAAGGCAATATTCACAGTTCGCAGACCGGCAACTTACTGTCCGGAGCGCCGTTATCCTCCGGCGGTAGCATCAAATCGGGAACCAGTGTGGATCAGGTGGTCGCTCAGAAAGTCGGGCGGCAAACCAAACTATCGAGCCTGGTATTGGGCTGCGAGAAATCCAACCCGTCCGTGCACAAGAATTACTCCATGCTCTACAGTTCGCACATTTCGTGGAGCAGCCCGACAACCCCGACTCCGCTGGAAGTCTATCCGGCACTGGCCTTCGACCAACTGTTTAAAGACAAAACCCAGAAAGGTGATCGGAGCGTGNTGGATGCTGTCNTGGAAGATGCNAACGATTTCCGCCGTGGCATCAGTCGCCTGGACCAACAGAAGCTCGACGAGTACCTCAACTCGGTGCGCGAAGTAGAGACCCGGATCGATCGAGCTGGGCAACGNGGCGAGCTGCAGGGCTGGCGGCCCACGTTATCCGCGCCCAACATCGCTCGCCCACAAGACGGCTACCCCCAAGACATTGTCGAACACATGCGTTTAATGAGCGACATCCTGGTCTTGGCGTTCCAAACCGATACCACGCGTGTCTGCACACTCAAGCTCAATAACGATCATGGCACGCTGCGATTCCCGCACCTGGGCGTGGATTACATGATCCACCACCTGCTCTCGCATAGTGACAGTGCAGACTGGCTGAAAGTCAATCAGTTCTTCCTCGAACAGCTCGCCTATCTCGCTCGCAAAATGGACAGCATCCAGGAAGGTGAGCGGACGTTGCTCGACAATTCGATGCTCATGCTCTGTTCCAGCATGCGTAATGGACATCACGATGCGTCGCGTCTGCCAGTGGTCATGCTGGGGGGAGGTGGTGGTCGGATTCAAGGTGGCCAGAACCTGGACTACGCTGGTCAGTCAGATCGTCAGATGTGCCGCCTGTACCTGAGCATGATGAACATCATGGGCGTCCCGTTGAAAACCTTTGGAGATGCAACTCAGCCACTTGCGGAAGTTTGATCGATGTTCGCAGCCATGAATAAGATAGCCCCCCCCAAAAAAACACGACTGCGTGTTATGACCAAACGGCTGCGTGTCACTCCGTTTTCTCGGTGGCGTTGTCTGTTGACCACGGCGGTCATCCTGGTCACCGTCGTTGCCGGGGTGCAAGCGGCCCCCCCGCAGTTTGCCGAGTTTGAAAATCAGATTCGCCCGTTGCTGGTGAAACATTGCATCGGTTGTCATGGTCCGAAAAAGTCCGAGTCGAATTTGCGTCTGGACTCGCGAGCCGGCGTGCTCAAGGGAGGCATCAGCGGTCCGGCGATGGTACCCGGCCAAGCACAGCAGAGCCTGCTGATCCAGGCGGTTCGGCACGCGGGCGACCTGGAGATGCCCCCCGATCAACGACTCGCAGATCGCGAAATTGCGGCCCTGGTACGGTGGATCGATCGCGGAGCGGCGTGGCCTGACGACGTCGTACTCGGCCAAGGGATTCCCGGTCTGCGCGGCNGTCCCATCACCGATCAAGAGCGCGCGTTCTGGTCTTTCCAACCACTTACGGATCCACCACCTCCAGCGGTCAAACCTGCGTTGCCGATCGGTAATGAGATCGATCATTTTGTCCACGCCAAGCTCCAGTCTGCAGGCCTGCAGATGAATAGCGCTGCCAGCAAACGTCACCTGCTGCGGCGAGCCACGTTTGACCTGACTGGCCTGCCTCCGACACCGGACCAGATGCAAGCATTCCTGGAGGACCGTGCACCTAACGCTTTCGCCAAAGTGCTCGACCGGTTGTTGGACTCGCCTCAGTATGGCGAGCGTTGGGGGCGTCACTGGTTAGATGTGGTTCGTTACGCCGACACCGCGGGAGAGACCGGCGACTACCCGACTCCGCTCTCCTACAAATATCGCAATTGGGTCATCGACGCGTTCAATCGCGACGTCCCCTACGACGCTTTCGTTCGCCAACAAATCGCGGGTGACCTGTTGGCCCGGCAACTGGTCGCCGCCACTCCCGGTGGACCGCAGAACTGCGACGCCGCCACGTTACAACGCTACGAACAGATGATGACGGCCACCGGATTTATCGCCATCTCACGCCGCTTTGGTTTCGACGTAGAAAACTATCACCATCTGACGATCCAAGACACGATTGATACCCTGGGACAAGCGGTCCTCGGCTTGACACTTGGGTGCGCCCGGTGCCATGACCACAAGTTCGATCCCGTGAACACCAACGACTACTATGCGTGGTACGGCATCTTTGAAAGCACTCGGTATTCCTTTCCCGGGTCGGAAGAGAAAAAGAAATCGTACGACTCGTTTCCCTCCGTACCCCAGGCCATCGCGACGCAGCGTCAGGCCCATCGAGACGAGCAGTTGGCGCAGCTGACTCGTGAAATCGAAGAACTGACGCAGCAGCAACAGGCATTGCAAAAACGACTTCAACTCAGCAGCCAAGGCGGCTCGATCTTCGCCGGTTTCGAAGGGCAACCTTTCGGAACCGGACTACCCGAACCATGGGGCACCCTCGAAGACTTGCAGGTCGTCAAAGCGGCACAAAGCCCCTACACCAACGTCTTTTCCGGCGGCACGCGCGGCTTGGCCATGCCCAACAATGACGCCAACAATGCCTTCGGGCGGCCGCTGGCCCAAGCCTACACCCCGCAAACCACGCCCACGCTGCATTACAACATCGACTTTCGCCTGGCAGACAACGCCTCGAACGGCAACGGCGCATTTCGCTTTTACATGGGCCACGGGCCCGGAGTATCAGGCGCGGTGGAACTCTCAGCCAACGCCACGCAGCTGTTCGTCAAAAATGGCGATGCCGGCTACCAACCCGTAGCCGATCTCCAACTCGGCCAGTGGTACAACCTGCAGATCACCGCCGATTTGCGGACCCGCACTTACTCGGGCACCATTGGCCAACCCGGCAAAGTCGTCGCTTTTGCAGACAAGCAATTCACGCCTAACTGGGATGGCATGATCGATCGCACGTTCGTCGACAAGTACGGAGCGCGCGGCGGAGACATCCCGGCACGCCACTTTGACAATCTGGATATTCGCACACACCCCCATCTGCCAGTTGGGAAATCGATCCTGCGAGATTTCGCGGAACTGCCCTCCGTCGCGTGGCAAGACCACATCGAGACCCAGCGACTGCTGAATACGGCCCAAGACGAGAACGGCCATGTCGGGATGCGGACGTGGTCGAACGCACCGCTGCCCAGCATCAACACCAACACGTCGAAAGAAACACTCCTGGTTCCAGGTACCGTTCACCCTGGCCAGATCGTCGTCCATCCGAACACCAAAGAAGGCGTGGGGATCGCGTGGCGCAGCCCCCTACGAGGGCAGATTCGGATCAGCGGTAAAGTGGCCGATGCCCACGACTGTGGCGACAGTGTCCTCTGGCACATCGACCACCTGACCCAGCGCGGCTTTCGGAGCATCGCTCAGGGTTCCGTCGAGCAGNCCTCGTCACAATCGNTTCTCGCAAGTCCCCCACAAGGCTCATCGGAGGCCCCTTCGATCACGCTGCGTGTTGAGGCGGGCGAGTTCCTGCAACTGGCCATCATGCCCAAAGCGAACTACGGCTGTGACCTCACGGCCGTCGAACTGACCATCGAGGAAGTTGGTGGCGAGCAGCGGGTCTGGGATTTGGCCAAGGACGTGCAAGCCGACCTTTTGGCTGGCAATCCTCATGCAGACCAATACGGTCATCCCACGTGGTTCTTCGGTCTGGTCCCGCTCGACCGCGGGCAATCGGTGAAGCTTGGCAAACCGGAGCCATTGACGCGTGAGGTAGTACAAACACTGCGAGCGCAATTGGCGACCACGACCCAACAACTAACCGCACAAACGGAACGCAAAACGCAACTCGAAGCATCGGAAACTTACGGCCTCATTTACGGTGCGCTCGATCAAGACGAACCGGCAGATGCCCAAATTCGCATTCGCGGTGAACGCAAACAGTTGGGCGACGTCGTACCTCGCCGGAATCTCGAGATCCTCGGCAAAGATCCTTTGCCACAAGACGCTGGCAGCGGTCGTTTACAACTGGCCAACTGGTTAACCCGAGACTCCAACCCGTTGACCGCTCGCGTGATGGCGAATCGCATCTGGCAATTGCATTTCGGCCGTGGCCTGGTGGGTACGGAAAACGACTTTGGTGCACGTGGCGAACAACCTTCTCATCCGGAATTACTCGATTGGCTGGCCAGCCGCTTCATCGACAGTGGCTGGTCGGTNAAAGCCATGCACCGCTTGATCATGAGCAGCGCCGCCTATCAACAGTCAAGCGCGGACGACGCGGCGAGTACCGAGCTGGATCCCGATGCNCGCCTGCTGTGGCGTTTCAATCGACGGCGTTTGAGTGCCGAGGAGATCCGAGATGCGATGCTCTTCGTCAGCGGTGAACTCGACCCGACCATGGGTGGCGCACACCCGTTCCCGGCGGAAAGCGGTTGGGGGTTTTCGCAACACATGCCCTTTTATGGCGTCTACCCATCGTCGCGGCGCAGTGTGTATTTGATGCAACAGCGTCTCAAACGACATCCTTTTTTGAGCTTATTCGACGGGGCGGATGTCAACGTACCGACGGCGCGTCGGCAACTGACAACGGTTCCCACGCAAGCACTGTTCTTGATGAATAGCGAGTTTGTGCAGACTCAAGCGCGGAGTCTGGCCCAGCGCATTCTCGAACAGCAGGGGACGGTCGCTCGGATCCAATTTGCGTATCAGGTGACCCTCCATCGCGAACCTACCGCAGACGAGCTTTCCGAAGTCACCGAATTCCTCGGTCGCTATCGCGCCTCACTGGCGGATTCCGACATGGTAGAAGCACANACGTGGTCCGGATTTGCCCGTACCCTCTTGATCCAAAACGAGTTTTTATTCGTCGACTGAACCCACCCCATTTATCATGCAAGTAGTTTGAGTTCCCTTACAGGCAGACAGGATGCAACACCCCACGCGCAGACAGGTCTTACAACGAGCAGCCGGAGGATTCGCCGGACTGGCACTGCACGCGATGTTAAGCGACGAGCACCGTGCGCTCGCGGCGCCGACCAACGATCCACTGGCCGCCCGCCAGCCTCACTTTGCGCCGCGCGCCAAACGCGTGATCTTTCTTTACATGACCGGAGGTGTTTCGCACGTGGACTCCTTCGACCACAAGCCGACCTTATTCCGAGATCACGGCAAACAGATCACGGTCGATAACTGGCAAGGCAAGCTGGGTGAATTCCCGCGTTATCTCAAGCGTCCCGACTGGCAGTTCCGTCCTGGCGGANAGTCCGGTCTGATGGTCAGCGACCTGTTCCCTCACATCCGCGAGATCGTGGATGACCTGTGCGTGATCCGTTCCCTGGAGAGCGATCATACGAATCACTACGAAGGCACGCTGGGGATGCACACCGGCTCGTGGACATTCGCTCGCCCCAGCATTGGCGCCTGGGTCAGCTACGGCCTGGGGACCGAAAATCAGAACCTACCTTCCTTCATGGTGGTCGCTCCTCATGCTCCGTATGCTGGCGGGCAAACCTGGGGGAGCGACTTCCTCCCCGGTGCGCATCAGGGGACGTGGATCGTGCCCGGTGCAGATCCGATTCCCAACATCCGTCCTCGCACACCCTCCTCGCAACAGCAACAACTCGAACTCGCACTGTTGGGTGCTGCGAATCGCCGACACTTGACAGCGCGACCGGCAGACCGCGCGTTGGAAGCTCGGATCCGGTCCTTCGAAACAGCCTTCGGCATGCAACAAGCCGCGCCCGAAGCACTCGATCTGTCACGCGAAACGGCAGACACCCTCGCCATGTATGGAGTCCAGCCTGGGCAAACGTCCGGGTTCGGTTGGCAATGCCTGATTGGGCGACGACTAGCAGAACGCGGTGTTCGCTTCATTGAACTCATCGATGTCGGATCGTCCAATAACTGGGACGCACACGGCAACATGGCGACCCACGCACCACTCGCTAAAAATGTAGATCAACCGATTGCGGCGCTGCTTCAAGACCTCAAGCAGCGGGGGATGCTGGACGACACACTGGTCGTTTGGACCACCGAATTTGGCCGCACTCCGTACCACGAAACGGCCAATCACCCGGGGCGCGAACACCATCATCAAGTGTTTTCGTCCTGGCTGGCAGGTGGCGGTGTGAAGGCAGGCATGGCCTACGGCACGTCGGATGAGCACGGCATTGCGGTCGGAGACAACCGCGTCCACGTCCACGACTTCCACGCCACCATTCTCCATTTACTGGGCCTCAATCACGAGCAACTCACGTTCCGGCACGCCGGACGTGACTATCGCTTGACCGACGTACACGGCGACGTTGTCCAAGACATCCTCGCGTAATCGTCCGCTCGGCGCACCTTGTGCTGCCACTCGCGGTGGAAGGATGCCAGCCTGTCGCTGACCTCAACCCAAGCCCACCAGCTGGGATTCCAGGGATCTTTCCGGACTTCGCCTGCCCGCTGGGCAAAAAAACCCGTCCCATACCGACATGCACAACGGGGCGAGGATGAGTAGAATAGGAGTTTTCCCCGACCCATCAACCGCTCAAACGCGTCAAACAANTCGCCATCGACNCATCAAAGGATCACACCATGACTGCACGCTCCGCCTTCATCTCAGCCCTCGGATTTCTCTTGCTGAGCACGTGCGCCCTCGCCGCTGACCGAGTTGTGTACGAGGGCGATTCCGGTCCCGGCAAAGGCAAGCACATTCTGTTCATCGCATCCGACCACGAATATCGCGGTGAAGAAACGTGCCCCGCCATCGCCCGCATCATGGCCAAGCAATATGGCTTTAAATGCACCGTACTCTTCGGGCAAACGCAGGAGGGAGTGATCAAACCCGGATCGAGCGTGATTCCGGGAATCGAAACCATTGACGATGCCGACATGCTGTTCCTGTTCCTGCGTTTCGTCCATCCGGAAGACGCCTGGATGGAAAAACTGGAAGCCTATCTGAAACGGGGCGGACCAGTCCTTGGACTACGTACCACCACCCATGCGTTCAATGGCCTCAAAGGCAAGTATGCGTACCACAACTTCAACTCCAACCGAGAAGACTTTGTGGGAGGCTTTGGGCGCCAGATTCTCGGAGAAACTTGGAATCCGAGTCTCGGAGCCGGACACTATGGACGCAATCACAAATACGCCACCGCCATGCACACGGTCGCCGAGCAAAAACAACATCCGATCATGCGTGGCGTCAAGCACATGCATGCCATGGCTGGCGCCTATTCGGCCAGGCCCATGCCCAACTCGACGATCCTGGCAACCAACCAGGTTTTGGAATCGATGGAAGTTGGTGCCAAAGCGNTGGCTGACAAGCCGCCACAACCGGCGGCCTGGGTCCGCAACTACACCTTCCAAGGCGGTAAACAAGGACGTGCGTTCTGCTCAACACAAGGGGCTTCGGAGGACATCCTCAGCGAAGGGGTACGACGCATGATCGTCAACGCCACCCTCTGGTGCATGGAGATGGAAGATCACATCACGGCTGATGCGGATGTCTCGTTCGTTGGTCCCTACAACCCGTCGACGTTCAGCTTCAAACCGTCGATCACCGATGCCCAACCGGGCGATATCGAAGGGTGGGATACTCCGATCTTGAAACCCGCCAAAAAGTAACCTGGCGAGCGTCCTGAGGGTGACGTTGTTACGGGCTGGCACCAAGCCATCCCGCCAAGTTCGCCCCAGCGATCACCGCAACAGGCGGGCGCACCAAGTGGCGTAGGCTTTGAGTCGGCGATCTGCAAGGATTCGTCCGTAGGGAGAGCAGCAGGCCATGAGCTTGTTTCAGCAAATCGCGTCTGCTGCGCGGCATACTCTGCTTACGCTAGTCTGTTGCGTGGCACTCACGACGGGATTCCGTGCGACGGCGCAGGAGCCTTCCGCCCCAGCCGANCAGCCGCCGATCCAACTGGACACTACGGGCTACGATACATCCTGCGGGATTGAGGTAGTTCAGGACGGTTCTTTAATCCGGGTGACTTGGCCGTTGGCATCCGATCGGCGCGCCCAATTAACATTTGACCTGACTCGCGATCGCCCGTTGCTTCACAGCGCCGCCGTATCCGCGCAAGACGCTGACTCGTTTCAGCAAATCGGCAAGGCATTCGATCCGATAGTGCAGGTTCGTGTCGGAGATCGCGACCTGCAGAAGCGTGGCAGTTGGACGATTTTCTTTGACCGGATGCAGAGGAAACCGAGTGAAGTCTTTCGTGCCACGATCACCCAGCAAAGCGCAACGGTGACGAGCAACGCGCAGCGCGTCACACTCACGATCGGCAACATCACTGCGGGCCCGTTTCAGGGACATCTGCGGTGGACATTCTACGCCGGGAATGCATTCGTCTTGCAGGAAGCGGTCATGAAAACCGATCGCCAACGCACCGCTTACCTGTACGACACAGGGCTGGTCTGTCGCGGCACCACACCGCGCACCGTGGCTTGGCGAGATGCGTTGGGAGAGCCGCGTTCGGCTCGGCCGGACACGTTTGCTGAATCAACTAACGTGGCAGTTCGCGGGCGAGCGGTTGCCGCGCAATTTCCCGGNGGAGCGATCGGGATGTTTCCGCCTCCGCACCGATATTTCTACCCACTGGACTTTTGCGACAATCTCAAGAACGTCTGGATGGGCCCCGGATTCGGAACCCCAAAGTCTCCTTTTGGCTTTGGGATTCGGCATGATCCGAGCGGCGATCATCGATACGTCCCATGGTTCAACGCACCACCTGACACAGAGCAGGAAATGGGAGTCTTTCTGATATTCTCTGATGGCTCGACGGATCAGGTATTGCAAGACGCCGCGCGGCTGACACGGCAAGACCGGTTCGCCAAACTTCCGGGACACGTGACTTTCACCAGTCATTTTCACGTGGAACATACGCTGGATTTTCTCCAGCACCGGGAAGCGGGGTCCTTCACCGAGATCGTTCCTTCCTCTCGTAAGCAACCGCAAATTTGGAAGTACTCACTGCAGCGTCCCGCAGCAGATTGGACGAAGCCGGCATTTGATGATTCGCAGTGGAAGTCCGGGCCAGGTGGCTTCGGAACCAAGGGAACGCGCGGCCTGAAATTTGGCACCGAATGGAAGACGCCCGATATCTGGCTCCGCCGCTCGTTCACACTGACTGAAATGCCACAGGAGACCCTACGGATCGTACTCCAGCATGACGAGGACACCGAGATCTATCTCAACGGAGTCCTGGCCGCGCAAGTCACCGGCTTCCGCCCCGAGTACCGTGACCTGCCGATCCGTCCTGAGGCCATGCGAACGCTTCGCAAAGGCAAAAACATACTCGCCGCTCATTGCTGGAACGACGGTGGTGGCCAGGGCATTGATGTCGGACTGGGACTCGTCGCTCCTGCGGGCGGCAGCATTCCAGAACCACTGCAGATTCCCGGCTTCGTTAAGGTCTTCAAACGGATGGGCGTGGATATCGTTCAGCTGGCAGAATTTCACAACGGCCGCACGCCAAAACTCGGCGCACGCGAACGTCTGGAGCAATTGACTACGCTCCATGACGAGTGCTTGCGGCTCAGCGATGACCAGTTACTGCTGTTGCCCGGCGAGGAACCCAACGTGCACCTCGGTGGACATTGGATCAGCTTCTTTCCCAAACCGGTTTACTGGGTGCTGAACCGTCCAGCGGGAACACCTTTTGTCACCAGCCACCCGCAGTTAGGTCGCGTCTATCACGTCGGCAGCAAAGCGGATGTATTTCGACTGCTGCGCGAAGAAAACGGATTTGCCTGGACTGCTCACCCAAGAATCAAAGGCTCAAGCGGATTCCCCGATGCCTACCGCGACCAGCTGTTTTATCAGTCAGAGAATTTTCTCGGTGGGGCGTGGAAGGCGATGCCGGCCGATCTGTCGCAACCGCGTCTGGGGTCTCGTGTGCTCGACCTGCTGGATGACATGTCCAATTGGGGCTCGAAGAAGGTCGCCATTGGCGAAGTCGACGTTTTCCAGATCGAACCGGAGGATGAACTCTACGCTCACATGAATGTGAACTATTTACGACTCGACAAAGTACCCCACTTCGAAACGGGCTGGCAACCTGTCCTCGACGCACTTCGCAGCGGAGCGTTCTTCGTGACCACGGGCGAAGTATTAATTCCCGAGTTCACGGTAAACGGACAAGCCTCCGGGGCAAACGCGGTGGTCAAGCAGGGGAGAGCCACCGTCAAGCTGAAGCTGAAATGGACGTTTCCTTTGGCGTACGCCGAGGTCATTACCGGAGACGGGCGAGATATCCGCCGCCAGCGAATCGATCTTTCGCAAACCAAGGCTTTCGGAGACATGCCGCTTCAGATCGAAGTCGATGTCACGGACCAGCGCTGGCTGCGCGTGGAAGTGTGGGACATTGCGACGAACGGCGCGTTCACTCAAACCGTCGGACTCCAAAGCGACTGATGTCCATCCGTTTCTCATCACCAAGCACCCCGTACCCTGACCTGTGCCAAACGCAGCGTTGCCTCACAAGAAACCACTGCTCCATGACCAAATATCTTGCCACCCTGTTACTTCTGCTGCCACTCCTGCTGCCACGTCCGCTCGCTGCTGCCGAACGCCCCAATATCATCTTGATCATGGTCGATGACATGGGGTTTTCCGATCTTGGTTATCACGGCGGCGAGATCCAAACGCCCCACATTGACGCTTTGGCTCACGGAGGGGTTCGCTTCGCGCAGTTCTACAACAGCGGCCGTTGTTGTCCGACGCGTGCCACGCTGATGACAGGCAATCATCCACACCAGACGGGGATCGGCCATATGACCTTGTCCCCAACCAAAAAGCCCAAAAGAAACCGGCCGCCAGCCTATCAAGGTTATTTGAATGAGAACTGTGTCACCATTGCGCAATCTCTCAAACAACACGGGTATGCCACCTTGATGGCAGGCAAATGGCACCTGGGACATGACCAACCATCCTGCTGGCCGCTGCAGCGAGGCTTTGACAAATACTTTGGATGTATTGCAGGCGCCACCCGTTTCTTCCACCCCGAGCATCCCAGGGGCATGACCCTCGGAAACGATCAGATTGCAGCAAGCAGCACTACCGACGAGGCGTTCTATACGACGGACGCCTTCACCGATTACGCCATGCGATTCGTCTCGGAACATCAAACCAACCATCGCGCCCAGCCGTTCTTTTTGTATCTCGCCTACACGGCGCCGCACTGGCCGCTCCAGGCTTTTGAAGACGACATTGCCCGGTATCGTGGCAAATACACCCAAGGGTGGGACGTCTTGCGCCAAACGCGTTTCCAGCGTCAAATCGAACTCGGATTGATCACGCGCGGCACCAAGCTCTCACCGCGCACGCCGGCGATCCCTGACTGGGATTCCCTCACTGCGGAAAAACGCGACGAAATGGATCTCAAGATGGCCGTCTATGCCGCCATGATTGACCGGATCGACCAGAATGTCGGCAGACTGATCACGCATCTAAAACAGACAGATGCCTTCGACAACACGTTGATTCTGTTTCTTTCGGACAACGGTGGCTGCCAGGAGGGCGGGATGCTCGGCCGGGGCGAGTTCTACGACGTCGCCCAGCGCAATCAGCAGACCAACAACAGCTACGGAGAAGCCTGGGCCAACGCCAGCAACACTCCCTTCCGACTCTACAAACACTTCGCACACGAGGGCGGCGTGTCCACGCCTTTCTTCATGCATTGGCCGCAGCAAATCCAACCACAAAAAGACTGGTTTCGCTCGCCAGCACAATTGATTGACATTGTCCCTACGTTACTGGACGTGGCCGACGCAACGCACCCTGAACAATTCAACGGAAACACGATCCCAGCACTCGACGGCATTTCCTTGCGTGCCGCTTTCACCGGCGAACCACTCGTCCGGAGTCAGCCCATCTGCGTGGAACACGAAAACAACGCCTTCATTCGTGACGGCGACTGGAAGCTAGTCGGACGTGGGGTTTCGCCGGCCGCTGGCATCGTCGACACCAAGTGGGAGCTCTATCACATCGCCAACGACCGGACAGAAACGAACAATCTCGTAAAATCGCACCCGGCACAGGTCAAGAGATTGTCCAACCACTGGGCCAAATGGGCTCAGCGTGTTCACGTCTACCCCAAAACAGCCGCCAAACGATAACCCCTGGTTCCCGAGTTCCTTTGGCAATCCTATCGCGGCAACCCTATCGCAACGAACCAGCCCCCAGACGGTAACTCACGAAATCGAATCCCCACCGTTCAGCAATACCAAGAGAACAAATGAATAGACCATCGATCATCTGGCCAAGCACACTACTGGTTCTGCTGGTGCTCAACGCAAACGTGTTTGCTGCACAAATCCTCTGGACCCAATACTGTCAGCACCAGGGCAAGCTGAAGCTGCTCGTGCACCTCGATACCGATCCCACCGCGCAGACGCCAGCCGGTTCACAGCCGGTCAAGCTGTGGCTACGCGAGAAGTCCGACGCCGAGTGGCAACTGGCCGATACCCAGCCCGTAGATCCCCTCACAGCAACCGCTTTGTTTGTACGCCCAGACTGGCCTCGCAAATCGCGTGTCCTGTTCCAAGTTACCTGCGGAGAATCTACGTCCGCAGGAGTTTTCCGCGCCGAGCCCAACCAGCAGTCTGTTCTGAAAGTCGCCGGGCTTTCATGCCACAAAGACATCGGCTGGCCCTGGAAAGAGGCAATTGCGGAAGTCATTTCTCACGACCCTGATCTCGTCATCTTTACGGGAGATCAGATTTACGAGAACGACTACGGGAGCCCTATGTTCCGCCCGCAAACCAAAGCAGAAGTACCCGCCGGGATGAAGAACTACCTGACGAAGTGGCGCAAGTTTGGCGAGGCGTTTCGCGAACTGATGCGGGACCGACCGACCATCATGATTACCGACGACCATGATGTTTTCGCTAATGACCTGTGGGGCAACGGAGGGGTGCGGATGCAGGGGAGTCGCACGACAGGAGGCTACCCGACGCATCCGGACTGGGTGAATGCTGCGGAGTTCACTCAGACGGGAAATCTTCCCGATGCGATTCACCCGGGACCACACGGCGATGGCGTCGCCGCATACTACACGGCGCTCCAATACGGCGGAGTCCGTTTCGCCATTCTGGAGGACCGCAAGTTCAAAAGCCCTCCATCCGAAGTGATCAAAAAAGCAATCGGTCGCAAGCCGAGCAAGGGAGACTCTGGGATCGAAGTCGTCAAAGACCCTGACTTCGATTGCCGCACCCTGGATCGCGCGGACTTGCAGCTATTGGGAAAACAGCAGGAAGTTTTTCTGAAGCAATGGTCAAACGACTTAAAGAAGTCGGGAGATTTGGGAGCGGTCGTGTCTTCCAGCCCCTGGGCACATATTGCCATGTACTCGCCCACCTCTGCCGACCTGGATTCCAACGCTTGGCCTCAATCCGGCAGGAATCGAGCCTTGCAAGCCATCGGCGATGCTCCAGTGGTGATGTTTCACGGCGACGTTCACCTCGGAACTCTCGGTCGCCATGGCGTCGAGACGTTCAATGACGGCCCCATCACGTACTCATTCCCGTCCTTCTCCTCGCGTGCCAGTCGTCATTGGCAGCCGATAAAAGCAGGCCAAAACCGTGCCCCGGGCGCGCCCCGCAACACGGGCGAATTTCATGACCGTTTTGGAAACAAGATCACCGTCTACGGAGCCGGCAATGATCTGAACGGCTACGGGATCATCCTGTTCGACCCGGCAAAACGCGAAGTGGAACTTCAGTTTCATCCCATGAATGAAGAACGGAAACCGATCAAGGTAAAGGTGCCAGGTTGGCCCCATACGGTAAAGTTTTGAGTCGGGTGGCAGAAGCAAAACGACTCGCCGCATGCGCAACACCGCCTGCAATGAAGCTTTCCGAACACCGGGTGCCTCAGGCTGCCAACGGCAGTGCCTCGACAATTTAACAAGTCACCACAGGTGTCGCTCCCAAACGAAATGGTCGCGTGTTAAACTCGAAGTTCGGCTCATCGCTGCACACTTCGCCCGTGAGCGCCCCGCCGCTGCAAGCTCTCCCAGTCGCACCCCCCTGAGAATCCTATGAATGACGGACGTCAACGACGATGGCACGTGGCCCTGCTGATGACTCTGGCAACGTCGGCGATACTGCCAGCTCACTCCACGCTCGGCGACGAGCGTACCACGGCCTCCTCGCCGAAAAGTCGTCCCAACGTCGTGGTGATCATGGTCGACGATCTGGGGTATTCCGATCTGGGTTGCTACGGTAGTGAGATTGACACTCCCCATCTGGATGCCCTCGCCCAAGGTGGCTTGCGATTCTCGCAGTTTTACAACACGGCCAAGTGCCATTCCTCGCGGGTATCCCTGCTGACCGGCCAGTATTGCCTGGCAGCGGGCAACACGTCGTTAAACCACGCGGTCACTTCCGCTGAGGTTTTGGCAAACGGCGGTTACTTCACTGCGATGACCGGCAAATGGCATCTCCAGGAGCAACCAACCGACTTCGGTTTCCAACGTTATTTCGGCCACCTCAGCGGCGCCTGCAACTTCTTCCGCGGAGACTCCTCGTTTCGACTCAACGGCACGCCTTGGAAAGTTCCCGACAGCGGGTTCTACACCACGGTTGCCAATGTCGATTACGCCTTGCAGTTCCTCGAAGAGGCCCGCAAATCCGAGCAACCCTGGTATCTATACATCGCTTTCAACGCGCCCCATGCACCGCTGCATGCGCTGCCGGAGGACTATCGCAAATACAAGGGCCGCTATCAGGAAGGCTGGGATGTCATGCGCGCTGCGCGGGCGGCCAAACAAAAGCAAATGGGGCTGTTGCCGGAGGACCTGCAGCCAAGTCCACGACCGGAACATCTACCGGCCTGGGATGCCATGGAACCTTGGCGACAAAAGTACGAAGCGAATCGGATGACAACTCTGGCCGCCATGATCGATCGCGTCGACCAAGAGGTAGGGCGGCTCGTCAAGGACCTGCGAGCACATGACGAAGTCGAGAATACGTTGCTTCTCTTTGTCTCCGACAACGGAGCCTGTCCCTACGATCGCAAACCACCCATCTTGGATGTCGAACCGACCAACGGCGATATTTCACTGGCTGACTCCACCGGCTGGTCTTGGGCTCGCAACACACCTTTTCGCTACTACAAACAAAATCAATTTGAAGGTGGCATCTCCACTCCCGCGGTGGTCCACTGGCCGCAAGGTTTGAAGACAACCCCGGGCAGCATCGTACACGAACCGGCCCACTTAATTGACGTCTTGCCCACCCTGGCCGAAATCACGGGCTGTCCGATTCCTCGGCAATGGCCGCAACGCGACCTCCGTCCCGTTTCCGGCTTGTCGTTAGTACCCATCTTCCAAGGCAAATCACTTGGCACGCGCCCTCCATTGCATTTTCTCTTTTCGGACGATCGTGCACTCAGGAGCGGTGATTGGAAACTAGTCAGCTTTCGCCGTGAGGCCTGGGAACTCTACAACCTGGCAGAAGATCGAACCGAACTGCACAATCTGGCCGAGCAAGAACCCGAGCGACTGAAAACGATGGTCGATACCTGGAATCGCATGACCAATCAAGTCTTGCATGCCGGCGCAAAAGTTTCCCAGCCAACGACGCCGGCCAAGTTACCTCATCGTCATCCCCAGTGGACCAACTTTGAAAATCGACCGGCTGTCGGCAAGCCTGGGCGGCCGAAGGGAAAGACAACACACAAACACCTGCGGGCCAGAAAAAACACGCAGCTGACTATCGACGATGGTCAATTGCGACTCGTCTTTACCGGGGACGACCCAGGTCTGGCAATGGACTTGCGAAGCCGCAAACTGAACCCCGGACCCTACCAAGTCACGTTTCAGCTGCAAGGCGGAAACCGCGACGGCGGCGAACTGTTCTATACCACGAACCCGAAAAACACATTGCCTCATGGAAAACGAATTCCCTTCCCAGTCCAGGCCGATGGGAAATGGCAGCAGATCACGATCGAATTGCCCACCCGCGAAACACTCCAGCAGTTGCGAATCGACGTCAGCAACGGGCCGGGCAAGGCGGTCATCGCCGACCTCCAACTACAAGATGCAGCCGGCAAACGACTCGTCCAGTGGCCCGAACCAAAGCGATCTTCCGGCAAGCGTTCGAAATCCCGCTAATCGGACCGACGCCCCGATCTGGTAGCCAATCGGCCAGCGAAGGCCGGCACCGAATTGGCGCAACGCGTCCACCCAAGCAGGTCATCCGACCATGCCCACATAAGCCAACCTCAGGATGGTGCCGTTGCAGATCACGTCAAGTCACGGCCGCAAGCAACCGAATCGTCATGGACAACAAGCAACTCGTGGAAGACTTTCGACGCGACGGAGTCGTGCGCATCCGCAGCGTCTTTTCCGTCGAGATGGTCTCCGAGATACGTACCGAGCTGGAACGTTACATCCGTGATGACTTGCCAGCGAAGCCGGCCGACGCCCGCACGTTGGAAGCCGATGGAACATCGATCCGCAACCTTTGGCGACTGGAACAGCATCATCCCTATTTTCGGGAACTAGGCCAGCGGATCGCGACGCGCGAGTTCATCGCGCCCTTGGTCGGCGGCAAGCCCGTGCTGGCAGGAGTAGAGACCTTCAACAANCCGCCGCATGTCGGTAGCGGCGTGCCGCCGCACCAGGACAACGCTTATTTCTGCCAAAAACCACCGGACATGCTGACACTGTGGGTTGCGATTGACCCGGTCACAAGGGCCAATGGCGCCGTCTACTTCGTCAAAGGCTCACACAAACTCGGCCTGCTACCGACCAAGCCCACCGGTGTCACCGGCAATTCGATCGGACTCGCCGAACCGCCTGTCACGCACAAATCTGATNAGTTTTGCGCCACACTCGCGCCCGGCGATGTTACCATTCATCACTGCGAAACCATCCACCACTCGGAACCGAATCGCACGGACCAGTCACGCCTCGCCTTGCTGTTGGTCTACCGCGGTTCTCACACCGCCACCGACGTGCAACTCCAGGCAACGTACTCTCAAGCCGTCGCGGCAACACCGCCGGCATGAAAAACCGAGGACCCGCACCATGAAACTCCAACCACTCGTGATCTTCTGTGTCTGCTTTAGCTCGCTGCTGAGCACTGTGCTNCACGGTGCCGACCCCACCGACATCGGCTCGCGCCGTGAGCTGTTTGTGGATGACGCCCTGATCGATTCGTTAACCAATGCCCAGCGGAAATTGCACCACCCGATCCCGCGCGAGATTGCCATTACCCATGACGCACCCTGGGAAGGAGCGGGGAGTGGCTATCACTCGGTCATCCGCGATGGCGACTTGTACCGCATGTATTATCGCGGCAGTCATCTGGGGGTGGAAAACGGCAAGCTCAAACTGGGACGTGAAGTTTATTGTTACGCCGAAAGCCGCGACGGNATCACNTTCACCAANCCCAATCTCGGACTGCATGAATACAACGGCTCGAAAAAGAACAACATCATTTGGACAGGTGTTGGCACACACAATTTTGCGCCCTTCCTGGATACGCGTGCCGGTTGCCCGGCTGAGTCGCGTTACAAGGCGTTGGGTGGTCAGGCGTCGGAAGGTGGCTTGTTCGCTTTTCATTCACCGGACGGTATCCACTGGTCATTGATGCGGGAAAAACCCGTGGTGACCCAAGGCGCGTTCGACTCACAAAACCTTGCGTTCTGGGATGAGGCGGCAGGTGTTTACCGCGTCTATTTCCGCACCTTCACCAAGGGAACCACGACGGCAAAAGTCTGGAAACCCGCAGGCTATCGAGCGATCCGCACGGCAACTTCCAAAGACTTCCTCCACTGGGAAAACGAAGCCGACCTGACCTATCACGACTCACCTGTCGAACACCTGTACACAAATCAGGTGAGCCCGTATTTTCGCGCTCCCCACATCCTGATCGGCCTGCCACTTCGCTACGTCGAGCGAGGTTGGTCCGCATCCATGCGTGCGTTGCCCGAACTCAAACGTCGCGAGCAACGAGCCGCAGGACACCTCCGGTATGGCACGGCGCTGACGGAAACCTTATTGATGGCAAGTCGCAATGGCGTTCATTTTGAACGCTGGAACGAAGCGTTCCTCCGTCCGGGACCACAGCGCCCTGACACTTGGCTATACGGCCACCAAGGCACCGCGTGGCGTACCATGGAAACCAAATCCGCTTTGCCAGGCGCACCGAACGAACTGTCACTGTATGCAAGTGAAGGAAACTGGCACGGCAAAGGCAACGCCATGCGTCGCTATACACTGCGCTTGGACGGTTTTGTCTCGGTCCACGCGGCGTTCAGCGGCGGCGAATTACTCACGACGCCGATCCAATTCCACGGCGACCAACTAACCCTCAACTTTGCCACCTCCGCAGCAGGTGCGATTCGCGTCGAAATCCAAACAGCCGATGGGAAACCGGTTCCCGGATTCGAACTGGAAAGCTGTGCCCCTGTGTTCGGTGATACCCTGGAGCGAACCGTGACTTGGAAAAACGGCAGTGATGTGAGCAAGCTCGTCGGCCAACCAGTCCGCTTGCGTGTCGAACTGAAAGATGCAGATCTGTACGCCTTTCAATTCACCTCCAGTAAGTGACCGTCTCGTCTGGCTGGTCAGGATGCGAAAGACGCGGCGCCGCAACCGCCTTGCGGAGTCCCCGATTGTCCGTACCCGCTCGTGTTACAATACGCTCGCGCAAGGCAGGCGCTGCGTCTGCGCACCGAATCACACCCGCGCTGTCCCAAGACTCAGGACCCCAACCGATGAAGCGAAGCCTGTTGCTGGTTACCTTGATGCTGGCCCTCACTTCCCTGATCAGCACTCCCCGTCTCGCGGCTGCTGAATTTCGGCTGCTGAAAGACATCGAATATGCCCGAGTCGATGACCATCGCCTGTTGCTCGATTTGTATCTTCCTCAAGGCGTCACTGGTCCTCCCCTGGTCGTCTGGATCCACGGTGGTGCCTGGCGACGGGGCTCAAAATCATCGATGCCGTTAACCCAGCTCGTCGACGCGGGCTTCGCGGTAGCAAGCGTTGACTATCGCCTGTCTCCCGTCGCGCAATTCCCCGCACAAATTCACGACTGCAAAGCCGCCATCCGTTTCCTCCGCGGCAACGCTTCGAAATATGGCTTCCACGCCAAACGCATCGCCATCGCCGGATCGTCGGCGGGAGGGCACCTGGTCGCGTTGCTGGGAGTCACCAACGGCCACCGCGAGCTGGAAGGTGACGTGGGCGACTACGATACAGAATCTTCTGACGTCCACGCCATCGTTGACTACTACGGCCCAACGAATTTCCTCACCATCCTGCCACAATCAACTCCTCATGGGCTGAGCGTGCGCGTGCCGGCGCTCCAACTCCTACTGGGCGAGACGCCTGACAAACGCCCCGCATTAGCCCGGCTCGCCAGTCCGGTCTTTCACGTCGATGCCAACGACCCGCCCCTACTGATGCTGCATGGCGACCAGGACCCTCAAGTCCCCATCAATCAGTCTCACGAATTGCACGCACGTTACAAGGAGCAGAAGTTACCTGTTCAATTCGAAGTGGTTCACGGCGGAGCGCATGGTGGCCCATTGTTTTTCGATGCTCGGCGGGTGAAGTTAGTACACGACTTTGTGACGAAGCATCTGCGAACGTCACCGTCCCCCTCCACTCCGTAATCGTCCCACCTGACACACGCGCGCCGACGTTTTGAGCGGTCGTTGGCATTGCCAGCGCGAGTTCCAAGCGAGCGAAGCAGTGGGCTATCACCGGCACCGCCATGCACCGCCGCGTGTCGGCTACCCATATCTCCTGGGCAGAGCTCCCCAGCGTCCCCAGTGCGTCCTCAGTTCACGGAATCCGGCAGCAATCCCATGCTCCCGACCAGGTGCCAGAGGAAAACCAGTTTCCGCCACGATTTTGTTGTTAACGCCAGGCACGTCCCCACGGCATACTAAGAGAAAGGAGCGTTACATCGTGGCCGAAGCATCGAACTCAGCTGAATCTCGCGAAGATTTCACCCAGCGGTGGCTACAAGCGGAGCCCTCGGTATCCGCGTATATTTTCGCGACGATCCACCGATTTCATGACGCCGAAGATGTCCTCCAGCAGGTGGCTCAGCAGGCAGCGAGTCGCTTCGACCAATACGACTCCTCGCGGCCATTTTTGGGCTGGGTGCTCTGGTTGGCCAAGTCGCGCATCATCGATTTCTATCGTCGCCGTGACCGTGATCGTCTGGTCCTGGATGATACCTTTCTTGATCGTTTGAGTGAGGCCTTTGTCGAGCGTGCTGCGAGTCGTTGTGAACGTCGCGAAGCACTCGAAGCTTGTCTCCAGAGTCTCCCAGAGCGTTCCCGCGAATTACTCGACCTGCGTTATGTGGAAGACCTGCCAGCAACCGCNATTGCCGATTCGCTTGGCTCCACTGCTGGCTCGATTCGCGTTCAGCTCACTCGCGTCCGCCATGCATTGGCAGAGTGCATCCAACGACGCATTGCACTGGGGAATGCCTGATGCGAATCACTGACGAAATGCTTGACCGTTTCCTGGACGGTGACGTCTCGACAGCGGAACACCAAGCCGTGCTGGCTTGGCTGCAACACGACGACCATTTGCTNNAATTNACNCAGCGCGCGGAACTNCACNANGACCTGTACCGTACGCTGCGTCNACAACGGTTGCAGAAAGAAGTTCTCTCGGCATGCACTGACACACCATGGAATGACGCATCCACGGCCCCGGTGGATGGTTCGGTNNCCCGGTCACCAAATCGCACCACAACCAAATCGATCACGACACTGGTGGCATTTGCAGCGTCCGTGGCGGCAGTTTTCCTGATTTACCTTTTCGGATTCCAGCGGGCTCCTGAGCGCGTTGACGCTGCCCCCGCGGTTGCCCGTCTGGTCTATCAATCGAACGCACGTTGGTTGGATGGAAACCCACCTNAGGACGAAGCCATTGGGACCGGCATCCTGCATCTGGATGTTGGCATCGCCCGCCTGGATTTCACCAATGGCGCAGCCGTCACTTTGCAGGGTCCGGCACGATTTGAGATTGCCAGTGGCACGCAAACGCGTCTGCACCATGGTATTTTGACCGCGCACATACCCGCGTCGGCCGTGGGATTCGAGGTAGAAACACCGGCGATGGATGTCATCGACCGCGGCACTTCGTTTGGTGTTTCGGTAGGTGCCGACGGCGAGACCGACGTCTGTGTGTTTGAGGGCGAAGTCGANGTCAGTTTGGCGTCCGCCGCGGGCGACCAGCGTGCGCAGCGCGTCACGGAAGGGACCGCCGTTCGTACTCGGCCCCAAGCAAGCGAGATCGAATCGGTCGACTACGAGCCAACGCGTTACGAGGATTCCTGGCCGGTCACCACAGGCGTGCTGCAAGCGACCGGCCTGATGAAGTTTGTNTCGCCCGGCCCCGACTTTGTCCCCGGTCGGTACGAAGACAATCACCATATCCTGGTGTTCCCCGAGCGTTCTCAGGTGCTGACCACTGCCGATATTGCGGTGGATGTTGCCACACCGGGGCAATATCAACGCATGCGAAACGCTCCGCAGAAAACACTACCTGCCGGCCAACGGGTCCGCAGTTACCTTCTCCAACTGGATCCCATCGGAGAAATCGCCAAACGCGACACGAACAAAGCCCGAGTGATCGGCCAAATTACGTTTGACCGTCCGATCCTAGGGTTGATTGTCCGCACTACCAAGCTCAATGCGACGGACAAATTACTGGGGCATCCGCGCGGTGACTACGGTAACACCCGTCGCGGGATCGAACCACCGCGTCCCGACGAAGCATTAGAAACAGGCCGTGACCTCGTCACGTTGAGTGACGATCGTCGCACGTTATCATTAGATTTATCGGCCGGCTCGGCCGTGGATCAGATCCGCGTCATTGTGCGCGAAAACGACCCGTCAAAAGAAAATGACCTCCGCGATCAACTCGCGTCCACCAATTAACGTCCACGGACGGTCACCCCGTTACGCCATCACCCATCCTTTGAGACAATCCCTCCGTCACATCGAGGAATCCACCATGCGAACCTTGGATCGCCGCCATTTTCTCCGCCAGGCGGGCGTCTGCATCGCGCTTCCCGCATTCGCCTCATTGCCTGGGTCGGCAGCTGAAACACCGTCCGCTTCGGCACGGCGTTTCGTCTGTGTCAGTCCTCATTACGGCATGAATCCAGGCGGTTTCTTTCCCACCAACTCCGGCAGCGATTTTGCCATGCCCACGCTCTTGCGTTCTCTCGAGCCGCATCGCAAACACCTGACGCTGTTCTCGAATCTCGATCATCCCGGTGTAGGCGGCGGNCACGGATGTTCCAACACGCTATTAAATGGTGTGGAAGTCAAAGACTCGAAAGACAATCCGCAACGCCTGCATTCTCTTGATCAGTTCCTCGCCGAACAGATTGGTCGCCAGACGCGGTTTCCGTCACTCCTGCTCGGGGCCGGGGGAACCTCGTGGTCTCGTGCCGGAATCCGACTGCCTACGGACGGCGACCCGAAACGTGTCTTCACCAAGCTATTCATCGACGACCAGCAGAAAAACAAGCAACGTTCGCGGCAAGCCTTTGAAGAGGATGCCAGCATTCTGGACGTCGTGCGTCAGGACGCCAAGCGACTCGAGAACAAACTGGCAAACGCAGACCGAGAGAAACTCGATCAGTTCCTGACCTCCATACGCGAAGTCGAGCGCCGCCTGCAACGCCAAACCGAGTGGTTAAATATCGCCAAACCCAAGGTCAGCGACCAGGTCATCCAAGGCGGTGACGATGACGATCAAGTCGTTGACTTAACCTACCCCTACAACACCTCAGTGATGTACCACCTGATGGTCTTGGCTTTGCAAACCCAGTCGACCAATGTGATCTCCTACGGACACCCCGGCGGCAACCGGCTGTTTCCGTTTGCCGGCGTGCAGTTGGGCTATCACTCGCTGACACACCACGGCAAGCGGCCTGACCTTCTCAAACAGCTGACCATCATCGAGTCGTTCTACGCGGAACAGTTCTCCAAGTTTTTGGAATTACTGCGTCAAACGCCCGACACAGAGGGTCAGTCACTGCTTGACTCCA
>NZVR01000056.1 GCA_002701545.1 Blastopirellula sp. | reverse complement strand
AGACCTCTCTGGCAGAAGTCTCTTGGGCACAAACTGCCTCTGGTTCTGGGAATCCCTTTTACGGAATGTCAAAATCGCTTATGGCTTTGCCTTCTTCTGGTGTGCAGCGAGTGCGATTTATCTCACACTTCGGCAAAATGTAGATGCCACCGAGTTTGATGAGGTGTACGTCGAGGGCGAAGAAAACCGCTACGACCTGCCGACGCTTGAACCTGTCGACACCACCGTCCCTGAAATGCAACGAGACGAATCCCCAGCCAGCGATGGCTCATCCGATTGATCGCGTTTCGATACCGGAACTCTACGGTGTCCGGATCAGCTAGTGACTCAGCAGGCAAGTGAGACCGTGTTCCCTTGCAGCGACGTTCACTCTTGGGAGGCCGGATAATCCTCTCCGTTGAGGCTACGACTCACCGAAGCGAGCCAGTTTTCCAACTGCTGCTTCATCATGGTGGTGCGAGCCGCGCGCTGCTGACTGACCTCGTGCTGCTCCTGCGCATCCTGGCCCAAGTCGTAAAGTTCCCACTTCACTTGCCCCTTCTTGTCCGCGATCCGATGGAGTTTCCAGTCACCGTCAATCCAGGCAGCATGTCCGGGAAAGACCGTGGTTGAATATGCGGGGTCTGGCAATTTAGCAGCCGCCAGACTCGACGCGTGCGGTGGCAGATCCTGCCCCGCCTGTTGCGCTTGATATAATTCACCCATCCACGTCGCCGACGGAGTGCTAATTCCACGCACCGGGTAATCCCAAAACCCCATCGGCTTGCTGCGACTCTGCTGAGGTTGCTGGAACAGCGGCACCAAACTCACGCCATCGAGTACCGGCTGTCGAGCGACAGTGACCCCGGCGATTTCCAACAGCGTTGGATAGATGTCACACGTATTGCAGCGCATGTTGGTGATGGCAGGCTGACGGATCTGTGCTGGCCACTCGATGAATGCCGGTACGAGCAATCCCCCATCGTAAACTTTTCCCTTGTTACCACGGTGGCCACCGGTCGACCCAACTTTGGGCAGCGCACCATTGTCGCTGCAATACCAGAGTACGGTATTTTCACGGATACCCAGCGCATCCAGTCCATCGCGGATGCGGCCGAACGCCCGATCCATGCCGGTCACTTCACCGAGAAAATGCTGCGCGGCGGCCGGTTGTTGATCGTACAAACGGCGATCCGCTTCCACCGCGCGATGCGGACTGTGAGGGGAGCCAAACCACACCACCGCCAGGAACGGCTGATCGCTTTGGCTTTGCTTTTTCATCCAATGCAACGCCGCATCCGCCGTGACCACGGAACTCTCACCTTGGGTTTTCACTGCCGTTCCCTGCCGACTCAAGATCGCATCATTATCAAAGAAATTGGGTGCGCTGAGCCACGCATCGAAACCGTTCACCCCCGGGTTGGCCGGGCTCTGATTGCGTACCGACCCCAAATGCCATTTCCCGAAATGCCCCGTCGCATAGCCTGCCGTTTTTAGTGCCTCGGCCACGGTGAATTCTTGCGGACGCATCGGGTAGCCCCATTTAAAGACCCCCATGCGATTCGGATGCCTCCCCGTCATCACACTGGCACGTGTCGGCGAACAGACCGGTGCTGCCGCATAGAAGTGATCAAACCGTAAACCGCTGGCAGCGGCCTGATCAAAGTTGGGGGTCTTCACCACCGGGTGGCCGTTGTACGCCATATCCCCCCAACCCTGATCGTCTGCCATCACCAACACGATATTCGGCTTTTCAGCACACAGTCCGGTAGAAACGACAACCAACAGGCCCCAGGCCAGGGCAAGCCATCCGCGATGCAACATGACAATCCTCGTAGAGTAGACAGAAGCTCATATCTTGACCGACACGAGTCAGCTTGTCGAGCAGTTCCGGAAGATGGCAGCGGCACAGCGCAATGCCTGCAGACGTCTTCAACTGCCCCGACTTTCGAATAAGATAGTGGGCATGATTGTGACTATTGACGGCCCCGCGGGAGCGGGGAAAAGCAGCGCGGCGCGAGGCGTCGCGCATCGATTAGGCTTTCGCTTCCTGGACACCGGTGCGATGTACCGTGCGGTGGCATGCGCTGCACTGCAGCGCGGTGTCGACCTGAACGACGGGAATGCCCTGGCCGCATTGACCGCCGAACTTGAAATCGAAGTCACCGAGGACCAGGTACTGCTCGACGGCCAAGACGTGTCGCGAGCAATCCGAACGTCCGAAGTCACTGCCGCAGTCAAGCATGTAGCAGACAACCCGAATATTCGCTCACACCTCGTGCGCCTTCAGCAGCGAACGGCGCATGACCATCATACGGTCACCGAAGGACGCGACCAGGGAACGGTCGCTTTCCCGAATGCCGAGTGCAAGATCTTTTTGACAGCGACTCCCCAGGAACGTGCCAGACGGCGGCAAGCCGATCTCGAAGCTCGCGGTGAGACCGTCAGCGTGGACGAAGTCCTGCAACAACAGAACCTTCGCGACCAGCAAGATGCCGAACGCGAAGTCGGCCGCATGGCCAAGGCCGAGGACGCTGTGGAAGTCATCACCGATGGCATGACGGCCAGTGGAGTCATCGACGCCCTGGAAGCCATCGTCCGTTCCAAGATGTGAGATGGATGCACATCGCCCGGGTTCTTTCAGCTCGGCACCGAAAACAAAGACAAACGACGCGATGAAACAACGCCCCTGGATTAAACGTGCTGGCTACCGCGTGATTTGCGTCCTGTCACGTGTCACCGGAGTGTTACTGTTTGGTTTACGCGTCGACGGCCGAGAGCATATTCCAACGGATGGAGGGGTCCTCGTCTGCTCCAACCATCAGAGCTATTTTGACCCGGTGATTGTCGGATTATGCAGCGATCGCCGCTTGAATTATCTTGCCCGAGACACCCTGTTTCGCAGCACGCTCTTCCGCTGGTTGATCGAGTTTCTCGATGCCATCCCGATTGATCGCGATGGCATGGGGATCGGCGGGCTCAAAGAAACATTGCGCCGACTGAAGCGTGAAGAGATGGTGCTGATCTTTCCCGAAGGAACGCGGACCAAGACGGGCGAGGTGTCGCCGTTAAAACCAGGCTTCTGCACGTTAGCGCGACGTGGCAAAATCCGGTTGTTGCCCGTCGGCATCGATGGCGCATTTCAAGCTTGGCCGAAAGGCAATTTACTGCCACGTCTTTCCCGAATCTGCGTCCACATCTCCGAACCGCTGACACCGGAGGAGATGGCGACGATGACCGACGACGAACTGGTGGCAAGCCTCGAACACCGGATCCGGGAAAGCCACCACAACGCCCGCTTACAACGGCACGCGTAGCCAACCGAATGCGGCTGGTTTACGCCGCCCGTCGCCGCGGAGTCATTAAATCATGGAAGCCGGCCTGCGGAGTTGGTGCCTCGCCAACGGATCGCATCCGTAACGCCAGCGTCGGTCGTTCCTGTGCCACCGCTCGGTCCAGAAACTCACAGTATTTCACCATGCTGTGGTCACCGAACCCATGACCACACCAGTCGAAAATACGCTCAATCCCACCGTGCCACCGTTGCATGAACTGCCGCCACCAGGTGATTCCTTCGACCAGTTCGCCGGCGTCATTGAAATACTTGAGTGTCCCCGTGTGACGATAGCCCAGCGCTCGGGGTGGCACGCGCGTCACGATGTCGCAACGGTTAACAAATCGAAAGGTCGCCGTTTTGAAAACAAAGTCGAAATTCAACGAGAATACTTTATCTCCCGCGCGCGGTTGGCCAAACGTATATAAGGCGTGAACCGGACGGCGCATCTCCACCCATCTGGCAACCGCCAGGTTCGCCATCGCGCCCCCCAGACTATGCCCGGTGACATACACGGGACGTGACTTGCGAGATTGGAGTCGCCGCACCTCGTCGTCAAAATCACACCAGATGTTGCTCAACGAATCGTAGAAACCAGAATGTACCTCGCCCCCCAAAGGACCTCGCATCAAATCCAGACTCAAATCCGTAATCCAATCCGCCAGGGTCGTCGGCTCCGTGCCTCGAAACGCAACCACGACCAAATCGTCGTTCGCAGCGACGAACGCTTGCGTTTCATCCAAATCAAAGAAGCTGATTTCCGACATCCCCAACTGCGACGCAATGTCCGTCCCCCGCTCCAAAGGGTTTTCGTAAACGAGCCGGGAAGCATGACCCAATAGGGCAGCAATCCGCAAATCAAAACGCGGAGGCAAATCGACATTCGGGTGCGACATGGTCCATCACAATCGGTCAGGGATTAGAAAAAGGCCAAGTTCAAACGACAGGAAATTCCGCCTCACGCCTGAAGGGTTATCGACACAATCCACGCAGATTGACAAGCAAATTCTGCACCACGTAACGCTGGCAATTCCGGGGGATGGGAGCACGCGTTGCGGCCCTACGGGATCGCGAACCCTTTGCCACCGAGCCGCCCGATACCGCAGGCTCCCTATCTCAGCACCCATGTCGAGAAATCAAAAAAAGACCGTTCAAGCTGTCATCCATGGATCGGGCTGACAGAATTGCTAGCGACCCTGTTGCCTGCGAGACACCTCAGCACCCTTCCTCACGCACGGCAAGCCGCTGCTTGGCCGACTCCTGCTGCCGCTCAAGGCGGCGCGTACACCTCCTACGACATCCGCCTCGAACAGATCACCCGTAGTTGCGAGCGATACGCACTATGCCTAAAGTCATGTAGTGAGAGACATGTGCCCCACATTACCTCGATACCCTGCTTGCGTTAGCCCATGATTGCCTTTAATCGCCCTCAACCCGTCTTCGAAGTTGGTCAACTGGTCGTGCACAGACGGTACAACTACCGTGGTGTCGTCGTCGCCTGCGACGATGAATGCCAAGCTCCGGACGAATGGTATCAAGCAAACAAGACGCAACCCGATCGCCATCAGCCCTGGTACCACGTGCTGGTCCATGGCAGCAGCACGATGACTTACGCAGCTCAAACGAGCCTTCGCGCGGACGACGAGCAAGCACCGATCGAGCACCCCTTGGTCGATCATTTCTTTGCCGAATTCACCGGCCACAAATACGTCCGCAACGATCGCCCTTTCCCGGAAGGCATTTGATAACGCCCTGAGGGGATGGCATGACGAATCGTCGCCGTGGTGTGCGCAGTATTTTGTCTCTCATGTCAGTCACGCTGACCGTCGCCTTGGTCGTCTGCGCGCTCATGCGATTCACCAGCGTGGCGGTTCGGCCGGAGGGTGCTCTGGCGGGGGCGTTGCTTTTACTGATCGGTACCATTGTCGGCTCGATCATCGGCACGCAGCCCATCCCACGATACATCACGATTGGGGTCAATCTGCTGTTATTCATTTGTCTGGTCAACGACCTCGTCAAGCACGTCGGCGATCCCCTGACGCGATGGACTTTCGTCTGCATGAATATCGGCCTTCTCGTCGGCGCGATTCACCTTGACCTGCAAGGTCGGCTCCCTGACCAGGACCCATAATCTGATCTGTTGTTGGGCGTTGGCTTGGCCAGACCACTGACGATCCGACTAGCCCGTCAGGCACAAAAGCAGGCAATTCCTTCACCACGCTGTAGCAGCCAAACGCGGCGTGTGAGATAATCGTACGTTCCTGAGCATGCGAATGAGCCTGCGAATGATTGACCTCTTAATTTGGATTCCAATGCACCATGTCTCGTAATCTGTTTTGCGCCGTACTGTTTTTGTTTTGCGTCTCTCTGTTCGGCGCCGCTCCTTCCTGTCAGGCGGCGACGCGTCCCAACATCGTGCTGATCATTTCGGACGACCAAGCCTGGACAGACTACAGTTTCATGGGGCACGACACGATCAAGACTCCTCATCTCGACAAACTTGCCAAGCAGAGTGTTGTGTTTCGCCGCGGGTATGTACCGACGGCCCTCTGCCGTCCTTCCTTGATGACCTTGGCGACGGGCCACTATGCGTCCACTCACGGTGTCACCGGCAACGACCCTTCGCCCAAGTATGCGAAAAGCAATTCACCGCTGTACCGCGAGCGGCGCGCTCAATTGATTTCGTACATCGACCGCTTCGAAACATTGCCTGAACTTCTGGCGGAACAGGGTTACTTGAGTCACCAGAGTGGAAAATGGTGGGAAGGCAATTTCTCTCATGGGGGTTTCACCCATGGGATGACCCGCGGCTTCCCGCAGCCCGGCGGGCGCCATGGCGACGATGGATTGCAGATCGGTCGACGAGGCATGCAACCTGTCACCGAATTCATTGACATGGCAGTCAAGCAACAAAAGCCTTTTTTCCTGTGGTACGCACCGTTCCTGCCACATACTCCGCATACACCGCCAGAACGTCTCTTGAAGAAATACCAACAAGCGGACCTCCCGATCACTGTCGCCAAATACTACGCGATGTGTGACTGGTTTGACGAAACATGCGGGCAGTTAATCGACCATTTAGAGGCAGCCAATGTACGCGACAATACGCTGATCGCTTACGTCACGGACAACGGCTGGATCCAAAACCCGAAAAAGAATGGCTACGCACCTCGCTCAAAACAAACGCCCTACGAAGGTGGCATTCGCACCCCCATCATGTTCTCCTGGCCTCAAGCTTGGAAACCGGCAGAACGCCCGGAGTTGGTGAGTAGCATCGACATCGTCCCGACCTTGCTGGCCGCAGCCGGTGCCAAAATCCCAGCCGACCTTCCCGGCCTGAATTTACTTGACTCACTCGAACATGGCACCGCCATCAAACGCACCGCCATCTTCGGCGAAAGCTTTGCTCACGACATTGCCGACATCTCCAAGCCCGAAGCATCGCTGCTGTTTCGTTGGTGCATCGAAGGCAAATGGAAACTGCTGCTGACGTACGACGGCGAAGTGAATCGCTATCGCTCGACGCATCCCCGCGAAGAAAAACGTCCACAACTGTTTGACTTGATCAACGACCCTCATGAACAGAAGAATGTTGCCGCAGCACACCCCGAAGTGGTTGCACGTTTGGCCAAGAAAATCGAGCAATGGTATCCCGTAAAAGAACGTAAGACCATCACGACATTTGAGTAACCGCTACGGTGCCNANNGAAGCTGANNNCGCAAATGGAAGCGACCGCGCAAATGGAAGCGACCGCGCAAATGGAAGCGACCGCGTGGTGTTCGCCGTGACAGTGCACCACGGGTCACAGCAGCAACATCGATTCCCACGCCACGGAGTTCCACTTGGCTACCTCCCAAGATCCCGCTGTCCCTGATCCCGGCCCGAAGCCNATGGATCGACGCGATTTCATCAAGCAAGGGACGGGGGCCGCACTGGCAGCCTCGACCCTCCCCGGGCTGATCGCCGACACCGCGGGTGCCGCCAGCGCAACCGCCGCCACAGCGGCGACCATTGACTTTCCCGGATCCGACTCGTGGTTTCACGGCCAGGGCTGGGAAACTCTGAATCCCGGGTATTGGCAGGTCAAANACCATGCCTTGCGGCGGCGACTCGAGAACGTAGGGGATCGAGCACGGACCACGGGTTTCCCCTTTCACGCAGCGACCAAAGGCACCGCGTTTGAGACGGAGTATGACCCCTCGCTGCCAGTCGGCATCATTTATCGTCGCGAGTGGAAACTGACCGGCGAATACACCATCGAGGCGACGTTCACTTATCTGGCGGATCGCCCCGCACCGCCGGCAGACGACGATCCCGATTGGAAAATGCACCAAGATGGCTACGGCATGCTCGGTTTGGCATGCGGTGCGAAAAGCCTGTTTGAAAGTTATCACCGGGTCCGCCATGCCGTCCAAGTCGCCTGGAGCGATGACGGCCAATTGCAGTTGATCATGCCACGTGGAGGCGGAAAAAAAAGAGGGCAACCACCGCGCCCGCGTACCGTCGCAGCCAAACGGCTACAGCCCGGCGACCGCGTGACCATGCGTTTGCACGTCCAACCGCAAGGTGACAAAGCCTCGGTGACCGTCGAATTGCGCGAGCAGAGTACGCTGCTGGCATCACTGACGGCGCAACTGCCGCGTACTGCCACCGAAGGCTATGTNGGGGTTTTGGGCCAGGGCCTGATCGACTTTGAAGTCAATCGCGTCAACATCAGCCCGGGCGACAATCAACCACTGCCTGCGGGCGAGGTGGACTGCTACACCTGCTATCCGCTGGGGGATACGCTGCGCAAGGTCGATGAGAACTGGCAAGTGCGTTTCGTGAGCCTGTTTGCCTCGGACGGTGAACAAGCGGAAATCAGAATTGCCCCCACACCCGCGCCGCAGGAAGGCTGGGAAGCCGTTCCAGTGGCCGGAGTAGGCAAGATTGTCAACCATCAGTGGCGTCGCAACACAGCGGTGATCGACGCCCAACTTCCCCTCGACCCCGCCTCCGCCACACTCTACTACACCGTTTGGAAAGATGGTGTGAATGTCACCAGCGATCCGCGTGTCGGGTCTGCCGGTGTGGGCCCCGGTACGGGATTCGTCGGTGACGTCCCCGCTTCCGGTGCTTACGTCGGGCGTCTCCCGCGTCTGCAAGCGCCGTACAAAATCTGTGGGTTGAGTTGCCATGCCATCACCAGTGGCTTGCAACAAGAAACCAACACGGGGCTCAGGATCCTCGGCGGGGGGGATGCTTGGCAATTCCGAGACCAACCCACGACGGGTGCCTANCAACATTTCGATGACTATCGCTTTCAAATNCTCTGNTGGGAGGACGACGTCTGGTACATGGAGTTGGTGCTCTATCCNCCCAGCACGGACGACGCGTATCAGATCATCAAAGCGTCCATCTGTGGCCCCACCAGTCGCTGGCAGATGATGCGACACTGGAATGTCATTAATCCAGGAGACCATGACTACGGCATGGATGACGTGAAAGGTCCCGAGCAGCTGGCCATTCGTCGCGTGNCAGGNCTGGGCCANGACACCGCGTACATGCGGCGCAATTTCCAAATCGTGCATCATTTGATCACGGGAGACGAGCAGGTCGANCCCTTGGCCAACCCCAAAAAGTGGCGAGCCTGGAAGATGCCTCAACGCGACTTCACCTTCGTGATTCTCGACTCCCGACTGTGGCGTAGCAGCCAGGATGTCGATATCTGGGACGATGCCGGCTGGGGAGCTTTTCAGAATCTTTATGACCGCACCGATCCCACCCGCAGCTTACTGGGCGAAGAACAATTCGGCTGGCTGCAAGAGCTTCTCGCCACCGACGCGTCACCGCTNATCTGCCTGACGGGAATCAACGGGCTGCATACGGTCTGGGCAGGGGGCAAGAACGGCGGACCGAGCGATACCCACCCCAAACGATTCTCACAACGTGACCGGGTGACCGCCGACTATGCTGGCTGGGTCAAGGCCGGCGCCGATCGCGTACTGGAATTACTGAGTGGACGTCAGGGAGTGGTCACCGTCTATGGCGATGTGCATAACGGCTGCATCATGAAAAACGTCGAGCAGGGGGTGATCGAGTGTAGCTTCGGACCGATCGGTCGCAGCGGAGGCCGGGCAGTGATCCCCATGTTCGGCCCGCAGATGNAAGACGTGGATGGCCGCGANTTGGAAATCCATGCGCTCTATCACAAGACCCATGCAAATCCCAAACTCGAACCTCACGCCGCCGGGGAACCGTTCTATTGGAATTTCCTCGAAATGGAATTCGACCCGCGGACGAAGGATCCCAAAATCGGCCTGCGTATTCGCAACATGATCGATGCGCCCACGCAAACGCCACGTGGGGGCGGCCAACTCCAAACCACCGCGTCGAACACAGGACGTCGACCACTGAGTTTTCTACCCGACTGTCAGACGCTGCCGAATGCAGATGTCCGCTTCACGACCGTCAACGGACGCCCCATCCAAGCCACCCGCAGTCGTGCCGACGGGACGTTACCGCAGATCGGATTCAGCGAACTTCCCCCCGGCGAATCGATCATCATCACCGCGTTTGACGGACGACAAACCGATTCCAAAATCATGACCACTAGGAATGCGAAGGAACCATNACGTGCGCAAACTCATGACGACTCTTGTGATTTGGGTGACNATCTACCTCAGCCTCGGTTCCTGGTCGGTTGCGGACGAACGCATTCCGGCAAACCCACCGGCGCGTTACTGGAAAGGCAACATCCATACCCACTCTCTGTGGAGCGANGGAAACGATTTCCCNGAAATGATCGCCGAGTGGTATCGTACGCATGACTACAATTTCCTCGCCCTCACAGACCACAACGTGCTGAGCGCCGGCCAACGCTGGATGAAGCTGAGTGCGATTACCAGCCGCAATGGAGCGACAGCTTTGCCCAAGTACCGGGCCCGCTTCGGAGATGCTTGGGTGGAAACTCGCGGAGAAGGAGCAGCGCAAGAGGTGCGGCTTAAACCACTCAACGAATTCCGTTCCTTGCTGGAAGAACGCGGCAAGTTCATCATGATGCAAGGAGAAGAAATCAGCGATCGCGCGGAAGGCGTACCGGTGCATATGAATGCCACCAACATCAAGCTCTTACTGCAGCCTCTGAGTGGGGCCACGGTGCGTGAGGCGATGACGAATAACTTGCGCGCCGTTGCCGAGCAAGCGGAACGCGAAGGGCGTGAGGTCATGCTGCACCTGAATCACCCCAATTTTGGTTACGCCATCACCGCCGAAGACCTTGCGCATGTCGTCACCGAACAGTTTTTCGAAGTCTACAACGGTCATCCCGGAGTCAACCAACTGGGGAATGCCTCGCACGCATCGCTGGAACGCATCTGGGATATTGCCAATACCATTCGCGTCGGGCAACTCAATGCACCCCCCTTGTTCGGAGTTGCTACTGACGACAGCCATAAATACCACGGTAAACCGGGGAGTCGCCCGGGACGCGGCTGGGTCATGGTCCGCAGCACCCACCTGACTCCCGAGTTCATGGTGCGGGCGATGAAACGCGGCGATTTCTATGCCTCTAGCGGAGTCTCGCTCGAAGCGGTCGAATTCGATCCCCAATCAAAACGCTTGCAATTGCGCATTCAAGCCGTTCCGGGGGTCACTTACAAAACCCGTTTCATCGGGACACGCATCGGTTACGACCCGAAATCGGAACCGCATCTGGGCAAAGACGGCAAAGCGTTGCGGGTCACGCGAAAATATTCCACCGACGTCGGTGCCGTTCTGGCTGAAACAACCGGCAACACTCCCGCGTTCACCTTGCAAGGTGATGAACTTTATGTCCGCGCCGTGATCATCTCCAGTCAAGCACACCCTGACCCGTCACACGCGGGACAATTTCAGCAAGCCTGGACACAACCGTTCGGCTGGCGAGCCAAATTGAAGTAGCCTCCCGTCTACCGCTCATAGCCACTGGCAACGTTGCACGTTGCTCGTCCCACCGCACCTCCGCCAGGGTGTCANCCACAGCCCCTACGGTGTTGCTGTCGCGTCTCGCAATGTGATTTCGTAACACACAGCCTCGACGTCGTTGCGNGCCAGCAGGTAGCGACCATGGAGACACAGATTATTCCAGGTTCTGGAAGCGAGCGCTGGAATGCTTCCCAACTCTTGATGGGCATCGGGAGAAGCGGCCACCATGACAATCTGGCCATCCTCGGCCTGAACCAGGAGCACATCACCGACGCCTAAGACCTGACCGTGTCGATAGCGACCTCGTTTCCATTTACGCTGACCGGAAACCAGATGGACACATTCCAGGATCCCGTCCGAGAGGGCATAGACGTGTTCGCCAATCACACAGCCATTCGTGAATTTGGTTTTGAGCAGTTTTCGATCTTCCCAAATCAGCTTGGGCGTGTCCGCCGCTCCGAGTTGAATCACGGCCCCGCCACCTCCGTATCCTTTCGACAACAGCACGTAGCCTTCACCGAACGCCTGCGCCTGCGAAACACTCGCTCCGGCATTGCTCTTGCCCGGCCAGGGATACTCCCACAGCACGTGCCCGGTTTCGGCATCGCACCCCGACACATGAGCCTCGTTCACAATCAAAATCTGCTGCCGCCCCTGCAAGCTGACCAAGGTGGGTGAAGCGTAGCTGATCTGTCGCTGGCCGCTGCGCCAGACCTCGTTTCCCGTCGCTTTATCGAGTGCTACCAGCGATGTGGGAGACTTGGCCGGTCCGCCCGCGGGAATCACGACCTTGTCTTTCAAGACGAGTGGCGAGTTCGCACGACCCCAGGCAATCAGCGAAAGATCTTGCTGAGCATCGGANCCAAACNGCGCCGGCAGATCGACCTGCCACAGCAGTTCGCCCGACTGGCCAGCGAGACAGCGAACGATCCCTGTTGCTCCGACAGCGTAGACGTTGCCTTCGTCGATGGTGACCGTACTGCGCGGNCCGATTCCTCCCAGAATCGTTTCATGACGGATGGGAACTGCATGGGACCAGACCAGTTTTCCCGTGGCGACTTCGTAGCACGTCACCAGTTCCTCTGCTCCCCGTTGCTCCAAGGTCACGGCATAGCCATTCACGGCGGCAAAGCCAGACCAACCTGCGCCGATCGGTTGCCGCCACCGTTCGCGTGGCGGCTGCTTGTCCCAATCGTGCGCCAGTTGCACAGCGGGCAGATAACCGTTGCGATCAGGGCCGAGAAACTGAGGGAAATCGGCCGCGCTGGTGGTGGTCAAATCAATCCCTACCTGGGTCACTTGAACCGAGGCGGCTGCCAATTTTTCATCGGCCGTCCTGGCCCAACGCGATGCGAAGGTCGGCATCAAATCTCCCGAAACAAACGCAACGCGATTGAAATAAAAGAAGATACATAATCCGCAAACGGTGGCAGCGAGAGGCAGAAATCGAACCACACGCGGTAATCCGCTGACACCGATGAACCACCAAATCAACATCAAATACGCCCAGCCACAGGCAGCAAACATGCTCAGGTTGGCTTGCTGAAAATCACCTTCCACCGCCTGCGTTCGCATCCAAATGGCCAACCCGGTCAAGCACACGAGCAGCACCATGCCGGTCAAGAACATCGGCTTTGCCATCCAGAAAGGCCTGCGCTTTAAGGAATTCTCCGTTGATTTAGGTTCTGCCGTCATTTTGTCCTTTGCATGCCGTCTCAGGAAGCCATTTTCGCAGCAACCGCATCGCCACACCTGATCGTATTGAGTTCAGCAGTTTCCAGTAAAGGGGGCGCGTCGAGACCTTGTCATGGTACTTTCACACTGCCCTCAGGGGAATCTACAATGGAGAGTCAGGAAAAACAAACTATCTGTAGCTCGACGGAGATATCGATGCCACGCCACTTGCTCTGCCTGCTTGTCACCACCGCCATTGCCTTGCCGGCTGTCGCTGGCGAATACAACCCGGTTCTCGACATCGGGGACGCAGCCCCCGCTTGGAAAGACCTACCAGGCGTCGACGGAAAAACTCACTCGCTGGCAGATCTAAAAGATCAAGCGGTGATCGTCGTCAGCTTCACCTGCAACAGCTGCCCCTACGCGGTCGAAGCCGAAGATCGCACCATCGCCCTCGCTAAGAAATACGCGGACAAGAAAGTTGCCGTGATCGCGATTAACGTCAACAAAGTAGAAGAAGACCTGCTGCCCGCCATGAAAGAGAAAGCCAAAGCCAAAGCTTTCCCATACGCTTACCTGTTCGACGCCAGTCAACAGATCGCCAAGGACTTCGGCGCCTCATACACCCCTGAGTTTTTTGTCCTCAACCAAAAGCGACAAATTGTCTACATGGGATCTTTTGACGACAGCCCCGACGGAAGCGACGTCAAAACAACCTTCGTCACCAACGCCATCGACGCTGTCCTGGCTGGAAAGACGCCCAAAGTGCAAGAGACCGTCGCTGTCGGCTGCCGCGTGCGTTATGAAAACACACGCCGTCGTCGTCGCAAGAAATCCCAATAGCCCCGCACGCCATGGTCGTCGAGCGGCGAACGTCAGACGCCATGGCACAGCGTCCGACGCCCTAGCAAGGCACTTCAAAGTAATCCAGCGCCCACTCTTGCATGTACCGCACCTGGGTTGGGTCGACGCGATACAACATGAATTGAGGATTGTCGATCGACCCGAGGTATTGCCGCAGCAGCGGATTCTCATCCCAGATGCTCTGCACCACCTCGCGGTCCGTCACGACCGTTGCCGTGCCTGTGATGCGCACCTGATTGTGCCCGGCATCCATGTAGCATAGCTCGACCTTGTTGTTGACTTCGATTTCGACCGTCTTGTGATACGACCGCAGATTTGCGATGTAGACGGTAAATTCGTCAGTCCGAACTGGCGAGACCGGCCTCAGTCGTGGTTGATCACCATCGATCGTCGCCAGATAGGGAAAGCGGTCCTCCTGCACCACCTGGCGGGCCAGGGACAAGACTTCAGCTGGCGCGATCTGCTTGGGCTCCGGTTTACTCATCTTTGAGGCCTTCCTTGCTCTCATCAACGGAGACTCGCGAAAACACGCGAATCCGTCGGTCGCCATGAAACTCCATCGAAATGTTTTGCGCCGCCCATTGTGCACCACCTGCCGAATCGCGTCCAGCAGGTCTGCACTTCAGACAAGGTCAGCAACAACGTCTACTCGTCTTCCAAGCCATGATTGTCACCAGGATCTTCCTGCGAACTCCGGAATTCATCACGCTCGCGCCGCGTGGCTTCGAGATCAAATACTAAATACTTCATATCCAGGCGCAACTGACTCAATGCCTCTTGAACCAGGTTCAGGATACGACGACGACGACGCGTGCTGTTGACCACACGATTCGCAACCGGCTCAATCGCGGCGCGGTGTTTGGCGGGCAAGGCTTCGATCGCGGAGATCAACTCCACAATGTCGCGGGGCAGTTCGTCAGTCTTGTCGTTGTTAAAGCGTGGGGCGGTCTGCATCAATCGGGTCTCCGTGGCTGTGGTGTGAGAGGGGAAACTTGCACCCGCCGTGCCAGTCACGATCCCCCGATTGCCCAGAGAGAACTAACCCAATGCAAATAAACAACTTACGAAAAAACGATCGACTGCGACTGAGACGGGCCATGTTGCCTTGAAGCAACGTCATTGACCTCGCGTCGCAACGTAAATGCTGCTACAACGCCGCCTTACGTATGATTCTCACCCTCACCTCGATGTCGCTTTTTGTCAACGCACACGTGGCAAGAGGTCGCAAGATCCTGCTCATGCCCAGCCTTTCGCGCGGTTCGCTGCTGGTGATCCCACTTTGCTTCGGCATGCTCGCCGCTGCAGCATCGGCGCAGTGGCACGAGCCTTTTGAATCACCGACGCCCACTTGGCGACTCGCGGAATCGGATACCGCAGCGCAGATCATCACCCACAAGCGAACGGTCGACCGAGCGCGGATGGGTTCGATGAGTGAGTACCTTCGTTTGCGGACTGGCGTGGGGAGCTACACGTATTTAACGCACAACGTCCCGGCGGCAGTCATCATTCAAGAGCTCCAACCGCGGGTCTCGGTGTATGCCCAGCGTGCCGGCATCCAAATGCTTGGCATCATCGTGTTACCGCACGCCATCGACCCCGAGACCAATCGCCCCATTTCCACCCTTGTCCACGGGACATCGTACAACCGTCCCGGCGCGTGGCAGGAACTCGCCATTACCGAGATCCCTCAGCAACTGGCGCGTCAAGTACGTCGACTTCGCAACCAGAAGCAGATTCCCATTGATACGCGGGGCGCTCATTTAAGTCACATCGTCTTAAACGCTTACACCGAACCAGGCGTCTCTGAAATGTGGATCGACCAACTGGTCATTCATGGCTGTGTCCCCTCGGACTCCGTAACGGGCATCTCGAACGATTCCCGGCACGAGCCTCCCACCCCGGCACGTCAGCAGCCAACGCTGGTGCAGTTAGAGGCGGATACCCTCCGCATTCGCGGCAAACCGTTCTTCCCAATCATGATTGAATACCAGGGCGAACCATTTTCCTGGCTCAAGTCGATGGGAATCAATTGTGTCAAGCTGGCACGCTCCCCCAGCGCAGCGGAATTGCAAGCGGCGGAGGCCAATGATCTGTGGATCGTCGCTCCCCCACCGCACTTCGACGACCGCACGGTACCAGTCGGTTACGACCGTGTGTTGAGTTGGAGTCTGGGCAATCAACTTGGGATGCCCGAGTTGCAGGACACCGCAGATTTGGCAGCGGAAACGAAACGCCACGACCAACACTTGCGTCGTCCCTTGATCTGCAGCTGCCACTCGTCCTTGTGGCGATTCAGCGGTGTGACGGACATTTTGCTGCTGGAGCCGCTGCCATTGTTTTCGGATGTCTCGCTGCCCAGGTCCGCAGAAACCCTGCGCTCCCAGATGCGGCACATGCGAGCAGGAAAACCAGCCTGGGCGTACGTGGCAACACAACCTGGCGCGGCGCTGGTCGCACAACTTCGGGCAATCCAACCGGCCAGTCATCCACAACCGGTCATCGACGCAGACCAAATCCGCCTTGCCACTTATTATGCTTTGGCCAGTGGCTGTCGCGGGATCTGTTTTGAGTCACGCACTCGGCTCGATCTGAACGATGCCCAGTCTCGCGTGCGATCGCAAACGATTCGCCAGATCACGCTCGAACTGGATACCATTCGCCCCTGGCTGGCGGCCAGCAAATCGCAGGAACTACTCACACCACACCATGACCATCTACACGGACGGATCTTGAAAACGAAGCAAGCCGAGTTAGTCATCCTGTTGCAGACGCGTCCCGGCGAACAATTCGTACTGCCACCGGCCGATCGCCAGGGCAGGCCATTGAAACTGCCCGAAATCGCGGCCGAGGCGCAAGTGTATCGCCTCACTCCGACCGGATTAAGGACACTCGCTCGCTCGGAAAGCACCGTGGAGGTTGACCAACTCGACCGCGTCACCCTCGTGCTGGCGACACAGGATCCACATGTCGTGCATTACGTCAGCGATCGCCTTGCAGCCCACGCCGGCACGCGGATGGAACTGCAGCATGGCATGCTGCGCGACAAACTGCGTCGCAGCTTGCAACATGCCCACGAGGTTCCATCGAATCAGCGTGAGGAGAACGCCAGCCATCTCGTGATGGCCAAGTCGCAATTGCTTCGCATGGGTCAAGCTCTGGAGTCTCGTGACCTTCGCGGGGCGGCAGATCTTGGTACACGTGTGGATACCGCCTTAGCAAATCTACAGTTCACGACGTGGCACAATGCTGTTACCAAGTTCACTTCGCTCACATCAAGCCCGGCGTGTGTCACGTTCGATGCGTTGCCGTTCCATGGACAGCTACAATCCCGCCTCCAACAGGCCAATTGGAGTGCGAACCTCTTACCGGGAGTTGACGTTCCGGATTGGGAGACGATGCAACGCCGCGGTTGGCGGATGACAGCTGTCCAGCCGGGCTGGGAGGCCGCTGCCCGGGTCATGCCTGGAAAGAGCCGGATGGGGGGCCGAGTATTGCAAGTGAACGCCCACCCCATGGCCGACGTGAAACGCGATGTGCCGTCCGGGGAACCCGCGCTACGCATCGACTCCCCACCGCTGCAACTCCCGATCGGCAGTGTCGTCCACATGCAGGGCTGGGTGAAAACGCGTCCGCAGGGTCGTGGCTCACAAGCTCCGTTGATCGTCTACGATTCCCTGGCGGGGCCAGAATTAGCAGTCCATCTCGATGGCGCGAACGATTGGCAACCTTTCTCGCTATACCGCATCGTCTCCGATGCTCGCCCGCTAACGCTCTCTTGTGTCTTGACCGAGGCAGGTTCGATGGCGATTGCTGACTGTCGTATCTCCATCGCCCAACCTGCGGAAGCCGCCCCGGTTCAAACCACGAATGCCACCCCGCGTCTGATAAGATGATACCGGGAAGGTGATCCTAACGTACCGTGGTGGCAGGCAGTCCACTCCACTGACCGCAGGAGGTAAGCCATGAACGATGCGATGAAAATCTGGCGTGCCGGCGTCGCTGCCGTACAAAGCGAGATGCTGGTCAAGCAGCACGTCCGCGTGGCGTCAGGTCAATTGATGATCGGCAGCCAAACCTTTCCGTTGGATTCACTTTCCCGAATCATCGTGGTGGGTGCAGGCAAAGCGGGCGCCGGCATGGCCCTTGGCCTGGAAGCCGCTCTGGGGCCCGAGCTATTGCAGGAAAAACAGGTCACCGGCTGGGTCAACGTTCCTCAAGACTGCCTTTGCGACACCCGCGCAATCCACTTNCACGCCGCNCGCCCCGCCGGTGTGAACGAACCNACAGCCGAAGGCGCGCTCGGATCGGAAAAGATTCTACAGCTCGTGCAGGAAGCCGACGACAGTACGCTCTGCATCGCCTTGATCTCTGGCGGCGGCTCGGCATTGATGCCGGCCCCCATTGCCGGCATCACCTTGCAACAGAAACTAGAGATCACGCAATTCCTGAGTGGTGCCGGGGCCAACATTGAACAGTTAAATACCGTCCGCAAACAGCTCAGTCGGCTGAAAGGCCAAGGCTTGGCCCGCGCGTGCCGCGCCGGGCAACTGGTCACCCTGATCATCTCCGACGTCATGGGAGACCCGTTAGATGTCATCGCTTCCGGTCCGACCGTACCCAACTCCACATCGGTCACCGATGCCTTGGACGTCTTACAGCATTTTCGCGCCGAAACGAGCCTTGTCGGACCCGAAGTCATCGCTCGCCTGAAAGCACTCGAACCGTCCACGNCGCAAAGCCCTANCGNACACCCCACNGTCAGCAATCTGGTGATCGGCAGNAACGCCGTCTCCGTGGACGCAGCAGTCGCCTGCGCACGTGAACTGGGGTATCACACGGAATCCTATGTTGCTTCCCAATCCGAAGGCCTCGCAGACGATCTCGGTCGTCACCTGTTCGAGCAAGCTCGCCAAATGCACCAGCGGCCCGGCAAACACTGTCTGGTCAGCGGCGGGGAACCCACAGTCCAACTGATTGACGCAGCCCAACGGGGACGTGGAGGCCGCAATCAACAAGTCACTCTGGCCGCGTTGGTGACGGCAATCGATCAAGCGAACGGCGACACGTCACGTTTACTCGACGGTATCACGATCCTGTCTGGTGGCACCGATGGCGAGGACGGTCCCACAGATGCCGCTGGCGCCTGGGTCGACGCACAGATCGCCGCACGTGTCATNNACAAGCAACTTGATCCCGTGGATCACCTGCGCACAAACAACGCGTATCCTTTTTTCGAACAAGTCGGAGCGCTGATCAAAACAGGCCCAACCCACACGAACGTCTGCGACATCCGTATTGTGCTCACCGACTCGTCAGGGTGAATCCCCGCCCGGCTCACGGAGTGAACGCAAGGGCGCAAAGCCAATGGAGGTTTCCATCCAATTGCCACAACTGCAACCTCCTCCGCCCTCCGGCGATAACAGCAGACCAGCCGCAGGAATGGTGCTCAACCAGCAATCGGGTCGCAAGCGGGCCCAAGTCGTGCTGCTCCCATCTTCACGGTTCCACATAGTCACACTCTTGTTCCGAAAGAACAGTGCTTGGGTGGTACAAGCGTAGGTCCCGCACCCACGAAAACCGGACATCTTTTGCGGCAGACGTTCACCGGTTTCCAACGAGAAGACATCCGGCCGCACATAGACAATGCCGTTGACAATTGCCGGGCGCGACATATGTCCACCGTGATTATCGCTCAGCCATCGTGAAGTCGCTTGCCATACAGGTTCGCCCGTACCAGCATCGACGCAATAGACGTGATATTGCCCCCCGTTCGAACAGACGGCAACCAGCCGTCCAGCCGACTCGGCCATCGTCACCATGACACTGCCGCTGCGCCAATCCAGACGCTTTTCCCATCGCTTTTCGCCCGACTTCAAATCGAGACAGACCAGCGCAACATCCTTCCACAACGTTTCCCCCAACAACCTGGCAGGGCTGACCTCAGCCGCTTCAGGATGCTGGCATTCCAAAAACCAAATCGATTGTCCACTCAGCGTGATCGTTGGGTTGACGATTGGTCCACGGCGGTATTCCCAGAGGGTCTTGCCCGATGTCTTGTCCATCACAAACAGCGTGTCGCTACAAACCTTGGCGGTAACTTCACCTTTGGTCGCATCGTACCAACCGGCTGCGGCACCGCCCCAGTAATCGGTCCAGCTGCTACCGTGTTTCACGGCCGAGCCGATCAAGCGTTCGCCCACGTTGGCAATGAAGCCCCAGTCATGGGAAGCTGACCGGGCAACCGACTCNGGCAACGTCAACTGCCGTTCCACTTGCCCGTCCTCTCCTCGCAGGCACCACAAACGATCTCGCACTGCCGCAAACACCGTATCCTCATCCGCGCACCAGTTACTACAATCGCGGGGCATGTTGTAACGTTGAAAGCCTGGAATCTCGAGCGACCACAGGATCGTTCCGTTACGTGCATTTTGGGCAATGATCCGCTCGTCTCCTTGCAGATACAGTCGCCCGTTCACAGCGACAGGCGACGGCTTACGCCCACTACGATCGCTTTGATATCGCGGACCAGGCCGACCAATCCACTGCACCTGAAGTTCGGACGACTTCTTCGCCCCAGAAAGTGTCTCCCCCGCGAAGGACGAGTTATTCGGCGGACCATAAAGGTGACTCCAATCGCCCGCACCCGTGTCCGCCGGCCGTGGGATGCAGATGAGTTGCTCGGTAATCTGCTGCACCCCCGTCGCCGGAAGCCGACGCCAACGAGCCGGCACCTGACTGAGCTGCAACAACGCCTTGCCGCGACCGGGCTGGAGCAACCGCAGACATTCGTCGGGATCCAGCAGGGAGGACTGAGGCCGTTCGGTCACCACGGCATCCGCAATTTCGCCCACAATCTTCAGTTCTTTCAGACTCGCACTATGGCGCACGCTCACGCGCGCACCGTACAGTCGTTCATCCAGCAAAGCGGTGCGCAGACGTTTGACTCGCGATTGGTCTTCATCGATCGCAATGACTCTGAGTTTGGTCCGCGTCACGATCTCGCGTAAGACACTGCCATCATCACAACCGATCACAAAACAGAGGCCCTGTTGCGGCAGCGCGTCAACCAAATCCTGCTGGGCACTGGATGCCTTGCCGGTCGGATCAATGCTACGCACGTTGTAGTCAAAGAAGGTATCACACAGAAAATCACGGGTCCATTTTGTCGCATCCGCGGTCGTGGCGATGCGATATTGGTAAGTCCGACGATACTGCAAATCGTCCAAAGTCACGCGATGTTGTGTCTTGGGCTGTTGGTCCTCGATACGCTTCCAAGCACCCTGCTCGCGATATTCCAAGATCGTCGGCTGCGCCTGGTGGGTTTCCCACCGAATGGTCGCAACGGCATCTTCATCGAATCGCAAATAGGGTCCGACAGCGACCTCACCGCCTTGGACCGTCGGCGGGGGTGCTAAGGGAAACTCACCCTTCAACGCCTCAAATTGCTGCTGCAATTCGTTGGCCGCAAGCGTTCGTCCGTAAACCCGTGTTTCATACAGCCGACCTTGCATCCGAAAGTATTCGTCCTTGTCGTGATAGGCCCCGATTTCACAGAATGCTTGCGGCGGGTAGTCAATCTCGCCATTCTGGGCAGTCGATTCCGCGATCGGTTTCCCGTCGACGAACAGCCGCATCGTCTGACCGTCGTAGGTCCCGGCGACATGATGCCAGGTACGCAGGGCGAAGTCCGCCGGCGCCTTGACGTAAGTCAACGCGCCGGTACCCTCTTTGGCTTTGACAGCGAAAGAGAAACGGGCGCCGTTAAAGCCGAGCAACCATCCTCGTTCATAACTGCCATTGTCTTGAATGGCCCCAAAGATTCCGCCCCACGTCAACGGTGCATCGACTCGAACCCAAGCGGTGACGGTCATGTCTCGTTTCGGTAGAACCACGCGTTTGTGATCCGGGCTCACCATCACACTGTTCGTTGAACCGTCCAAAACGAGCGCTTCCAAATCGCCTTGCTGCTCTCGCTGCACAGCGCCCAGGACGGTTGCATCACGTTTTCCCGTTTGGTCACGCACGGCCGTCCCGCGCATGGTATCGCGACGAAACAACCAGCGTCCCAGCAGCGATTGATCCTGAACCGGCGTAATCGCGCGCAACGGCGACTGTTCCGTAGCGATTTCCGGAGTCTGCTGTGGCGGCGAGAGAGGTCGCTCGGCAGCCTTGAAGGCATGNATGTGTCCGAGATCCGTACTGGCAAACAGCATCCCATTGGCGACGACCAGCCCCAGCACCTTGCCGGGAACTTCAGCTTCCCACAGACGTTCGCCGTCTTCCGTGGAAAACGCAGCCAGTTGTCCGTTGCCACCGGCGAACAGCGTTTTCCCGGCCCCCACCAATGCATGTGGGCAATCACAGGGAATGCTCCACAGGTTTTTCCGCTTTTCCAGATCGGACGCGATCAACGTTTGATCGGTCAACATGTAAGCGACGGTCCCGCCAACCACCATCGCATTACCGCGGCCGTAGGACGCAATCTGCTCGCGTGACTTGGCATCTGTCGCTTTGATCGCGCCGCGACGTGAATCCGCACCAGGACCGTGAAGCAACCGATCCTGAGGTGCCACCACAACAATGGAACCACCGCTACTGCCTTTCAACATCCCCTGATCTTCGCCGTCGAAGCGTCGAAAGAGGCGCGGTGCGATCCGGCCTTGAGGAAAGACGAGTTGCGTTGACGTCATGGCCAATGCGCCCTCTAACGTCGTCTGCTTCAGCGGCTTCACATACCGATCCGTACCGACCGGCTTGCCTGTCTCCGCATCCAACGCGCAAAGATACGAGGTCTTCCACGGCAACATGGCAGCCCCAAAATAAGCCGTCTGATTGGCGACCAGGACTCCGGTGCGAACTGGCCACAAGGGAACCAGCCGTCCGTTATTCAAGATCTGCTTGTCCGGCTCGACAGGGCGGAACTTCCACACGAGGTAACCGTCGTCTGCCTGCAGGCAGTAGGCAAAGCCGTCATCCGACGCAAAATACAACTTGCCATCCGAGTACGAAGCGGCGATCCGCACCGGGCCATCACAGGTATACCGCCAACGAATGGCACCTGTCTTGGCATCGAGGCAACGAACGGTGTCGTCCGTCGTCGAGCCAAAGTACAAGTCGTTGTCGACCGCAATCACTTGATGCGCGTGATCATAGTTCCGCATGGCGGGTAGATCACGAATTTTTGCGTAAGCGTCCCATTTTGCAGGGCCCGCCCAAGCTGGCGCCGGCTTGTCCGGCGACTGCCACGACCAAACTTGCACCAGTTGCCGAGGATTCATTTGTTCGGCGGTGTAGCCGGTCCGGTGATGGTCATGTTGGAAAGTCGGCCAGTTTTCAGCTTCAGCTCGGAGGCCGAAAAGAACCAGGATCACAGACACTGAAAAGGACAGATTTCGCACGGCAGGCATTTCCGGTTAGACTGCGAGACAACACTGCGAGACAACGATCCGCACTCCGGGAGGATCTTGACGTCCAGTATACGCAATTCTTCATCGTTGCAGGGCTTTTCTCAGAAACTCGCCCATCAACCAACGTCCTGCCAGTGCCTTTCGCGCGTGAACGACCAACCCAATCCATATCGGCCACCGACTGAGAGCAACGACGTCTCCCAACCGGTCGCGGCGCGCCGCATCGCACTCTGGCAAATCCGCATCGCACTGGCCATCCTGCTCTTGCCGGGCATTCACAACTATCTCTGTGTCGACCAAGCGTTACGGACGCCACAGGCGGAAAGGGGATTCGAGCTCGCTCCCATGTGGCGCGAATTCAACCTCGCCTGCATCACCTTGCTGGCCATCGTGATTTGGTTTGCTGGCCTGAGCCTCCTGGAATTCGCCGCACGTGTACTCCACCGCTGCTTGTCGCGACGCATTGAGGACAGCACGTGGCTGACGGTGCTCTACACAGCCCTTGCCAAGGCATCCTATTTCGCGCTGGCAGGAGCGATTCTGTGGTTCCTCTGGAATATCGGATACTTCTATCTGAAACTGCCTTATCTGGCGTTGGCCATACCGCTTGGCGCGGCCGCCCACCTGCTCGCTGCTGGCCTGTATCTGCCACTGCTGTATCGTTGGTATCGTCTTTTGCGCAGTACCCCGGAATCGTGACTCGCTCCGCCCACACCGGCTTCCGCCAAGTCACCTCGGTACGACTCCAGAAGCGCACCAGCAGTCATCGGCTAGACCGATCGCTCGCAGCTTCGCATCGAGCCCGAGCGCGAACCGGTTGCTGTTCGATCAGCTGCCGATTCATGGTACAAATCATGCATGCCCGAACACGTTCCCAAACCGGCATCTCCTCAGCCCGTCGCATGGCAAACTCAGCTGTTCCTGGCGAGCATGCTGCTGCTGCAACTGGCCTTACCGCTGACCTACTATCTGGGTGACCGAGGGTATGACGAACGGTTCGCGTGGCGCATGTTTTCGGCACAACAAGAGATGAACCAACGGGAACACACCCGGATCCTGTGCGACGAGTTAGTCTCTGGGGAACAGGGGGAGGTGTGGCACAGCGTCTCGGTGAGTGGCGAAACGCTGGCCGTTTGGGAGGTCGCCATGCAAAGGCGCCAGCCGGTGATCATCCGTCGCTATCTGGAATGGCGTGCCGCAAACCGTCCGGCCAAGCAAACCCGGTTCCGGATTGTTGCTGTCATCGATGGCGAACTCGTCGACCGCGAGACGTGGTTGGCCGATCATCAGACCGGCTTGGTCACGCGTTGGGAGGCCGCGCCATGAATCACTGGAATCGATTTTGGTTCAGTGACGTGCCCAAGATTCGGTGCCAGCTGTTGATCACCTCACTTGCCATAGGTGTCGCCTTCGATTGTTGGATCAACTTCCTCCCTCAGGCAGCCCTGCACGGCATCACGGATTTTCACGTCGCTCATTTTGGGATTTTGGACAAGCTCCCATTCGCACCATCAGCTGGACTCTATGCAGGCCTGCAAATCTCGGTCGGGTTCCTGTTGCTGGCAGGACTGTGGTCACCCTATCGACGCTGGCTCCACCTGGCCGCCTGCGGTCTCTACACGTGGGGCTGGATGATGAGCCAGCTTGACAGTTTCCAGCACCATTACTTCCTATCGCTGGCACTGCTCTGTATCGCAGTGCTCAACCCGCAAGACCCACGGCGGCATCCGTATAAGCTGCTGGGAGTGATCATCGCCGTAGTCTATTTCTTTACCGCCATTGCAAAGCTGGAACCACTTTGGTTGAGCGGTTTTGCGTTGCGCAGCCTGGGGGAAAGCAGTCTGGGGGAAAATCAACTTTGGCTTAAACGCCTAGTCGAGTGGCTAACCGCCAGCGGTTTCACACCGGCAGCTTTCTGGAGCTTCCTGGCCGTGGGCGTGATCGTCGCCGAGTTCTTGCTGGCCGGAGCTTATCTGTGTGCCACGATCTGGCCTCGACCAACGGGTCGAGGAGCTCAGCTGGCGGCCTGCGGCGCTCTGCTCCTGGCAGTGGCCACCCATCTCTCCATCGAAGCGTTCCAACTCAAGATTGGTTGGTTCAGCTATTACATGCTGATTCTCGCCGTGTTTTTTTTTACTCCCGCAAGTTGGCTTGAGACGATCTCATCGAGGTTGGTACCGCGTCTGTCGTTCCATCTGGCTCCTGCACCGCTTCACCTGGCAGCCGCAGCGTTCACGGCAATCCTTTTCCTGGCAACGTGCATCCTCAGCGCAAACCTTGTCGAATATCGCCTGCTACGCGCAGCCGCATGGCTTGAGAAAGGCGCCCCCCAGCAGGCCTTGGATACACTCGATCGCCTGACGCTGTTAGATGCCTACCAACCGAGCGAACGCAAACTCCGCCTTCAACGCGCCCGCTTAGCCGCCTACCGAGGGCTCCAGGACACGGAGAAAACACAAGCGCTCGTCAACTCATTGCGTCACCACTCGAACCTGCCAGTTCCGCTCCGCATGGAGCTGGCCGCCGAGGCCATCGAAACACAAGATCTGGACACTGCCATCGCGCAGCTGACAGCCGTCCTTGACGAGCAACCCCATCACTTCACGGCGCGAGCACAACTGGGGTACCTGCATCTCCAACGTGGGCAAGTCGCAGAGGCCGAAACCCAGTTGCGTCAGGTGCTCGAACTTCGCCCCTTTCATCTCCAAGCCAACGATCACTTGGGGACACTTCTGGTACTCAGCAACCGCGCAGCGGAAGCGGTGCCTTACCTGCAACGTGTCTTGGAGTTACAGCCGGATCATGGCCAGGCGCATTACTATCTGGCCATCACGTGTGATCTGGCTGGCGATCTGGTAGAGGCCAAGCGTGAATATATCCTCGCGTTGACTTACCACCCTCAACTTCACGATGCGCGTCTGAATCTGGCCAAGGTCATGCTCGGTCAAGGACAGTCCGAAGCTGCTCTGGAACAGCTCCAGCGGATTCCTCCGGAGGCCAACTGCTACCCAGAAGCCAAGCTGCTGCTTAGCGAACTCACATCGCCCTAGTGGCTGTCAGACCTTCCAGCCCCTGTCGATGGCGATCTTTTGAGAAGGTCAGGGCCAGGACCACTGATCAGAACAAAGGCGGCTTGCCTAATGCCCGGCGAATCACAGCCCATTGGCCGGCATGCATCATCCAGTGGACTGCTTCACCGGCAAAAACCGCCCCCACGGTGGACCCCATGTACTCGATGGCCTCTGGAGCCGGTTCCGCAAGTTGCTCATCGGTCAACCCGTCGAGGACAGTCAAGCTGCCGGTGCGTTGCTGCTGCCATGTCGCAAGGTACTCGACTTTCGTCAAAAAATCTGACGCGTCGTCGCTGGCCGCCGTCATTTTCGTATGACGCGCTGCAAATCCGCTCGGCAAGGCAGGCATCGCCCCGGGCGACACGTGTTCCACGTGGGAATGTTCACTACTGATCAGATGCCCTAACTGCCAGGCAATATGATTCATGGCCGGGTGAGGCCGCACCAACAAGTCCGCGTCTGTCAGGTCTTCCAGATACATTCGGACGACCGTGCTGGGAAGCTCTAACGACTGCTTGATGTGTGCCGCGATCGACATCGAAATGGCTCCCATAACTTGACTTGACGAAGCGACGTTGGCGCACGGTCGCCCCCCGCC
>NZVR01000055.1 GCA_002701545.1 Blastopirellula sp. | reverse complement strand
TGGCAACGGGGCTCGAGCAAGGTCGGATCTCGACGAAATGAGCTAAACGTCTGACCTCCATCTTTGGAAATGGACACCCCGCGGTGGAACTCGTCGACGCCGTGATTGCGGCTGTTCAGCATGACATCACCGTTCTCCAGCTCAACGGCCTCACACTCATTGAGTCCGTGGCCCGTTTGGGCACCGATATGCCAAGTCTCTCCGTGGTCGTCGCTATACAAAATATGACTGTGGTAGGTTTGCGGACCTCCCTCAGGCAATGCCTTATGATCGCAGGGAATGATCAGTCGCCCCTTGTGCTTGCCGCGTTGCAGTTGGATGCCGGCACCAGGGCCGGTTGCGTACCAACTCCAATGTTTCTGTTTAGCGGATCTCGTGATGTCTTTTGCCTGGGCCCATGTTTTGCCATCGTCATCAGAGTAGGTGACGAAAACCCGCCTTGAATCCTCGCCGAAGCCAGCCTTCGTCTGGTTTTCGGGAACCTGATGACTGTTCCAGGTTTGCAAGCTCCAAATCCTACCCGTGGACTGATCGACCACAGGGCAGGGATTACCGGCGACGTTATCGTCTTGGTCAAAGACGATGATCTCGTCTCCCCAGGTTTTGCCGCCATCTTCGCTACGGCGAACGACGGTATCGATATTTGCAGTGTCCGAGCCACTGTTGCGCCGGGCCTCGGCAAAGGCCAGGATGGTGCCTTTCTTCGATACGAGCAGCGCTGGAATGCGGTAGGTGTTCGTTGTTGCCGATCCACTTTTATAGATCGTCTGCATCTCAGGAAGAGGAACGATCTGCCCCTCGGTCTCCACACGGAAGTCGTAAATCTTCAGATCTGCACGCCAAGAGCGCAACGCGGTGATCACCCCCAGTTTGTGAACGGGGCCCACATCCGGCGAAGGAACGGTTTCCATGGCGGTGGGAAAATCCTGGACCTCACCGACTGTCTCGCCATTGATTGCGCAGGTCAAGAATCCGTCCTTGATCACGATGTCGACATCGAATGGCACCCCCGGCTTGATGCGCCCTTCAGCCTCAGCAAAGATCTTCGCCGTCTTGCCAAAAGCAGGTCCAGCCACGCCGATCTTATTGCCCGGGTTGCTGTCGAAGGTAAACCAGTGTCCGTTGACAAGTACGCCGGCGCCGGTATTGCCGAGTTTGTTCATCGAGAGTCTGGCGTGGATGCGCGCGTCGCTACTGCGCAAGCCCGCACCTGCATAGACAAACTTATACAGGCCGTTCAGTACGAAGGCTTGGTCGTCTTTCCCGTCGCCTGCTCTGGTTGACCTGCCAACAATCGCTCCGTGCTTCGTCAGCTTACCGTCAACAATGATGCCGTATTCCGTCCCGAGCATTACCTTTGGAAATGCGACGAACAACAGGCCTACAAAGATCATCGTCCCAATCGGATGCTTACTCATTCCCAACTCCGCATATAAAATCAACGATCCCGCGTAGTCACCCGACTTCACTTACCGAGCATTTTCTGTAGTTCGGGCGTGATGGCTTCGGCCCAAACTTCGTGGCCCTTCTCGCTCGGGTGCGTAGTGTCAGGCATCATCTCTTCTGACAAGAAACCCTTCTCATCAAGGAACGCCGGGCCGATGTCCAGGAACTTCACACCCTTCATGTCTTTGAGCAGTTCCGGCAGGTAGGAATTGAGCTCGATGATCTGTTTACGGTGGGGATGATCGAGATTGCGTCTGCGCGGAAATACTCCAAGCACCAAGACGTTCATGTCGGGATAGATCGCTTTCAGTTTTCTGGCAATCGCCTGAACGCCTTCGGCGGCCTGCTTCGGTGTGTCACTTCCCCAGCAGATGTTGTTCGTGCCGATCAACAGAACAGCGGCCTTCGGTGCCTGCTTCATGACAGGCAGGTGGTCCAATCGCCAAAGCACGTGCTCGGTTCGATCGCCGCCAAATCCCAAGTTGATTGCTTTGAGCGGGACAAAGTACTTTTCCCATACTTTCAAGCCGACCTTTTCATTTTCAAAATTGTGCGTGATCGAATCGCCGACCATCAGCAGATCGATATCCCCCTTACTCATCAGACCGATCTTTTCGCCTTGTCGGGTAAACCACCAATCGGCGATGCGAGGTGCGGGCATGACGGACTTATGCTTAGGTGCCGCAGTCGCCTGTTCGGCCTGCGGTTCGGCGCAGTGTGCAGTCGCGGCCGGCAGGACGGCTAGGGCAAGACACAACGCCAAGCTGGCGCCACGCATGGCTACGTGATTCGCTATGAACATCGTTTGTATTCCTAACTATTTATGTCGGTAAAGAATCAATTTTGGAATTCGCTTCCGCCTGCCATCAACGGGGGAATCGGTGCTGATCTCAATTCCCTCTCCGCCACTGTCCTGGAAGAACTCGGCGTCGAGATCAAGCAGGCACTTCGGGTTGACCTTCATCGCTCTCTCGAATGGGCTCAGCAGAAGCTTCACCTGGCCAAGCTTGACGGGAGAAGCCTTCACCTTGGGGGCGCCCTTCGTCTTACCGTAATCGCCATCGCTGTTGGGCGAGGCAGCCGGCAACTGAGCATCAAGATTGCGGTGAGAACCAGGTCGCGCGACTCCAAGAACAGTGACCAGAGGCAGCGCCGTGGTTGGCGCCCACTCGCTTGTCCTGCGCTTGTGTTACTGAGATTCCAGCGTTCTTCGCCAGTCGGGGCTCTCCTTTTGGTAAGCCTGTAAGGCTTGATCGTCAGGTGTTGGAACGAAGCGAGAAGATTGGAAGAATCATTCTCTTGTCCCCATTCCTTTGTCTTTCCTTATCGCTTTGTAAAAGATTCGTCCGCAATGATGCCAACAATCAAATCTCGAAACTTGTATTCGTTCTTCTTGGAGGCTGCCAACAGACGATGAATCCGCTCTGAATCGGCATAATTCATTTCACGGCCCATCGCATATTCAGAAAGCTTGGTAAGCAAATTCCTGGCAATTTTGTCTCCATCTTCCAGCATCAGTTTCTTGAGGCCTTCCATGCCATCAATCGCGCGACCATCACGGTGAACCGCATCAGACTCTACTTTGGTCGTGTCCACAAACTCATGCGTGATCCGCTCATTCTTCACCACCTTGCCATCTTTCTTCTCTTCGGGGATTTTGGTCATGACATACTTCTGGTAGCTCTCGCGATACCGACCCAACACGTCAAAATTTTCCATCGCCAATCCAAAGGCGTCCATCTTGCTGTGGCAAGAAGCACAGGCAGGCTGATTGCGGTGCGCATTAATGCTGTCTTTAATCGTGAATGTTTCCGTGGGCGATTCGAGTGCCTCGATGGCAAGGTTTTCAGGAGTTTTCAACTCCAGCCCATAGACATTCTTCGCCACCCAGGCACCCCGATAAAATGGATTCGTGAATTCGCCATTGGTGTTCATCATCAAAACACCGGCCTGCGTCAGGAGTCCGCCACGCCGTGACTCTTCATCCAACATGACTTTGCGAAAGGATCTTTCACGACGCAACCTTTTGTCATGCTCTATTTTACTGGATCCTTGTGGCAGCTTTTCTTCTTCAGGAAGTTCCAATTGATAAATCTCATTCAACGGTCGGTTGATCATCACAAAATCAGAATCAACGAAGTTCAGAAGACTTAAGTTCTCATCCAGGATCACCTTAAAGAACTCAATGCTCTCCTGCCTCATGAAGGGCTTTAGTTTCGCAAGCTTCTCACCGATCCTGTCCCGGAAGGTATGCGCGAGTATCTCAGCTTGTGGATTCACGGTGTCTATCTTATGAAGCTCAAGCCACTGCTCGGTAAAGTCTGCGACAAAACGCTGAGCTTTCGGGTCTTGCAGCATCCTTACGGCTTCCGCCGAACGAACGCTTGCATCCTTCAACTTCCCTTCTGAGGCCAAGGTGATCAAACGCTCGTCGGGAAGCGAATTCCACAAAAAATAGGACAACCTGGAGGCGATCGCATACTCATCGAGTTCTGAAGTATCACCTTGGTACTTATACAAAAACTTCGGCGAGCAGAGCATCATGGTCAGTGCCGCCTGCACCGCTTCGAAGACGTTGCCATCCGTTTCATATCGCTTGCTGGCGACATCGAAATATTGAGTCAACTCGCTGTCCGCCACCGGTCGGCGGAAGAGTTTGACGGCCAGCTTTCTGATAAATTGCTGGCATTCCCGCTCAGGATCGCCGCCCTGTTGGTTTTCATAGAACGTGTTGTAAAACTCATTCTTGGGAGGCCAGCTCTCGTGAAAGGGGCCGGTCACTTCAGCCGAAATGAAGTGCAGGCTCGTCCTTGGCAGCTCGGCTAGTCGCTTATCTTTCGGCAGCGGGGGAATCCGCGTGAGCGTGCTGAGATCACGAGGCAATGGATAGAAATAATTGTGACTGTAGAGCACAAGATTCTGCCCAGGCTTCAAATAGACCCGCACAGTGTCTTTTAACAAAAACTCATGTGTGCTCAGTGGCTCTCTGTTGATCTTAGGGTCGACATTGCTTGTGATTCTCAAGCGTTCATTTTCTTTTCCCAGATCGACCTTGAAATTTAGATCGCGTTCCTGATGCTTGATAGTGCGATCATAAAATGTGAAGTGCCCATTGATCTTCACGTCGTAGTAGCCTGGCAATTTCACGTCATAGGCGAATCCAACCCCACGAGAATAATCCCGGTAATAGAATCCCTCTGTCGTTAATCCGTCATTGGTATCCTCATAGTACGCAAATCCTTTGCTACCCAATCTGCGTACTTTCGAATTCTTATACGTATAGACGTTTGTCGAAGGCTCGGGCATGCCTCCCACGACCTTCTCGGCGATCCCAGAGGCCACTCGGAAATAACTATCCATGGCATAGGGTGACATCACGAGCTTATCGCCCTCGTTGTCGAAGCCATCCCTGGTGTTATCTACCGGCAAGTGGTTCTGGACTTCCAGTTCCGTGAAAAAAGCATCGTTGATGGTGTTCTCATATTCCGCGCGATTCAAACGCGTGAGTACGCCGGGCAACTTGGCTTTCATGGAGAAATACTGTTGGGCCAAGAGCTGTTCAAAGGCTGCCCGCTCCTCCGCCGTGAGTTTACCCTCGGCTTCCCGGGGCGGCATTTCCTTTGCCTTTAACACCGTCAAGAGGTCATTCAGCAGTTCGTGATTGGACCAATCTTCGCCATTGAACGTTTCGAAATTATGACCGCCCTTGCTCTGATCATTGCCATGACAGCTAACGCAATGTGCGGTCAGAAAGGCTTTGCTTTGTTCGAGCGCAGGAAGTGGTTTTTCAGCACCAGCCGCCGTGACACTCCCCTGTGCCACGATGAGCAAAAACGCAAGGAGGGAAAGGGATCGCATGGAACCATTCATTCTTTCATTACAGTGCGACGGTGCCCGCCTTCTTTAGATTGGGGCACTTCTACGACTGGTGCCAAAACGTTCGATTTCGAGCCCTAGATGCTGCAAGGCTGCAAGGTAGACGTCGTTACGGTTATCCGTACCATTGAACTTGATATGTTGACCGTGTTCAAAACCACCACCGGCGACAATCACGGGGTTATTCTTCATGCCGTGAGGGCCTTCTTCCTTACTGATACTCAGGGAGCTGGTGATCAAACAAACCGTTTGATCCAGCAAGGTTCCACCCGCTCTTGTCTTCGTCGATTTGAGTTTCTCCAGGAATCGAGCCGTCTGCATCATGTAGGCCTGGTCCGCCTCGATGTTCTTAACATATCCCTCTTCGCTTTTAACCGCGTGGGAATCCGTATGATGGCCTAGCCAATTCCATTCACCATACACATTGGCCACTCGAGTGATGTCGAACTTGAATGCCAGGAAGAGTAGATCCAAATAGGTGGAACGTTCATTGAAATAGGCGCACTTCAAAATCTTTTGCAGATACTCAGTAAGCCCGTCCGTTTCGAACGGTACGTTTTCCGGAAATGGCACGTCTACGTGTTCCTGGTTCAACCAACGCTCGGATCGTTGGAGAGACTTTTCAGATTCACGCATACTGAAAAAGTACTCATCCAATTTGCCCCGGTCCGCCGCAGACACTTTACGCATCAGGCTCTTGGCGTCTTCCCTGCTCGCATCCAGCATGGATTTTTTAAGCACCAGTAACTCTTCGCGCTTCTTCTTGTCGACTTTGCCGAAGATGGTTTCGAACAAAATCTGTCCGTTCGTGATTGGGGAAACGGGCAATCCACCTTTCCAGGAGATGCCATAGGAGTGCCTCTGCTCAACGACCAGATTTCTAATGCGCGTCTCATTGCCAATGTGAGACGCCGCGATTTCATCAACGGAATCTTGAATCAACTGCGGGTTGGTGTGGTCGGAATATTCAGCAAAAGCATACATCGTGCTTTCATGATTTCCGTAGTTCCTTAAATTCGTACAGAGCGTGAAATGATCCTTTAAGTTTTCCAGCGGCTGAAAAGTAGAAGAGCTCTGATAGTCTTTGCCCGTCGACGTTGGGAAGTTGTCAGAACACATGCCATTGCCGATGTTCATGCAAAACAAACGATTCGCCTTCCCAGCATCATCGCCCTGGGGCTCTTGTCCCAAGCTTTCCAAAGCAGGCAACATCAACAAACAACCCGCTGACTTCAACACGTCTCGCCTACGCATAGGTGCAACTTTCCGTTTTTGAGTCGACTTCATACTTAATCACTCCCAGGCTCGGACAATCTGGACATACGTTTTGCAAAAACGAGAGTCTGGCGCGGGCCTGAACGAGGCGATCAGCCCAAAACATCATAGCAGAGATCTCGGTTGGCCGTGATATCAGCTGGCTCAGCAGGGCTACGGCAGCCTGCTCCTGACATCACTCCGCTGACTTCTGGTCGAAGCATTCGTCTGACACGCGGCCAGCCCGTTCATCGACATACATTCGGTCGATTGATGCTGCAGGCCACTGTACTCGTCCTGAAGACACAGGACGCTCGTCTGGTTGGCCAACAAGTTGCCTTGTCAAAAAGAGGTTTCTCCATCTCTTTTCGGCAGACCTCTGGTGAAAGCAATGATGGTTTTGCCACGGGCAGGATGNACTGCGACNGTNCTGCCAACCACAANTGCATGNNTAACCGGNGCNTGNNGNCCATCCACCNTCACNGANGCATNGCCAGCCACNNGAATGGTTTTGCTGAACGNCTTTCCNTGATAGTCTTTGCCTTCCACGACGATCGAGGTGCCGTCATATGACCGGATCACACCCCGGACCGCATCGTCGAACGAAGAGACGAACATGCGGTGAGGCTGAGGCGAATTCCGATAGGCTCCCAGCACAGCTCGTCTGCCAGGCCGGAAGGCAATATTGGGCGGACAGATTTTGCCATCCATGACCCATACGCACTTACCGCTGGTGGTGACATTCTCCGATTCCCAGCGACCGTCGCGCTCGACGGAGGCGGTAAACGTCCCCGGCGCCTTGCCCGGCATCATTGCCTGGCCTTTCTCGTTCTTCGCTACGCGATATTCCAGCTGCCCGAGTTTGGTGAGGATGGCCGGTGCGCTTTTGTTATTTGCATCGCCTCTTCCGCCAGCCCCGGGCTCATAGTATTCGCTCCGATCGTATTTCGACCGAGGCGTGATCACCTCAATGATCTGCTCGCGGGGTGGGTGTATCTGCACGAAGCGTTTGTCCGCAACGAGAACTTCGTCTGGTGTGCCATCCAGTTCCTCGCGCACTCGAAACGTCGTTTCGCTGTCGTACTTGACCTTCCTGATGTATGGAGGGTTCGTGTTGCCATGCTCCGGACGGTAGGTCGCCGGGTAAATCCTGATGGAAAACTCCTTCGATGAAGGTTGATGTGCGACCACCTCGCCCCACTCAAAGTCGCCGGTTGTGTAGAGAGAGTGCCATACGGATTCGTAGAAAAACCCCCTGCTTCCAGGTCTGACCGCACTTGCAAATGTGTGTGCATTCACCAGGTTGCCGTTGAGGATGCATACAGTGCCCACTTGATTCACGCCAACCGGAGGTCCGATCTCCCCTTGTTTTGAGTCACGGCCCCAACGCCCATAGCTTGTATAGTCAAAGGCAGTGATTCTCGCAGAAAACTTGGTGATACAGCCTTCAGACATAGCATGTACGCGAGCGTCATTGACACCGAGAAAGCCGGAGTTGCTGGAGCCGCCCACACGCTGCCAGAAATAGTAACGACCGGCCTTGTCGATCTTGACCCTGATGCGTACCTCCGGTCCATTACCCCAGCTTGCGTTGTTCCCCTGGGGGCTGATCACATAGCCGGTACCAGAGAAGCCTTCGTAGCGGGAACCTGTGGCATAATTTTTTCCGTAGCCACGGTCGTCTAATGACGCGTAGTTCTCTGCCTCGGCTACCACCATGCCATCTTTGCCGACGTGCGCCTTCTCTCCAGCACTTTCCTGGGGACTCGCAGCCGGCCCGATCCCCGCTGGCTTGAACGCGTGGTCTGCTGTCACAACGATTTTGTCCGTTGCGTAACCTGCCTCCCGTTTCCGGAGCGTGACATCGTGATACCCAGGGTAAAGATAACGCCAGCCATTAAGGTACCAGCGCCATTGCCCCGGTTTATGGGGACCGTTGTCAAACCCTCCTTCGCATCCGTCGACTGAAATGACAACCCCCTCGTAGGCACCTGTACTTGCAGTGGCTTGCTCACACAGGATGCACAGAATCGCGACGAAGAGGATACTCACGGTAGCTTTCATGGTTCTGTTTCCTGTCTCCTAGCGGGCGCGCAAGTCGTAGCAATAGATACCGTTGCCGCCGCGGAAGAACATGCGGCCGTCGACAATGGGGTTGACGATCGGCTGCCGGCCGTAGGCGGTGGTGGTCGCGTGGGGCGGAATCCATTTGCGATGGGAATCACCCAACAAGGTGAGTTTCTTTGGATCGGAGTCAAACAGGACGAAACCGTGATTGCCATGTTGTCCTTCGGGCGAGAGGATCAGTTTGTCACCGGCGACGATCAGCAGCGGATTGCTACCCGGAACGTCGCCCACCTGACCTTCTATATGAGGGAATTCGGCTTCCGTGATTTCGCCCAGTACCTGGCCCGACTCCAGGTCGAGACATCTCACCAGGTGTTTTCCGACGCCGTAGACAACACCATTGGCAATCGCCAAGTGCGGGCCTTCATCCGGCGCGAGGTCGCTGTCTTCCCACAAGTGTTCAATGCCGCTTTCCGTCACGCGCCACGTGTTGATGTGGTCGGTGATCTTCGTCTTGTCGATTTTGTTGGTTTCAGGATCTGCAGGCGGCGCTCTGTAGCGGTACGCAACGAGCCTGTCGCCGGAAACGGCAAGCAAGTTTGCAAACTGTCCCTCGTGGATGCCCAGCGTACCCACTTGCTCGGACCACATCGTCGTGCCCTGGTCTGGATCGATCAACCGGAGACTCGATGGGTGGCCGTGTTGATGACCGGCAACGAGGACCAACCTGCGGCTTCCGAGTGTAACCTCGCGCAGGCTGTGGTTGGCGAATCGCTCGGTCTTGTTTTCCCATTGAATTTCTCCGTCAGCAGCCGCCAAGCCGAATGTAGTGTCGCCGACGCTCCAGACCACCGTGTCGCCAATCAACAGCGGCGACTGGCTGGGCGGGCCCTTGGGCCAGTGCTTCGTCTGCGGCGGATGCTCGAATTTTGGGAACTCCCACTGCTTTTCACCGCTCTTCGCATTCATCACCTGAAGCGAATTATTGAAACTCGGATAGAAAACCTTGCCCGCAGTCACCAACGGAACTCCAAATGTGCCGCGATGCTTGTGTGTCTGCAGGTTGTATGCCCGCAGCGGCCATGTCGTCCGCCAGAGCGTCTCGCCGGTTCGCGCATCCATGGCAACCATCACTTCATCGGCGAGCGGACGAAAGTGATCCTCAATGGCCTTGATCTCGACATCAATCAACTTCCGCTCGGCAATGAGCTTCTTGAATAATGCGCCGCTGTACTCGGCTTTCCTCTTCGCGTGGTATCGGCCCCAGTCGATCTCGACAGATCGGTTAGGTACGTAAAAGCCGATGTAGATCACCCCATCTGAGTAAACGGGCGAACTCGATCCACCGCCCGATCGACACCCGGCAGCGCGCGAGGCATAGCGATCGTCAGCGGCGTTGCCATACGATACGGGAACGAACGATTCGCTGCGCCAAAGGGGTCGTGATCTGGACAGGTCATCGACCAGAGCGGGACCGTTTTCGCTTGCCTGCAGCGTGCCCATTGGCCCCGCGAAGCTGGGCCAGTTGGCCGTCGGCTCAAAGGCGTCCGCCGGTTTCAAACGCGAGCCGCGCGCGGTGGATTCCCAGGCCCGCTGATGTTCACCTCTTACCAGTTCCAGGCTTACCTTGCCTTCGAACCCGTCGCCACTCCGCGTGATCCGGAATGAAAGGCTCGCGGTATTCAGCAGTTTCCCACGCCCATCGTAACCGCGCAGGTTTAGCTCACCATGGACACCTTTGTCTGTCAGACGGACGGACTCGGTGTGCTGCTGCATGGCATGCCAACCGTGATCCACAAGCCACCAGTTCGACAGTCGCTCGTCGCGAAACGCGAGATGCACGACCTGGGCTGACGGTTGGTCGTCCTCAAACCGCAAGCCCTGGTCAAGCTCAAGTCGCACCACGCGAAATTGGCCGGACGGTCGTTCTGTAAACCCAGTCGTGTCCGCTGCCGATGCAAACGCCGTCAGCAAAAACATGATGCATGTGATTGAGAGGAAGTATTTCATGGTTTACGTTGCTCTTTCTCACGGCAGCATATCGAATTAAACGTCCCGGTGAGACGAGTGTCAAGCCACCAACTCTGGGAGAAAACCATGGGGCACTGCCCACGGCGACGGTGATGGCTTTCTGCGGCAGCCGAACGAAAGTCGATCACAGTCTTGCCGAGCATCGTGCCGTCGCCTACGGGGATTACTTCGAGCTTCTTCATCAAATCAGCAATGCGCTGGAAATGCAAGTTATCGATCGTGAATTTCATCTGATGGGGGCTCATCCCATGATAGCTGCCACCGTGGCCGCTGGAGTGTTGGTCAAAGTCGATCCCCAGGCCGGTCATGACCACCTCTCAGAGGCGGACCCTCCCACCATGCGATGCGCGCTCAGTTGTTAAATCTCGGCTGCACCTTGCGGCCACCCTGGATCCGTGACAGGTTCGTTCCCTTCGCCACCCGTGATCACGGCGCGAGCAACCGAAGGAAACGTCCCGAAAAAAAAGGTGCTGACGAGCGGCACTCAGCAAGCCTCCATTCCGTTTGCTCCATCGCCCCCCAAACATTGCACACACGGAAACGCAGACTTTGCCCAACCCGCGTTCAAAGCCCCCCCGTCAACGGAGGCCCGACTGTGGGTCGAGGTCGAGTTGTCGCCGTGCGTGACTCGCTGTTCATGGGCGACTCGCCGTGTTTTGCAAATGAGATCTTTTGTTGTGACAATCGAGTGATTCGGCCCGACACGCCAAGATCCCATGTCTTCCCAAGGTGTCGGCGAGGTACAATCCTAACCCCGCTTCGTTCGTTTTTCCTTTCCCCAGAGATTTCATTCCATGATTTTAAGAATCGCGATCACTTTCCTTGCTGTCGCCTCAGCAGTGCCATCATCTGCGGACGAGTTAAAGATCCTCTTTCTTGGCAACAGCTTCACCGCTCGGCACGACATTGCCGGCCTCGTAGAGCAGATTCTCGAAGAAGGTGATCGCACCACCGACGTGCAGGTCCAGCGCGTCATCTACGGCGGGCAGAATATGTTCAAGCACTCGACTTATTACTTCAGCCAGAGTTTCATGGAACAGAGCACCATCACTCAAGAGACCATCACCCAACGCATCGCGGCGATGCGCCAATTCCTCGAGTCTGACACTGCCCCAANTCCCGACGAGTGGAATCGCCATTGGTCCTCTGTCGGCAAAACAAACGTCCGCTTTGCCGGTATCCACAAACACATCAGCAGGGCCATCCAGCATCACGAAGCCCTGCTTCGGAACAATCCCAAAACCAAGTGGGACTACGTGGTCCTGCAGAGTTGGCGGGATGTGTCCGAGCAGCCGAATCAGGCGTATGAGCGTTACGCCACGAAGCTCGCCAAGATCGCCAAAGCGCAAGGCGCCGAAGTGATTTTCTACATGACCTCGCCCGAAACGCAGAACCAGGCCCCCGTGACCGAGCCGTATAACCTGGCAGCTGCGAAGCGAGACACGGCAGTGGGGTTACGGATGGCCAAGGCCTTGCAGCCAAAAGCCGTGATTCCCGTCCCTTTGGCGATCAAAAACATTCAGACGGGCAATGCCGACAAACCGGGCACCGATCTCGTCTTTCGCTACCACAACGATGGCCATCCGAATCAGACCTGTGCCTTTCTGGTCGCCAACCTCTTCTACGCGGCGATTACGGGAAAAAGTCCCGAAGGGCTGGCGTTCAACTCGGTCACCGAGAACAAGTTGAAGGAGGGAAAAGATCCCGATGGCGGAGAACCAACGGTGACCTTCGACAACGAAACAAAGACCTATTTGCAGCGGATGGCCTACGAATCCGTGTTGGAATTCAAACACGCTGCTGAGAACCAACCGTAATTGAAAACCGGCGAAATCAACAGCCCGTCCAATCCACACAACGCACTGAAAAAGTCCAAGGGGCAAAAGCGCGCAGTTCGCAAGCAGGGAAAGTCGGGTTGAAAATCGCATCATGAGCGAGGCGAGGCGATTTACTGGCAGATAATCGCTGAGCGGTGGCGCCGCCGACGCCACAAGAGGATGCTAGTAGCCAGCAGCGAAAAAACAGTGATGGAGGCTGGTTCAGGAACGGCGGCAACATCACCATCAAAGAGGAAATTGCGACCTCCGTCGTTCGCGTCTCCATCCACTGGCCCCAGCCCTAACCGGAGCGTGAAAGTCGAGGTGTCTTGAAAGCTGAACGACACTGTCCTGTTGATTTGCTGGTCAGTCAAATTCAAGGGATCTCTTGGATTGTCCGCGCCTGTCCCTGATGTCGTCGCACCAAAAAAGGGTTGCGTTGGAGTGATGACTGGAGGAGCCCAGGAAGCTGCGGGGGTGGTTGGCTGATAGGTTGAGCTCAATTCAGTGTTGGCAGTGGTTTCCCAGGTAACTGTGCCATCCTGGCTGAGGAGCTGAACAGACTCCATACCGTTTACAGGTGTTACGCTCCCCAGAAAAAGACCGGTATCCAGGTCCAAAACTGAAAAGTTGAAGTCAGCTACCACTTCTTTGTCGCTGTCACTTGGGTCCACAAGCGTGAAGGTGAAGTTTGCACTGCGGTCGGCGCGTAAGTTGATTCGGCCGAAACGGTAGTTGGCAGCGGTCGGACCGCTCAGCCCATTCAAATGTACCCTGGAACCGCCAATGTTGTTGGCCTCGTACGTCCCCCCGGTAACCGTCGCAACTAAATCGATATCGGCGCCGCCCAGACTTGCGATGCTTCCCCATCGGATGACTAGATTATTGTCGTCGGACAGGNTGCTAAAAGTCGTACCGCCATTGAAAGTGGCCGTGCTGTTCGTGAAATCCAGCGAGATGAGCCCAGCTTCAGTGAACCGACCACTACAAAGAGAAAATAACGACGCACACACGAATACGAGTGTTTTTCTAAGCACCGTACCGCCTTTCAATGACCCGAGCCGTGCGAAATCCAAACAGCACCGTACGCAGCGATGCCGGAGATAACAAAATAGAGAATACCGGTGCTTTAGAAAAGACACGAAGCCTAGGGGCGACCCAAGGCAGAAAGGGGGGCTACGTGATGGCCCCCCCCTGCAACAGCAGCCTTACTGCCCCGATACGACCGCGTGCCAATCGAGTCAGAGCGGTTTTTTGAAGCGCGAAGTCCCCGAGTCCAGCACAGCCAATCGCCGCGCATCTCAACTGACCATCCAAGCGAGTTCGTGACATTTCGGCCGCAAAGGACCGCCGTTCACGTCAGCTGACCTGTCAGAAACGATGTCCACGATTGTCTCGTCGGATGGGTAATTAAACGTGGCCGGATCGTCGCACATTTGTTGCTTGGTTCCTCAAAAACAAAGCACCATCCGCGGCGACTGGCCACCTTGATCCAAAATCCCCTGCTGACGTTTCCTCACATAGAAGTGTTCTCCTGCTTACTCGATAATACACGCTTCTCCCCCTGAGCAATTCTGGTGACTCGTTGAATGGATGGCAGTGACGACAAAAGAGATCAGGTGCTGAAGGCAGCCCTGGAATACCGCACCGAACTGGTAGCGTATGCCCGCTCACTGCTGGGCAACTACACTGCCGCAGACGACGTCTTACAGGAGGCGATGCTCGTGGTTGTCAAAAAGTACGACCAGTTCCAGGAGGGGACATCCATGCTCGCCTGGTGCCGCTCGATCGTGCGGATCGAAGTGTTGCGGGCAAAACAACGCTACCAGCGCGAGAGAACACTGGCCGAGCGGCTGTTAGACGATGCCACCGACGCTGCATTCGAGGAGTTTCAAACGGAGAAGCGTCATAACGAAGCCGAGTCTTGGCGAGACGCATTGCGACGCTGTTTGGAACGGGTCCCGGAACGCGGCCACCGTGTCTTGCAAGCGCGATTCACGGACGAATTAAGTTACCAGCAAATCGGCGAGCTGCTGGGGATGACCATCGAGGCGGTACGTAAGTCACTGTTTCGAATCAAGAGGCAAGTACGTTCGTGCGTAGAAAGCAGTTTGAGGGCGGCAGAATGAACGAAAGAAACGACTGGGAAGAATTCATTGATCGCCACTTGCGCGGTGAATTGAATGAAGCCGAGATGGAACGACTCGCGCAACGGCTCGACAGCGACGCCACCGCACGGCAGCAGTTCGTCGAACATGTCCAGTGGGATACGGAACTCTCGGAGGCGCTGCGTGAAAGCAGCCATTCGTTCGGTGAGGCGGAAAGCCTTGTCACTAAACAATCATCGCCGAAAAGCGAGAGAACGAATGTCAAGTTCCTGCGACTAATGCTGGCCGCAGCCGCCGTGGTCATCGTGGCGCTATCGGGAGGCTTGATTTACCAGCTGGCTCAAACAAAAAGTCTGAGCATCGAGACCGACAACATTGCCGAACAACCTCGGGCTTCGGAACCGTCCATTGCCAAGATTACCGGCTTGAGTGGAGCGTTGATCTGGACTGGCGACCGCGGGCAGATCGTCCGGAAAATCACCGTTGGGACCGAACTCGCGGGAGGAACCATTGAAGGACTGGCGCCCGACTCATGGTTCGAACTGCAGTTTCACGACGGTTCGACCGTAATGATTTCCGGGACCTCCGTTTTGACATTCGCGGACCTTGGTCAGAAGAAGCTGCGACTGCGAGAGGGACGTCTCTCCGCCAACGTCGAACCTCAACCGGACGGGAAACCGATGTTGATCCATACGCGATCGGCCGTGCTGAAGGTGCTTGGTACGCAGTTCGATGTCGAAGCGGACCTAGCTTCCACTGTGCTCACCGTGAGCGAGGGGAAGGTCAATTTCAGGAGACTCAGCGACGGCAGTGAAGTCGACGTCCCAGCCAAGCATCACGTCACAACCGACACCGATGACGATCTACTTCCTGCGCTCACACCCAACTCGGTTCACGCATGGAGAAGCCAGCTTCATCCGAAACAAGGGTACGGGAAATGGCAACCGGCCACAGAGCAGCACCCNCCATCTTTGAAGGCCATCCCGCTGATTCCGCCCGATGCTCCCCACGTCACGCTGTACCTGGCGGGGCTTTCCGTCGACCGTTCTGAGAGTTCGCCCGTCGTGTTACTCCCTGGCTCCAAGTTTGTCGTTCGGGGGAAACTACGGTCAGAAGCTCGCGTGCATTTCGGCATTCGAGTTACTTATCCCAACGGCGAGTTTGCAGGCATGTTTCGAGGCGATCTTCACAACAAGCAGCCATTGGCGGCTAAGGACGAAAACGGTCGTTTTGAGGAAGTCTACAGCCTGCAACACTTCACGGTTGACCCGGCCGTACGTGACCGCCAGGACGAACTGGCCGCCAAGCCGGATGGCCTTGTCCTGGGCGGCGTCTGGGCCTTTACCCACACAGGCAGACCAAGTGGCCTGGAAGTCACCGAAGTTGAATTGATCTCGCCGGAGTAAGTTGTGGAGAAAGTGGGAACCTTTCGGAGCAGATCGTGAAACCAGCGTCGTGGAAGGAAATCGCTGTCATTGGCGTTGTGATCCTGGCTACATCCTTGCTGTTGTTGTTAGCATCACGGTGAACCCGTGAGTTGCCAGTTACCCCTGGAGAGAAGAAAAGTGATGAAACAAGTCGCCACATTTACCTGCATGGGGATCGCATGGCTCGCGATCACTAGCGTCCTGTCAGCAGGTGACAGTGGCATACGAGCGTCCCAGACCACCAACCTTCGAGGCGCGTATTACGTCAACGGAGAAATCCACGTCAACACGTATGGCGCAACCGAGAGCAAACCACTCACCACGGGTCACCACGACTTCAAACCATCTTGGTCAAAGACGGGTGACATGCTGGTCTTTTTTCGCAGGTTGAAAAACGATCCGGAGGTATCGAAATGGAAGACGGCCATTCATATCATCCATGCAGATGGAACNGGGCTACATCAACTCACTGACGGCACGCACACGGACTTCAACCAAACCTGGACACGAGACGGCACAAACACGCCGATCTGGAATCGCAAGAATCCGAACACGGGAGGTTACGTGGTCATGGCCAGCCAGGTCGGTGCCAAGCCGGGTGACGAGTTCCCTCTGACCAGCAAACGCCATCACACCTGGGGCTACACCTGCCTGACGGACGGCCGGATCCTGGTGCGCTCGAATCCGCCTGGACAAGGGATGGGGTACTACCTGATGACGCCCGGAAAGAACGTCAACCCCACGTTCCAACGCATGGAGTGTGAATTGGCAAAAACAGGAGTACTTGACCGAGTCAGTCTCTCACCGACCGAAACGCGAGTCTGCTTCGAGTTCCAGCGTGGGTTCAAACGACGAGTTCCCGGACGCACGCTTTACGTGGCGGATTTCGATGCCAAGAGCCGCAAGATCACCAATCCCCGGCCGTTCGCGAACGAGGACGGAAAACCGATCTGGTTTGCNTACCCACGTTGGTCGCCAGACGAATCCTCGATCGTCTATCAGGCAGGCGGCAAGCTCTATCTTTACCAACCTGAAGACGGCTCGACGCAAAAGGTCTCGACAGACGACAAAGCCGACTACCGTTATCCACACTTCGAAGACGCGCCAAAGTGAGCGACAGGGAGTCGTGGAATTGGTATCTTGCCTGTCTGCTCGCAATCCCCCGCTGAGGGCACGACACCAAATCCGTGGACAGTTTCATGAACAAGAATATTCTCTTTTTGATCGCGTTCTGGCTTAGCCCTTGCGTGCTGGTTGCCCAGAACCCATCCGAAACAGACCCGCCAAAACAAAGTTCAGCCGGATCACAATTCGCCGCTGCCGACAAAAATGGCGACGGCAAACTTGGCCCCGATGAAATCAAAAACAAAGCGCTGTTCAAACGAATGGACGCTGACTCCGATGGCTTTGTCACTCCCCAGGAAGCCCTGGCGCACACGAAACGCCGTCGGGCGCGCGAAAAAGCAACGGCCGCAGCAGAAGTCACGAACCAACCCGTTTTCCCAGCGAACCCTGCAGACGCAGCGGCAAAACGAAAGCTCCTCTCCACGATCCCCAATATCACAGCCGGTAACAAACGACCTCCCAACATCGTGTTATTGTTTGCGGACGACCTTGGCTACGGTGACCTGGCGTTGTATGGATCCCAGGAGATCCCCACGCCGCACATTGACGCCCTCGGCAAACAGGGCACCCGTTTTTCCAATGCGTATGTGACCGCGGCATCGTGCAGTCCATCTCGTGCCGGTCTCATCTCGGGCCGATACCAACAGCGTTTTGGTTTCGAATTCAATACTTCCGGCGGCGCAATCACCCATCGCCTGCACCGTGGTCTCGATCCATCCGTCGTCACGATGACGGATGTTTTGAAACAGGCCGGTTATGTCACGGGCATGTTTGGCAAATGGCACTTAGGCACGCAGCCTCAGTTTCACCCGCAGGCCCGAGGCTTTGATGAGTTCTATGGTTTCCTGGCCGGTGCCCATTCCTTTTTTCCTGCCAAAGCGTCCCAGCCCTTCCACAGCACAATCATGCGAGACAAATCGCCACTGATTGAACCTGAATACTTGACCGACGCCATCGCCAGGGAAACCGTCAGATTCATCGGTGCGAACAGAGACAAGCCATTTTTTGCCTACGTCCCGTTCAACGCGGTGCATACGCCAATCGAAGCGACCAAAAAATACCAGGATCGCTTTCCGAACGAAACCAACAAAACCAAACGTGATTACTACGCAATGACCAGTGCCCTGGATGATGCTGTGGGCTCGATTGTCGCCGCGATCAACAAGCACCGTCTTGCGGAAAACACACTTGTCATCTTCGTCAACGACAACGGCGGGCCGATCTACACGGGCGTGCAAAGCAATGGCCCACTGAAACTCGGAAAACTGTTCTTGTTCGAAGGCGGAATTCGCGTCCCGATGGTGATCAAACAGCCGGGCAAGTTCCCACCAGACGCGATCTACGATCGGCCCGTCAGCACTCTGGATTTGTTTCCGACAATCTGCGCGGCGGCGGGCATCCAAGTTCCCGTGGGAATCAAACTGGACGGTGTTGATTTGACGCCGTTTATCAACGGGCAGTCTACCGATGCGCCACATGAAACTCTGTTTTGGAGCAACGGACCCAACATCGCGGTCCGGCAAGGCCATTGGAAACTCGTGAAGTCCTACGGCAATACCTGGCTGTTCGACCTCGCCAGCGACATTGGCGAATCCAAGAACCTGGCCGATGCAAAACCCGAGACCGTCGAGCAATTGGAACAAGCTTACCGGAAGTGGCGCTCCCAGATGTCAAAACCAGCTTGGCCCAGCAAACCGAACCGGCGCAAATTTGAAGTCGATGGCCTGGTCTATGAGATGAATATCTGATGAACCATCGCGTCACGTGAACATCACGTGTCGGGTCTTATCGAAATTGAACCTATCCCGCCTAAAGACTTTCCCCACTTCCAAAATGAATCTCCAAATTGCTCCCACACTCCGTAGCGGAAGTCGTCAAGACTTTCGGCCCCAATGCACGTCAAACGCTATCGCGTATCGGGAGCATCCCTGCCACCGTAGAACGACTACTGGCGATGCGTTTGGCGGCGGCAGGACGCCGCGGATACGCCGAGTACCGAAACTCTTGACGAGTTCCGCTACGTGCCTATGGGCGATCGTTTTTTTCGGCGTTCTCTTCCAGCCGATCGAGCGGGCCGATGCCGCCGACTCGAACGACAGGCCGAACGTCCTGTTCATCGCTGTCGACGATTTGAACGACTGGGTTGGTTGTCTTGGAGGACATCCCCAGGCGAAGACACCCCACATCGACAAACTGGCTCGCAAAGGAATCCTCTTCGAGCAGGCCCATTGCGCCGCGCCACTTTGCAGCCCATCGCGTACCGCGATCATGATGGGGCTTCGTCCATCAACAACCGGGATCTACGGCAATCTGAACTGGTTTCGTGACATACCGGCGTACAAGAATTGGGTAACGCTCCCGCAGTATTTCCGCAGGCATGGTTACGTCGCCTGGGGCGGTGGCAAACTGTATCACCAAGCCCATGGCAAATTCTCCGATGCCGCAGCGTGGGATCATGTCTACTCAAAACGCACCGGCGCTGTCCCACCGCCGAAACACCAACGCTACCAACACGGTCTCCGACCAAAATTCGAATCCAATCCGATCCTCGCCCGTCTCATCGACTGGGGACCAACCGACGCTCCGATCGAAGCCAATCCCGATTGGAAGACCGCCGATGGCGCCGCGCAGTTCCTCGCACGAGATCACGACAAACCTTTTTTTCTTGGCTGTGGCATCTACCTGCCGCACCTCCCCTGGTATGCGCCGAAGAAATTCTTCGACATGCATCCACTCGAAGACATCGAACTTCCGCCATACAAAGCAGACGACTTCGACGACATCCCTGCCATTGGCCGGCGGATGGGCGAACGCCACATCAAGCACATTCGCGCGAGCGGCAAATGGAAGGAAGCTGTCCAGGGTTGCCTCGCAGCGGACTCCTTCGCTGATGCCTGCGTCGGCCATGTGCTCGATGCTTTGGAAAAGAGTCGTTATCGCGACAACACGATCGTGGTCCTGTGGGGCGATCACGGCTACGACGTCGGCGAAAAGAAAATCGCGAAGTCGGCGCTCTGGCAACAGACAACGCGCACACCGCTGATCATCTACGCACCGGACCGTTTGCCGACCGGCACTCCGGCAAGTGGCAAGATCTGCAAGAGCCCGGTCAGTCTCGTTGACCTCTATCCGACGTTGGTTGACTTATGCGGCCTACCGGAAAATGAACATCTCGACGGACGCAGCTTCGCACCGCTTGTCAACGACCCGAATGCCGACTGGCCTTATCCGGCAATCATCACGCACTCGCCCCACTGGTTCGGTGCGAATCACGCGATCCGGTCAAAACGCCACCACTATATTCGTTACGCCGATGGGGGTGAGGAATTGTACGACATGCACAAGGACCCTCATCAATGGCATAACCTGGCAACAAGCCCTGCTCACAGGGATGTAAAAATCGCACTTCGCAAGTGGCTACCCAAAACAAATGCTCCGCATTTCCGAGCTGACACTAAATAACTCCAAACAACCTTTACAACGAGCGTTTCATGCGTCGCCTTCTCTTACTCTGCTGCAGTGGTCTATGTTTGATTTCTGCGACGTCCGGGGCTGCGGAACGGCGACCCAATATCGTCATCTTATTGGCCGATGATCTCGGTTCCAAGGATCTCGGCTGTTATGGCGGACCAGTGAAGACACCGGTGCTCGACGGCTTGGCGGCACGCGGGGTCAGGTTCACCGACTTCCATGCCGGGGCGGCAGTCTGTTCGCCGTCGCGGGCGACCCTCCTCACCGGCCGACAGAATCTCCGCACAGGCATTTACGGCGTCCTGCAGGATCACTGGCACAACATGCATCTGCTCGAGCGTGAAGTGACGATCGCGGAAGTGCTACAGCAGGCTGGCTATGGAACCGCCCACTTCGGCAAGTGGCACATCGGAATGACCTCAGGCAAGCGCAAGAAACCTACGCTGCAAGCGCATGGCTTTGACTACTGGTTCGGGCTCTCCAACGGAGCCAGCCCGAGTCACAAGGATCCCGTCAACTTCATTCGTAACGGGAAACGCGTGGGCCCAATGAAGGGTTACTCCTGCCAGATCGTTGTCAGTGATGCGATCCACTGGTTGGAAACGAAAGCAAATCCCGATCAGCCATTCTTCATGAACATCTGGTTCAATGAACCCCATCACAAACTCGCGGCGCCTGCGGAGATTGTCTCGCTCTACGGAGACATCCAAGATGAAGCTGCCATTTATTCAGCCACGATCGACAATACGGACCGAGCCATCGGGCGACTTGTTGCCAAGCTCCAGGCGATGGGCAAACTCGACAACACGCTGATCATCTACTCGTCCGACCACGGCAGCTATCGACCGGATCGCAATGGCGGACTGAACGGCAACAAAGGATCAAACTTTCAGGGCGGTTTGCGTTCGCCCGGCATCTTCTTCTGGCCGGATGGCTTCCGGGGAGGACGAGTCGAGAACACGCCATCGGGATCGGTTGATTTACTACCGACCATCTGCGGGCTGGCCGGCATCGATAAACCCACAGACGTACATCTTGATGGTGCGGATCTGTCACCTTTATTGATTGAGAAAGGCACATTCAAACGCTCGCAACCGATGCTCTGGCTGTCGCCTTGGTCCGGGCACCTGGCGACGTTGCGGGAAGGCAATTACACGCTGATGGGTTACCGTGGCTACCAACTGCCTTCGGATCAGGCCAGGAAGAACGCATTGCTGCAGCAGATGGCCAAAATGGCGAGCATCGATCCACGGGCGCCCAACCTGGGCTCCCGCGTCACCAACACCACCTTCTCCAGCCCCGAATACAACCGGCTGAAGAGTGAGTTCGTTCGTTTAAGGACGTTTCAGGAGGCGTGGATTCCGACGATCAAGACTGGCGGATTCAGTCGGTTCGCACTGTACGACTTAAGCACGGATCCGCTGCAAAAGAGGGACATTTCCAAGCAGCAGCCGGAAGTCACCGAGCGCCTCAAGAAGAAACTGCTGACGCTTTACCAAGACATCATGGCCGATGCACCAGACTGGGAGCCACTTGCGAATTGACCCACCTTTCCTGGTAGCGGAACTCGTCAAGAGTTTCGGTCTCCTGGAGCAGCCGACGGGCTTTGCCGAAACTCTTGACGAGTTCCGCTACGGATTTTTCGGATACTTTGGATCCGGCCTTCGATAACACTCTGTCCGTTTGAGAAATGACAATGTCCTCCAAATCACATCCCAACCTTCGTCAGTAAACAATCGCAATTGTGCGGCACCGGGCAACAGGCAACCAGTATATGGATACGAGGCAAATACATCTGACTGAGTCAAACCGCTGCGTTCCGGATTTCGAGCGATGTAATCGGCAACCGATTCGATTGCATCAGTTTCAAGCTCCTCGTCCTTTAGAACGTGATCATACGGCTGTCGCTGCAATTCAAAGCCGATCTTTCCCAACGCATCATTCATGTCGCGACGAAACGACTTCATGGCCGTCAGCTGATCGGTACTGTCAGCCAAACCGGCCCATAGCACATGAAGATGATCCGGCATCAGGCAGTAGATTGGACACGCGACCTGGTACCGAAACATTGCATGGGTCAGCAGTTCGCGAAACTTGTACAAAAACCTGGCATCCAGCCACCCGGTTCGGCGATCTTCAATTGTCAACGTCCAATGCACCCACCCTTGGCCGCGGTAATACTCCGGTCCCAGACGTTTCAAACGCTGTTTGTGTCCATCAGTCATCACCTCATCGTAGTGGAACTCGTCAAGAGTTTCGGCCACGTCGACATCGGAAACTTTGAAACTCAACAAGCTGCCATGCACCATTCGCATGAAAAAGTGGCTTCCTGAGAACAACGCCCCGCACGTCGGCACCCCAAAAAAGAAATCACATGAAAACCATCCTCACCTTTGCTTGCATCCTGCTACTGACGGCGTTTGCCTCAGCGGAAATTAAACAGCCCAATGTTGTTTTGATTTTTGCTGATGACATGGGCTATGGCGACGTCACTTGCTATGACGCCAAATCCAAGATCCACACGCCAAATCTCGACCGGCTGGCCAAGGGTGGCATGCGATTCACCGATGCGCATTCGGCCTCCGCTGTCTGTACGCCTTCACGCTATGCCCTGCTGACCGGCCGCTATGCGTGGCGAACCGGATTGAAGAGTGGCGTTCTCGGTGGCTTTTCACAGCCCCTCATTGCCCAGGGACGCATGACGCTGGCGGATCTGTTCCAGGGCAAGGGCTACCGGACTGCCTGCATCGGCAAGTGGCATCTGGGAATGAATTGGGCCGGAGGCGCGCGGGGAGCACAGAGCTACAGCATGCGCAACGATTCGGAAGGAATCGATTTCACCCAACCAATCCAGAACACCGCCACCGCAAACGGATTCGACGAGTACTTCGGGATTGCCGCATCTCTGGACATGCCACCCTACGTTTTCATCCGGAATGACCGTGTCACCGAACAGCCCACCTCCAGCTTGCGAGAAGAAGACAAAGGTGGCCGGCAGGGGCCAGCCGTCCCTGGTTGGCGGCACAAACACGTCATGCCGACTTTGACCAACGAAGTCATCTCCTTCCTTGACCGCAACAAGCAACGTCCCTTTTTCGTTTACATGCCGCTCAATGCACCACACACACCTCACGCGCCCGGTGATCCCTTCGTCGGTAAAAGCAAACTGGATATCTATGGCGATTTCATGGTGGAAGTGGATCATCACATTGGCAGGGTGATGGATGCACTGGATCGATTGAAACTCTCAGACAACACGCTGGTGATGGTGACCAGCGACAATGGCCCTGAGACCAACATGTTTCCACGGCGGAGCAAGTTGGGTCACGACAGTTCCTCCCATTTCCTGGGAGCCAAACGCGACAACTGGGA
>NZVR01000054.1 GCA_002701545.1 Blastopirellula sp. | reverse complement strand
TAAATCCGCTGCATCCATCAATAATCCGGACATTAGAAGAGAGATGGAACAAACATGGTCTAATGTCATTGCACCTACTATGTTCCAAGGTGCACGGGCAATCTGTTTGGGTACCCGATTCCATTTCGACGACATACACGCAACTCTATTTGTCCCCAAGAATAACTGGAAACAAATCGTCCAAAAGGCAGTCATAACAGACGAAGACGGTAGACAGCGTTCGTATTGGCCAGAGTTTTGGTCGATGAAATATTTGAACGAACGTAAGATGGAGGACAGGATTGCATTTGCATATCAGTACCTCAACACTGCTGTTCAATCAGGAGACGTCGGCTTATCACCAGACTTGATTGTCAAAGGTGAAGTACCTGAATCATTCGATTGTATTGGCGTCGGGATTGACCTCAGTGCAGGTCTAAATGAAAAGAATGACTATACCGTGCTTACGTTAGGTGGTATTGATAACGGTAAGTTATATATGATTGACCAACGACGAGTTAAGTCAATGGGTAATTTAGAAAAGATGGATATGCTTTGTGAAATGTTATCGGATTGGAATATATTACTAGAGAACGAAGAGGGCAATTACTTCCCAACTACATCATCTTGTATGATCTGGCCTGAAGCAGTTGCATATCAGAGTTCATTTGAGGGTGACTTCAAACGAGTGATGTTTGAGCAGCGTGGGTTATATAACCTGAGCTGTAGTCCAGTCAAGGGATTTAAAGGAGACAAGCTATCTCGTCTGCGTGGTGTCCTTGGTTTATATGAGCATAAGAAAGTTATCTGGAACAAGTGGCGCAAGTGGGACATTCTTGAAGACGAACTATTGAACTTTGGACATACAGCACACGATGACTGCGTCGATTCAATGGTGCTTACTATGGGAGGATTGTTGAGAAGAGGGGCGTTACAATTAGAATATAATGATGACATTGAGATCTTGTAACCATGGCGTTCCCTGGTAATACATCTAGTTATGCACCTGGCGCAAGCAAGGGCAAAAAAGAAGAAGAGGAAAGTAGTTTTGGTGGTGCTACTACTGACGTAGCTCCGGGTGCAAGTTCTAAGAAGTTTATGGAAGATAGAGTTGATAAGCTACAGCTAAACAAAATGTATGGTGGTGATGGAATCACCAAGAGAGATCTTCGCGCAGCTCGTGAAGCTGGTATGAGCGAGAAGCAGATTCAAAAGCAATATGATGCACACGTAGCTGCTGGCGGTAAAGTTCACTCAGGTGCTCAAGCACGAATGGATGACTTTGATGCAGTTGATAAGCTCAAAAACTATAGAGCTGATGAAGTGTCGGGCCGTAACTTAGGTGAAGGTAATAAGCAGCCAGACCTGCGTCGTGTTGAGATGCAGTCTCTGCTGGGTGAAGCTAAAGGCTTTGCTAATCAGGGTAAAGATGGTGAGGGCTTCTCGGCTAAAGACGTTAATAAAATGATCAAAGAGCGTGGTTACACCTTAGGAAGTGGTGCACAAGATTTGTTGAACAAGAGATTAGAAAGCTTGGGATCAAAGACACGTACCGACATCACAGACCCTGAAGATGGTACTCCAGTGATGGATACCAATCCTCTGCCAACTAAAGAAGAAGTCAGCATAAAGAATAGTGCTAATACTAACCTTGGCAAAGGAGCCAAGATGGGCACTGCCGATATGAGCATCACTGATTCATTCAATCAGGACAAATTCAATAACGCCAAGATTACCAACACCCTTGGTGAGGGTGCAATGAACTTTGGCAACATGGGTCAGATTGATAACTCAATCACCATGAATGCTATTGGTGGTGGCGGTGGTGCTGGTGGAGCAGCTACACGAGAGCGTATGTCAGATGGATCTATCAATCCAGCACTTGCTTACAACCCTAATGACAATATGTTCTCCACTGGCAATACGCTTGGGTTGCTGACGAACTTACAGAAGCGTAGTGAAGATGGCTTCGGCACTAGACGCGCTGCAGAAGCTTCAGCTGCAGCAAACAGGATTACGGGTGCCGATGAGCGTATTAAGGATATGGATCAGCGTGCATATGACAGCATTCTGTATAACAAGTCAATGTCTGACCTGAAAGAATTGAATTGGCTGGGCGATATGGACGCCATCACTTCCAGACTTCCAATGTCTGACTGGGCCAGCACAGCTAAGCCTAAGGAATACAAACTTGACTTCGACGCAGGTAAGAAAGGAGCCGAACTTTTTAGTTAATACACTAGAGTAAAGAGAAAGGGTTTATTTAACAATGAATATCGCTAACGGTCAGTTTCAGGAAATACTCGAAGCAGCAAAAGCAAGGCGCGGGGATTCCCAGACCGATACGATGATTGTTGCGTCTCATCTGGCACAGATGCGCACGTTTATCCTACGTCGTGGAATTGAGTTTTACTGTGAGCAAGATTCCTATGGGAAGCGCACAGAATTCTTGAAGAGTGTGTATGACGCAAATATGTTGGAGATGAAATTTGACAGCATCATTGATCACTTCTTGTGTGATGGTCAAGGTCTGTTCTACTTCCGCCCCTCCGGTGATACGTATCAGCTGCTGTACTTCCCTAAGGATCGTTACCGTGCTTATCGGGATCAAACCGGTAAGATTGATAGTGTCACTTTGATCTACAGCTTTGCAGTCAAAGGTAAAGGCTTTGGTCCTATGGCCAGCCTTCCTTCGTATGGTCAGCCTACACAACGTGGTGGTAGAAAGAAGTACATTAAACTTACTGTATTCAAAGATAAGATTGAGCAAACCATCTCTGATGAAAAGCTTGAGTTTGATGACACCAACAACGGAATGACACAGCAACGTCAGGGTGTGTCAGAAACACTGACCAATAGCCTTGGCTTTATTCCTGCTGTTGAAATCTTCAATCATCTTGACTGTACAGGCGAAAGCACAGGCACAGGTGAATTCGATTGGCTTAGCCATCAGATCCTGTATCACGATGAGCTGGTGCGTAACATTCGTAAGAACATGAAGTTCTTTGGTAACCCTACGTTGGTTTCTAGCCGTCCTAAGCACGACATTGTTGAAAGTGGTAATGATGCAACTATGCGTCCCACGATTAGCTCAGCAGCTGGCTTCAAACCAATGTCTGCGCCCGGCAGCCCCTTCGGTGGCCCGTCACCCTTAGATGGTCAAATCAAAGTGCCTAGGGTTATTGCAAACCTTGAGCCAACTGATCGTGTGAGCTACATGACACCTGACAGTGTTTCTGGTGACCAGAACTTGTATGTGAAGCAGTATCGCTCAGAGATTCGACTGGCCTTAGGTGGTGTGGATGACATCGACATTAACACTGCATCTACTGCTTATGAGATTAAAACTCTTTATGGTCGTGTTGCAGCAACAGCTGAGAAAAAGGCTAAAGCATTGTTTACCTTTGGACTGTGTAAAGCATTCTCAATGATGATTCAACACGAAGAGTATTTGTTTGAAGAATCATTTGCAACTGCGTTAGGCCTGAAGAAACCTGTAATTCCTCTTGAGGAAGACTTCCCCGATCGAATGCAATATGAGCAAGCTCAGGCTGCATACCAAGAAGAGCAGAAGAACTTCCTTGATGCAAGGGAACAATTGTTCCGTGCTAAACTTGAGGCAGGTGAAATACCACCTGGCGTTGTCGGGCTTATTCCTGACGGAAACACAAAAGTTTCCTGGCGCTGGACTGGCGAAGTCTTTGAAGATGACACACAAGACATTCTGAATAACAGTATTGTCGTGAGAAACCTTCAAGAACTTGGGGTAGATTCAATCGAAGCTCTCAAGTATCTCTTCCCAGGAAAAACCGAAGAAGAACGAGCAGCCATGCTTAGTGGCTATCCGTTCAGGATGGTTCAACAAACCCAACAGTCTTTACAGTCTTTCATCGGACTACTCGGCAGTCTTTATCAGTTGCCACATCCTCAGACACCAAACTTACCGCTGGGGTCTGACCCGAACCTTGATATCACAGGGTTCTTATATAGATCACTCGAATTTTTACGTAAGGAGTTAAGTTACAGTGGAAAGTATCAACCAGCCGGCTCAGATGAGCGCCCAAGCAAGCTCAGCGATGCCGACCAGCAGCGCTCCAAGCGCGGCCGCCCCATCCGCGATGAACGTGGAATCAAGCTTCCAGGCGTCACCGACAACGGCACAAGCACCGGCTCCGGTGTATCAGCAGCAGGCGGCTCCGGCTCCGGCGGGGAATCCATGGCAGGAAGCGTTCCAGGCTTTGAGCGCAAGTCTGAATACGCCCAGCCAATCCCAGGCCCAGGTACCATACTCGGCGTACCAGACCCCAACGCCTCAGCAGCAGGTCCAGGCACCCTTGGGTTCGGTACAGCCGGAACTTCAAGCCCAGTATTTGGCACCCCAGACATTCAGTCCCCAAGCTTCAACCCAGGCGTATATGGACCAGGCGCTGCAGCAGCAGCAGGCCCAGGCCCAATACCAGGCGGAGCAGCAGTACCTGGCCCAGCAGGCGGCTTACCTCCAGCCCCAGCACAGCCAGCCCCTCGCCGCAGAAAGCGCAAGTGATTCTTATCTGAGCCAGATCTCTGACACCAGCCTTGAGGTTCTTGAGCACTTTGGTGCTGAAGCTCCTGCTCTGCTTAACCAGTATGCATGTGCTGTTGAAGATGCTCTGATCGATCAGGTCAAAACCGGTCAGGCCATGAACCTGATGCTGAACGCTGCTGGTGAAGAGCGTGCAGCCATGAACATCATGCTGACTGATCCTGACATCCTTGCTGATTACGTCAACGACTTCTTTGGTCCTAACGGTCCTTATCCAACCGAGACTGCTGCTGAGCAGGAGTACCGCGAAGCTGTTGAAGCACGCGATCAGTTTGCAGCTGAAATCAAAGCTCAAGAGCAGCGTCAAGTGCCTGCTAACTTCCAGCGTCCAACGATGGAAATGCCAACACCTGGCCAGCAGCCTGCTAACGAAGCTGCCACCTTCTGGGGCAACTTCAGCGAGATGATGGATAGCTCCCCTGAGAATGCTTGGAAGTATCTCTCCGCTGCTCCTGGTGCAGCATTCCAGACCAAGGCCCTGATTCAGGACCTCTGATCTAAACCGTTAGGGGATGTTAATTAGCATCCCCTACAATATAAATATTGAGTGTATGTAAAAATGGATCATCGTCTAGGTTCTTATTCTCGTCACGCAATGGCTGATGCAGCCATGGGACAAGGTACTGCAGGCATGATGCCTCCTAATCAGGGGCTTCCTAACATGGCTGACGGCAGTGCTTTTACCCAAGTCGCTGCTGAACAGCAGGGTTCAATCAATGATGGCTTCCGTCGTCAAACGTTTGAGCAGAATGCACGGACGCAACTTCCTTATAAGCAGACTGAAATGATCGGTGCTCAGCGTGATGCACTGAATGCTAAGTCTGATGTTGATCATAAAACCCAGCAAGGCTTGAACACTTTGATGTCAGCTATTATTGAACACGACCCTCGGATTGAATCAAAAGGTATGCATCTGTCTAACCTTGCACATACCAAAGCTAACGATCCTGAGTTTGATCGTCGTATTAGCGATGGTTCTAAACTGGGAACAAGTTTGCTTGGCTAATTGACTACAATTAGAGTAGTAAATAAATAAAACCGTGGGCTGTTCTTGCGAAAGATTTGCTGGTGAAGCAACTAAAGAAGAAGTCAGCCCTGAGGTTTTTCAGGCGATTTGGAAGCATCTGAAATCAGATGGTGTAGAAGATCAGGCTGCTAATCACCTGGCAGCTGAGATGGTTAATCACGGTGAAGACTTTGATAGTTCTATTGAACGCTACGAAAGCTATCTAGATAACTATAAGTCAAAAGGATTTAATGAGCATGCTGCTCAAGCTATGGCAGTAGAAGCAATGGAAGGGAGACAAGAACCACCTCGCAAAAGTGTTAGATTTGCCCTACTATCTGCTTGATATTTATAACAATTAGGTGTAGAATTAAATATACCCAAAAAGGACTATATGACAACACAAAGAGGAAGCAACGATCCAGTTCGTGCTTATTTAAAAGACATTGGACGGATCCCACTTCTTGAGCACGACGAGGAGATTTTGTTGGGCCGTCAAGTACAAAGGTTGATGGAGATTGAAGAATACAAGAAAGAAATGTCACTCGATGATGAGGGCGTGGCAGCAGCACTTGATATCACCCCTAAGCAAATAAAGCGGGAGCTTCGTGATGGCAAACGAGCCAAAGACAAAATGGTTACAGCCAATCTTCGCCTTGTGGTTAGCGTCGCCAAAAAATACACCAAGCGGAACATGGAACTACTGGATATCATCCAGGAAGGCACCATCGGGCTGGTGCGCGGTGTGGAGAAGTTTGATCCTGGTCGTGGTTACAAGTTTTCTACTTACGCCTACTGGTGGATCCGTCAAGGGATCACTCGCGCGATCGCTGAAAAGTCGAGGGCGATACGTCTACCGATCCACGTTACTGAGAACCTCAACAAACTTAAGAAAGCCCAGCGTGAGTTGAGCCAACTGAATGGTTATCTTCCTACAGTTGCGGAGCTAGCAGTTGAGCTAAAACTGACTGAGGATGAAGTCAAGGATTTGATGTGTAAAGCTCGCCAACCAACGTCTTTGGAAATTAAGATTGGAGAAAATCACGACACTGCTTTGGTAGACCTGTTAGAGGATGAAGGTCAAATTCCATCTGAACTTCTCGAAGCTGCTTTTATTAAGCAAGATATACGCTCTGAGATTGCCAAGCTGCCTACTCTTCAAGCTGAGGTTATCAGCATGCGTTATGGAATCGGTGATGACACACTAGAGCCGTTGTCAATGACAGCTATCGGTCAAGTGCTGAACATGAGTCGTGACCGTGTCAGAACTTTAGAGAACAAAGCGCTGAAAGCTCTGCGTGAAAGCGGAAGTGAGATTGGTGAATATCTGTAGTTTAAAATAGAGATATTGCCAGCGCTGGGTCGATATGACACGTGACGTAACTAATGAGATACTTCGCTTCCGCCAACAGTATGGCGGGAGTGATAATACTAACCCAGCAAACGTAGTTGCGAACAAATCGCTTAATTACGTCACAGGAAATAGTATCCAAAATCCAGTAATTGAAAGAGTGACTGTGGCTCCTGCAGTCATTAATTTCAATAACTCAGTAGGTTTATTTGGTACCGAAAACATTTTTATTAAAGTAGTTGTTGCTGTCAGTGACACGGTTCAAGACAACCGTGCATTCAACGCTGATAGAGATGATTATTTTTTCGCTCGTATTGATCAGCTAGAGCTTGATGCTTTGGTTGATTACACAGAAGCAAGTATTGATTATCAAGATGATCTTGCTGTAGAAAATGATTATTCCCCAGCATCAATATCGGAGGGCAGGCCATCCTTGATTAATCCAGTGGTTACTTGTGAGATTGAAAATGTAGGCGTTAACAATATTTATATTGATCGATATGTTGATGTAGTTTTGTATGGTCCTGACAGAAAGCCGATAGGAACTCAGACTGCGTATGTGCCAGACGAAAGTTTCTTTTATGTAGGCATACACGCAAGAAGAACAAAGCGCCTGCCTTTCAATGTAAGGCTGACGCTCGGTAGACAATATCTTAGTATTACTGAAGTCACTCCTACTCCAGAGCAACCTCTCTTAAGTAGCAGTTACTGAGATAACAACAGAGGTTGGAGAATCGCTAGAGGTTGCAGAGGAGATGTTGCAAGTGACATCGAACGTACCTGCCTCACTAATAGTGATATCAGTGGAAGCAGCCGTAGGCGAAGTAATTGTTGCGGAGCTATCGGTGCAAGTCCAGAGATAGACAAGATCGGCAGCAGTTCCGGTGTGTGCCACGCTGTAAGTAGCAGCAATACCCACATCGGGAGTAGGACTTCCAGTAATGCTGACGTTTCCAATAGTCTTGCTAGGCAGTGGAGCAATAGTGCGCTTCAGCACAGAACCACCAGCAATCCGAGAGAATTGATACTCTTGAACCAAAGCATTGGTTGCAGCATCCACAATCGCAACACGCTCAACACCACGATGAATGGGGAACTTAAACGTCTCTGTTTGATCATCCCAAATCATCTCAATATGAGTATTGATTGAAGTAGGAATAACGATTTTGATATCGCCAGGAGCCCGCGTCACATTGAAAATAGTCACAGATTCATACTGAATTGTGCCTTTCTTGTTCCACCAACGAGGAAACTTATGAAAGTCACCTTTCAGAGGCTGGATCCAAGCCAGCTCATTGCCAACCTGCCCCGTCACTTCTTTATAACCCTTAAGAGTGAGTCTATCCATGAGGAATATTTTGATGCAATACTATTATTGTAAGAGATTTCTAGTAGACCACTTTAGATTAGACGCAGAACAATTGCTTCTGTTTCCATCCAAGTGAGTAATACCGCTGCATCCTTTCTTGCGACCATATGGAGTGGGCGCAATTGGAAGGAATGCAAGAGCTACTAGTTTATGAACATACACTGAGATAGTTTTCTTGCGTCCAATACGTTGAGTAAGGTTGACAGATAGATAACCACGCTTATTTGTTTTAGGACGAAGTAATCTTTCTGATCTCCCCTTGGTTGATTTAACCAAACCGTCCTTGTTGACGTAGTATTCGATGCAGCATTCAAACCCAGCAAGAGTGTGAATAGGCACCCACTCATTGCTATCTATAAATTCCATTGACCCACAAACATTTAAGGTATATCCTTTATCTTAACTAATTAAAGTTTATAGTTTACTTATGTGACACATCGAAGTCACTATAAACATTTAGTTTTGGAGTTATTATCCCATGTGGATTGATAATGATTTTCCGAAGCTCCTTGGTGCTGAACTGTACCGTCCCCACCCCGCATACATCATTGAGATGGCTGTGGAGCCTGTGGTGGTTCACGATTTCTCCAAGCAGCCCGGCCAAACCGTGCAGCTGGATCGTTACCGCTTCTGGGGCAAGCCAGGCACTAAAGAGTCTCGTGAGCGTACTGCCGACCAAACCCTTGGAACGGCTTCTGCACGCAACATCGTTAAGGACAAGGTTCTGGTGACTCTTCGTGAGTACACCGGCCCTGCCGATACCCGCGATTCTGCTCAGCCTTCTACTTTTAAGGTTGCACGTGAGACCCTGATCACTGCTCAGCGTCTTCTGCTCGATACCGGCAACCTGAACGTCTTTCATCAAAGCATAGGTAGCTTGACCCTTTTGGATGACTACCGCCGCTGGCGTGACCGCGTCTTCGCTAACGAACTGCTGAAGGCCGAAGCCAATGGTGCTGCTTCTAAAGATCAAGGTGGTTACTACCTGCCCGGCGGTAAGGCCAAGGGCGGTTCCGGCGGAACCCTCGGCGTTACCTACGCTGCTGGTGAGTCTGCCAAGTTTGACGTCACCACCGACCTTCTGGAAGTTGTCAAGGACATGCGTAAGCGCAACGTCCCGACCTTCTCTGATGGTTACTACCGCTGCATCGTGGACCCCACCGCAATGATGCACCTGCGTCAGAACAGTGACTTCCGTGAGATTGCTCGTTACCCCGGTAGCGGCATGATCAACCCAATGTCTCCTGCTGAAGCTCCTAACGCGAACTTCTATCAGGGCATGGGTCCTGCCTACGGCCAGGCTGGTTTCGTGGCTGGTCAGCCCGTCATGCCTTCTGGCTTCCTGTTCGAGGGTGTTCGTTGGTTCGAGTCAACCAACCTCCCCGAGACGAACTACAACCTGATCGTTACTGACAACGATGCTTCTGCTGCTGATTATGCTGCTTCCCAGCTGATCTTCTTCGGTCCTCAGGCCGTTGGCGTGGGCATTGGTGGTAACAATGCTCAGATTCTGCTGAACAACAACGATGACTTCAGCCGTTTCATCATCATGATCTGGTCCCTGTTCGCAGGCTTTGAAGTTCTGAACAAGGACTTCATCACTGTTGGTTACTCTTTCGTTTATTGATAGGAGGTAATTAACAATGTCCGTAATCTTCCCCGGTAACTACGTTGCCAAACTGAACGCTTACAAGGATCAAGCTGTTGAAGCTCTTCCTGGCGTTGAGTTCTACCGCACAGTTGGTGTGTATGTGTGCCCCGGCACCACGACCCCTTCTGGCACTCTGTCCCTGGTGATCCCTGCTCCCGATCAGCGTCAAGATGACAAGCCCCGGCTTGATCGTCCTTTCCAGATCCCCGCTGGTGCCACCATCTACCGCACGGCTGTGAACACCGTCAACCTGCGTTCTGCTGCTGCTTCTGGAACCATCCAGGCTACCGGCATTTCCGGCGGCGTCACCCTGACCGCTTCCGGCGGCGTGTTTGCTGAGAACGGTGCAGCTTCTGCATTTGACCTCTCCAGCTCCCTGTCTGCTCTGGGTTCGCCCACCGCTGTGACCGCTACCGCTTCTGACGACCTCGAAACGATCGACACCAGTTCTACTTCTGCTGTACTCGTCGAAGTCTGCTACTACGTCGATGCTCCTGCTCCTGATGCAGAGGACGTCGTCCTGCCTTACAAGACTGAAGCCGGCCAAGGCTATTGATCTTGTAGACAACTGAATAAAACAGAGGGGCCATTAAGCCCCTCTTTTTATTTGCCTATAATGAATGAAAGGAATCAAATACCCTAATGTCTAGCAATCTTTTTCAAGACGAGAAGACTGGTGCTCTCGTTGAATTTATTTCAAAGCACGATGGCGAATATGCAATGGTGCGTTCTGGCGATGGTGCAATCAAGTATGTCAGCTTAGATCAACTCGTTCCTTATGACACTGAGAAAGGTCGTCTGGCTAAAGTTGAAGCTCCTCAGATCAAGAAGGCTGAAGAAGAGAAAGCACCTGAGCGTGTTGTCCCATTGAATGATTCTCGCCTGAATCTAAACACTGCTCCCCCTGAGTTGATTGCCAAGCGTCTGCCTGGCGTGGGATATGCAACTGCCAAGCGTATTGTTGAACTGCGTATGTCACTTTCTGGTGAGCGCTTCAGCAACCTCAAGCAGCTGGAGAATATCCCCCGTGTTAACTGGGAACAGTTGATTGCAGAAGACCTTATTTTTATCGCTTGATACACTAGTAGTAAGTAAAGCGTTAGTCAGATGACCCCAGAAGAGCTAATTCTATTGCAAGCTATTGCAGAAAAGAACAAAGGAGTTCCCTCTGACGCTGCAGCTTCAACTATTGGAGCACTTCCCGGTGGTCTTCTGGCGGCATCTGCAATTGCCCCAACTATTGGTGCTGCTATTAATCGCGGCAAAGATTCCCTTGCAGCTAGCCAAGGATTAACACCAGTTAGACCAGCACCCAAAGGAGCGCTCCCATATAAAGGACGAATGGCTGGTGGTCTTGTCCTTGGAATCGCTGGCGGACTCCTTGGCCCCGGTCTACGTGATCGGATGATCGGTGATTCCCCAGAAGCAGCACTGCTTGCTCGTATGCAAAGTGGTCAGACAAGTGAAACTGATGATATTGCTCTGAAGTTGATGCTTGAAGAACAGTACAAGAAAATGGGTATTGCATAATGGAACTATCTGAATTCGAGAAATCAAAAGTTAGATTCCACCTTGGCATCAACGCTGGTTCACAAATCCCTGTGGGAGATCGTGCTCGCGTAGAAGAGGCGATGTCGTTGATTCCCGACGAATTCTTCTATGATCAAATCCTTAATCACATTCGTCGTTGTGACGTAGCTTGGGAGAACTCTGAGTACTTCCCACGTGATGCAAATGGTAGCCCGAACTACAGCCGCTTGGAGCAGATCGCTGGTGACGTTCAGCGGACAATGGCCACTTCAGATCCTCTGAAGGGTGATCAATACTTCCGTGAAATTTATTTGCGTGAAGTTGACCGTATGGCTGAAACTCTGTTTGTTCCCAACTATCGCCGACCTGAGTACAGGAGGTTTGCATTTGAGCGTAGTGGCTCTGAATTTGTGATGGCAATTCCCGGTCCAGCTGATACAGCAGTAGGTTCACGAATTATGTTAAATCAAGTCTGGAGATAACTGTAGAATAATACTAGGTTAGATATTTAGTAGTTATGGCAAACAAAGGTGGAGGAGCGTTTAACTACGGTAACGTTCCCATTAAAATCAATGGTGATGGTGACTATCGGTCTCGTTTGGCTGAAGCTCAGGCACTACAGGCCAACTCCTACATCTTTGGGATGCAGACTGCTCTAGAGAAAGGGCCTGGAGAAGTTGTCGCTAGTACGCGGGACAAGCGATATGGCAATCCTAATATGACCGCAAACGGTGCATATCACGGTACTAAAGGTAACTTTGCACAGCGTCGTGATGCTGTTGGCAACTCTCTGACAACTGACTTCAACAACCAAACTGGTTTCGGTCCTGATGCTGGAACATCGGCCACCATTAATCCTGAAGCTGATCCACGTCAAATCGGACAAGACGCAGAAATGCGTATGAAAATGATTGCCAAGGGTATTCAATACCAAGGCTTGAATGACCGTCAACAAATGTATAGGGCCTGATCATGAATAGAGAACAACGCCGCAAGATGATGAACCCTAACGAGGGTCGCACAAGCAAGAGCAACTCAACTAATGCAGGAGCGCCCCCGTCGTTGCCCCTGCGCCCGATGGCTAATATGCCTCAGAGTCCTAACAATCAGGACATGAACCCCATGAACTTCTTTCCTGATCCAAACCAAGGACAGGGAGTAGATGGCAATCCTCCGACAACTGCATTTGGTGATGTCCAATTCGTGAATGACGGACGTTTTGGAAACCTCAACCCCAACGTGCTTGCTACAGGTATGAGGCCTGAAATGTCTGGCCGTCGTGGACAGAACATTCAAACCGACCAACTGCCTCCAACTCCTTCATCTGAATACGCCAACTTGGAAGTTAACTACAACATGTTCCAAGCACAAGAGCGAGGCCAGAAGATCCAACAAGGTGCACCTTTGTATGGTTTGGCAGGTTTAGGAATGGATGGTAATAAGACCCCCATGGCAATGCCTGAACCACCTAAGATGGTAAGTGAATTGCCTACTCAGGGCATGCCAAATGCTGATGTTGGTGGCGGAATGATGCCTCCAGCTGCAACTGGTATGAACTTGGGTGGACCAAACAACTCTGGACGTAATCAAAATCTTGCATAATCATGGCATCCACTTCAACTAACAAACAACCTCTGCTTGTAGACCGTGTATTCCACGAAGTTTACAGCATGAACGACGCAACAATTTTGCAGATTGATGTGTCTGGTACAAACTTTGCACAGCTTGTTCTGAACTGCACAACAAATGATGGAGCAATCATTGAAGACATCTACACAATCTCACGTGGAGAAGTAAATGGCGGAGGAAGCTATCAAATCAACTTGTATCTATCGAATGATACTGACTTCCTTAGACCTGCTTCTCAGACTGGTAATGCTGTTACCGGCGGAGTTTACGTTGGTAGTATTGTCGCTAGTGATCAAGTTGGCACCTGGGTGCACTCCACTAATATGCCTTACTCAATGGCTCCAGTGCCACAAGTTGGATCAGAAGAAAAGTTCAAAGCCTTCTACGTACCTAAGGGCCGTACTCTTTGGGCTGCCAGACAGACAGGTAACCTGACAGACAACGTCAGTAACGCACCTCTGTTAGGTGTGCAGGGCGGATTCTTCTAAGACTACGTGACTACACTAGTTACACTATTTTCCTATAAACTCGAAAATAAATACTACATAGTAGGAATATAAAATAGGATATATAGAAAACTACGGTAGTTAGTGTAGTCATGCCACGTAAACAGAATGGTTGGGGTCCAAGCAAGTCACATGACTTCAAGGGTGTCAACAACAGAATTGATAAAAGCAAAGGTAAGCGAGGCTCCGGCCAGTACCCAAGCAACAGAAGCTTTGGTGCAACTATCACTCGTTCAATCATCGAGAAGTTTGACTTAGATAGTAAGTGGGCTCAATGGAGAAAGGGTCTTGAGTTCTATTATCAGTTCGCCTGGTATAGGCTAAAGTCGCTAAATCCATTTACTCAAGAATACGAAGACGTCACACTGGAATCAGTGCTATATCAGGGGCAACCTGAAGAGTACACCGTAAAATTTGACGGCTATAAATTTGCTACGAAAAACGCAGATACTAATGCTCACTATGTGCTGAAGCGCACGGTGCCTAATCCATTTAGCTTAGGTTCAGTTACCGCTGTATTGTCAGATAAGACTGCGTATCCAGAGAACTTTAAAAACAGAGAGATCTTTGTATCAGTTGACGCAACGACAAGTACGCCACTTATAAGCAGCATGATTGGTGATCGAGTTACAGATGGAGAAACAGAAGCGACTATTAAAGATGTGTTAGATGTTAACTTTAGACCTGCTATTTATAAAGGAAAATCAGAAGGAATTGAGTTTGTTGTAAAAGCAGACTTACAAGAAGTCAACGGCATTGGATTCTTGGTAGACAATGATTATCGCTATCAAGAGTTTGTTGGAAAGATTGGGTATGTCAAAGACTTATTCGTAAGACGACCACTAAATATTCAAGCTGTAGACTTTTACGATGCTGACTACACTTTTGATGTAGAGACGAGGATCGCCGAAAAGAATCAAAACTTCTTTATATTGGATCCCGGTAATTTGCCTACATCTTTGTTTAACATTGGGGAGCTAGATGCTTTATATGAAAGTCAGATTGCACGAGTAGATTTAACCGGTAGATACACATTTCAGAAAGAAGATTATCAACGCTTCTACGGCTCGCAGTATCTAACAGCAGATTTGGTAGAAAGCCAAGTAACAGAGCTATCAGTTCCTACATTGCCGTTTGAAATTAAATCGGTATTAGTGGAACCACCATTCTTAAAATTTACTGCAGTCACATTTCCTAGTGAAATGAAGCTGTACACAGAGTCATTTAAATACATCATATTTGACGACAGAAGTTTTACAAAGAAAACTGTAGATCAATATAACGGTGAGTATTACCACGTTGATGGGCAGAACCAAGAGCAGTGGCAGTTGCTAGATACAGACGTTGATCCTTGGATGGATGAAATCTTTACTAATGACAACTCTGCAGATGTGCAGCCAGACTCTGACGAACTTGAGGGACCACAGCTAGTTCCAGCAACGCTGTACACCTGCACTTGCCCTGCATACTCACACGCCCAGCTTCGCATACCTCAGAGCCAGCATGGAGACCTAGAAAGGGCTGTAAACCGTCAGCAGAGGTATCCACTACCCACGGCTCAGGGACGAGCTTCTACGGCCAGTGTAGGCCTCTCTAAAGCTGCTGGACAAATTCAATCGTGGGAGACAGAGACAGATAGACGTAAATTTAAAATATGTAAGCACACAATTGCTGCAATGTTCATTGAAAGGATCAAAACAAAAGAGCCTAACTCTTACCCCTCTGCTGAATCACGGGAAAAATTTGAAGCAAAGCTGAAGCAAGAAGTTGCTGATGTAGCCGCAGAATTTACTGCTTCTTATGAACGTGGTGAACTTAGCTTACAAGAGTTAGTATTTGCAGCAGCACAGGGCTTGAATCTTGATGAGGTTGAGTTAGCAAGCGCAATTCTAAATACAAGGTTCTAGGTAGAATAAAAGAAAACAATACCAATGTCTCTTTACGGACCGTTAGATCCCAACTTTGATAGTGCAATTGCTGCGCTAAATATCAAGCGTATTGCAAACTATCAAACGCCACAAGAGTACCCAGCCAACTGGGGTGGATTGGTTGCAGCTATCTTGGATTTGAACTGGGGTCAAGCATCAACAGGACCACAACCTCCGACTTGGATCCAAAATGATGAAGATTACAACGTTCTGCCCTCTGAAGGTGCGTTGTGGTTTGACACTCGTCAAGGTCGTTTGTTTTGCTATGCAAATGATGGCTGGTATCAGACCAATGGTGGTGACGGATATGCAACAGTCAGAGAGACCGAACCCCCTATTCCTATTGATGGTCAATTTTGGTTGAATGATATTACTAAAGAGTTAGAAATTTATGATGGTGAGGTATTCCTACCTGTTGAATCAGCTTTGTATTTAAAGAAAACAATTCTTGAAGGTGTGCTTAATGCATCAGCTGATTACAACGAATTTAAAACAAATCTGTTAGCTTTGTTATAAGTAGTATTAAACAGATGTTTAAAGAAAGCGACTTTAATCTGCCACTTGAGATGGAATTCAAGCGGTCAATAATTAACTCGGAAATTGATCAGTGCAATAACATTGATGAACTACGTAGTCAGCTCAAAGATGCTGTTCGTTTAGCAATGAGTTATCAAAATCTTCTTGGCAAAACCTTGACTGAATTGATAACATCTGACATTGAAAAGTGGATTGAAGAAGCCAGTAAAATAGAAAAAGAATAAGCAGAGCTTGGTATGGCCAACATTGGAGATAACAGAAATAGGTATGGAAGAGCGTATCGATTTGTAAACCCCAATGCAACAATGGGGCCACCAGTTTGGGTGCTCTCTACTCGTGACATTACAGAGTCTCAGCCAGATGATGATGAATTGCTGCAATCAGGTTCTGCCACTTTAGATGCATTTGCAGGGAGCATTAGCCGTGCAGTTCCTCTTGTATTTACCTCACTTGGAACTGTTACCCCAGCTAAAGCAGATGACATCGCTACATCTGGACTTATTGGTGTTTCTATCAACGCAGCCAACCCTGGACAAACAGTGAGATTCACCACTGACGGAGACATCTCGTTCACTAATATTGATAACATTACAGAAGAAGGTAACTCAACACTTCAGGTTGGGAGCCTTTACTACCTAAGCTCTCTCAATGCTGGAAAAATAACACTTACACCTGACACAACAACTGCAGGTTCTGCAGTTGTTTCGGTTGGTAGAGCAATCGATGTGGATCGATTAGCAATTGAAATCAGTCTTCCCACGGTAATTTGAAATGGCAAATCGGCGTCCTCTAGTTACAAACCCCGCAGGTTATAACGAATATTTTCAATCAGCAGATACTCTGCAAGTTGATGGAAGTATAAGCATCAATGGTGCTTCCTTTACGTCGGTTGTTCCTCTGACTATTACTGGTTCTGGAGTAAGTGACCTTGGGGAATCTGCAATTGTCGGCACATTCAAAGCCGATGAGATTACTGTGGATATCAACACTGGGGACAGTGTGCTTATTACTCTTGGTAGTGATGGTAATATTACTGCAAGTGGACGTGTTAACGCTACAAGTGTAGACATTAACTCTTCAACCGTTATTGACGGCGTGCTCGATGAAGATACCCTTGTTAGCAATAGTGATACGAAACTAGCCACACAACAATCAATTAAAACTTATGTCGATGACATTACTAAAACTGTACGCTTTGCAGGTGACACCGGCAGTGGAGATATCGAAAGTGGCAGTACTACTACAGATACTCTTACTATTGCTGGCACTGTAAATCAAGTTGAAACTGCTGTTAGTGGTGACACCATCACTATCAGTCTGAGCAGTAGTATTAATCTAGATATTGTTTCAGTTAACTCGCTTCAGATTGCTGGTACTACTGTTGTAGACGCAATCCTAGATGAAGACGACTTTACTAGCAATAGTAATTCTGCACTGGCTACACAGCAGTCAATCAAAGTAAAGACTGAAACCTATACTAACGATCAAATCGCCGCTATTCCTAACGCCACGCAATCCGTTCGTGGCTTTATGAGCCCTAGTGATAAGACCAAAATAGATGGCATTGAAGATAATGCAACAAGGGATCAGACTGGTGCAGAAATTAAAGCACTCTATGAGCAGGAGCCAAATGCTTACACAGACACAAAAGATACAAAGCTTGCTGGTATTGAAGAAGCAGCAACTGCAGACCAAACTGCAGCTGAGATTCGCACCCTGGTTGATGACGCTATTGACAGCAATGTATTCACGGATGCTGATCATACAAAGCTAGATGGCATTGAAAATGCAGCTACTGCAGACCAAACTGGTGCAGAAATCAAAGCTTTGTATGAAGCAGAGCCTTCTGCATTCACTGATGCACAGTTCACGAAGCTTGCTGGTATTGAAGATGCAGCAACTGCCGATCAGACTGGTGCTGAAATTAAGTCTCTGTATGAAGCAGAGCCAAATGCATATACAGACACCAAAGACACCAAACTTGCAGGTATTGAAGATGCCGCCACTGCTGATCAGACGGCTGCTGAGATCCGTCAACTCGTTGATGATGCCACAGACTCTAACGTCTTTACTGATGCTGACCATAGCAAACTGGATGCTATTGAGGCTGGTGCTGAGGTAAACGTTCCTCATGACCTAAGTTATAACGCTACGAGCCGTGCTTTAGATATTACAAATGGCACTGGCACTACTCTTCCAGAAGCAACAGTAAGTACTGCTGGATTGGCAAGTGCTGCAGACAAAAGCAAACTTGATGGCATTGAAATTGGTGCTACAGCAGATCAAACTGCTGCAGAAATTCGGCAACTGGTTGCGGATGCTAGTGACAGTAATGTATTTACTGATGCTGAGCAAGCCAAACTTGCGGACATTACTGCACAAAATCTCACTGACTTAGACAACCTCCCTGCAAATCTTGCAAACAAAGCAGATTTGATTGGTGGAAAACTTGACCCTAACCAAGTCCCTGACGTTGCTATTACAGAGTTTATTGGAAACGTTGCAACCGAAGCGGATTTGACGACGCTTTCAGGACAATCAGGTGACTGGGCTACAGTCACCAACGAAGGTAAGGTTTACATCATTACTGCTAATGATGGCTCTTCATTAAGTGACTGGACCGCCCTGCTGTATCCAGCAACCATTGCCAATCTGTCTTACGATGCTGCTACACGCACTGTTATCAGTACTGGCGGAACAGACGCTGTATTGACTGAAGTTGTAGTCAATGGCAACTCCGGCTTGATGACTGGAACACAAGCAGACAAGTTAAACAACATTGAGGCTGGCGCTCAAGTAAACGTACCTACTGATCTAACCTACGACGCTGCAACTCGCACAATGTCGAGCAGCACGGGTGCAAATGCCATCATTCCTCATGTAGTTGCCAGTGGTAACTCTGGTTTAATTAGCGGAACTGACAAAGAAAGACTTGAATCAATCGTAGGTTTTAGCATATTTGCTGATAACTTCAATGCTAATCCTAATTTCGGCGGCGGCCAGAACTACATGGTTTTAGAAGGCGGCAAGGGAATTACCACAACAGGTAACAATGCAAGAAAAATCACATTTGATATTGACAATCCAAACTTTTGGACTGATTCAAGTGGAGATATTTACTATGATGCCGGTAACGTGGCTATCGGTCAATCTACTGCTAACCGTAGGCTGACAGTCAATAGTGATACCGATAATATCGTTGGTAGCTTTATTTCAACCAATGGCGGTGCTTATGTTTCATTCTCTGATAATGCAACAAGCAGCGACACTCAAGTAAGAATAGGTTCTGTTGGCAATGAAATGGTCTTGCAATCAGCAGGCAGCACAACTCTGCGTCTGCATGATGACAATAGTGCTGAATTCTTCGGAGACGTCACTTTTGCAACAACTCCTGATGTTGCCGGTAGCACAATGTGGCACTCAGGTAATGATGGCTCTGGCTCTGGTCTAGATGCTGATTTGCTTGACGGCGTGCATGCGTCGTCCTTCATCAGGTCTGATGCTAACGATACAGTAACGGGGAAAACAACGTGGTCACTAAATGCCACTGACTCAATCTCAATTAACAAGCCCGCAACAAATCAGTATTGCGGGATGACGTTTAGAGAAGTCAACGACCCGCGATATCTGCTTTATGTAGCCAACTCTACAGATGGCAGGCTCTCCCTTCAGTCAAGAAAGAATGGCGCTGGTTTCACACAAGTCTTTGACGTAGGAGTCACTGGAGATTGGATTTTTAGGGTTGACCCAGAATACAACGACGGAACGTTTGCTAAGTTTTTTAAAACATCTACAAGTTGGACTGACTTCAACAATGATTCTGGCTTCACTACTTATTACAATTTAGTCCATCCAACAGTTACTGGAGGACCGAATACAGCAAGCCGGTACTTTACTGGAATCCAATCTTTACTTGTGGATGACCCCAAGTATGGCTGGGAAATCGCAGGAGAAGCCCGTAACAACTTCACGGAAGATCTTTATGTTCGTAAGATTAACAATCAAACTCACGGTAACTGGGCAAGGATCTGGACCGAAAGTGCTATGGGATCCGGCTCTGGCCTAGATGCTGACCTGCTTGATGGACAGCAGGGCAGCTATTATGCTCCAGCCGCCAACCCTACTTTTGATGGTGTCGTAACTGTTGGCGATGGTACTGGACAAGATGTTATCAATATTAAAAAAGCAGATAACAACGCTTCTGATCACATTAGATTCTTCAATGGAACCACCCGTGTAGGTGAAATTGGTTGTGAAGATACAACCTGGCTGCGCATTAACCAAGAGACCAACAAGAATATCTACACGCCGAGATATATCCGCGCTGATGCTGGCTTCTTCGTTGATGGAACAGCGAAGGGTATCAATGGAAGCGGTAACTTCATTGGCGGCACGATTTCTGGTGCGTCTGATGTCACCACTGCAAACACAGTCAGCACAGTCGTCAAACGCAACACCTCGGGAGATATTAACTGCCGATTAATTCGTCAAGAGTATCAAGACGAAGCCACTATTTCTGGCGGTCTTGTTTACAGAATAAATAACAGCACTAATAATTATCTGCGAACATGTACCGACAAAGCCGCGATCAGAACATTCCTGGGTGTCACTGCAACAGGAACTGATGCGTTCTACCTGCAGTCCAACGCTTCGGACATCTACAACCCGAGCAGTCTCTCGGGAAGGTTCATCCAGTTCAACACAGAAGCTGGGATCACGGCTGACACTTCAAGCAGCAATCAGGGGCCTCTGGCTGTCTACCAGGCGACCTCACAGAAGGACGCCTTCATGACATTCCACATCGCCGGAGACTATGCGGCCTACTTCGGACTGGATGGCACAACGAACGATCTGTTCTTCGGTGGCTGGAGCAGAGGCGCGGCTAAGTACAGGATCTGGCACCAAGCTAATGATGGTTCCGGTTCTGGCCTCGACGCTGACTTGCTTGATGGTCAACAAGGTAGTTTCTACGCACCAGTTGCGTCACCAACATTCACTGGCGACCTCACTATTCCTAACAAGATCATTCACGCAGGAGATACAGACACTTACTTCCAATTCCATGGAAATAACACAGCACGCATGGTTATCGCTGGCGCTGAGGTGATGGAATGGGGCAATAATTATGTCCTGATGAGTGACAATGACACAGTCAGACTAGGAACCGGCTCTGACTTTAGAATGTGGTTCAACGGCAATGACACGATTTTTAGAAGCTATGCTCACGCCAACGGAGACATTATCTTCCAAGGTGAAACCAGTACTGGTATTAATAGAAACCTCCTCCAATTGAAGACGGATACAGCCAGAGTCTATTGCATTATGCATGAACACAATGCAGAGCGTTTCAGAACCACTTCTGCTGGTGTAACTGTTACCGGACAAATGACCGCCACGGGCGATGTCGTTGCGTTCTCCGATGCACGAGTTAAGAAAAACATTGAAGTAATTCCTGACGCACTAGAGAAAGTACAGCAAATTCGAGGTGTTACCTTCCAAAGGACAGATATTGAAATCGATCCTGAAGACGAAGAAAACACAACGAAAGCTGCTAACGCTTGGCATGCAGGTGTGATTGCTCAAGAAGTTGAGAAGGTTCTGCCTGAAGTCGTAAGCGAAGATGCTAATACAGGCATTAAACAAGTTGCTTATGGAAACCTTGTTAGTCTATTAATTGAGGCGGTAAAAGAGCAGCAGTCACAGATTGAGGCTCTTACCGCACGTGTTAGCCAATTGGAGAACAACTAATGGCGGCAATCAGCTTTCAGGCTATGATCAACGGTACTTTCTTGGCAATGTCATTTGATACTAGCCAGCCGACATCATTCTCTGATGTGGGTTTCGCAATAGATGAGGACTATTACGATTCAAGTGTAAGGCCTATTAAACTCTCGGAAATGGCCGAAGACGCAGGCCCTTTTTAAACATATAAGTCAGTTATTATTAATAAAGAGTTTTTACTCATACATTAGGGCTTTTTAGTCATGAAAATTCAGTTAAAGCATAGCTCCGTACTTTTGAATGGTGCAGCCAAAGCACCAAGTGTGGAGCAAATGGAATACGGGGAAATTGCACTTAACTTCAATAGTGCTGACCCTGCTATTTTCTTCAAAGATAATGGCAATGCTATTAATAAATTTTCATTAGGTGGAGCACCTGACCTTAGCAACAGTAATAGTCAAAGTGGGACATATGATGATCGCTACCTGCGTTTAAGCGGTGGAACTATATCTGGTGATATTTATGCGGATCAGTTTATTGGTGGTGTAGCCCGCATCAGTAACACCCCTCCAGTACCAGCGACTGCAGGAGAGCTTTGGTATAACACTGATGATGGTCGTACCTATGTTTTTTATCAAGATGCTGATTCATCACAGTGGGTTGATGCTGCACCAGATACTTTTGAATTGACAGATAATTACTATAGTAAAGCTGAAGGTGACGCTAGGTACTTAAGAACAACGGGAGGCACAGCAACTGGCACTCTGAATTTAAATGGAACTGGTGGTGGCATTGTTCTAACACTCCAAGATCAAGGGGCTGTAAGCACAGCATTCTCAGCAAATGGGAGTATTGCTGGTGGTAGTGTGCTCGGACAAGTTACAGACAGTGGATACAACTTGTTTAGTGATGGATCTATATCAACTCACTGCCCGTCTACGACTGCTGATGCAGACTTGAGATTTGCAGTCATTAGAGGTACTACTATAAGTGCTGCAATCAACTCTAATGGAGACCTAATTGCTACATCATTTATCGGTGATGGTAATGCGATCACTAATCTAAGTGAAACTGAAGTCAAGACTGCATATGAAGCTAATGCAGACACAAACGCTTTTACGGATGCTGAAAAAACGAAACTAAGTGGTATTGAAGCTGGTGCTACTGCAGATCAAACCGGTACTGAAATCAAAGCTTTGTATGAAGCAGAAGCTGATGTCAACCGATTTACTAATGCTGATCATGCAAAACTAGACGGCATTGAAGCAGGCGCACAGGTAAACACAGTCACTAGTGTTAATGGTCAGACTGGTGATGTTACTGTTACCGCAGGTGGTGGAGGCAGTGTTGATATTCAAGAGTTTACTACTAGTGGCACCTGGTTCAAACCTGCTGATGCAAAGGTAATTGTTGTAGAAGTTGTTGGTGGTGGCGGAGGCGGTGGCTCAGGTGCAAACAACTCAAACCAGAGCCAAGCTGGTGGATCAGGTGGTGCAGGTGCTATGCGGGTTGTGCGTACTTTGTTTGCTTCTGACGTAAGCACCTCAGAGATAGTAACTGTTGGCGCTGGCGGCGCTGGTGGCACAGGCCTCACCCTCATTGGGCAGAATAGGAACGGCAAGGATGGAACTGCTGGCGAAGAAAGCTCATTTGGTATCCATGCCATTGCTGGCGGAGGCAACAAAGGAAGAGGTGGTAGAGACTTTAGTATTAACGGGGCCGAAGGTACCTATATATTTCAAGAGATAGCAAATGAGACTGACGTTGTGCAATTTTTGAGTGCTACAGGTGGAACTAGTTACGCTGGAGTTACCGGGTCAAGCCCAGGTAGATACGGCTATACATCTCCTGGAGGCGGAGGAGGCGGCGGAAACACACGTAGTGATGGATATGTATATCCACCTGGTGAAGGTGGGTTAGGTTTAATAAACGAAAGAGGAGCAAGCAGCATCAACGTTCAAGGTGGCGGAACACCTATAGATAGCGCTGGTGGAAGTTATAGTGGCGGCGGTGGTGGAAGTGGAAAAAGTGATAACAGTAATGGAAATGCAGGTGGAAATGGTGGCTTCCCAGGTGGTGGTGGTGGAGGCGGCGGTGCTGCGTTCCAGCCAGGCATCAATGGTGACGGAGGAGCCGGCGGCAATGGACGCGTCCGTGTGATTACGTACTTCTAAATTTAGATACCATTAAAGAAGGCAATGAAGCTTGTAAGAAATGGCTGTCTTAAACTTCCCAAATAATCCGTTAAACGGTGATCAATACAAGGAAAATGGAGTTACTTACACTTATGTAGGCACATTCCCTAATGGTTTTTGGCAAGCAGACAACAGAAACGTTTCTCCTGCACCAGACCCTAACCCTACATTTGCAGGGACTGTAACTTACTCTAGTTTGACAGGTGCTAATACTACATTGGCAACTCTGTCTGCAACTGGTGTGTTGGGCAGAGTAGATGTTACTTCAGCAACAGCACCCTATGCTCTTAAAGCTGGAGACACCTTTTCTGGTGATGTTAATTTTGTAGACGGTGCATTCTTAGGTTTAGGCATCAATACTCCCCAAAGAGTTTTAGACATTGCAGGTAATGCTCCGCAAATCGGTGTGTTCGCTAACACTGGTGATCCTGCTTTTCGTATGTCTGACGGTAGTCACGAAATAGCACTTACTTCTGAAAACAACACGCTTGGTATTTACAGCGGTACATACACAGGTGATCCTGAAGTGGTTGTTGATGCTTCAGGTCAAATTGGCGTTGGGATTCTAAACCCTGCAGCCAAAGTAGAGATCAAAGATGACAGCGGTTTAGCACTGACTAAAGGAGACAGTGGTCGTAGATATACACTTGAGCCCCTAACTAACTTAACAATCAAAGAAACAGTTGGTAACAAGACGCTTACAGAAATTACGCCTGATGGTGAGTTGAAATTAATCAATGATATTACTATTAACAATTCTGATAAGGCAGGGCAACAAATTAAACTATCTAATGATAGTACTACAAAATCTGTGCTTTCATTAGCGAACGATTCTCAAAGTGCAGAAGTAAAATATGAGAACGCCAAGCTACAGCTCGCAAATGAATCAAATCTGGGGGTAAGTGTTGACGCTTTAGGTAACGTAGGAATTGGAAAAGAAGTTCCTACGGCGGACTTGGATGTATCGGGCACTTCAAAGTTCTCTGGTGCTATGGAAGTGATGGACGGAAAGTTCCGTCTAGATTACACTCAAAATACTGCTGGAGATACTGTTGCTGTTTTAGGCACAATTGGTGATGAAGCACTTACTCTGCAAACAGCCTCAAAAGATCGACTTAACATCAGTAATAACGGTAACCTTGAAGCAATTTCTGAAGAGCTTTCACCTACTTTTGTTTTCCGGAATAGTGCTGAAGTCGCAGAACGTGCTGGGGGTGGATTTCGGGTGGTGTCTAACAGTGATGCTGCTCTTCGCCAAAGTCTTTTGGTATTGGATGCAAATGGCGGTGACCTTAGTGGTAGTTCTAATTTCACACTATCTCTTACTGGTGATCGTAACGTTGATTTTAATAATGGCAATGGTGCAATTCAAAGCTTTAGCTTTGGTGGAACTGAAGCTGGCCGGTTTACATCTGATGGTGACTTACTGCTAGGGACGTCCTTAGCAGCCGATGCCAAAGTTGTTATATATGGCAGCAACGCAGGGACACAGTATCAAAATGCTGCAACTGCTAATGGTCCTGGTGAAGGTTTTTTCGTTGGTCTAAACGCTCAGCATGCAATCATCAACAACACTAATGGGGCCGGTTCTATTCAGTTCAGCACAGGAAATATTTTACGCGGATTGTTTACAAGCGCTGGCAGATTTTTAGTTGGGAATAGCGTAGCAACATCTGCTTTGATAAGCGTGGGTGATGTAAGCAGAAGTGAAACAGATTTAGAAGTAAGAACGAGTGATACAGGAATAGGTTCTATTAGCTTTAGAGAAGCTACAGCTAATGGCGTTAAAGGATCTATTGACTATGATCACGTCAATAATCGACTGCAGTTAGGTACGAACAACACTCCTCGTTTGTCGATTGAATCTGATGGTCAGTTCACTATTGCAAGTGGAAACAGCACAGGTATGATCCTGGGCTCAACTAAAGTAGCCAGCTCTACTGATAACTTCTTAACAGCAATTTCTTCTGTTACTGGTCTCAGAGGNGTTGGTGGTATAACAAACCTGCGTATTGCTACTAATGGAAACATTGAAAATGTCAACAACAGCTACGGTGCATTATCTGACCAAAAACTGAAGAAAAACATTACTATTGCTAATAGCCAGTGGGAAGATATTAAGCAAATTCAACTTAAAAACTTTGAGTTTAAATCATCTGTTGGTGTAACCGGACGTCAACTCGGTGTTATTGCCCAAGACCTGCAGGAAATCTCTCCTGGTCTTGTTGAAGCTAAAGCCGATACGATTACATTAGATTCACCAGTTTTTGATGAGCTGGGAGAACCAGTCCTCGATGGAAATGGTAANCAAGTTATGGAAACTATTACTCAAGAGACTGGTACTGAGACACTGTCAGTCAAATACTCAGTGCTTTATTTAAAAGCAGTCGGGGCACTGCAAGAAGCAATGACCCGAATTGAAGAGCTTGAAGCTAAGGTTGCAGCATTAGAGTCCTAAGANTTCAAATGCACGGTTGGTGTAATCACGACGGTCTTGATAACCGTTAGGCAAGTATTTGCCATTAACACGGGCACCAACCTTGTCCATATCAGGCCAGCTTTCGCAGTATTCATTCATNCCGTTGTCATCCCACCAGAATCCTGAGATGCTCCACGGATAAACTTCAGCAGTATAGGTTTTACCTTCTTCTAGAATGCGAGGNTCTGCCTTGCCGATCTTCTCTAGGTACTCAGAGAAGCGTGTGTGGTTATACCTACCTGTGACTTGAATCCAGCCTGTTCCAGCGAATTTCACTCCATCACCGGGGTTGACATTACCCAGATCAGAGCGCCACTCGTAGTTGGTTCCTGAGTGAATCTCAACGGGATAGCGCAGGCCTGCAGATTCGTGTCCACATTGGCCAAGGAAGTAAGCCAAGGAGACCCGAGTCATGCTGTAGATGTTGACACAAGATGCCAAATCGTCCATCAGTGAATCAGGCAGTGAAGCCTCAGAGCACAGCATAATTTCTGCCAATTCAGATTTAGTGATTGGCCACGGTGCTTTTTCAGCTGTAGATACAGGAGCATTAGGTTCAATTGGAGTGCGATATTGCATCACCCAGCGGCTATCATCACGCAACAGATGCGAAGACATGCTGTTGAAGAGGATTTCAATAGCACGGTCTTGATGTGGCTCAGCGTTGTAATATTTAAAAAAGTTTTTGAACTGATTAAGATCGAACATTGCAGGTATCAACATTTACCACAATTGTAGCCACTACAATATAATTAATGAGGGCATATTATGAANAAAGAAGACCGCCAAGCATTTTGGGATGCCGTCGAAAGTGGTGACAATCCACTTCTTTCAGTTTTGCACGGCTTGACAGAAAAATGGGGGCTTCCTGCAATCATTATGTGCTTAGGTGATATCTCTGAAATTCTTGCCGAAGATGCAGAGGGCGCTACTAATTTGACTGCTAATCAGCGCGGCTTGATTCTTGGTGCTTGTGCACAAGTGTGTCAGCTGAGTGATCAGATGCACGCTGAAATGGACTTCTTAGAACAAGAGGCAAACAATGGCTGATCGAGCTAAAGCTAAAGCTAAAAGCGCTGCCTGGACCCGCAAAGAAGGGCAAAATGAAAAGGGTGGTCTAAATGAGAAAGGCCGTAAGTCTTACGAAAAAGAAAACCCTGGTTCTGATCTGAAACGACCTCAACCTGAAGGTGGTAAGCGTCGTGACTCTTACTGTGCTCGCAGTGCTGGTCAAATGAAGAAGTTCCCTAAGGCTGCTAAAGATCCAAACAGCCGTTTGCGCAAAGCTCGTCGTGCTTGGAATTGTTAATCATGGCTACTTTTTACACAGGTAATACAGGCAGAAGTAGAGGTCCTCACCTTGACTTTCGTGTATGGGATGTGGAGAAAGGTGGGTATGTAGATCCCACACCGCATTTGTCAAGGCTTCAAAGCGATGGCAAGGCTATTATTGAACAGTTTGAAATGACCAGCCCGTATGGTGCTGATCGTGGCTCATATATTCATAAAGGTGTTGATTACGCAACGCCAGTTGGCACAGCTATTAACGTCGTCGGCGGTAAGTTTATTGGAACGACCAATGATGCAGGCGGTGGAATCAGCAGTCAGTATGGTGTTGTTGATGATGCAGGTAGAAAGTTTGACTATATCTTGATGCACGGTAATGATCAGAACGCACTCACGATGGATGGGTTCAATCATAACTTTGACTACAGCACTATCAATAATGCAGGTAAAGATGGATCTTCGTCAGCAACTGACTTAGATATGGCACCAGTTGATTCTAATTCTGATTCTGTCAAAGAAAGAATAGAAGCAAAGGAGCGTGTCCAAGAGTTTATTACTCGTCAGCGTACCGCAGCCGAGGTTGTCAATTCTTTCGGTAATGACTTTGGTAAAATGAAGTCAAGCCGTCTGGGTGCTGCTTTGGCTGGTGCTCAAGAAGACATCGTTAGTAAGCGAATGTCTGAAGGTATGAACCCTGGAATGATTAGAGTCCTTAAGGAGGAAGAAGATGGCTGAACCTAAGAAAAAAGCTAAATCTAAAGTGAACGAAGCGGGTAATTACACCAAGCCCGGAATGAGAAAGCAGCTTTTTAATAGCATTAAANCCGGTAGCTCAGGNGGTAAGCCCGGCCAGTGGTCAGCACGCAAAGCACAGATGCTTGCNAAGAAATACAAAGAGCGCGGTGGAGGCTACAAGAACTGATGGACTATCTTGAGGGTTTAGCAGGCAAGTTCGGATACGGAGCCGTTAGTGAGACACCATTTGGTCGGGCAGTTAATCACCTAGTTGATGATACTGCTGCTCAAACTAAAGATCAATTTGGTCATCTACGTAAGGCAGGAGCCATACTAAAGGGTAGTCCTGTAGGTACGCTTTTAACTGAATTAATCTTTCCAGAGCCAATGGCTGACGGAACACTTGATGCTGCTATTGAGAAAGGGGTTCTTACTAAACACGCACGAGGCTATTAATATGGCTAAAGCAAAATCACAGAAGTCACTAGATTCTTGGACTAAAGAGGATTGGGGTACTAAATCAGGNAAGAANAGTACGCAAGGTAAGNACGCAACNGGTGAGCGTTACCTGCCNAAGAAAGCACGTGCTGCTTTGTCAGATAAAGAATACGCACGGTCAACTGCTAAAAAGCGAGCTGCTATGCGTAAGGGTCAACAGTTTAGTAAGCAGCCAGATGACATCGCTAAGAAAACAGCGAGGCATCGGTCATGAGAGACATAAGATTTGCTGGCGCAGTCTGGTTTCCTCCAGCCAATCAAATGGGGGAAGGTTGTAACCGTGGGCCAGAAGGTTATCCACCGAGAGTGAAGCCGCAGATGAGCCACGGTCCTGACCTACTTCATCATCAACAGATTGACAGGCTACAGTCATGAGATCCCCAGTAGTCTCTAGAGATCATCTGTGGAGCATTGAAGCTGGGCCAATAAAGGTTGACTATGGAAACCCTAGTACTGACCTTGCAATCTTCTCCAGCGTACTTGTTTTACTTGTGCTCTTCCGTTGGGTGATGAAGAAGGTCTAATCAATTGTCCCAAGGGAACTTGACACCTTCCATTGCATCAGTTACGAATGGCAGGTTGTTGACAGGCTTGTTCCACCTGCTTTCGTATTGAGTTTCATACTTCTTAGGTTTGAAGTTCTTAACTCTCTCCAAAGCAGATTGAGCAGCTGCAGTGAAATCACCTTCGCTATTTTTAAACTCAGGCACTTCAAAAGCTTGAGCACCTTCGCTAGAAGTGTANNNATTTAAGCCAGTCTTAGAATCTTCCCCTTGTGAATAGTCANTATTAACAAAAGGATTAAAGATTACGTCAGCCTTGCTGTCGAAGTCATAGTTGGCTTCTGGACGNGCACCTGGACTACTTTCAAAATTAAANTCTGGCAGGTTCTGTGAAGGCACATAAGGATTAACTTCTGCATTGAAGCCTGGATTTTGATCATATACAGGCGGCTTGCCGTAAGGATACGGGTCTTCTTTTTCTTTTTCTTCAGGTGCTGCAGGTTGCTCTGAAGCAGGAGGCGTCGGTGGCTGAATCGTTGATGGCAGCTTCGAGGTAGGGGCGTCTTTCTGCTGTTCCTGGAACTTGGCCCATTCTTCGTTAGTAACAGCACCGTCCCCATTTAAATCACCACCTTGCTGAGTAGCACCATACTGGTTCATAACAGCTTGGTGTGTACTCCATCCACGATTCTCTTTAAGCTCATCAACTCGTGCATCCAAGGCAGCATTGCCTGTGCCATATTGAATCATACCTTTATGTCTTTCCCACTCATCATTAGTGACAGCACCGTCATTGTTTAAATCAGCTCCTTGCTTACTCGCTGCAGCTTGGTTTCCTTCTGCCGCCTCCCTTGACCAACCACGGTTTGTCATTAGCTCTTTGATCCGATCCTCGTAAGGATTAGATTCTTGATTAGAAGCTGGTGTTGTAGGAGCAGCTGCAGATTGAGTTGGCTGAGGAATTGGATCAGGCTGTCTATCAGCAATTACTTTTTGAGCAACTGTTTTTGCTTCAACCCGTTCAGGTTTTGGCTCAGGCGGTTTTGGCGGAGCAGCTGCAGGCTGAGGCTCAGGCTGAGGAGGAGTAGGTGGTTTAGAAGGAGCAGGAGCAGGTTTTGGATCAACAGCCGGAGTTAGCTTAGGAGTAGGCGTAGGAGCTGGATCTGGAGTTGGCTTAGGAGCAGGAACTGGCGCAGGTTTGGGTGTAGGAGCGGGAGTTGGCTTAGGTGCAGGTGCTGGGGTTGGTGCAGGTTTGGGCTGGGGATTAACGATCTTTTTATCAACGCTCTGATGAATTTTAGTGCCGCGCTCTTGAGCAGATTTAATCACCTGCTCATTACTTACACCTTGCGAGGCTGCAATACTTTTAACGTCCTTAGCTTTAAGTTGTCCCTTATCGGATTTGACTGCTTTTGATAACTCTTTAGCACGCTCAATTTTGCTGGTGCTTTCGTGCAGCTTGCGCCCTGAAGCCTTTGCTTTTTCAAGCACCTTGTATTCGCTCATGCCGTATTTCTTGGCAAGACTACGAATATCGTTTGCTTTCAGTTTGCCTTTATCCCGGCGAAAGTCTGCATCTAAACTCATCTTTATTTGTATAAGTTCTTCCTATCCATTCTATCGGGCTTGACAGGTAACTTATGGTAAGCTGGCGGAGCCAACGTCAAGCGGACTTACCATTACACAACGCCCGCCTAGGCGATCCCACAAGGTAAATCCACGGCGGAGCGAAAGTCAAGGTAGAAACGTATTGGCGATGCTTATATCAACAAATGCTGGTTCCAGAACTTTGCACCCGCACACTGCGGATGAAACGTCTGTCCAAGAGCACCCAATATGGGTGGCACCACGCTTGCAAACTTCTGCAATATGTAGAAGTAGACCAAATTGACCGAGACTTTGCATTAGATCACAAGGAAGAAT
>NZVR01000053.1 GCA_002701545.1 Blastopirellula sp. | reverse complement strand
TAGGACAGAAAGACCAGATTTACGCCCTTGCGGTGCAACCGACGGGAACCAAGGTCGCGGCCGCCGGCTACGACGGGACCGTGATCATCTGGGATCAGGCCTCAGGCAAAAAAATGCTGCAATTCGTGGCCGCACCGCAATAAAGGAACGCATTGCCGGCGTGGTTGTGGCCCAAAATGGCCACAATTTCGCTGTCCGCATCCCTCCGCGACCCCCGAATCACGGCTCAGCTTTTCAGATTCCGCGCCACAGCGTATACTGAGGGCCTCATCAAGACGGTCGCGTCCGGCGACCTGAGTTTGGAACAGACTCTCCATTATCTGAAACGAGTGACGCAATGCGAAATGATTCCGTTGCTGTCAGGGCCGTTGTGCTGCTGACTTTGCTACTCTCTCCCGCGATGGTACTTGGGCAGGCCAAGAAACCGGCCAAGCCCGCCAAGCCGAAGATTCCACGCTTGCAGTCCACCCGTCAGGTCGCCATTGCCAAAGTGAAACGGGATTCGAAGTCGGTCGCGGTCGCAGCGATGCGCATCGATCGGATGGTGGAAAAGAATTATGAAAAGCACAACGTCGTCGCCCATCCCATGACGACCGATGCGCAATTCGTCCGCCGCGTCTATCTGGATATCACCGGGATGATCCCGACGTTGCCTCAGGTCACTTCTTTTTTGAATGACAAGACGGCCTCCAAACGCGCGAGGCTGATTGACCAGTTGTTGAACTCTCGTGGCTATGGCAGTCACAGTTACAACTACTGGGCCAATATCCTGAGGCTTACCGATCGTCCTACGAACAACATCATGGGCTACCCCTATAACGAATGGATCAAAGATTCGTTGCGCTCCAATAAGCCCTATGACGTCTGGGTCCGCGAGATGCTCACCGCGGAAGGTAAGATTTGGGATAATCCGGCTTCCGGATACCTGCTTCGCGACGCCGGAATGCCTTTGGACAATCTGAACAATACGGTACGCGTCTTTCTTGGGACGCGCATTGGGTGCGCCCAGTGTCACGATCATCCATTTGATCGCTGGACGCAGCGGGAATTCTACGAGTTGGCTTCGTTCATGCATGGCGTGCGTTCGCGTTACAACGCGCGTGATGCGAACTATGGGAAAGGCAACCCTGTGACGCGCGTCCGTGCCGAGTTGGAAAAATCGGGCCAACAGAAAATGGTGGGACGGGTAAACCGTATTTTGCGCGCCAATCAATATGGCGTAATTGACAATCCACGCGCCGTATTGAAGTTCCCCCATGACTACCAGTATGACGACGCCAAACCCGGTGAGGTGGTCCGACCTAAGACGCTGTTCGGAACCAGCCCCAAGCTGAATCCGCAAGCGGATCGCCGAGCCATCTTTGCGAAATGGATGACATCCCCCGAAAACCCACGCTTTACCAAAACGATTGCCAACCGATTGTGGGCCAAAGCGATGGGCCGCGGAATCATTCACCCCGTCGATGACATGACCGACGCCTCCAAGCCGGAAAATCCCGAATTGATGGCTTTGCTCGAAGAGGAGATGGTCCGCCTTAAGTACGATATGAAAGAGTTCCTGCGCGTCATCTACAACACGCGGACCTATCAACGCCAAGCCAGCAAGCACGACATTGGTCCCGAAGAGGTATATCACTTCCCCGGCCCCGTGTTGCGCCGAATGACGGCTGAGCAGGTGTGGGATTCCTTCCTCGCACTGACCGTTTATAACCCTGACACGTACGTCCGCCCCTCGATTTCGCAGTTTAAGGCGGCCATCGATGTGAATATGGCATCCGTGAATGCGGCGACGGCAATAAAAAAGTCGGAAGCCTACGAAGAACAGTTCGGTGGCGCCGCCAGCCGGAAGCAACGGCAGACGATGGGCTACAAGGGACAGGTGTTGGTACGGGCCTCGGAATTACCGCAGCCCCTTCCCGCCACGCACTTTATCCGGCAGTTTGGACAAGGTGATCGCGAGTTGATCAGCGGCGCGTCCGAAGACGGCACGGTCCCGCAGATCCTGACGATGTTTAACGGACCGATTACCCACATGATGCTCGAACGAGGCTCGGTGATTTATGACAATCTGCTCAAGCAGCGAACGACGTCCGATCGGATCGATGCCATCTTCCTTGCCGTCCTGGGACGCTATCCGACTGCGACCGACCGCGGAGTCGCAAGTCGAGAAATTGCGGCATTAAAGGAAGCAGGCTACGGCAACGTCATTTGGGCGTTGGTCAATACACGCGAATTTCTGTTCATTCAGTAACGCGAATTTAACTGTTCACTTCGCAGCCAAACGCGCTGCGTTCAACATAGCTAGGATAACACCGTGCAAGAAAGCCTCCTGAAACTCGACGCACCTTCTCGTCGCCGCTTTATGGAACAAGCTGCCGCTGGACTACTTGGAGTCTCGGTTTTGCCGACCGCTGCCAGCCTGGCGGCACAATCGAATAGCCCATCCGGCCGAACTGCCAAACATGTGATCTATCTGTTCATGTCCGGGGCGATGAGCCAACTGGATACCTTCGACCCGAAGCCCAAGAGCGAGTTTCAAGGTGAAACCAAAGCGATTGCGACGAAGGTCCCTGGCATTCAGGTCAGCGAGCACATGCCGGAATTGGCCAAACTGATGAAAGGACTGGCTCTGATTCGCGGATTGAGTACGGAAACTGGTGCTCACCAGCCGGGACGTTATCTGATGCGAACCAGTTACAAGGAAATCCCGACTACCCGCCACCCCGGGATGGGTGCGTGGGTGCAAAAGGTGGCCGGCAAAATTAACAAAGAGCTTCCAGGCAATGTGGTGATTGGTAACGCCACCCGCCACCCCGGTGCCGGTTTCCTCGAAGCGGTACACTCGCCTGTGCCCATTGGTAATCCGGCCACCGGATTGCAAAACACCAAGCAGCCCAGCTATCTGCAAGAGAGCCAATTCGACCGCCGGATGCGACTGTCATCACAGTTTGATCGCACCTTTCGCAACAAGCACGACCAGAAAGCCGTGCTGGCCTACAGCCAATTGTACAACGAGGCGCGCAAGCTGATGGACAGTCAGGATCTGAAAGCTTTCGACCTGAGTGCGGAAAAAGAAGAGACGAAAGAAAAATACGGTAGCGGCCGGCTAGGTCAGGCCTGTTTACTTGCAAGGCGTCTGGTCGAAGAAGGTGTCCGCTACGTGGAAGTGGAATCTGGTGGATGGGATAACCATCGCGAAATCTTTACCACCATCCCCGACATCGCCAAACAACTGGACCAGGCGGTCAGTGCGCTGCTCCTGGACCTCGTCGAACGCGGTTTGTACTACGACACCATCGTTGTGGTGGCCACCGAGTTCGGTCGTACCCCCAAGATCAATCAAAATGTCGGGCGAGATCATCACCCCGGGGCGTTCAGTGCCTTGTTAGCAGGTGGTGGGATTCGCGGCGGCCAAGTCTACGGAACGACAGACGAAAATGCCCAGTATGTCGAGGATGAAGCGGTAACGCCTCAGGATTTGAATGCCACCATCGCCAAAGCGATCGGCCTGCCATACGAACAGGAGTTCATCTCTCCCGCTGGCCGACCGTTTAAAATTGCGCATGACGGCGAACCGATTGATCGACTGTTCGGTTAAGNTGCCTCGACTTGGCATCCACATTGACCGTTCGCCACGGCAACATGACGGTTGCGTTTGATACCAGCCAACCCACCGCGTCTGCCCGGAACGCAAGCGCAACCGTGCGCGTGATCGGCTAAGCTATCGGTGCGACATCGGTTATTTGCGATCTGCGAACGCCCCAGGGCGGCCACTCGCAAATCGACTGCGGTTCCGTGGAGCGAGTTATCCAGCACGGCGCCGTTCGCTGGGCGATACGGTGAATCCGTGTGCCTAACACGAAACGGACCACCTCACCCCGGGGACGCACATGCTCTGGATTTCCATTCTGATCGGCGTCTTCGTTTTGCTCCTGCTGTGGGTCACTTACGATGTCACGCAGCGCCAACACGCCATCCTGCGCAATTTCCCGATCATTGGGCATTTTCGATATTGGCTCGAGACGATTGGTCCGGAACTGCGGCAGTACATCGTCACCAGCAATAACGAAGAGCGACCGTTCTCGAGAGACCAGCGTTCCTGGGTGTATGCCACGTCGAAACAGGAAAACAGTTACTTTGGTTTTGGATCCGACAACGACCTGGAACATGCATCCAATTATCTGATCATCAAACATTCGGCATTTCCTATCCCCAGCCCCCAAAAGGGATCCGACGGATACGATCCCGAGTTCATCGTACCTTGCGCCAAAATTCTGGGCGGCCATCGAAAGCGCCGGCATGCGTTTCGCCCCGCCTCGATGATCAACATTTCCGGAATGAGCTACGGTTCGATGAGTGCCAACGCGATTCAGGCATTGAATGAAGGAAGCCGTTTAGCCGGGTGCCTGCACAACACGGGTGAAGGGGGAGTGGCGCCATCGCACCTGCATGGAGGTGATTTGGTTGTCCAAGTCGGAACCGGATATTTCGGCTGCCGCGACGAGCAGGGAAGTTTCGACCTGCAGCGGTTGGTCGACACGGTGCAGGCCCATCCGGTGAAGGCCATTGAAATTAAGTTGAGCCAGGGCGCGAAACCGGGCTTGGGTGGGTTGTTACCAGCGGCGAAAGTCACCGCCGAGATTGCCGCAATCCGTGGCATTCCGGTCGGGAAAGATTGTGCCAGCCCCGCCCGACACGCCACGTTTCACAATGCAGACAGTCTGTTGGACTTCGTGGAGTCGATCGCCGAAGCAACGGGCGTTCCAGTCGGTATCAAATCAGCCGTCGGGGAACTCACCTTTTGGGACGAACTGGCTCGCCACATGGCCACCACTGACCGCGGGGTCGATTTTATCTCCGTTGATGGTGGCGAAGGTGGCACCGGGGCCGCACCTCTGGTCTTCGCAGATCACGTGGCGCAGCCGTTCAAAGTCGCGTTCCAGCAGGTGTATCGAGCCATGGCGGGGGAGGGGCTGCACCATCACATCGTGTTTGGCGGCGCCGGCAAGTTGGGCTTTCCAGAGTCCGCTTTGTTTGCCTGTGCAATCGGTTGCGACCTGATTCACGTAGGCCGGACTGCGATGCTGGCCATCGGTTGTATCCAGGCACAACGTTGTCACACCGGGCATTGTCCTGCCGGAATTGCCACCCAAAACCGCTGGCTCATGCGAGGTCTTGACCCCACGCTCAAAGCGGCCCGACTGGCTAATTATGTGGTCTCCCTCCGAAAGCAAATGCTGCAGCTCAGCCGGGCGTGCGGAGTCGTCCACCCCGCACTCATGACGCTGGAACACTTCGACATACTGGATTCCAGGCACGGTGGGGGTGCGGGTCCGAAAACGACACCGTACCTGCCCGGATGGGGCATTCCGTCAGCGGATGATCAGGAGGCGATCACCGAGCTAATGCGTCAGCCAACTCCGTCAGACGCCTAACCAGTTGCCAACCGGCCAGTTGTGGTGGTGACGCCGCCGCCGTCCCAGTGGTACACACGAAACATTTTGCGGCTGCGAAATAGTTCCATCTCGCGTTGTTGCCGAATCGGCCTGCCCTTGGATCGGGACGGTGGCCCAGACCTCGCTATGCTTCCCTCGGGTCGGGTGCGGTCACACGCAGGTTCGACGTGCGGCTGCTTCCACGCTTGTCCGGATCGTAATACTCGTACACCTGTCCCGCAGGTGCGGTCACATTCACCGGCATCGTCGCCCGTAATCGATAGTTCAACTTCAGCGTTTCATCCGGAGCGAGTTGCAGCAGGTAGACGATCACTTGCCGCTTGCTGATTTCGAACTTGGCGATCTTCCGGGAACCTTGCAATTCGATAAAGTCGTCCGGCAAAGCTCGAAAACCACCCGGGATGGGGAGATCCAGCATGACCATCGGAGCCGTTTGGTCGGACACATTCGTCACGGTGGCGAGTGCATTGACATGCTGATCGACTTCCAATNGATCGCGGTCGTAGGCTAAGTCAATCGTCAACGGCGACTCCGGTGTGGGTGTCTCATCTGCCGGCACGTAGTAACGCATGACGACCTGGTAACTGGTGCCAACGGCTTCAGTTTCTGCCAAGCGGAGGCGATTGTCCCCGGGATGCAGGTAGGTCGAGCAGTCGCGAAGTTGGACGACGTCGGATTGATCCGCCGGAATGGCGATGTCCGGCAATGCCTCTCCGTCCCAAGCGAGTTGAACAACCCGTCCTTCCTGACCACCGACGGGAGCGTCGCTGCCAGCAATCAACGCCTTCAAGGCCAGGATCGTGGCCTGCGTCGAGTACCACGTCCCACGAGCATCCTTTTGCGAAACGAGCCAATTCAAGGCGCGTCCCGCCGTGTTGGGTTGCGTCTTTAATTTCAACAGCGCCAACGCGGCCAGCGCGGTGGTTTCGCAGTCGCCGCTCCGACCCTGACCGTAGAACATCGTCTGTCCATGCTGCTCCTGTGCCCACCAAACCAAGTCTTTCTCGGGGTCGGACCGCTGCAGTTCAAGCAGCCGATCGCTGTACTCAGGCAGTTTCGCACATGCGGGATCGATGGCGTGAATCGCATGGATCATCAATGACAGTAGATAGGGGCTCTCGATGGCGTCTGCAGGGAATTGCAGCAGCCACGCCAACGTCTCCTCGCCACCGGACTTGTTCTGAGCAAACACAGCCCAGCTGACGTAAGCGGTGGTTGCCACCGCGTTGTGATTGACTAAACCGACGGTCCCAAAGTTGCGTTTGGGGCGGTCCCAGCTGCCATTGGGATTCCTTTGACTGAGCAACCAGGCGCGCGTGCGTTCGATCAATGCGGGATCGACATCATGGACGCGCGCCATGTCCTGGAACTCCATTAATCCATAGGCGGTCAGCGTCAGTTTGGCCGGAGGATTTCCATACCAGTCAAACCCGCCGCCCGGGACCTCAAACGTCAGCAGACGTTGATATCCCAAGTGAATGTACTGCCGGGCTTTGGCCTCGATCTGCGGCTGATTAAGACGATTGGCTCGCAGGTAATCCAGCGCGAGTACGTTGGGATAGGTCGTGGACGAGGTCTGTTCGAAGCAGCCATACGGCATTTGGAAAATCGCGTCTAATCCATCGACCAATTGGCTGAACCCGGAGGGGTACAATTTAACAAACGCTTGNCTGCTCCCAGGCACAATGTCTTCAGGCAGGGTCAGTTGTAAATCGGCCACGGAATTGAGATTGCCGTTGAGTACGACTTCCACTTTTTTTCCGTTGGGGATGACGTCGATCTCACGTCGAATTGCGTCGGACGCCTCGCCGCTGGTTGCAGTCACTTGAAAAGCGTGCCGACCGACTTCGAGTACGCGGATCGGGATCGAAAGCGATCGCACTTCACCAGGAGCCAATTTCAAGATCAAACGTTCTGGATCTCCATCATTTGCGCGAGGTGGTTCCGGCGGGCGTTCGCCATCGGTGTCCGGTGTGGTCAGTCGCTCGAACCAGCCAGCTTCGACAAACTCTAACTCCACGGTTTGGGCTTCGTCGAGATAGTTGTAAACCACCAAAGGGATGCCGACGGTGTCATGGCGTGTCAGGGAGACGGGTAAATCAAAGTCGACAAAGAATGGCTGGAACACCTGCAGCGGCTTTTGGATGCTACCGAGTTGTCCACCAGCGGCGACGGCACTTCCCGACAATCGCCAAGTTGTAATCGAGTCGGCTAGAGGGATTTCGATTTTGGCGACGCCTGCGTCATCGGTGACCAGTTCTGGACGCCACAGTAATGTTTCGGGGAAGTATTCGCGCAACCTTGGTGGAGTGACCACTCCACCCTGGCTTTCACCCCTGAGTTGCTGTTCGATTGACCCGATCTCAACAACATCGTCATCGAGCCCCATGCCTGACTGGGGCATGGAGAACTCTAAAGCCGCACTGTCCGGCGCCTCCATGCGGGTTGCCATCGCCACCCGATCCGTCGGCACGTTGATACCATAGGTGAGCTGTAAGATGTAAATGGCCATGCCGGCGATACACACGATAGGTAAGCTACCAGCCGCCAACACCATCGACCACTTTGGACGGTACACCGTGAACGTGATGCCGGCGGTTGCAATGAGTGACGTCATCAACCACCACCAGGCCTGTTCCGCGAGTCGGAGGTTCGCATTTTGCCACGTCTTAAACGACCGCATTTTGCCACGGTACGTCGCGCCGTGCAGCGTGAACGGAGTCGGTTCGGATGAGGTGCGGTTGGCTCCCTGTTCGGCTTGTCGCTTGCCAGCAAAACGCGTCGGCACTGCCTCAGTGCCTGCGTCCACGCTGGAGGTGAGTGACAGTAACGCTTGATCCACCATTGCTTGCTGGGGACTCTGACTCTCCAACGAGGGTGGTGCCCACGGGTAAATTGTGTACACGGGTTCGAGCATCTCTTTCTCCAAGAGGAAGAAGATTCTCTCCACGCCCGCGGATTGATTCAGCACGGAGAATACCGCCTCGTCGACCGCTGCTAGACTGATGGCCCCCGGCTGTGGCTGGCCATCCGCATCGGTCAATTTGACTGTCAGCGTCGCAGACTCACCTGGGCGGTAAGTGGTACGGTCCAACTGGGCATCGATCTGGATTTCGTTCGCCTGATCAATGAAAAGCGTTCGTGATTTGCGATAAGGCAAGCCGGTTTGATTCAGTCGGTAAGTGACCATCCGAATGGTGCCGAACAAATCGTCTGGTAAATCCAACTCCAGCGTCCCTTGGCCGTCCTGCATTTCAACGGTTTCAGAAAAAACGCATTGTCCATCTTTCAGTAAGTCAACAAAAATCGGTTCGACGCCTGCTCCGAAGCCGGTTAACTGCATCGTTTCGCCACCACGGTAAACCGCTTTATTCGGCCGCAGCAGATAGTCGCCAACCCCACCGCATTCGAGTGTTTTTTTCTGTCGTACGACGAGCGTGGGGTTTTCCACGGAAGTTGCTTTGACCGTCAAGGCCACGCTTGATTCCTTTGGTGTGAGTTCGAAGGATGTCACCCCCATCGCGTTCGTAGTCAGTGTTTCCGTTACGCCAGTGATTGCCAGCCGTGCCGGCGTTGGCCGACCATCTGACGAACTGGTAAAGACAAACACGCGATTCGCTGCATCACGCACCAATGTGCCAGACTCCGGAATGATCTCGACTCGCAGGGGCTGACTGGTCACCAGTCGGCTAATGGCGTTCGTTGCGGATTGCCCTGCTGTATCCTTCACGGTTGCGAACAATTGAAACTCGACATCGCCACCGGACTGTTCGCGACCATACAAGGTTTCGGGCAAGCGGAAGCGGAATTGCATTTTGCCCTTGGCGTCGGCAATGGCATTGACGAAATGCAGTAAGACCGGCTCCACATCCGTGGTGAAGGCTTGTAAAACCACCCGGGCATTGCTCACCGGTTCGCCGAAAAAGTAATCCGCTTGCACACTGCCAGATACCTCGGCGCGTGGAGCGTAAAACGGTTGGTCGCAGGAGATCGCGACTTTGAATTTGGGAAGGACATATTTTTCGACCGTCACCGTGCGATTGGATGTGGTCGACCCAATGCGACATTCCAATTCGTATGCGCCCTCGATGATCTCGGTAGCCATGGGACAATCGGTTGACACAATTCCATACTCAGTCGAGACGTCGGTCTGACGGAAAATCACATTCCCTTTGGGGTCGGTGATGGTGAATACCGCTTCCTGACCAGCCATGGGTTCGAGATTCGGGCGCTGGAGTCCGATTGCCCGCATGTGAATCGTTTGTCCGGGTTGGTACACCGGTTTGTCGGTACTGAGCATCAGTTTCCAGGCCCTGCGTGTGTTGATGTGCCTGCGCATCACTTCGCGACGGCCATTGGGGTAGGCTGTGACGACCAACTTGTCTCCGCCCCCCTTGGGTACGCGGAAGCGGGGACTGCGGAGCGTCTTGCCTGACGTCTCAAAACGTGCCAGCGACACTGATTCGCCACCCGACTCAAGGCTCAGCTCCACCGGGACTCCAGACATTGGCACACCATCTTCACGGTCATAGACGG
>NZVR01000052.1 GCA_002701545.1 Blastopirellula sp. | reverse complement strand
GAAGCAAGGCACGTACGAGTTGACGACAGCTACGACGATGCGACGCATGACATGCCAGACTCTGGGGATTGTCGGTTTTGGGAGTACCGGTGAAAAATTGGCGACCAAGGCGGCGGGGGTCGGTCTGCGTGTGTTAGCACATGCACGTTCGCCCAAACCGGCTCGTCCCGATGTGACCTTCTGTGATCTGGATTCGTTGTTGCGAGAGAGCGATTTCGTGTCTTTGCATCTGCCTCTTACCGAACAGACGCGGCATCTGATCGGCGATGACGAGTTAGCCAAGATGAAATCGACTGCGTGCCTGATCAATACAGCGCGGGGTGGGGTAGTCGATCAGGACGCGTTGACGCGAGCACTGGCGGAAAATCGTATTGCCGGTGCGGGGTTGGACGTGCAGGATCCGGAGCCGCCGGATTTGAGTCAGCCGCTGTTTCAAGATCCTCGCGTGATCGTGACACCACACGCGGCGTTTACCTCGCAAGAATCGTTGGATGAGTTGCGGAACGACGCGGCGGAACAGGTGGCGGACCGATTGCACGGACGTCGGCCTGAGAACGTGGTGAATCCCGAGGTGTTTGAGGATCCTGCTTAGGCGGCGGCAGCGATGCCGGTTCGCGAGCCGTTTATCGCTTCGACTTCGCCGGCCAGAAATTCAGCCATCCGGAACCACCGTTAGCGGCACCGACCAGAGGTGAGGCGCCAAGGCTCTCCTCGCTGCCGCACAACGCTTCGGCCAAAATCTTGATGTGCTGTGTGATCGCGGCGCGTGGTGCGTGATCGATCAGCGGGACGCCATTGTTGCGCATTTCGACCATCGTGCGGTAGTCGTTGGGGAAGTTCATAAAGATTTCCCCGCCGATCGTTTCTTTGGCCTTCTTCTCGCTGATCTGGCCATCGCCCAAACCGGTGCGATTGATGATCACTTTCACTTTTTCCTTCACACCAGGAACATCTCCGAACGACATCATCAGGCGGACCACATTGCGTAAGCACGGCAGGTCAAGTTGTGAGACCAATAAGACGTCATTGGCAGTTTCCAGCCCCGCCATGTCGACCTGCGTGTAGCTCTTGGAAAGATCGATGATCATGTGAGAGAAAGAGGCTTTGAGCAAACCGAAGACGCGATGCATGTTGTCTGCGGTGATCAGTTCGACGTCTTGCAACTGCACCGGTCGAGGAAGCAGGTAGAGCCCCGACGGGTGTTTGGTAAGTGACCGCTTGAGTAGAGTGAAATCGAGCCGTGAGATGTTCTGGGCGACATCGAGCAGTGTGTAGTCCGGGATCGTATCCAGGAACACGTCGGCATCGCCCAACGCCAGGTCCAAGTCAACCAGCACGACGGAATTGGCTTCGTCCTGTGCCAGTGCACAGCCGAGATTCACTGCGATACTGGTGGAGCCCACGCCTCCGGTCGCACCGGCGACGGCGATGACACGACTGCTGCGTGATTTGCCGTCTTTGGAACCGTTTTTCTGAGCACTCAGTCGTTCCAGCGCGGCGACCAGATCCTGGACCACGATCGGCTGCGTCACGAACTCTTTGGCGCCCGCGCGCATGGCACGGAGAATGAGTGGGCCATCGGTGGAACTGCTGACCACCAGAACGCTGGTGTCGGGACAATCCTGACTGACCGTCTCGATTAACGCCAGTGCCTTGTCCGGATCCTCGTCCACTGCAATGACGCCGATGTCAGGATGGGTTTGGCCAACCACATCGGCAAAGAATTCATAGCGCGAACATTCTGCTTCGAGCCAGACAATGTCCATACCCAACATCACGTTCTTCAACGCGTCGCGCGTCGTGTCGTTGGGATCAACGATTGCGAGTCGAAGTACAGTGCTCATGGGTCCATTTGGCCAAAAATAACGACGATCCGGAACGTCAGTGCTATGAAGAGTCTATCGACCAGCTGGCTGACCTGACTGCACCCGTTCGTAGCCAACGGGACCGATCAGCCCGGGTTCCGCAGGAGGATATGCCTCCGGGCGCGGCTGAGTTGCGGGTTTTCGCGTTTGTGGCATGCGAATTTGCGAGTGGGTTGGGATCGGTTTTTCAGCGAGATGATACTGGTGGTTGGGGTTCAAGATGGGCGGCAGCTTGACGTTCGTCGATCGGCGCGAGGAAACCTGTGTTGGCGGTGGCGTGGCGTACCGTGCCGCAGAGGCAGGGGCAACGACGACCGGAGTGGCAGCAGGGTGCAGGTGCTGAGGCGCTGCGTTGGGTAGCTGGAGCCGTTGCTGGCGATACATCGTGGTCGGATCGAAAGCAGGGTTGGGTGATCCGGGGGGGGCGATGATCGGTGGTGAGTTATGCAAGGTGTGGGTGGGAGTTGTCTCAACAGCCGTTGCCGCCCCGTGATGCATCGGTACCGTTTGCACTCCCGGTTGGCAATGCGGGCAACCAGAGCCGAGGCAACGGCAATTGGGAACTTCCAGATAGCTCTTGCACATCAACTCATTGCAATTCGGGGCGAGGGAATTGACCCCTGGGAGACAGTGAGGAACTTCATGAGCATCGAGACCGTCGACGAATTCAGGTGTCACCATGACCAACATTTCCACTTCGTTGGTCTCTTGGCTGACCCGGCGGAAGGGAATTCCCAGTATGGGCATGTCTGCCAGGATCGGGATCCCTCGTTGGAACGTTTCGGTGCGGGTTTGAATCAAACCCGCCAGTGCTAAGGTTTGACCAGCTTTCATTTCGACCGCCGTGTCGACCCAACGTGTTTTCAATCCGGGAACCGTCGTGCCACCCAGGTTCACAGCACGTGACGCGTCGATTTCGGTAACCGAAGGACGCACTTCCAAGCGAATGGAACCGTTGCCCAGGACGATTGGGACATAGTCCACGCGGGTGCCGAATTCGCGGAACTCCAGCGTGGTGACTCCGTTTTGCTGGGGCACGGGAATCGGGAATTCGCCGCCCGACTGGAAACTTGCCGGACGCCCGCTGACCGTCGTTAAGGTCGGTTCGGCGAGGATTTTGGCGAGATTCTTTTGCTGCAATAATTGAATGGCCGAGTTCAGTGTTCTGGTGCCATTGACCACGGTGTAGGCGAACGTTTCGCCGCCAGACGTGGCTAGGGTACCGCCGACAGAAGTTAACAAGCCAGTGACAGAACTGACACCATTGAAGCCGGTAGACGCGTAAGCCCAGTCGACCCCACATTGTTCCAGCTTCGTGCGCGAAACTTCGATCACCTTGGTGTGCAGCAGGACCGTTTGTACCCCACCAACCTCGATGTTGTTGATGACCGTCGGATAATAATCTTCTGCCATCCGCTGAACACGGCTCACCATCTGGGCACTGGGGACGTAGCCAGAAATCACTACGGCATTTTTCAGGGGCCGTACGCGGAGCGAGGCATCGGGGAATTCGACCGCCAAGACTTGCTCGAGTTCACGTCCGTCTGCTGAAATCAGAATGTCGACCGTTCGGACCCGACCTTCTTCGTCCCACAGGTTGAGGTGTGTCACACCGGGTTTCTGCGCAGAGATCTGCACTTGGGTGGGCGAAATGGGAGTCGCCGTGACAATCTCGGGGTTTTGGACCAAGACCCGAGGTACTTTGTACTGCATCGTCAAGATACGACTGGTGTGCTCGATCATCTCCATCCGAGACGTGGCACTGGTCACTTGGAAGGTGACCTGAGGAGCCTTTCGCTGGGCACGAGCCAAGGGCACCAGGGAGATTGCCAGCAACAGTGTCAATGAAGGCACTATAGCGGCGCGCGTCGTGCTGCCTTGCATAGCCATCCGTGTCCGTCCTTGCCGAGGTGATGGCCGTTTCCCGCCCGCAGGAGTGCGAACGATGCTAAGTCGACCGATGCTTACTTAAGTTTCTTCGTCAAATTCGAGCCCAGACTTATCCGCGTTCTGAGAGTCTTCCGCGGATTCCTCAGGAACGTTGTATTCGTTCTCTGACATCATCGGATTACCACCGATATGATTGAACTCATCGTCAAAAACCTCCTGAACCGGACTATCCTCCGCTTTCCAAACGAATTTACGTCGTTCACCCGTCGGTCCCGTGATGAACATCGTGAATGCTGGCGCGGCCGGTTGAGTCACGGCCACCAGACGTTCGGACGCCTCCTGGTCGGACTCATCGGTTGCGTCTGATGGGTTCTCTTCGGGATCCCAGGTTTCCAGGATGCTTGGAGCGTCGTTATCCGCGAGCTCTTCGTCTTCAGCGTCGGCGTCTTCGACATCCTGGTGGAACAGCATATCGACAGTGGCGTCATCGGTGGTGATTTCTGCGTCATCTTCGTCAGGGCGTCGGAGTGACATCCGCAGGGTGCCGAGTTCCATGGCCAGTAACAGTTTGTTGACTTGAGAATCGGGGATCAACAATGATACGGTTTGCACGTTGGCCTGATTGCCTTGGTCATCCATTCCAGTTCGCTCGGTTTCCGAGTTGACTGCAAAGAGCCGCACATTCCGCAAGATTTTGCGGGTCATGGTCTGAGGAATTTCTTGGCTGGCTCGGAAATATCCCACAATATCCACACGATCACCTGGGTTGATCAAGCCGTCACTGATGGTATCGCGACGCACTTCAACGGGGATCACGCGGTATCCCTTTTCGATATGGATCACTGGCGATTGATGGGAGTTGCGCACCTTGGTCAGCAGGATCGGTTCGCCTTCGACGAATCGCATATTGGGGTACATACCTTCGATATCTTCGAAGCTACGGGCGGCGTTTTCGGGCACTTTGCCAGCTGGCCAACCTTCCAGTTTGACGTTTTCCGAGGTGAGTTGCTCGTCGATGTCGATGTCAGCAACGGCGACATAGACTTCTTCGGTTTCGACAGCCGGCACTTCGTCGCTGGAGTTGCTGTCCATCACCTGGCTGATCCCAATCGATGCGACGAGGCCACATACGAGTGCAATGAAGATCAAAACCATTGATTTAGCGCGCATGTCAATTTCCCTTCAGCAATTCGAGTTCATAGCAATGGACCATCGAACGAGTGCTATCTGACGAGCCATGGCTGACTTTCAGATGTATTGGCACTGCATACGTGCTCGCCGTAATCAATCGAAGTTGCACCGCACGTCCCACAGGCCTACCCCACCTGTCATGATCAGCGCGTGCTAAGTGCTAGAACCTGAGAAACCGGAGTCTCTTGCCCACGGACCAAGGCGAAGCTTTTATCCAAGCCGCACCGTTGACCACGTTTCCCATCATGGGAGGGCAGTCGTTCTGCCTTCGATTCGAATTGCTTTTCATAATGATCGGAGCAATGCTCGCAATCTTATGAACCCGTACGACCGGACTGCTATTGTCGACGAAGTCTCTCTGGCTTGGCTAACCCGCAAAGTTTGCCAGGTCAGGGTGCTGGCGTCAGCTTAGACCAGCATTCCCGTCCAGGCGAAGTAGCCAATCACGCCGATGGCAATCGGAATTCCGTAAGGGAGTAGCATCATGGTCGGTTTGCGTGCTGCTGCAATCTCTGACAGCTTGTCAGCATCGCGAATGGAGATGATTTCGTAGAAGATGGCGAAGAATTGCGTGGAGTGTTTTTGCCACTTTCCGCTGACCAGTACCATGCCGATGGCCAGGAGCATGCCCACGATGACGGTGACAGCAAAGCCCCAGAAGGTATGCACGCAGTACACCCAGGCACCGACGCCGGCCATCAATTTGACATCGCCGGCACCCATGCCGCCAATCAGGTAGAACGGAAGCAGGCAGAGCAAACCGGCGATCGTGCCAGCCAAGCTCCAACCGATGCCTTCCCAGCCGAAGGCGATCCCGCTGTAAATCCAGCCGGTGACGATCATCGGATAGGTCAGCCAGTTGGGGACGCGTAGTTCAAAGCCATCGATGACAGCGGCAACAATCAGGGTGATGGTGACGACCCAGATGGGCCAATTTTCAAGAACGGCATAGCCAAAATCTGCGATGATTTCCATAGTAACATCTCGTTCCTCTGGGCCGCGACGTTTGAGGGGTACGGCACAGATTACTTTGGTCAAACTGGTATTGGGACAAAATCGAGTGGCAGAGGCATGATCCGTCTCTGCCCTGAAAACCTAGCATGTAACTCTCAACGCGCTGGGGATAAATTTCCCAGGAAGGAAGCGCAGCCTGATCGTTGCGCCTGCCTTGTTCCCTTTATTCCGTAAAAAACCCCTCAGCAACCGGAAGGGTCACTGAGGGGTCCGTATCTGCGATAGCTGGTGCGGCGAGCAGATGCGACACCAGCCGACACAACCTAGCTGGACGTACCACCGGTTGAGCCAATTTGGTTCGCAACATTCTGGAACGTTTTGTCAGCGTTTTGCCCGATGGCGGTGATGGCAGCCAGGCAAACGATGATGATCAGAGCGAGCATCACAGCGTATTCAACTGCTGTCGGACCATCTTCAGAGACGAGGAAGTGCTTAACCTTCTTGACAATGTTTTTCATCAAAATTCTCCAACCTTGGGGCCCCGTGTGGGCCAGACGAAAATAAACGTTGTTACCGCCAGCATTCGGGGGCTGGAATCGGTACGGTAAATAAAAACAACGAACGCCTCGCGCTCGATCAAGTAATCAAGGTGGAGTGACGCAGCGAAATTTCGCCACATCAGCAGTACCCTGCGGCAGCCTGGCTACCGTTTACCTTGCGGTAGGACGGTCCTGGGCTTTGCGTCACGTTCTTTCGAACGCTTTGCCTTTCTCGAGGATGCGAGACCGAAAACCTGAAGCTCGAAAGTTTCGTGGCTTTCGGCGACAGCCACTCTCGTGACTGCCTTCAAATGAAACCTATGTCACACGATTGGGGTGTCAAATTCTTCGTTTTGGAAAAAACAAGTCGTTTAGCTAAAACTTTCAGGTTCCAGCACCTAGACGCCGAAATTGAGTGAGGAAGTGTGACCGGCAGACGGTGTGATTGAAGCATCTTGGACTTGCCTTTCGCCTTCCTTTCTCATTCCGCAAGCTCGCCAAGGATGGTTTGCACGACTTGGCACATATGCGCGACGGGATCGCCACCGTGTGTCACCAGAGGCGAGATTTCACGCGTGACACGTTCTACTCCACTGCACATTCAGCAGGCTTTGCACCGTTGTCTCGGTGTGGAAGCTGGTTCCATTCCCATCCATTCCTGGGCTGACTGGTCATACGCGACGAACGCCCAGTCAACTTTGGCGAACGCCACTCAGGAAACAGGCTGGTTACCGTCGCCGACGACGGAACCGCTGGCGTATTGGTGTTTGGCATTCCATGCCCACGGAGAACGCCAGGCAACGGAGGCCATTGCGGATCGGTTGGCCGTTGTTCAGCAAGACAGCGGTTTTGTCACCGCAGGCGAGCAATATGCGGCGCCGCGCTGGCCCACTTCCTTAGCCGTATTGGCTTGGAGCGTGATCCAGGACGTATGGCCTCAACGCTACCGAGATAACATTCGCCGAGGGGTGGATGCGTTGTTGTCGATCGAGGGTCGTCGAATCGATCCCACGCCGGATATCGGTCACGATACGCAACTTGTCGGATGGCCTTGGGTCGATGGCACCCACAGTTGGGTCGAGCCAACCGCGCTCGCCGTGTTGGCCTTGAAAGCGGCTGGTCAGCATGCGCATCCGCGCGTCCGCGAAGCGGTACGACTTTTGCGCGACCGCCAGATTCAAGGAGGGGCTTGGAATTGTGGGAATACATTGGTTTTAGGGCAGACGCAGGCCAATCATGTTCAACCGACGGGCTTGGCTCTGCTGGCTCTGGTGGATGAAGAGGATTCGCAGCAGCGTAATGAATCGGCCATTCGTTATTTATTGCGATCGCTGCATCGCGGAACGGGGACCACATCGCTCTGTTGGGCGTGGCATGCGTTGGCGGCGCACGGTCGTTTGCCGGCAAGTCTGGCCAACGAGATTGCCGTCCGGACGCGTTGTGAATTGGGGGGCGGCGCTTCGCCCTACAAACTGGCACTGCTTCGTCTGGCTGCCTGGGAAGCAAAGTCACCGTTAGTCACACACACTCGGGGCGGAACGGAAGCGTTCGTGGCCGAGGTTTCCGTCTGACAACCCGGCATGCTTGATTTGGCCAGCGGGTCGCGCCTGTATTTCTCGCTACCACACTGAGTTTCATCGCTATGCACGCATCCCCCCACACTTCGCAGTTTCCACACCATGTGTCAGCCTCCACGGTCGAATTCAATCGACGGGCATGGCTACTGGGTGGTGGTCTGGCAGCGGCCGGCTTGATCGGCGCACCGCTGGTTCACGATCTGCTCAAACAGCGTGCCGACGTATTTATCGCGCGTCACCAGAAATACGACGGCGATCTGGCTGCGACCATGCGTGCGGGGCTCCGTGCCAGTGGACTGGAGACCCATCAGCTCAAAGGAAAACGGGTTCTGTTAAAGCCAAATCTGGTGGAACCGAATCGCGATTGCCCGCAGATGACCACGCATCCAGCGGTCATTGTTGCTGCGGCCGAAGTGTTTCGGGGATACGGTGCGACCGTTTCCATCGGCGAAGGTCCCGGGCATGTGCGTGATACCGAAATGGCCCTGTTGGAATCGGGGGTGCAGGAGGCGCTGGACGATGCCGAACTGGCATTTGCGGATTTAAATTACCAACGCGCAAAATGGGTCGCCAACCAGGGGCGTGCCAGTCGCCTGGAAGGCTTCTATTTCCCCCAATCGGTCGTCGAGGCCGACTTGATTGTTTCGTTGCCGAAAATGAAAACCCACCATTGGATGGGAGTCACGTGCGCCCTCAAGAACATGTACGGCGTGATTCCGGGAATCCATTATGGTTGGCCCAAGAATGTGCTGCATTTTCACGGTATCCCGCAGACGGTGTTTGATATCAATGCTTCCTTGCCCAAGACCATCACCATGGTCGACGCGATTGAGTGTATGGAAGGCGACGGGCCGATCATGGGAAGTGCCAAGCAGATGGGACTGTTGTTAATCGGGACGAATCCGACAGCGGTGGATGCCACGGCATGCCGCCTGATGGGGTTTGATCCAGCCCGCGTGCCCTATCTGCAGTTGGCCGGTGGGCAGTTGGGGCCGTTGTGGGATGGGCATATTCGTCAGCGCGGAGAACGCTGGCAAACACTCGCGCAGGCCTTCACCATTCTCGACCGCCCGCATTTGAGAGAAATGCAAGCTCCGTTGGCCTCGTAACGGCAAACACCGGCCAGTGGTTAAAAGCGGCTGAGGCAGGACAAGCGTCGGTTGGGGCTGCACGCCGCTACGGCGCGTGACGACAGGCTTGCGTCGTGTGACCACAGGCATCAAAACGGAGCTGGTGATCGAGCCAGGCAACGGTTGCTGCTTCTCCGTTCATGACTGCCAGCAGTTGCTGGGCCAGGTTGTCTTCGGTGAGACAACGCAGCCCCACGTAAGAAGTGGTCAAACGGGGATTGACTTCGATCACCATATCTTGCTTGCCATCTGCTGAGAGCAGCAGGTCCACGCCGATGAACCCGCCCGGCTGCCCCAACGCGCGCGCGGCGTTCTCGGCCAACTGGCGGGCCCGGTGGTCGCGTTCCACAGCAAGCGGCAAGGTACCGCCCAGGTACGCCAGCGTGCCGTCCGACGCCAAGTGCTGTTCGGTGGCTTTAAGACTGACCAGCGCTGTGGGGCTGCATAACAGCAGCACACTGCAAGGCACGCCTGGTACCCAGGGTTGGATGCAGTAACGTTGTGGCGGATTGCATTCGCGGGCTGTTGCCAGCGTGCGGTGAATCGAGACCTGTAAGGATCCCGCGCCGTCGCGAGGTTTGACCACGTAGCCGTGGTGATTGTTGGCGAGCGGTGCTAAATCGCCGTTCAGGGGCAGGGTGAGGGGAGTTGGGATGCCTGCCGCCAGTAACGCTTGGGCGGTGTCGATCTTATCCGAGGCCCGTTGGATGTATTCAGGCTGGGCACCCAGCAGTTTGCCACCTGCGGCGAGCACTGCGGAAGCACGGTCGTGCAAGATGGAATCGAACTCCGGAGCAATGACCAGTGTCCAATCGGCACTTGCGGCCGTCGCGCAGAATTCCTCGTGTTCCGTGGTGGGCGAGGTGGCCAGTTCGATTTGGCAATCCAGGAGGAGGTCTCTCGCCAGACGATGATCGAGGCGAGTGACGACCTCAACGTGGGGCAGTTGCCCCAGGTCGTGAGTCACGGCGGCCAGCATGGCCGCGCCTTCTGCTCGCAGTGAGCCTTGCGGGGCGGTGGGTTCCTGAAGCAGGCCGCCGCCCGTGATGAACTCGTAGACAAAGATGCGTTGGCGGGTCAACACAAACGAAACTCATTTTGCCGGTGGCAGGCCGGGAGTCGTGACGGGAATACTCCACAGCTTGTGGCCGGCGGTAATGAACAGCGTTTTGTAGTCTTCGCCACCGAACGTGCAGTTGGTGATCATGTCGGCCGGCACGGGGATGAATCCCACTTGCTTGCCGTCGCGAGTGATGATGTAGACCCCCGATTTGTGCTTCTTGTTGGTTTCTGCTGGAGGGTTGGCAAAGTTGAATCCGGCAGTGACATACAGGTTGCCTTTGGCGTCCATCGTCATCCCGTCGGGTCCGCGGTCCGTACCCCAGTCAAACAAGAGCTTGCGACTTTTGAGATCGACTTCGCCGCTGGCGGTCAAATTGAAACGCCAGAGTTTGCGATTGCCACCGACGCCGTCGTTCAAGTCGCTGTTCATGTTGTCCGCTACGAAGAGATATTCGTCGTCGATGGCAATCCCGTTGGGGCGGTCGACTTCATGCGTGATCACGCGAGTTACCGTGCCATCCGGATCGAGGCGATAGACCCCTTCGACCGCTTTGCCCTGCTCGTCGAAAATCTCCATGTCACTGCGATCTCCGTAACGTGGGTCAGTGAAAAAGATTCTGCCGTGGCGATCGATCGTCAGGTCATTCGGAGCGTTGTAACGTTTGCCTTGATAGCGATCGGTCAGCACGGTCCGACTGCCGTCCAGGTTGGTGCGGGTCACACGACGATTACCACCCTCGCGATTGCCTTCACAAGCGTGCAGGCGACCGGCGCGGTCAAACATCAGCCCGTTTGCCCGACCTGAGGGGGTGCGGAAGATATGAATTGCACCGCTGGGATCACGACGCATGATGCGATTGTTTTCAATGTCGGAAAAGTAAACATTCCCGTTGGGATGCCATGCCGGACCTTCCGTGAATGCCACCCGTCCTTCGACCTTTAAGCGTGGCTTCCCGCTGGGATCATCGGCCACGGCGAGTGAAGTGAACAGGATCAGCAAGATAACAAGGGAACAGCGGGACATGTCTGGACTCCGAACATCAGATGGTGGTTCGCGGGTGTGCTCAAATGCAGGATTTTGAGGCCTGCGTTTCTGCGGTGCGGACAATGCAACGCGGGCAACTCAGGTGGTGCCGCGGTCCGATTAATGCGTGTCTTGCAGTTTGACTTTGACGGAACTCAATAACCGCGTCAGTCGTTCTTCTTTGTGGTTGATGAAGGGCACATTGTCGAGCACGAAGGCGCGTGCCTCTCCGGGTGCGCGAATGGTCAACCTGCCGGAACGCAGCAGACAATATTCGAACACGTCGTTGATTTCCTTTTCGACTTGCAGGCCCGCAGTCGGATAACGCCGCAGATCACTCAACATGCCATGGTGATGCAAGATCTCATTGCGGCGCACTTCCCAGTAATCAAACTGCACCAGCACCTTCACGGAGCATAAGATGGCGAACAGCATGGCGAAAATGATCCAAAAGAAGGTGGCGTTGGCCGCCGGTTGGATTTGCGTGATGTAATCGCGGAAATAGGGGATGACATTGGGACGCAAGATGATCAGCACGGCGAGTCCGAGCACCACCGTCGAGGTGACAAAGAACAAGGTCAGGCTGCTGGCCCGTGGGAAATCGACACTCAAGACGACCATGTTCAAGGCCAGGATGACCAGGAAAATGGTGCTCAAGATCACGGCGATCGGCTGGGGTGGTTCAAGCACCCCTGGGCCGATGATGGTCAGCCAGAGGGCGGTCACCAGGCAAGCCAGGGTGGTGGGGTACAAGAAGACGACTTTGGGATAGGGGACGATAAAGATCTTCTCCGTCGCTTCCTCTTTCGGCTTCTTCGGGGCTTGCGGCTCCTCGGTGGAGTCATCGGGTTTTTTTTCTTCGTCGTTCGTCATGGGTTGCCTCATGGGGGTATCGAACGGGGATCTTGAACCCGTCAATCTTTTGACCACATTGTGAACGTCTCAAGAGCGGCTTGCAATGCGGCTAGTGCGAAAGTGTGAGCGTCCAAGTGTCAGGAGGATTCCTGGTCGCCACCGGCCGAGAGGACCGGATATGCTATTGGCATTCGTTCGTTCTTGCGAATTGTTGTGATACTTGCCGTAAATTATGGAAACGCATTGCCTGTGACTGCCGGTGCGATGGTGCGTTGGCTCGCTAAAATGCCGAGTGTAGGATTGCGGTACAGCAGAGGAGAGGAACAGAGATGAACTGCGTAAAGGTGCTTCTGGCGGTCGGCTGTGGTTTCGTGATGAGCGGAGTGTTGCAGGCGGAAACGGATTACACCGTGGCGCTGGATCGATTGCGGAGCGCTATCGAATATGAAGTGGAATCCAAAGGTTTGCCGGCGTTTTCCATCTCGGTGGTGGATCAAGATCGAATTGTCTGGTCCAGTGGTTTTGGCCATCAAGACGCGGACCAGAAGATTCCGGCAACCGCCGAGACGATTTACCGTGTCGGGTCGGTTTCCAAACTGTTCACGGATATCGCCGTGTTGCAGTTGGTCGAGCAAGGCAAGTTAGATCTGGACGTTCCGGTTGCGGAATACTTGCCGAAGTTTCAGCCTCGGAATCCGTACGGGGTGCCGGTGACGTTGCGGCAGTTGATGTCCCATCAATCTGGTTTGGTCCGTGAATCACCTGTGGGGAATTACTTTGATGATACAGAGCCGACGCTGGCAGCAACGGTTGACAGCCTGAACCAGACGTCGTTGGTCTATCGACCCGAGACCAAAACCAAGTATTCCAATGCCGCCTTGGCTGTGGTTGGCGCGGTGTTGGAAAAGCAGCTGGAGGTGTCTCACCCCGAACGTGTGCAGGCAACCATTCTGAAACCGCTGGCGATGGAACGTAGCAGCTTTATTGTGACGCCCGCCGTGGCACCGCATCTGGCGGCAGGGTGGATGCGCACCTATGACGGTCGGCGGTTTGTTGCCCCCAATTTTTTGCTTGGCACCGGACCGGCGGGAAATCTGTATTCCAGTGTTAACGACTTGTCCCAGTTTCTGTCCTGCTTGTTTCGTCAAGGCGAACCTGGCGAGGGGCAAATCTTGAGTGCCGAGTCATGGAAGTTGATGACGACGCCGGTGCTAGACCAAGGTGGCAAACCACAAGGCTTTGGGATCGGGTTTCACATTCAGGAACTGGACGGTTATCAGAAGGTTGGTCATGGTGGGGCGGTTTATGGGTTCTCGACCCAGTTGGAAGCGCTGCCCGAACGGAAGCTTGGAGTCGTTGCCGCAACGTCCCTGGACGGTGCGAACGCAGTTGTACGGCGTCTGGCAGATTTTGCGTTGCGACTGATGATCGCGACGCAAGACAAGCAACCCCTGCCAACGTACCGCATGACCACGCGGGTCCCTCAAGAACGGGCTCGAAAACTGGTGGGACGATATCAGGCGGCGCCCGGTCGGGCACCGGTAGAGGTCACCGAGTTTCAGGGGCGCGTTTATTTGCGCCAAGGAACGTTTCGTTACGAATTGGGAGCGGCAGTCGATGACGGTAGTATCGTGACCGATGATGCTTTTGGTTTCGGGACACCCGTGGAGTTGCGCGACGACGGGAGTTTGCGTGTCGGGCCTGGGGTGCACCGTCCCGTTCCGCCCGATCCACCGTCCGCGTCTCCAGCCTCGTTTCGTGAGCTGATCGGTGAATATGGGTGGGACCATAACACGCTGTATATTCTGGAAGATCAGGGGCAGTTGTTTGCGTTGATTGAGTGGTTCTTTTACTATCCGCTGCGGCAAATTGATGAGAACACCTTTGCGTTTCCCACCTATGGGCTGTATCACGGCGAGCAGCTTGAGTTCGCGCGTGATCCCAACGGACGCGTCACCGAGGTCGTGGCGGCCGAAGTCACGTTTCCACGACGGCAGGTCGGTACGCGCGATGGCAAGACGTTTCAGATCACGCCGGTGCAGCCGATCGACAAGCTGCGCGCCGTTGCCAAAGCGGCGTCACCGCCGGTAGAGCAAGGTGAATTCCGCGCAAGTGAGCTGGTCGACTTGGCCAAGCTCGCAGACACCATTCAACTCGATATACGCTACGGGACCACGAATAATTTCACGGGTGCGATTTTCTACAAACAGCCACGTGCTTTTATGCAGCGGCCTGCCGCAGAAGCGGTGGTGGCGGCCCATCAGCAGTTGAAACAGCAGGGTCTGGGGTTGTTGATTCATGATGCCTACCGCCCATGGCACGTCACGAAAATGTTTTGGGATGCCACGCCTGGTGACTTGAAAGATTTCGTTGCCAACCCCGCGAACGGCTCGCGTCACAACCGCGGCTGTGCGGTGGATTTGACTTTGTATGACCTGAAGACGGGCAAGCCGATCGAGATGGTGGCCGGTTACGATGAGTTTTCGGCACGGTCCTATCCACTGTATCCGGGGGGCACCGCGCGGCAACGTTGGTACCGCCAGTTGCTGCGCCAAACGATGGAGTCGGCGGGGTTCTCGGTGTACGAATTCGAATGGTGGCATTTCGATTATCGAGATTGGCAGAAATACCGCATCGGGAACCAGACCTTCGAAGCGATCGACGGTTAATCGGCTCGTGGCGGTGCGCATGGCGTGGGGTGGTGGTCCGTGATGACGGTCGCAGGTCGCGCCTGCTCGGGCGGACCGCAGTGGTGCGGGATGCGATTCACCTCAGGAACCGAGTAAGTCTCAGCAGAAAACAACACGGGGTCGTTCCGAACGGGCACGTTGCAGACTAGGATAGGCTCAGGGAAACGCAGCTCGGTCCGGGGTTTTGGCTGAGCGGCCAACGGAAGACATCCATCGCAATCGTTTCATATCGGAGTTGGGTTCAATGCATTGGAATCGGATCGTAATCGCGGGAATACTCGCCATGACGTTGAATTCTCTTGGTGCTGCGGAAGATCGTTATTTAAAAGCGTTTCCGCCGGCCGGCGAAGGAATGACGCGATTTGTCATTCTGCTGCCGCACAAAGAGCGCGGCGAAGATCAAGACTTCAAAGTCGAAATCTACGTTGGTAAAGAGATGGAGACCGACGGCGTGAATATGGTTCGCTTAGGTGGCAAGATCGAAGCCAAGCCATTGAAAGGTTGGGGGTTCACTTACTACGAGGTCGCTAAATTTGGTCCGGCCATGTCGACCCGTATCGGTGTCCGTCCCGGAACCAAACCAGTCAAAAAATTTGTGACCATGCCCTCCACGACGATTGGTTATAACAGCCGCATTCCCTTGGTGGTGTATGTGCCCCAAGGCGGTGCGGTTCGCTATCGCATCTGGAAGGCCGGCGATAAAACGGAGCAAGCAAAAGAGGGCTAGTGTCGGTCATGAAACTCGCTGGCGAATGAGCGGGTGGTGCTCAGCGAGAGTTGGTAAGTCCGAGAGTAACTATCGCACTTCGGTTGGGAGGTTTCCTGCGAGGGGCACTTCGCGGGCACCGGTCCGCCGCAGCGAGACGGCATGGGTGCGTTCCAACAGCAGGGCTCGCTGACATTTCACTTGAGAATCTACTTGGAGTCTGATGGTTTCAGGCAAAACTACGAGGTACGTAATGGTTATTCGTTGTCTATGGACGCTTCTGCTGGTCGCCTGTTGTTTTGGTTCCTCGGCGCGTGGTGCCGAGCGGCCGAATGTGCTGTGGATTTATCTGGAAGACGTCAGCGGGTGGTTTAGCTGTTACGGCGACACACTGATTGAAACGCCGCATATCGACGAGTTGGCGGCCAGCGGCGCCAAGTTCACTCGCTTTTACACACCGGCCGGTGTCTGTTCGGCGACCCGCTCAGCAATTGTGACAGGCATGATGCAGACGTCGATTGGCGCGCATCACCACCGTAGTTGCCGGGCCACGTTTCGAGGTAAAGCGATGGGCGAGTACGACCGGAATGACTTGCCAAAACATGTCGTGCCGTTGCCGATCCGATTTCGTCAGGCAGGATACTGGACGTTCAACGAAGGCGGTAAGGATGATTACAACTTCGAGTTCTCGCTGGACGAGTTCTATCACTTTGTGCCGAAGAAACGCGGTTGGGGACCAGCCGCTTTGGTGGCGGGAGATTGTTGGAAAGGTCGTGCCGACGGACAGCCGTTCTTTGGCCAGGTGCAATTGGGAGGTGGCAAGTTAGGCCGCCGCGCGCCAGCCAAGATCAAACGCAGTGCAGTGCAGGTACCACCCTATTATCCGGACGTGCCTGAAGTCCGTGAGGAGATCGCGCACCACTACGACTGCTTATTGAAAACCGATGCGCAAGTTGGGCAAATCATTGCCGCCTTGAAACGCGATGGCCTGTACGACAATACCTGGATCTTCCTGTTCAGCGACCACGGTATGAAATTACATCGGCACAAGCAGTTTCTTTACGAGGGGGGCATTCAGATGCCGCTGATTGTGGTTGGACCGGGAGTGAAAGCGGGCAGCGTGCGCGATGATCTGGTGAGTGGCATCGATGTCTCGGCCGCTTCGCTGGCTGCCGCGGGGATCCCGGTGCCCAAGCAGATGGAGGGGCGGAACTTCCTGGCTCCCGGTTACCAGCCGCGCGAATTTGTCGTCGCCGCTCGGGATCGATGTGATTATACCATCGAGAAAATTCGGGCTGTGGTGACACCGCGGTTCAAGTATCTGCGGAATTATCTCACCGACCGACCTTATATGCAGCCTACGTACAAAGACGGGTGGGATGTCTCCAAGCGTTTTCGCGCCATGATGGCTGCCGGCGAAATGAATGCCACGCAAAAGATCTTCTTTAGCGATCAGCGAGCGGCGGAGGAACTGTACGACTTGAATGCGGATCCACACGAAATCCGGAATCTTGCAGAGGACCCCAAGTATGCGCAAGATCTCGCTCGCCATCGGCAAATGCTGGCAAAGTGGATCGAGGAGACGGGAGATCAAGGGCAGCAGCCGGAATCCGACATCGGGTTGCAGTGCACGCTGAAACGTTGGGGTGACAAGTGTGTGAACCCGGAGTACGACCGGATCCGCGAACTTTCCCGTAAGCAGGCGGCGCCGAAACGCTAAGCGGTCTTGGCTGGCAGGGAGCCTGCCGCACGGCGCAGTGAATCCGTTGGCGCAGTGAATCCGTTGGCGCAGTGCGGTACGGCCGGTGTGCGTCATCGGCAGCCGGCTTAGTCTTTGGCAGGTGACGCGCCGGTATCGATCAGCATGTAGCCGGACCAGAAGAACGGGTGTTCGGCGGTCACTTCGATTCCATTGGCGATACCGCTGATGCGNGGTTCGAGATCCGGCTGAAGTTCGGTCGGCGTGGTCAATTCGACACTGCGACGCCACGCTTGGCTGGCNNTNCGATGAGGGAGTTCCTGTGCGAACTCGCGCACCAACTCGAAGCTGGTTTGGCCGCCCGGNCGCCAGCGACTGAGCAGCACGGTGCGCGCTCCGGTTGCCATCAGTCCACACACGGACAGAAAGACTTCCTCGCCGTTGGCGTTACTCTTCAAGCTGCTTTCAGCTGCCGTATGGTAACCGGGTAAAATGACTTGNTTTGGCGCGGCAAAGGGGAGTGACATCCAATTGTCCAGTTGGCTGCCCCCCTTGTTGCGATCAATGGTGATCGGTGACCAGTCATACGGACCGGTGCGAGAGCTGGGGATATCAGCATAGGTGATCAGCCGATCGGCAGCGGCGGCAAACAGCGCGGAGGGGACTTGGAGTGGGTCGGGAATGCGTTCGCAATCGGGGAGGACATCGGACAACTGCTCNAACGCTTCGGTGGCAACCTCGATGTCATCGCGTGGGAAAAGTTTGTCCACCACGACGGCCGTGCGGGAGCGTGGTTTAAAGCCTCGTTGATCCGGAAGTGTCAACGACACCGTTGGGCCATAACGGATGGTGAATTGTGAGAGCAGTGATTTGGAGGTGCCACCTTGCTGCTGCTGGAGCGCCTCGAAGGGGACGTACCACAGGAAGCTGTCCGGCACGATCACCAGTTCGCGTGTTTCGCTCAGCTTGGCTTGTTGCTCTGCGGGGATCAGGGACTGAAAGAGTTCGGCTGCTGCTTGACGCCATTCCGTATCTTGCAATTCCTTGCCGCTCAGTTGACTCACGTCGCCGTAATTCCCCATCGCACGCAGCAGATTGGAGACCTGACGGCGGAGTTTCGCCGGTGATTCGAGACGCCAGCCACCATAGGTTTCTTGACTGATCAGGAACCCGTACATACCACGGCTGGTGGAGAGGAATGACAGGATATGTGTGCCGGCTGGCAGGTTTCCTTGCAGTGCGCGAATGTCGGCTAACGGAGGAAAGGCAAATTCACTTGGTACCCGCGCAACGGACAGTTGACGGATCAGTAATTCCTGAGCGGTACTGGCTTCGCCTAAATCCTTGAACAGGGAGGTTTGTTGATCAATTCCATCTTGATCCGCAGGTGCCAACGGCATTTGGTTGAGCGCGTTGAGGCTGGCGTTGGCTTGTTGCGCCACGTTGCCGTACGCGGGAAACTTGGCCAGCAAATCCTGGCGTTGCAAGGCGGCTGATCGTGAGATGGCTTCGACGGGCGCGTCCAGCACCCAACGGAGTGCGAGTAACCTGCCGCCCATGGGTAGCGAGCTATGGAAGCGGTGGCGGCGGATGCGATCGGTAATGTCGATGACCCGATCGTGTTCTTTGCGCTCGACCATCACCTCGAACCAATGCTCCAAGGGTAATGGGTGNGGTGTTTTGATCAGCGAAATGGTCTCCAACGGCTGCGTTGCCCAGTCTTTGGCCGTCGGTTCGCGTAGCAACTGTTCGTACAGCAATGCCGCCACGCGGGGCGTGACCCCTCCACCGCGATAAAGTGCGTCAGCCAGATTGATCTGATACAGCCACAGGGAACTAGCTTGTTGAAATTTCAGCAGACTTTGGAGCGTTTGGTTTCCCTCTGCAATTTTGCCCTGGCGAAAGTCGACGGCGACCTTCGCGAACAAGAAATCCGCGCCCACCCGTCCTTGCTTCATTTCCTGACGTGCCAGGGCTGCCGTGGCATCGCCGAGTAATGCGTTTGCGCGGCGTGTGTCGTTGCGGGCGGCGAGTGCTTCCGCGGCACATGTGGTGACCACGGCGTTGACGTAGCGTGATTCGCGTTTGGACCAGGCGGCTGCGGCGAGCAACGGTGGGTAGATTCCCTGTTCCCCTTTGACCTCATGGGCGACATGTCCCATCCGCAGGGCCTCTGCCAGAATGTCGTACTGTTGCAGGTACGCTGCGGAATAGCTGGCTTCCAGAAAGAGCGTGCCGGCTTGCGGAAGGTTACCTTGTTGGAAGGCGATTTTGCCCAGTTCCAACAGCGCGGTGGGGGTCAGTGGGTGATCGTATTTGCCGCCGAGCTGTAATGACTTTTGCAGCTCCGATGCGGCTTGGACCGGTTTATTATCNCCGAGATAGGCCAGTCCCATCAGGCAGTCGATCCAGCTTTGTACCCAATGCCCTTGAGGGGCNTGGCGGGTGGCAATGGTTTCCAGCAGTTGGTCGGTCAGTCGGTCATGTTCACAGATGGGGCCCATGATTTCGGCACGGCGACGCATGGCGACGGCCAGACAACGCATCACTTCGGGAACTGCCACGAGAATCAGGCGAGCCGGTTGGACGACGCCNCCCTGCTGCGCCGCTTGCCGATTGTCAATGTTCCCCAACTGCGCTTGGAATTTGTCAGGGATATGAGCGACTTGGGTGCGACGCGTGCTGCGGCCCCAGGTGGGTGGCTTGCCCAAGACGCGCTGCGTAGGACCTAACTCCACCGGAAACTGCACGCGCAACAGCCAGCCATTATGTTGGATGTACAGTTTGACGGCCGCATTGAACTGTTCCAGCGCATCTGCTGGTTTGCCCATTTGGTAAAGGCATTCTCCCAGCATGGCGTGATAGCAGATCGAGTCGACCCAGCGTCCTTCGACACTGCGCAGTCCGCCACTCGCAGATTGTCGGTAAATGCGCGCCGCGGTGGCAAAGTCGCCTTCGGCGTAAGCTGGGGCACCAAAGTAGTAATCCCGCTTGGGATAGGACATGTCGCGCTGAGCGAAAATGTCCGTGGGAGCCAGGGTGAGGCCGGCCAGGAACAAGACGGCCCAGCGGATGCAGCGGAGCATCATCAACCGCGCAGAAGCCCGGCTGGAACCAGCAGCTAGCCCGTGGGACGGAACGCGTGCATGGGTCGCCAGCATCATCGTCGTTGACATGATCTTTCTCCGTTCCATCTTCGCGACCAGACGCAAACCGTAAGATTTGCCTTGCCATTGCTGGTCGCCGCATATTCGCTGCCGGCACCGCCTCTTAGATTGCATCTTACCCAATTACCCCGGCAGAGGCGAGTAATTCATTGCTGTGATAGCGGTGTAGCAACGATTCATTCGATTTCGAAAGGATTTGGTCAAAGTTGCCCGACCTTGACGCCGATAACGGTTGTGACGATTTGAACAACAGTGACGGATGCACAAGTCAGACCTGAAAACAGTTGATCCGCTTGGATGGAGAAGTTCGATGAAGAGTGACAGCAAACTGCGAAATTGGCTCAAGGCCGCGCTGTGCTGTTGTGGTCTGGTAGCCGCCCTTGGGTTCACCGGATGCCAAGTGCACATTGGCGGGCAGACCTTACCGAGCCCGTACTACCTTAATGACGATGTGCAGTATTTTGCACCGGGACCAGAATTCAAACTGGCAGAAGAAGCGGCTGCGATGGAAGAATATGCCGCTGAGCAAGAGCTCCGCAATCTGGGCGCCGCTCCTGGCGGTCAGTAATTGCCTGCCAGCACCCATTGCTAAAATGCGAATGCAAGCACGCTTGTCAGCGATCGCTGTCGAGGGTGCTTTCGCATTTCTTGATCAGGTTAGCAACAGGCGGCTCGTCGCGTTATCTGCCCCAGTTTTATGTTCCCCCCAGTGGCTTGCTGACCACCCCAACACGAGACGGGTACCGGATGTCGGCGGGGTGCGGGGCAAATTTTGCCACACGAACGCCGGTGAAAACCATTCTTGCCGAGTCGGAATTGGGTAGAATAAGATAGCTCAGAGCGGTATCTTTGGGTTGGCCAAAGCACGATGGTCAGTGTGCTGGTTCCCCAGCATCCGCTGGCGATGGCATTTAACACATTTTCGAATATGGTGACGTTATGCGATCTCTTTCACTCATCACCGGCGTATCGGTCGTGATCCTGTCATTTCTAGGGGTTCTGTATCTGGCTTTGTCCCAGGTGAAAGAGCCTGAGAACGCGGGCAATTCCCTTCCGGATGTACGTCCCGTCAGTGCACCGGTGGAAGCAGATGAGGAGGAAGCCAAGGGAAATGAGGGCGAGGCGAAAGGCCAGTCGGACTCGCCAGCAAAGTCTGCCATCGCGACGTTCGGTTCAGGTTGTTTCTGGTGTACCGAGGCTGTGTTTGAACGCCTGAAAGGTGTCACATCGGTCAAATCGGGGTACTGCGGCGGTACTGTCAAAAATCCGACCTACAAGCAGGTCTGTTTAGGGACGACTGGACACGCTGAGGTCGTCCAAGTGAAATACAACCCGGAAGTGATCAGTTTCAGCGAACTGCTCAAGGTTTTCTGGAGCACGCACGATCCGACCACCTTGAATCGGCAAGGGAATGATTTTGGTACGCAGTACCGCTCGGTGATTTTCTATCACGACGAGGACCAGCGGGAGCAGGCGGCGAGCATCAAAAAGAAGCTGAATGACGCCAAAGAATTTGGCCGACCGATTGTCACCGAGATCAGCCCCTACAAAGTGTTTTATATCGCCGAAGTCGATCACCAGGATTATTATCGACTCAACAAACGCCAACCCTACTGCTACCTGACGATTCGTCCCAAAATGCAGAAGCTCGACAAGTACTTCAAAGAGAAGCTGAAGGCCAAGGTCGAGGACGATCAGGACTAACATCGTGGGCGAACGCGCAACACGCGTCTCGAGGCACGGGAAAATTCCGCGGACGTGAGCTGTGCCGGTCTGGGACGCAACCTAGGCTGCACCGCATCAGCTCACCAGCGTGCCACGCTGTCATGGGTCGGCCGTGTCGACGTTGGTATCGGGGTCCACACCATCGGGGTCCACACCATCGGGGTCCACACCATCGGGGTCCACACCACCCAGCGGCGGCTTAGCAGTTGGTGGGTATCNGGCGTTGGAGAATCGCTTTTTGGAGCGTCCGCGCGTCGGTGAAGTGCACCGCATCCAGGCCGGCTGCGTTTGCTGCCTGTACATTTTCGATGCGGTCATCCATGAAAAAGATCTCGTCGGGGGCCACGCCGGCGGNTTGGATCGCTGCGTCGTAGATCTCGCGATCGGGTTTCATCGATCGCACTTCGTANCTCAAGATGAACTCACGGAAGCAGGCGTTGAGGATTCGGAATCGTCCCTGCGTGACGAATTCCCAATGGGCCGGGCAGGTATTGGAGAGGATACCGAGTGGTGTGCCTGCCGCGTGCAACCCGTTCACGATGGGCAGCATCTCGACCTTTAAACGGAAGATATCGCTGGCTGCCAGCAGCAACGCCGCGGGATCCGGTCGCGTGTCCGTGGCGGCGCAGAAGGCATCGTAAAAAGCAGCGTTGGAGAGTTCGCCACGCTCATAACGGTCTTCGAGGCCGTCGGCGAAGACAACCCGCCGAGCAACGTCGACAGGAACTCCGGCGACTTCTGCCATTTGGCGCGCGGCGGCGTCGTGGCAGAATTCCAGCAGCACGTTACCCAGATCGAAGTAGACGAATTGAATCTTGCTCAACCGTGTCGCTCACTGTCCTTTGAGTTCTTCGATCACGATGTCTTTGTACCACGCTTCAGCTGGTGCGCCGCCGTGGATTTGTAACCCGATGATGCCGGTGCGCGTCACATCGTCATCCGCTTCGACATAGTCGACGGTCTTCAGGCCGTTGAGCCAGATTTGGATGCGTGGACCTTGGCAACGGATGCGAAATTCATTCCAGTCGTCTTTGCGGAAGACGGAATTCACCTTGTCCGTATCTCCCGTAGCCAGAAATTTGCCGCGGCGAGATTCGTCATAAAGGGAGCCCCAGATGTTGTTGAGTTTGCCGGCGGCGCCCATGTCACACTGATAGCCTTTGACTTCGTGGTGGTTCGGAATGCGCTGGCTGCGAAACTGGATCCCAGCGTTATTTCCTTGTCCGATCAATTTGGCTTTGAGCCGCAGTTCAAAATTCTCGAACTGCTGTTTGGTACAGAGAAACTCGTTGTTGGGGATCCGGGCCTTCAAGGTGCCAGCGACAATGGCCCCGTCTTCCACGCGGAACATCCCCGCTTTGCCTTCCCAGCCTTGGAGGGTTTTTCCGTCGAACAGCGTGCGTTGGGTGCCCTCCGCCTGGAGGGTTGCCGCGAACGCCAGGCAGAGCAAAACAGAGAGAGCAGTACGGGGCATGATCAGGTTCTCGTTAAGTGGACTGGTGGGGCCGCCGGTGGCTGCCCACGGGGAGGTGTGACCGACATGGAGATCGCTGCGCAGGGGGAGGCCGGCAGCGATGCCACAGCATTCGCATGTGGCCCGCGCCGAGGACCGTTCCGAGGACCGTTCCGCTGCACGGGTGCGAAGCAGGTGGTCATTCAGGTTAGTCTTCGTCGTCTCGCAAGGCAACGAGCGCGCTGTAATCTTCCAGGGTCGTGGTGTCACCCACTTGCGCTTTGCCCTCGGCGATGTCACGTAACAGCCGCCGCATNATTTTNCCGCTGCGTGTTTTGGGGAGCACGGCAGTGAACCGCACCTCGGCTGGGGTGCAGTGAGCGCCGATTTCTTTGCGCACATGGGCTTTGAGTGCGCCCCGCAGTTCATCGTTGGGCNCGACATCCCCTTTCANGGTGACAAAGACGGAGATGGCTTGGCCGGTCAGTTCGTCAGCGCGTCCGACGGCGGCTGCTTCGGCCACGTTGGCATGGCTAACCAGCGCACTTTCGACTTCGATCGTGCTCAGGCGGTGGCCGGAAACATTGATCACATCATCAATGCGCCCCATGATCCAGTAGTAACCATCTTCATCCAAGCGTGCGTTGTCGCCCGCCAGGTACTTGCCTTGGACCTTGCTCCAGTAGACGTCCTGATAGCGTTCATCGTCTCCCCACAGCCCGCGTAACATGCCTGGCCAGGGATGCGAGATGACCAGCATGCCACCGGAGTTGGTAGGCACCTCGTGGCCTTCCTCGTCCACAATGCTGGGCACNATGCCCGGCAGCGGCTTGGTGCAACTGCCGGGTTTGGTGGGGATGGCGCCTGGCAGCGGCGACATCATGATGCCTCCCGTTTCGGTTTGCCACCAAGTGTCCACAATCGGGCATCGTTCTCCGCCGATTTTTTCGTGGTACCACATCCACGCTTCCGGGTTGATCCCTTCGCCGACGGTCCCCAGCAGGCGCAGAGAGGAGAGATCGTGCTTTTCGACATGCTCGTCACCCCATTTAATGAACGCACGAATGGCGGTCGGCGCGGTGTACAAGATCGTGACTTGGTGACGTTCGACGAGATCCCAAAAGCGATCTTCGGCGGGGAAATTGGGGGCCCCTTCATACATCAAACAGGTCGCTCCGGCGGAAAGCGGACCGTACACGATGTAGCTATGGCCCGTGATCCAGCCGCAGTCTGCCGTGCACCAGTAGATGTCATCGTCGCGATGGTCAAACACCCACTGGAACGTTTTCTTGGCCCACAGGTTGTAGCCAGCCGTCGTGTGTTTGATGCCTTTCGGTTTTCCGGTGGATCCGCTCGTGTAGAGGATAAACAAGGGGCTTTCGCTATCCAGCGGTTCGGCAGGACAGTCCGCCGAAGCGTTNTCCACCAACTCGTGCCACCAATGATCCCGCCCCGCTTGCATCTCGACTTCGTTCTCGGTGCGTTTGAGGACGATGCAATGCTCGACCGTCGGCGACTTGCTCAAGGCTTCGTCTACGGTGGTTTTCAGCGGCAAGATCTTGCCACGTCGCCAAGCGCCGTCAGAGGTCAACTGAACTTTGGCCTGCGCGTCGTGATTGCGGTCGGCAATGGCTTCGGCTGAGAAGCCAGCGAAAATGACCGAGTGAATTGCGCCGATGCGAGCACAGGCCAGCATCGCAATGGCCAATTCGGGAACCATGGGCATGTAGATCGAAACCACATCGCCCTGTCCGACCCCCAGGCTTTTCATCGCATTGGCGAACTTGCAGACTTCAGCGTGCAGTTCGGCGTAAGTCAACGTGCGTTGATCGCCCGGTTCACCCTNCCAGATAATGGCCGTTTTGTCTCCACGCCCGGCCTCAAGATGGGCATCGAGNCAGTTGTACGAGACGTTGGTCTGCCCGCCAACAAACCACTTGGCGAACGGCTCGTCCCACTCCAACACCGTGTTGAATGGCTGGAACCAATGCAGTTCGTCGCGCGCGACTTGATCCCAGAAAGCGATCGGATCCGCTTTGGCTTGGTCGTACAACGCTTGGTAAGCGTCCATGGAACCGATGGCCGCTTGGCTGGCAAACGCTTCGCTGGGAGGAAAAAGTCGTTCCTCGTGCATGACCGTGTCAATATTGCCGCTGCTGCTCTCTGACATGAGGCTACTCCGCCTTCCTGGGACACTCTGGGTGAATCAAATGAATCACGGATTTTAGGTGTACGACTTTGGGGCTGTCAAACGGCTATCCGCCATAGCATGGGCGTAATTCACCAGCCACGAGGCACGTGGCTGGCGTGAAGCCGCGTGAGCGACGTGGGGAAACCGCCCGGCAACGCGGCGGGGCAACTGCACTTGCTCGCCGGCGAACGGCGAGTCGCAGTCACGGTTGCCTCGTTCCCGGTGTGAAAAGGCCCCGGTGTGAAAAGGTCGGACGAGACTGGGGGGCGTTGGCCAACTGGACCTCCGCCCGATCGTCGATTACTGTGAGGAGCACTGCACTGATTTCAGGGGCTGGGCTGGATGCGAGGACCAGGTTGCCCCGCGGGAACCTGTTCCACCTTGACTGGTTCTAGACATTGCCGCGTCAGGTCCGATACATTCAAAACGCTGACGCGCTGGCAAAGCGTGGTTGGCCTCCGTGAATCGGGGATTCGCAGCTTACCTCCGGACGAGCGAACTGCATCAGCTGCAGCTTCACTTACCGGATCACCAGCGGTTTTTAAAACGAAGTAACACTGGCTCATGCTACGTCGACACGTACAAGCTCGAATGCGCATCTACACACGGCGACTGCGGCGGTTCGTGTACCGACGTATTCTGCACGCGGATGACCCGCCTCACCGCATCGCGTTAGGGCTTGGCATCGGGATGTTCGTTGCGATGACCCCCACCATTGGTGCGCAGATGGTCGTCGCCGGTTTTCTCTGCTGGCTGTTTCGGGCCAATAAAGTGCTCGGCATGGCGATCGTCTGGTTATCCAACCCGGCGACAGCCCTGCCTATTTTTTACGTGAACTATGTGGTCGGAAATACCGTGCTCCAACGAAAGTGGATTGGCCAAACGTATTGGCAAGATCTGCAATCACCCCCGCCAGGCTGGTGGCCGACGGTCAAATTCTATTGGCGCGAGTTCATGGTGATCGTCGAGCCGCTGTGGCTCGGCAGTCTCATGTTGGGCCTGCTGTTTGGCTACATCGTCTACTACGTCGCGTACCATGGCGTGCGATCGTACCGCCTCCGCCGTTGGGGACAACTGGTGCCTCCGACGAGCTCGGATGGTGCTGACTCCGGCGCTGACACCAGCGCTGACTCCGGCGCGGCCACGCTTGGTGTGGTCGGAACGGACGACGAAGACGGCGCGGACGACGAAGACGCTGCCTAGTTGGCCCTGGGTTTTCAGTCTGGATAGATTCCCCTGCTTCACACGCCTGGTCTGTGGAAGCAGGGCAGCGGAGACGCTCACCGCCGGGCGGATGCGTCGTGCAACTTGAAGTCACAGCGGGGGTTGCTGGTTGCCCACTTGCCGCAACGCTGCGGTATCCGTAGCAGCAGTGCCTGCTTTCCCCAGTGAGTTTGGGGGAGTTGGGAGAGGGCAGGTGCGTTCAGCGAAGCAACGGGCGACCTGGTGGCCCATGTTTTACGGTCAAAAACCGTTGAAGGTGGGATTTGGGACCGATACAATCCAAGGATCAAACGTTGTTGATGTCTTTGCAAGGAGCGCCGCATGCTTACGTTCGTTTCTGATAACGGTAGTCGCAGTTGTGATGGGTCTTCAAGGCGAGATTTTCTGCGTGTCGGATCCCTCGGCATGGCCGGCTTGACGTTGCCGAATTTGCTCCGGGCTCGGGCCGAAGCGAATCAGCGGGGAACGTCGGTGCGTAACAAGTCGGTGATCTGGATCTGGCTTTCCGGCGGCCCGACGCATGTGGAGACGTTTGATCCCAAGATGACGGCACCGGTGGAATACCGCAGCATCACGGGCGAAGCCAAGACACCGATTCCCGGCGTGACGGTAGGTGGCACGTTTCCAGAGATTGCCAAGGTGGCAGACAAAATGTCTCTGGTGCGTTCGTTCGCGCATGGCAACAGCAGTCACGGTACGGCCACGACTTGGGTCATGACTGGCTATAACGACCGAATGATGATGAAGCCGGCGCTCGGTTCGATTGTCGCGCGCGCCCAAGGCACGACCGATCCTCATACGGGGATGCCGACCTACGTGCGGATGGGCAACATTCGCAGCGACGGTCCGGGCTGGTTGGGAACTTCTTACAGTGCGTTTGATCCAGCTGGTCAGGCGCGCAAGAACATGCGTGTTGCTTTGCCGGAAGACCGTGTTCAAGACCGCCGCGGTCTGCTCGGGAACCTGGATAAGATCCGCCGCGACGTGGACCGCAAGGGCGGCAAGATGGAAGGCATGGACGGATTCGAACGTCAAGCTTTCGAATTGATCTTAGGCAGCTCGCAAGACGCGTTTGATGTGAATCAGGAAGACCGTAAGGTCCGTGATCGCTACGGCAAGGGTCTGGGCGAGAGTCTGCTCAAAGCACGTCGCTTGGCCGAAGCAGGATGCAGTTTCATCACCGTCAATTACGGTGGTTGGGATATGCATGGTGGCATCGTGAAAGGCTTGAAGACGCGGGCGACGCAGGTGGATCAAGGTGTTTCCAGTTTGATTTCGGATCTGGACGAGCGGGGCATGTTGGACGACACGCTGGTTGTGATCACCGGCGAGTTCGGCCGCACACCGCGGATCAACAAGAAAGCGGGCCGAGATCACTGGGGCCGCCTCTGCACGTTGGCCTTGGCCGGTGGTGGCTTGAAGATGGGGCAGGTGATTGGCGAATCTTCGCGCAAGATCGAAGTGCCGGCCTCGACACCGATCCGTCCTCAGGACCTGATGGCGACGGTGCTGACAATGTATGGGCTCGACTACCGGCTGCAATTCCCCGACAACGGAGGACGCCCGACTTACATGTTGGAAGAAGGCACGCCGATCGCCGAGTTGGTGTGAGGCGACTTGCCCCGGGCACCACGCCGCGGAGGCACGATTGAAAACAACAGGCCATGGCAGATGTAACCGCCATGGCCTGTTTCTTTTTGCGCGTGACCATGATTCCGTGCGACGCGAACGGAACGCCGACAGGCGATGTTCCGCGGTAGCGATGCAGCGGTCTCCAGCCGCGATTAATACCGGTAGTGCTCGGGCTTGAACGGACCGTTCACGGGCAGATGCAGGTATTCGGACTGCTTGTCGGTGAGCGTTGTCAGTTTCACACCGAGGTGATCGAGGTGCAGACGCGCGACCTCTTCATCGAGTTGTTTCGGCAGCATGTAGATGCCAACCTCGTAGTTGTCCGGGTTTTGCCACAGTTCGATCTGCGCCAGTACCTGATTGGTGAACGAGTTACTCATCACGAACGAGGGGTGTCCGGTGGCACATCCCAAGTTCACCAAGCGACCTTGAGCGAGGAGCAGCACGGCGTGGCCGTCGGGGAAGGTGTAGCGATCAACGGGGCCACCGACGTCGCTATCTTCTTTGATCCGTTGCTTTTGAATGTGGTCGCTCTCTTCGAGGTAGGCGACATCGATTTCGATGTCGAAGTGGCCGATATTGCAAACGATGGCGTCGTTCCGCATCTTTTCCATATGAGCACCGGTGACCACATCGCAGCAGCCGGTGGTGGTGACAAAGATGTGAGCGATCGAGGCGGCTTCATCCATGGTGACAACTTCGTACCCTTCCATCGCGGCTTGCAACGCGTTGTTGGGGTCGATTTCGGTCACGAGCACGCGAGCGCCCAGGCCACGCAGAGACTCTGCAGAGCCTTTGCCGACGTCGCCGAAGCCGCAGACACAAACGGTTTTGCCAGCAACCATCACGTCGGTAGCACGTTTGATGCCATCAGCCAGCGACTCGCGGCAGCCGTATTTGTTGTCGAACTTACTTTTGGTGACCGAGTCGTTCACGTTAATCGCGGGAACTTTCAATTCGCCCTTAGCGATCATTTGTTCCAGAGCGTGAATGCCGGTGGTGGTTTCCTCACTGATGCCGCGGCAATCGCTCAGGATCTCGGGGAAACGGTCATGCACGATGGCGGTCAGGTCACCACCGTCATCGAGGATCATGTTCAGCGGTTGGCCATCGGGGAAGGTCAACGTCTGCTCGATGCACCATTCGTATTCTTCTTCGGTCTCGCCCTTCCACGCGTACACGGGGACTCCTGCCTCGGCCATTGCCGCGGCGGCGTGGTCTTGCGTCGAAAAGATATTGCAGCTGCTCCAGGTGACATCGGCGCCCAATTCGATCAGCGTTTCGATCAGGACGGCGGTCTGGATGGTCATGTGCAGGCAACCGGCGATACGTGCACCTTTGAGTGGCTTGTCTTGGCCGTATTTTTCTCGCAGTGCCATCAGGCCGGGCATTTCTTGTTCGGCCAACAAGATCTCTTTGCGGCCTAAATCGGCCAGTCCGATGTCTTTGACCTTGTACGGTAGTTTCTCGACGTCTGCTTGTGCCACGGTTTACTCCTCGTGCATCGCGAACGGGACGAATCCGGCGAATTTCCAGGGATCGTCTTCTTGGGATAGTGGTCCTAGGTCAGCCACCACACGGCGCTTCCTTACGGCATGTTAGGAGACTGATAAGGTACAATCTTAGTGGGTTATCCTCGACTTCCACAACCCTCGGCTCAGATCGGAGGGCCAGGAATGAGGTCGTCAGTCCGCGAAGGCGGTTTGGGCCTGTTCCACGAACTGATTGACTTGCTCGGTTGCTTTCTGACCTGGGGCGATTTCCACACCACTGGCGGTGTCGACTGCCTGGGGGTGTACCGCAGCGATGGCTGCGGCAACGTTCTCAGGCTGTAACCCTCCGGCCAAAATCAGCGGAATCGGGGCGATCTGCCGGGCCACCGCCCGCGCGGCGTCCCAGTCGACGACTTGGCCTGTCCCGCCATAGGAACCGGCGGCGTAGGCATCAATTAACACGGCATTTGGCTGGTGCCGGCATTGTGCGAGATAACTCAGGACGGCATCGCCGCCACGGTCACGACAGCGAAACGCGCGAATGATCTGATAGTCCGCGTATTCCTCCAGCACTTCCGGCGGCTCATCCCCATGCAGTTGAATCCAGTCCAGTTCGAGTGTCTCGGCCAGTCTCAGCACATCGCTGCGGGGATGATTCACAAACACCCCCACACGGGCGACGTGGGAGGGCAAGGGTTCCACAATGCGGAGCGCCTGAGCCTCACTGACGGCGCGCGGGCTGGGGGCGAAAAAGTTCAGGCCGATGGCGTCTGCACCCGCAAGCACAATGTTTTGTGCGTCGGTTGGCGAGGTAACACCGCAAATCTTGATTCGGAACAAGAGGCTGAGGGGGGACCGAGGGTGTGGGGCCGCTGCCAAGGAGCACTCACTTGGCTACAATTCTAACTTCTTAGCATCCCGATTCCACTTCGCAAAGCCCATGTATTCGCGCATCCTCACCTGGTGGACGATCCTTCGTATTGCGCTGGAAGAGCGTTTGGTCTACCGAGGTGACTTTGCTTTGGGCACGTTGATGCGTTTTCTGCCCATCGTAACGCAGATTTTTCTCTGGTATGCCATTTTTGATGCTGCCGGTAAGGAGCAGATTGTCGGCTATCGCTACGAAGACTTCGTGGCGTACTACCTGCTGACCATGGTTTCCCGCGCATTCTCCAGCATGCCGGGCCTGGCTTCGGGGATCGCTTTGCAGATTCGTGAGGGGGAGATCAAGAAGTATCTGGTGCAGCCGGTCGATCTGCTCGGGTTCTTACTGTTGAACCGAGTGGCTCACAAGTTGGTGTACTACTTGATGGCGTTCGCGCCATTTGCCCTCGTGTTTTATCTGTGCCGCGATTATTTCCTGGTCGGCTGGCCTGGTCTGCCCACCTTCAGCCTGTTCGTGGTGTCACTGGTGCTGGCGTTCTTGCTCGGCTTTTTTCTCGAAGCCTCGATTGGCTTGGTCGGTTTTTGGTTCCTGGAAATCAGTTCCTTGCTGTTTGTGTATATGCTCATGAGCTTTTTTCTCTCGGGGCACATGTTCCCGCTGGATATGCTGGGTGAGCCGTGGTCGACGTTGGTTGATTTGTTGCCACTGAAGTATCTGGCGTACTTCCCGGCTGCCGTCTTTTTGGGCAAGGTGCAAGGCGAGGAACTGATACGTGGCATCCTGGTACAGGTTGGCTGGGTGGTGTTCTTTATCTTTCTGTCGCGTTGGCTCTTTCATCGTGGCGTCAAGCGATACAGCGGTTTCGGCGGCTAGCCGTGCGTGAACGGATGACGCGATCCAACGGGCGGCAGACGTAGACGCTTGCAATCTCCTGGTATCCCGACGAGTATCTAGCTAGGATTTGTCGACGGCAGTGGGGGGCATGTGGTCTCCCTGTTTTTTGCCGGTGTCGCAAATAATGAGGCGTGGCGGCGCATCTCTCCAATACCAGCCACCAAGGGCTAACGCGTTGCCGGTCGATGTCGCTTAACGCTCGAAGAGGCCGCAGTCGTGCGTCGCAAGTCAGACGCAGTCGGGCAACGTGGTCCCCGTCAGGGAGACGCGAGTCTTTCATACACTTTTGAGAAGCCATTCATGATGATCCATCGCCGTTTTTTGATTGTCCTGCTGATCCTCACCCTGGGACATGTGGTCGCTGATGGTGGGGAGCACTGGCCGCGTTTTCGCGGTCCGAATGGTGCAGGGGTAAATGCTGCTGGAAGCGTTCCTGTGACTTGGGCTGCGGACGATTATCAATGGATCGTCGACTTGCCAGGCACAGGGTGCTCGTCGCCCGTGATTTGGGGGCAAACGCTCTTTGTCACGGCAGCGGATGAATCCAAGCTGGAGCGGTATCTGATTTGCATCGATGCAGAGACGGGCAAGCAGCGGTGGCGCAAGGCTTCGTCGTTTGCTCAGTACAAGAAACATAAAAATAATTCCTACGCCGCCAGTTCCCCAACCGTAGATGCTGAGCAGGTGTATGTGTTGTGGCATNCGCGAGAAGCCTCCCTGTTGATTGCTTATTCTCATGCGGGTGACGAGTCGTGGCGTTGTGATTTGGGACCGTATTTACATGGCCANGGGGGGGCGACGTCGCCGATCGTGCACGGCGACCTGGTGGTGGTTGCCCATGACCACAAGGCGGAAAGTTTCCTTGTGGCGGTTGACCGGAAAACGGGCGAAGTCGTCTGGAANATTCCCCGTGCAGGCAAACGTGCCTGCTATGCAACGCCTTGTGTGAGNCGTGCTGAGACCGGAGGCGACGAGTTCGTTTTTGTACATTGCTACGAGGGCATCGTGGGAGTTGCTGCCAAGACGGGGAAGTTGCGGTGGCATGTCGATGTGTTTGGACGCGAGTCACAGCGGGCGCTTGCCTCGCCGATTGTCTATGGCGATCTGGTGATCGCCGGCAGCGGTGGGGTCGGGGGGGAACGCAAAATTGTCGCAGTGGAAGTTGCAGAGGGTGCTGGGGCGGCAACTGAAAAATATCGCGTCACACGACAAGCACCACATGTGCCCACGCCATTGATCGTCGGCGACGGGCTGTACCTGTGGAGCGACAGTGGGATTGTCACCCGTTGTGACGCCGCGACGGGCAAGGTCGCTTGGCAGAAACGCATTGGCGGAAATTTCTTTGCCTCACCGATTTGTGTCGGCAAGGCGATCTACAACGTCAGTACCGATGGCGAAGTGGTGGTGATTGCAGCCGCGGATCAATTCGACGTGTTGGGCAAGCAGATGCTGGAAGAAGGGACGAGAGCGTCGCTGGCCTCGGCCGGCAATCGGCTGTATTTGCGGACCGAATCGCGGCTATTTGCGCTGGGCCAAGAGTAGGCCTCCGTGGCCAGGCAGAACGCGGAGCGGGGCGTTGCCGGCGTTTGCGCTCCAGGCTGCACGCGCGCGGTCGTTTCTCAGGATCCGCTGGTGTACCATGAAAACACCGTTCACCCATGGATCCGAGAGGCTCGGATGCGCCTGCACAATTTACGATGCCTGTTGCTCGGGGTGCTGCCGTTCTTGTCAGCCGTTGGCGGGTGCCAGCAAGCCACGGTCGAGCCTGTGGACTTCTCGACGAATTCCCCGGCAGGGGACGGAGGACAGCAGGCGTCGTCAGTCCTGGAAGCCAATCACAAAAGCGACCGGGTGGAGCGCGAGACGAGGACGGTTCAGCACGATTCCGGCGGAGTGACTCTCCGCTACACGTTGCCGGTTCGTCCTCACCCACCGGCGAGTACCGCAGCGCAGTGGGAACGGGGGGCTCCGGTCGTTCAGGGGAACGCACAGCCCATGCGTATTGTCTACGATCAGGCGTACATGGAAGCCTATCTGCGTTGGGCGGTGGATGCACCGACGGAGTGTGGAGCCGCCAGCTATCGAATTCAATCAGACGCTGCGGCCAGGGAATTTACCAGTGGGCTCGATATGGCGTATCTGGGGCGGCAATTCCGCGAGCAGGACCTGGTGGCTTTCCTCAAAGAACGTGTGGAAGGTGCCAGGCAAACGCGAACGTTTCGTATGGAGAGCCCGCCGGCTCAACGCGCGGCCGAGCAGGCGTGGCATGCCACCGCAGAACGACGACTGCAAATCTCACCTTGGCAACGCGATACGGTCTCAGTGATTTACTTGTTGGACCAAGCGGAAAGTAAGGCAGCGTACCGTTGGGTCAAGCGGCTGGTGCGTGATCCGAGTCCTGAGGTACGTACGGCTGCGGTCATGGCACTGGGTGGCATTGGACGAAGCGTCCCGGAGGCGCTCGCGGATGTCCGGGCTCTGTTTACCGACGAAGCGCTGGCTGGTGCCGCCTTTGATGCCATGCGTCGCGCCGGCCGCGACGCAGTGCCCATCTTGACCGCAGCGTTCGATCATCCCGCTGCGGCGGTTCGCAATCGCGCGGTGTACACGCTGCCGTGGTTGCCTTTCGAAGATGCTGCCTCTGCGGTCGTCGTCGCCTTACAGCATGAAGATGCCGAAGTGCGCCAATGGGCAGTGGCGGTTGTGCTGGATATTCAATCACGCGGAGTTGTCATCGAGCACGCGAAAGTCAGTACCGCGCTCAGGCGTTTGGCTGAGGACACCGATGAACTTGCGGCCACGCGAGAGAGTGCCGAAATCGCACTGTCGAATCTCACCGTCTCCGGGGCACCTGATCCTGCTGACTAATGGTTGCGAACACGCTGCCGCAGTGCCGGCGGTCTTCCGAGGCTTTAGGAGAGGGGCATGCTGGAGGCGAGTGGAAACGGCACTCGCCAGCTGCGCCGTTTCGCGTTTCTGATGCGTGGAGGCGCAGAGCCTCTCTAGCTGCGTCGCTTGGCATCCACCACAGCAGCGATTTCGGAGAAGGACAGCATCGCAAAGTAGGTGGAGAAGTAGATGCACCAACAAAGGCATGCCATCCACAGTTTGTTGATGGAGGATTCCCATGGCAGCGCGTTGAACGTGATCACGGCCGCCACGGATGCGAGCACCACCCAGAGCCAGCCAGTTCGACGGAACATGCCACTGGTGTAGCACATATCGTCCGACCAACCATTTATTAAGCGGAAAAGCCATACGCCTGCAGAGACGACTAAGAATGCCCAAAGCGGGCTCATGACCGCACAGAACCACGTCGAGGACCATNCCCGCTTGTCAANGTTGACATTGTCCGGTGTGGTGGCAAACGCCAGGCAGGACACCCCAAAGGCAATCGGCACCCACAGGAGGGCGAGCTTCATGAGATACTGGCTGTTGTAGTTCACGTCATTTCCACGCGTCTTTGACACGGCAAACTCCAGTCGCTGAGATTGAGGGGCACCGCTGATGCATGAGCACAGCGGGCAGCAAGTAGGGGTGGCAGGACTTGAACCCGCGACCAATCGATTATGAGTCGACTGCTCTGACCAACTGAGCTACACCCCCGATTTGTGCCTTGCGGTGGACGGTGCTGTCACCCCCAGATGTTACCACGGTCTCCGGCTGAGAGGCACTAGACTCACGCCAACGAACTTTCCGCCGGGACGAGTTCGGCGAGGCCATCGGTGTCTNGATGGGTGAGGCAGCGGATTTTGCCGTATTTTAGCAATGCTTTCCAGGCCGGACGGTCCCAGTGGGGCCTCACACATTCGGAGCAGGTACGTGGCAAACGGGGGGCGGTCGATCCGGCGTGGCGGCTTTTCGGAACAGGTTGAACTTGTCGTGATGGACCATGATGACAACAATGTACGTAGGGTCGAGCTGACGCAGTTCGACGGACTAGAGCGTCGCGAAGAGGTCGTGTCTTATGGCTATAGCGATCGAAGCGACTCCCTGTAGTAGAAAGGAGGTGATCTGTGAAATCTGTCTTTAGTCTCAGCCATCGAGGTGGCGCTTTGTAGACAGTCGACGGGCTGTCCTCAAGGCAGCTGCTGCTCGTGAAGATCACCTAAACCTTTACGAGTCAACGAGGCCCGGTACTCCTGGTGAGTATCGGGCTTTCGCTTTTCTTGTCGTGCTGCGGCGGCTTGGCGTGCTGTTGGTGCACCCGACGGCGGGTGCGGCAAGTCCTCTGCTCTGCAGGCGGTCGTGTTCACTTGTCGGTTGCTGGTGCCGTTGCTTGGGTTTTGGATGTCGCAGGTAGTGGTTTGACGTGAATGTCACGCAGAGCGGCTTTCGTATTCCAGCTGGCGATGCCAAAGGGACGCATGGGTTCTTGTTCCCACCAGATCGAAAATTTGCGATTTTTGGTTTCCACTTCGACAATTTGACGCTTATCGACCCAGGCCTCAATTTTGCTTGGCGTGACCCGCAGTCGCAGATGATACCAGCGATCCTGTTTGAATTTCACGAAGTCGGTGGTTTCATTTTCGACGGCGGACATATTGTCAATGTTCGATAGCCCGGTGACTCCTCCACCCCAGCCACCGAGGATCAAGGAGCAATAGCCCTGGTCGACGGGAAAGGTCAAGCCACAGAAAAAATCCTCACCGGCGATGCGTTTGGCTTGCAGCGTCACTTCATAGTTTGTGCGTGGGAGTTTTTTGACGCACACGATGCCAGTTGCAGGACGCCCCTTCTCCAGAATGATCTGCTGGTCTTGGACCGAGACTTTTCCGGCACGTTGGAAATCGTGTTGTTTGGCAACTTTCCAGCCCNTCAGGTCTTTGCCGTTGAACAGCTTCATGCTCGATGGCTTGGGGGCCCGAGGTTCCGGCGGAGCTTCGCTGCGGGCAGGGGTGGCCATCAGGCAGGCCACCAGGACGCAGGGTAACGTGATCAGAACGCGTAAATCTTGCATGGGATGAATACCTTGGTGAAGCAATGAGGCCGAGGGCAGGGGGCAAATCGGTCACTGGTCGTTGGCGCCCACGACAGGTGGTTGCCTCATCATATCCGAGATGGACCTGGAGGGTTTGCGTGGCGCTCCCGAGCACCTTCTTTTCTTAAAATTAGCGACTTTCCAGCAGTTGAGAGCGGGGCGATCCACCACGCTGGCCGGTGGTGAATTCGTCTGACTCCAGCGGAACCGCATGTCTCGGATACGTGGCGCATCGCCTACGACTCAATGGGTGAACGGCTCCAGTTTGCCGGGCCTTCGCCGTTTCGCTTATCATCAGGGGTGATTGGACGCGTTGATCCCAGCGGTCTCCGGGGGTAAGGCTGGTTGGCAACGATGGTTCCTGCAAGTAACAGCTGATTCTGTTCGAGGAGAGCGGCGATGTGGAACGCTTGGCACTACCGCAGTGTGATGAGAATGACGTTGTTGGGGATGTTGGTGAGTTCCCCGCTGGTTGCAGCAGAGCCTACGGACGGCTGGCTGGCACGGTCACCTCGCCAAGAGATTCAGCCCCTGTTTGAGCATGATCCGGCAGGAGGGCCACAGCAGCAAGGTGCATTGGTGATCAGGGCGGATGCGCGCGAAGGTCTGATGGGCTGGTGGGAAAAGCGGTTTGAGGTTGAGGGAGGGCAGACTTACCGCTTGCACGTCCTGCGCAAGACGACCGGAATCACCACGCCGCGTCGTGCGGTCGTGACCCGCATTCTGTGGCGTGATAAAGATGGCGAGCCGGTATTGCGGGATCATCCTTCGTACGGCTCGTATCGTCGCGGAGAGCGGCCACGGGCCGAGCCGGAATTTGTGGCAGACACGAAAACGCGACCTGACGGCTGGGTGGAAGTGAGCGGTGAATTTCGTGCTCCCCAGAACGCCCGTTACGCCATGATCGAATTAGGGTATCGTTGGCAGGCAAACGGGCGGGCAGAATGGTCCGACATGACGTTCACGCGCGCTGCACCTCGTAAGCCACGAATCGTACGTCTGGCAACCGTGCACTATCAACCGCGTGGTGGGGATACCGCACGCGAGAAATGTGAACAGTTTGCCCCGTTCATTGCCCGGGCTGCACAGCAGAAGGCCGATCTGGTGGTGCTTCCCGAGACGTTGACCTATTACGGACGCAAGCGAACCTTCGCGGAGTGTGCCGAGCCGATTCCTGGGCCGTCGACTCAATATTTCGGCGCGTTGGCTAAAAAGCACAATCTGTATGTCGTCGCCGGACTCTTGGAACGCGAGCGGCATCTGGTCTACAACGTGGCGGTCTTGATCGGACCCGACGGGCAAGTCGTCGGGAAGTATCGTAAGGTCACATTGCCTCGCAGCGAGATTGAGGGAGGCGTGACGCCGGGACGCGAATTTCCCGTCTTTACCACCCGTTTTGGTAAAGTCGGCATGATGGTCTGTTACGACGGCTTCTTTCCTGAGGTGGCGCGTGAGTTGAGTACCGCGGGGGCCGAGGTGATTGCGTGGCCGGTTTGGGGATGTAATCCGCTGCTGGCGCAAGCACGTGCCTGTGAAAACCACGTGTACCTGATCAGTAGTACCTACACCGACACCAGTCGTGATTGGATCATTTCAGCCGTCTATGGCCATGACGGCAGCCCGCTGGCTCAGGCACGTGAGTGGGGCAGTGTGGCGATTGCCGAAGTCGATTTGAATCAACCGACTTACTGGCACAGCTTGGGGGATTTCAAGGCGCAGATCGAGCATCATCGTCCGGCTTCGNCCACGCCACCCAGCGCTNGNTCANCCCCTCCTGAGTGACCNTTTNCCCTGNTCNACTCACTCCATCACGCCATCGCATCGCAGAACTGGCGAAACAGATACCGACTGTCGTGTGGTCCCGACGATGCTTCGGGGTGGTATTGCACGCCGAAGGCTCCATATTCGCGGTGCCGCAGTCCGGCAATCGTATTATCGTTGAGATTCCGGTGAGTGATTTCGAGATTTTGTGGGAGAGATTCTTCTTCGACGGCAAAGCCATGATTTTGCGCGGTAATCTCGACCTGACCTGAATCCAGATTGATGACCGGTTGATTAGCGCCCCGGTGCCCAAATTTCAATTTGAAGGTTTTCGCGCCGCAGGCCAAGGCGAGCAGTTGGTGTCCGAGGCAGATTCCGAAAATCGGTTTTTTGCCCAGCAGTTCCCGTATGGTGTCGATTGCGTACTCTACGGGCTCTGGGTCACCCGGGCCGTTCGACAGAAAGATGCCGTCAGGATTCATGGCGAGCACCTCTTCGGCGGGGGTCGTTCCCGGGACGACGGTAACNCGGCAACCCTCTTCGTGCAGGTGGCGTGCGATATTCCATTTCATCCCGAAGTCGAGTGCGACGACGTGACGTTCTTGCTGTGTGTTGGCTGTTTCTCCGAATCTGGCGAATTCGTTCAACGATTCGGTCCACTCACGGGCTTCTTCGGGGAGCACCTCGCGAACCAAGTCACGTCCGACGAGTCCGCGGCTCTCTTTTGCCTTTTGCACCAGGCTGGCGTCATCCAGATCGACCGTTGAAAGCACGCCGTTCATGGCACCTTGCGTGCGAATTCGTCGCACGAGTGCTCGGGTATCGATGCCGGCAATTCCGACGATGCCATGTTCTTGCAAGTAATTGTCGAGCGTTCCTTGGGAACGAAAGTTACTGTCGACGCGGCTGAGTTCCCGAACAATGAAGCCGGAAAGATGAGGTCGCGCGCTTTCGACATCTTGCTCGTTCACTCCATAATTCCCAATTTCGGGATACGTCATCGTGACGATTTGTCCGCGATAGCTGGGGTCAGTCAGGATTTCCTGGTATCCGGTCATGGAGGTGTTGAATACCACTTCACCATCGACTTCACCTGAGGCGCCGAAGGCACTTCCTGTAAATACGGTTCCGTCTTCGAGCGCTAATTTGGCTTGGTTTGTCATCGTTACAGTCGAACTAATCTGAACGTGAGGGAACAGGAAAACAGAACATCCGGATGGATCTTCAAGTCACAAGTAGGTTTTACCCGATGAGCTAATTTACAGGCTGTGGGTCTTCGGATGAAGGTACCAACCCTCAATCCGTGCAGCCAAACGATGAGAGGACTTTTGTTGCGGCGAACAAGAGTCCTCTTTTTTTATGCAGTTGCCTCATCATGACGCAACTCGTCTTGCGAAGCTATGGGTGGCAAACTGGGCAGTTTCCCCACGTTTTCCCGCATTCTAAGCCGTTTTTCTCTGACATTTGCCCTCTGGCGTGTCACGCACTCGACCGTCGTTTACACTGCAGCCTGCGAAACACTTGCTGTGTTCGTGCCGCAGATTTCGAAGCGACAGGAGAATGGCTGTGCATTTCCGTATATGCGTCTTGAGGGCGATGGTTTGCTGTTTCTTGGCGAATTTTAGTATGACGCTGGCGGATGAGCAGGCGTCGCAGGCGGATTTGATCCTGCGTGGCGGGATGTTGCACGTGGGGGACGGCCAACCAGCTCAGCGCGCCGACCTGGCCATTACCGGCGACCAGATTGTTGCGGTCGGTGATTTATCTCAGGTCACTGCCAAACGGGTGATCGACTGTACCGATCTCGTGATTTGCCCAGGTTTCATCGACCTGCACAACCACAGTGACACGGCAGTCACTCGTTCAGAGACGCGAGCCGTGATGAATTATCTGACGCAAGGGTGTACGACGATCGTCACGGGGAATTGCGGTAGTGGGCCGGTCGATGTGGGGGCTTATTACGCCAAGCTCAAGCAGTTTGGGGCAGGCGTCAACGTGGCNCATCTGCTACCTCAGGGGAATTTGCGGCGGGAAATCATGGGTAGCGAACGTCGCAAGCCGACTGCAGAAGAGTTAGGGCGGATGCGTGAAATCACGGACAAAGCGATGCAGGACGGTGCTTGGGGAATGTCAACAGGATTGATCTATGTCCCGAGTAGCTATGCTGAGACGGCGGAAATTATCGAAATTGCTCAAGTCGTTGCCCGCTATGACGGTCTCTATGCGAGCCACATTCGCAATGAAGGCCGCGGTCTGTTGGATGCGGTCGAAGAAGCTTTGAAAATTGGCCAGCAGGCTGGTCTGCCGATCCATATTTCCCATTTTAAATCATCCGGCAAAGATTCCTGGGGGTTGGTGCGGACTGCCGTGGAAGTGATCCGGAAACAACGTGAGGCGGGGCAAGTGGTGACCGCAGACCAGTATCCGTACACTGCGTCCAGTACGTCGTTGGGGGCCACGTTCATTCCTGCGTGGGCACGTGCCGGCGGACGCCAGCAGATGTTGCGTCGTCTCGAGCAAGCGGACGATGCCGAACGCATCCGGGCGGCGATTACCAAGAAACTTGCGATCACCGACCAGGGCCAGCGGATTCAGATCGCCAGTTATCGCCCGCATCCCGAATGGGCGGGGCAGCGTTTAAAAGCGATTGCTGATCGAGAGGGCGTGAGCCCGTTGGAGCTGATCCTCCAGATCGAACGCGAGGGAGGTGCTTCGGTGGTGAATCACAGTATCAATGAACAGGACGTGCGTTTTGTGATGACGCAAGCGTGGGTGGCCACCGCCTCGGACGGCTCGGCCCGCATCCCGCGAGAAACGGTTCCTCATCCGCGAAGTTACGGCACGTTTGCCCGCAAACTAGGGCATTATGCCATCCGCCAGGAAGCGCTGGCTTTGCCTCTGGCCATTCGCAGTTGTAGTGGCTTGCCAGCCGATATTCTGCGGTTGCCACGGCGCGGGTATCTGCGAACCGGTTATTTTGCCGACATCTGTGTGTTCGACCCTGACGAACTGAGCGACTTGGCGACCTTTGACCGTCCCCACCAGTATTCGGTGGGTGTCAGGCATCTGTGGGTGAACGGGACGCAGGTGATCGCTGACGCGCGGCCGACGGGCGCGCTGCCTGGCCGGCCGTTGCGGCACGCCACTCCAGACGATCTGAACGCATCGTCAACGGAAGCCACCGGAGCGAAAGCTGGCGCGGAGCAATGACCTGGGGCGTCCATCAGGTGTGCGCGAGCCATGTCTGGAACATGAGNATATCCCACAGGTGGTAATGCCAATCCGCTTCGCCGGCAACGTGCTGTCGCCAGCGTTCGCGAATGGGGGCGGCGTGAAAATAACCATCCTCCCGTAGCCGGGATTCGCTCAAAAGATCTTCTGCCCATTCCCGTAGCGGACCGCGAAGCCAACTGTCGAGTGGCACACCAAAGCCAACTTTGGGGCGATCTACCAAAGCCGGTGGCACATGTCTCGTGAGCACTTCACGCAACAATGATTTGCTGCCCTGGCCTTCCAGCCGAAGCGTTGCCGGCAGGGACCAGACGAATTCGACGATCTGGTGGTCCAGTAGCGGCGTACGTGCTTCCAACCCGCTCGCCATGCTGGCACGATCGACTTTGGTGAGGATATCGTTGGGAAGGTAGTCGATCGTGTCGAGATAGGTGAACGACTCGACAGGCTGGAGTCGGTCCAGTTCGTGGGGTGAGGCGAGGGCGGGGGCCACTGCTGGCTTCGCACCCACGACCAGGCTTTCNGGGTGCCGCCAATGGCGGTTGAAAAAGTGATACATTCCCGCTTCGTCGTGGGGGGCCAGTAGCGTGGCACCGGACCGTAATTTGCGCCGCCAGCTTCGTTTTTCCGTCGGTGGCACGATGGCGAGTACCGTGCGGGCGAGCACTTGCCGTAGGCTGCGCGGCAGCCAGGCGATGTTTTTCCACAGTCGACGTGCCGTGGCGTAACGCTGGTAACCGCCAAAAAGTTCATCGCCGCCGTCTCCGGAGAGACAAACGGTGACATGTTGCCGCGCCAACCGGGAGACCAGGATCGTCGGGATTTGCGAGGAGTCGGCGAATGGCTCGTCAAAGATTCGTGGTAACTCGGGGATCACCTCGCGTGCTTCCTGTGACGTGACGATCTGTTCGGTGTGGTCGGTGCCAAGATGCTGTGCAATGGCGGCGGCCTGGGGCGCCTCGTTGTAAGCGGCGACATCGAAACCAATCGAAAACGTCTGGGTTGTCGTTTGTGCTTCCCTCATGAGCGCGACGATCGTTGAGGAATCGATGCCTCCCGAAAGAAATGCTCCTAGCGGCACGTCGGCGAGCACGCGGGCCGAGACGGAGTCTTGAAGCAACTGTTGCAAGGTCGCGATCGCATCGTGGCGGTCACCGGAAAACGGTTGGCGTTGCCCCCGGGAGATGGCGTCGCTCAAGGCCCAGTAGGCGGTGGGAGTCGGTGCCTCGGGTTGTGACGCCTGACCGTCATTGGGGTGTGACCAACGCACCCAGCAGCCAGGTGGTAGTTTGTAGGCCTCCTGATAAATCGTATGCGGGGCAGGGACGTAGTTATGCTGCACATACAACGCTAACGCGTTGCGATGAATCGACGGAGAGAATCGAGGGTGGGCGCGGAGGGCTTTGAGTTCCGAACCGAACAGAATCAAACGAGGGCCGAGCGCATAATACAGGGGCTTGATGCCCAACCGGTCTCGGGCCAGGGTCAGTGAACGCTCGCGTCGATCCCAGGCGGCGAAAGCGAACATGCCGTTCAGTCGCGGTAGCGTTGCTTCCAGACCCCAGTGAGCAATCGCTTCGACCAGCACTTCGCTGTCACAGCTGCTGCGAAACGTGTGGCCCGTTTGGGTCAGTTCGTGTCGCAGCTCGGCGTGATTGTAAATCTCGCCGTTGTAAGCGATGACCCACCGCGCGTCCTGGGAGTGCATCGGCTGCTGGCCGAGCGCAGAGACATCCACAATCGACAGACGGCGGTGTCCCAAGGCGATGCCACTGGCTGATTCGCCCCAGGCTCCGGCGTCATCCGGTCCGCGATGCCGCAGCTGATCGGCCATGTTCCGAGCGGTTGTTTCTAACTCACCCTGGCTGGCAGTGAGTTGGAAGTCCAGGAAACCGGCGAAACCGCACATAGGCTGTCAACTGTAAAGGCTAGTGGAAAACGCTATACACTACTCTACTTCTTCTCCAGTCGGTTAGGTCACTTTCCTGACCTTTGTGGCAAGTCGTGCGCGCGTGGCAAGCACGTGTTACGACGGGATGTGACCGGTGTGACCCGGAATGCGACGCGTGGTTTGGACGTTCCTGGGAAGTTGACCAGAAAGCACGTTCATTTCCCCAGCCTGATCTGCCGATGGTTGACATAACTCGTTCTCACTGGAGACTTTGCCCGCATATTGGGCTGTGGTAGATTTCAAGATAGGAAGATTCAAGCGAACGAGGTGGTATGGCTGCGAACTGGCGCGAGGAAATCAATCAGGCGGTCGATCAGCAATTTGATCGACTGGTCACATTGCGCCGTGAACTGCATGCTCACCCTGAGCCGTCTGGCGAAGAGACGGCGACCAGCCTGCTGTTGTACCAGTTACTCGGTGACGAAGGCTTTCGTGTGGAAATGGGCCCAGAGGGTCGAGGCGTACTGGCAGACTACGGTCAGGCGACGCAACGCATGGCCTTGCGGGCGGATATTGATGCCCTGCGTATTCGCGATGCCAAAACGGTCCCCTATCGCAGCCAGAACGACGGCGTGATGCATGCTTGTGGCCATGACGCCCATACGGCCTTAGTGTTCGGAGCCATGACCGCTTTGCGCAAGGTGATCGATACGCAGGCGGTGCCTTGGCCGATCAATGTGCGGGGCGTGTTTCAGCCTGCCGAAGAGACCTGCACGGGTGCCTGCGAGATGATCGAGGTGGGAGCGTTGGACGGCGTCGATGCGATTTTGGCAACCCACATGGATCCGTTGCGGGACGTCGGGCGGATCGGTGTGCGGACTGGCGTGCTGACCGCCAATTGTGACGAGGTGATACTGGAGATTACCGGGCGCGGCGGGCATGCNGCTCGGCCTCACGAAACCAGTGACCCCATTGCCGCCGCAGCCCAACTGATCAATGCGCTCTATGTGCAGATTCCGCGTCAGACCGATAGTCAGGACGCGGTCGTGGTGACCATCGGCCAAATTGTGGGCGGCGAAAGTTGTAACGTCATTCCCGAGTCGGTGATCTTGCGCGGAACGGTGCGTACGCTGAGCCGCGAAGTGCGGCAACGCACCTTCGAACACATCCGCCGCCTGGCGATTGGGATTGGTGGAACGACGGATACCAGCATCCAGGTCAGCGACGGCAGGAGCGCGCGGGCTGTGCACAATGATCGTCAGCTCATCTCGCTACTCCGCTACGCGACTCGCGATGTGTTAGGTGATCAGGGACTGGAAGTGATACCCCGGGCGAGTATGGGAAGCGAAGATTTTGCGTTCTATCTGGAGCACGTTCCGGGAGCCATGATCCGCGTCGGGTGTCGAAGTCCAGAAGTGGATGGTGGTCCGCTGCACAATCCAAATTTTGATGTCGACGAAGAAGCGATTCGGTTGGGAGCCAAGATCCTGGCCCACGCGACGGTGCATTGGTCGAATCCGGAGCGTCTGAGTGACGACCCGCATGTGGCTGCGAATATCTGATCTGCTGAATGATGGACCTATGGTTGGGTCAACAAGGAGAGACCTGCGATGAGCAAACTTGTTTTCCATTCGAACGAAAAGCCGACGGTTGGCGTGGAGATCGAGCTGGGGTTAGTCGATGCCGAGACGATGGAATTGAGCAGCTCCATCAAAGCGCTGCTCGAACGCCTGCCCCCGGACGCCGCCAAATGCTACAAGCCGGAATTGATGCAAAGCTGTATCGAAATCAATTCGGGAGTGTGCCATACGATCGACGAAGTGGAGCAGGATCTGCGCAGTAAGATTACCGTCGTAGAACAGGCTGCAGATGCTCTGGCATTACGGCTCTGGTGGGGAGCGACCCACCCGTTTTCGCTCTGGAAGCATCAGCAAGTGACGCCCGATCAGCGCTATCTGGATTTGGTCGAGCTGTTGCAGGAGTTAGCCAAACGGCTGGTCACGTTTGGTTTGCATGTCCATGTCGGAGTCGACTCGGGAGATAAAGCGGTGATGATCTGTGATCGCATCATGCAGCATCTCCCCACGCTGTTGGCACTCAGTTGCAGCAGCCCATATTGGGAGAATCGGACCACTGGGTTGCAATCGCACCGTTCCAAGATCATGGAAGGTTTGCCGACGGCTGGCTTGCCGACGCTGATGCGGAATTGGAGCGAGTACGTATGGCTGGTGAACCACATGGTCGATACAGGATTCATCAACACCATCCGTGAAATCTGGTGGGATGTGAGACCGCATCATCGTTTTGGTACGGTCGAATTGCGCGTCTGCGACATGCCGGGAAATCTGTCGGATGTGTTGGCGCTGGCCGCTTTCTCGCAATGCCTGGTGTCCGCCTTGTCGGCCGAGATCGATCAAGGTGCATATCAGCACGATTGCCATCCCATGATGGTGCGCCAAAACAAATGGCGCGCTTGCCGTTTCGGTCACCAGGCGCAGCTCGTCAATTCCTACACCTATCAAGTCGAGCCCGTTCCGAAGACAACGGAAATGCTGATCGACCGCATGGAAGATACGGCCCGGCATTTAGGCTGCTGGGATCATCTGCAACGTGTGCAAACGATGGCCGAAGGACCTTCTTGGGCGGATCGGCAGATCGCCATCCTCAGCGAGACCGGAAAGCCAGCGGATGTGGTGCGCGAATTGACCAAGCAGTCGCGCGTGATCGATTGACCGGACGGCAGGCTATTTGACCTGCTCGACGCTTGTCACAATCACGGCTTCCACCGGAGTGCTCGGGAGATTCTGGTTGTTGTCCGAAACCGGCACGTTGCCGATGGCATCGACGACATCCATCCCTTCGATTACCTCGCCAAACACACAGTAGCCCGACGTGTTGTTGGTCTCGTCCTCCGAGGCGACGTAGTCCAGGGATGCGTTATCGACCAGATTGATAAAGAATTGAGAGGACGCGCTGTCGACGTAGTCCGGATGGCGCATCATGGCGATCGTGCCGCGCTTGTTGAGCAGACCGTTGTTGGACTCGTTGCGAATCGGCGTCATCGGCTCTTGGTACTCACCCGCCTGATTGTACCCGCCGCCGGTGATCATGAAGTCCTTGGCGACGTAGTGAAAGATCGTATCGGAGTAGAAGCCGCGGTCGACATAGTTCTGCATGAAGTTCTCGACGGTGCGAGGGGACTTTTCGCCGTTCAATTTGAGCTTGATGTCGCCCTTGTTGGTCTTGATCAGAACGATTGGAAACGGATCCGCCAGAGTATGTGCTGGCGAAATGGCCGTGCTACTTTGCGGAATCAATTGAATCGGTTCGTCGTCAAACGTCGGTGTGACCGCGGCCTCGGTCGCTTCCGTATCCGTCGTGATACTGGCTGCCGGGGGTTTGTCCTCGGAACTGCAGCCAACCAACAGAATCGTGGTGGTCAGAAGCAAACACACCGGACGGGAGAGATGGGCGAGAAGACGTGAGAGCATTGCTGTGCCTCCGTGCATGGCAGCAAGTAGAATTCCGGGTAGCTGGAGATTGCGGGGTCGTGGCAAGGGTCCGCTGCAATCAATAGACGAACGGGCGACGGCTGGCGGAGCAGCCACGACGACTGGCGATATCATGTGGGTTTGCCGCAATTGATGCAACAGCAAACCGTGAGCAGGGCCGCCGATGGCGGGGAACTGCGTGCACTGGGACGTTGGTCGCTAGGGCGTGATCCAGCGAATGTGCGCCCAATACTCGTAGATCCAAGGGTGGACCCAGGGATTCATGGCGGAATAGGCCGCCGAAGCAATACTGCACGCTAGCAGCCCGATGGCGATGATTTTTCCCGCCCGCCACTGACAGAGCAGATCGGCAGCGGGAACGAGGCAGATCAGCCACATGGGGATGAGCCAGAACATCCACCGCAGGCCGCTGGTCATCCCACCGTAATTGCGATCTTGCAACGGCCGCGCGATGTAAAACGCCAACACCACTATGGTCAGCAAGATCACCAAGGCTGCGAACTCACGCATCTGCAGCTCGCGATCACGGAGGTAAATCGCCACGCCGACGATGCTGAGCAGCCAGATCGGGGTCAGGGAAAGGATGCCGTGGTGACCAATGGTCACGTTCATGGCGTAAGCTAGTTGCGAGCGTTCGCCACGGTCCACACCTTGCGTCTCGCCCTCGGTCCAATAGCTGACATACGTGCGTCCCGAATGTTCATCCGTCCACTCGTATTCGTACCATTGATCCCAAGCGCAGATGTCCAGTTGATCTGAGACCAGCACGGCATACCGTTGTTCGCTCGTCGGGTCGAAGAGGACAAGTCGTTGGGGTTCGGGCGAGTGGGCAAGTGTGGCTTCTTGGCTCAAAGGCAGCCCCGCGGAGACAATCGCTTCACGCAGCGTGGGCGAGATGCTTTGCGGTGTGGATTGTAGCGTGTCGAGTTCCAGTCCCGCCGGGGGAACGCAGGCCAATTGCGGGCCGTCGCCGCGATGCATATAGGGTGGACGCAGGCTTTGGTGGGCCAGGTAATTTGTCGAGAAGATGCCCGCCAGCACCACGAGCGCCGCGGGGGCGTAGGCAACACAGGTGCGCCAGGGAGCTTTCCAGAGCAAGGCCACGCTGATGGCACAGAAGAACGACAGGCCAGGCAGTTCGTTGGCCACCACGAATCCACTTGCCAAACCGGCAATGATAAACAGATACCAGTCACGCGCATGGTCGCGCCAGACAGGGATTGCGCACGCAAGGGCAATCAAGACGCTGATGGCCGCAGGTAAATGGTTGTTCAGCGTCACGGCGTAGGTGGTCAGGAATGTGCCAAAGGCTGCCGTCGCCACGACCAGCAGGCGTCCCCAATCGGACGTGCCGTTCCGTTCGACATAACGTGCCAACAGGAACAGATACAATCCAAACGGAAGGACGTTGCTGATCAGAAGGATGGCCCGCATGAAGTAGAACGGTTGTTTGAAAATGTCGCTGCCGATGCACTGCTTCAAGAGCCAGTATTCGCCAGCCAGCAATGTTGGCAGGAGTGTCGGCTTGCTGGAGTAAAAGTGTTCTTTGCCATCGGAGCCGCGGTGTTTCACCATGTCGATGGTTCGCCAGGGGCGCGCGCGACGCTTCTTGTCCGGTGTCAGGACGCGCTCCTGCAGTGCCGTGTCGATGCTGTACGTGCCATGGTCAACGAGCGAGCGAATGGTCGCCCAGCGGCTGCGATCGTTCGCACTCAATGCGGCGCTTTCGCCGGTGGCTGAGCGGACGGAGAACACGCGACCGGTGATCGTTCCCAACGCCGTGAAGATGAACAGCGTGTAGGCAGCCCAACGCAGTTGAGGCGAAGCGGTGGATGAGTTGGCATCACGCATTAGGCAGCGGGCGATTCATTGACAGTGGATGGTGGAGCGTCGTCGCCCTCGTCGGCGGTGGTGCTCTCCGTGACTGCGGGATGTTGCAGAGCGGGGCGTGTGTCCTGGTCGGTAGGAGGAGTCGGAGGCGCATCACCACCGATTCGTTTTCGCACCGAGAAAATGCGGGAGGGGTCACTCTGATAGGCCGTCAGCATTTCGGCGAGGAAGCCGATCGACATGAACTGGACCCCTAATAGGGCCGAACCGAGGGAGTAGAAAAACAACGCACGCTCGGTCAGGTGCAGGTTGTTTTCGACGTTGCTGTCCAGTCGTGAAATTCCCCACCAAGCGGTCATGGCAGTCAGGAGGAATGCTCCTGTGCCGAAGAAGAGCAGGCCGATCGTACCCAGAAGATGCTGAGGACGCTGGCCATAACCGGTCAGGAAAAAGACGGTGAGCAGATCCAGGAAACCTTTGACGATGCGATACACGCCGTACTTGGAATGACCAAATTGTCGCGCGCGATGGTCGACCACGATTTCGCCAACTCGGTAGCCGCGGGCCGCAGCCAATACCGGGACAAAGCGGTGCAGTTCGCCGTACAAACGTACCTCGTCAAAAATCTCGCGACGATAACATTTGAAACCACAGTTGTGATCGTGCAGCTTGACGCCGGTCAGTCGTCCGACCATCCAGTTAAACACCCGCGATGGCCCTACTTTGTGCCATGGGTCATGACGCACCTGTTTCCAGCCACTCACACAATCCAGATTTTCGTTCATCTTGTCGATGAACCGAGGGATCTCTTTGGGGTCATCTTGCAGATCCGCGTCGAGCGTCATGACCAACTCGCCTCGGGCCGCTTCAAAGCCGGCATTCAAGGCAGCGGCTTTGCCGAAATTGCGCCGCAATTGGATGCCCTGAACCCGTGGGTCGTCTGCTGCCAGCGATTCGATCACCTGCCACGATTGGTCGCTGGAACCATCGTCTACAAAAATGATGTCCAGTTCGTAGCCTTCCGCCGAGGCCACCGCATCCAATTCCTGGTGCAGCGCCCGCAGGCTTTCTTCTTCGTTGTAAACCGGGATGACGGTGGAGAGTTGCATCAAGAGAATTCCTTGGGGTGTCATGTGTGGAGGAGAACGGCGAGCGGTTGCTTGAAGCAGACGCGTTCTCCCCGTCGACCGGCAGCGGCCGATTCGGCAGGCGGGGCTGGCGGTACGCTAGTCCGGGCGAAGGAACCAGCACACCATTACCAGAATAGCTGAAATCGCAACTTCTGACAGCAACATTATCAAGCGCAGGAAGATCGCTGCTACGGCAGCGGCCGCATGACCAAAGGGCCCGGTCAGCAGTGCCAGGATCACTAGCTCGCGAATGCCAACGCCCCCAGGCAGCAACGAGAGAAAGCCGCCGACCATGGCGAAGGCAACCGCCGCGGTGACCAACGGCAGGTAGGGTAACGGATTGGTGATGTCTGCCTGCGGCTGCAAAATGTCCGGCAGCGCGCAGATGCAGGCCCACAGGCTGAGTCCCAGTAAGAACCAGCCCGCCACATTGGTGAGCCAGCCAAATCCCATGAGCTTGAAGTCGAGCTGATCCACGGCTTGGTCGACCGACGCGTCGAGTCGTTTGATCCCGATCTTCTTGACCAGCCGGCGAAAGATCGGGGGCCACGTCGGAATGCCCGTGCCCAGCATGACCAGCAGCGCGACCGGCAGAAACCACCACTCGCCTACACCCAGCACCACAAAGGTAAAGGCTGCGATCGCCGCGCCGACCGCCATCATGGTTAAGGTCTCGACGAACACGCTCGTGCCGGCAATGGTTGCGTTCGTGCGGGGCGAGCGGATGAAGTCGATCCGCAAACCAACCACCAGGGCTTTGCCCGGCACGTACTTGCCTAAATGGCCAACGTAGTAGGCGCGGATGGTTTCCCACCAGTGAGGCCGCTGACCCATGGCGTACAGCGTGCGATGCCAGAACCAGCAGTAGAACATCAGACCGGCTAGATAGATCGTCATGGCCAAGCCCAACCAACCAAAGTGGATCGAGCGAAATAGCTCCCAGCGACCTGCGTTGGTGCGCATATAGCCCTGGAGTTCTTCGTTCTGGTTGATCTCCGTCCAAGCGTCGTCTAACGCATGCCACAGGAACCACACGACCACAGCAAAGACAGACAAGCGAAAGCCCAGCTTGGCGTACCATTTCCAAGTCGCTGTTTCGCCGGGTGATTCGTTTGTCACAATCGCAGTTGCCGAGGAAGTAGGGAGGTGTTGGACGGTCTGTGTGTCGATGGAAGATCGCGAGGCGCGCGGGGCAATCGAGTAGGTCCTCAATTGCAGACGCCATTGTGGTACGCATTCGCTTTTGCCACAAGAGAAATTGAGCGAGGAACTGCGGCCCGTTGTTACCCGCAACAGCGAGCGTGCCCGGCAAGTCGATCGGGGTCGTCTTGGGGTGGTCTGCAACGGCAAAGGGGGTGTTACAATGCTTGCGCTCATTCAGTCACCGAGCGTCGCGGATGCGCTGGTTCTGTCGCCTTCTGAGGAGAAATGCATGTCACGTTTAATGTCTTTTGTCGTTCTGATCGGCGTGATTGCGGTCGTCGGATTTCTCTTTTACCGCGTCATGGCAGGCTTCCTGTTGCCGTTGTTCGGCGCCGCGGTGTTGGTCGTCATCTTTCATCCCGTCTATCGGTGGATGCTGGCCAAGACACGACGGAAGCGACTGGCTGCCGCATTAACCAGCGGTGCGATCGTGATGAGCGTTCTACTCCCGTTGGCCTTGCTGGTCGCGTTCGCCGCCAGTGAAGGGGCAGCCGCACTGCACTGGGATCAGAAGGCGGTGATTGCAAAAAAAGACGAATTGCTGCTGCGTTACGGCTTGAATATTCCCTGGGGCAGGGATCTGTGCGATCAACTGGTCGTAATGACGACGGAAATCGAAGATCTGGCGACGGACGGCGGCGGGCAAGAGGATGCCGCCGAACCGAATCGACCTGTCGATCGGTTGTTGCGTGACGTCGAGCAGAACCGTCTGGATGCGGACCTGCGCGAGCTGCGGCAGCGAGTCGAGCAGGTCAATGCGTTGCTGGTAACTCGGGCCAGCGCGGTCGAGGAACACTTGCGCGAACAAGAGCAGCGTTTGCAAGCAGGCGCGCTATTGGAGAAAGCCGATGAACGTGCCTTGGGCGAGCTCGTCCTGAGGCAGCAGAAACTGACTCAGCTGCAACAGCGGTGGCAGACGTTTGATAACTCAGTGCGCATGATTCCCGTCAGTGATCCAGACACGGGCGCGTTACCGACTGCGGAACTTTCCGAGGAACAGGTGGATGGAGTGCTGCAAGCCCGAGCAGCTTTCGATTCCTTTAAAATCGATTACGTAGGTGGGCCCTTGATGATGTGGGTGCGTGATATGGCCAACCCGACGGATGAACGTCTGAAGTCGTGGATGCGAAGCGGTAAGGTCGTGTTGCAGAAATGGCTGCTGGCCATCGGTGGGGCCACGCCACAAGTCGCAGCCAACACGGTCATTGGTCTGCTGGTCACGATTATCGCCGTGTACTTCTTTCTCGCCGATGGCAACACGATGGTCCGATCGGTCATGAAGCTCTCGCCGCTCGACGACGTTTACGAACGCGAGTTACTGTCGGAATTTGATCAAATCAGTCGGGCAGTGGTGCTGGCCACCTTGCTGAGTGCTGCGGTGCAAGCAGTGCTGGCGGGAGTCGGGTTTTACTTTGCAGGTATCGAATCCGTCTTCCTGCTGACGTTGTTGACTGGTTTCTTGGCGATGATCCCTTTTGTGGGAGCGACGTCTGTCTGGTTGCCCGCGGCGATGTGGTTGTACTTTTTTGAGGACCGGACGGGGGCCGCGATCGGTTTGGGACTGTATGGCATGATCATTGTTTCGCAGGCCGATAATTTGATAAAACCGTGGGTTTTGCACGGTCAATCACGGCTGCATCCATTGCTAGCGTTACTCAGTGTGCTCGGAGGTGTGCAGGCGTTGGGGCCGATTGGAATTCTGGTCGGGCCGATGATTGTCGCCTTCGCGCAGGCCTTGATGAACATCCTGCAACGGGAACTGACGGACCTGGATCATCGTGATCGGCGAGGTGACCACACCCGCGCTCGGCGACCGCACGGAGCGGTGGTACTTCCGGTCAAGGGCTTCTCGACCATCACGCTCTCCGGTCAGTCTTTACGCCGATAGCGATTTCGGACTACATTAACGCACCCGCAATACGCCCCCTCATGGAGTAAGAGGAAATGAACGGACTCATTCTCTTAATACCAGCCCTCACCGTAGGCCAAGTTGATGCCGCGTGGGCAACTCGAGACAACGTCGATAAAGAATGGGTGCTTCGCATCGAGCCCCAGGTGCTCGATTGGCTCCGCGAAGGCAAATACAAAGAAGTGGCCAGCAATATCGCTGACCGTGAGCCGGGTGCCAGCCGTTTGCGCATTCGCTTTGCGAAGGCCGACACACCGGCGAATCCCAATGCCGAAGTGTTGACCTCGCAGAACACGGCGGAAATTACCGCGAACTGGCAGAAGACGGTGGACGAACAGACGAAAGCCGAGGTGCGCGAGTTTGTGGTCCAAATCACACCGGGCTTAATCCGCACGTTACAAACGGGACGGTACGAAATTCTGGAAACGATTCCAGTGCAAGCCGGCGCGGTCAGGCACTTTCGGCTGGTCGTTGTGGACCCGGCCATTGCTTCGCAACCCGTACCACCTGTCGCGTTGCCAGGCACGCAACCCGGAGCCCAGCCGGTCACACAACCGGGAGTACCACCGATTGCCAACCCCGCCACGAACCCGAACGCTCCCATCGGCCAGCCGCCGGTCGCATCGACCGCGGCCCCTCCGGTTGCGACTAATCCGGCGACTCCTTTCACACCACGACCACCCGGCCCATTGGGACCGATTACGAATGTGGGACAGGTGGCTAATGGCCAAGCCCCGGCCGCCAATGCGGCACCTTTTCAGCCAGCCGCACCGGGAGGCTCCAGCACCTTGCCGCAAACGCCCGTTGGCCAGAGTAACTTTGTGACACCTTTGAATCCTCAGTTGGCAAATGCCAGCCATCCCACGGCCACGAACCCGAACTTCCGCCCTGGCACGCAGTATGCACCTGCCGCCGGTGCGCATCAGCAGCCCTATGCCGCGCCGGGTGGAGTGAACTACAGTACTGCGCCCCATTATCAGCAGCAGTACGGGCACGCCAACACGATCCCTCCGAACTACTCGGCCCCCGGGGTACAGCCGCAAGTGGCTGGCGGATACCAGCGACCAGGCTGGCAGACCGCACAGACGCCGCTGCCACCGCAGACGCCGGTGGGCAATTACCCACAAACGAGTTACGCACCTGCCGGCCAGACGCAGGTGGCTCAGGCTCCGGTCGGACAGCAAGGGTATGCACCTCAGCAAACGGCTCCTGTGACGCCAGCGAAAACCGAGAATCTGCCGAATTACGCCACGACCAGTGCCGGTCAGGAGAAGCCGGCGACGTCGGAACGGGCTGGTGAAGGGGAAGCGGTCAATCAGGTGAGTCGTGAGGCGGCTGGAAATGTGCCTGCCGCGGCGCAGGAATCCACGACCGATTTCTTCTGGTTGATGATCTTTCTGTTCCTGTCGATTGGTTTCAATATCTACCTGGTGTGGGTCGCCTGGCAGACGTATTGGAAATATCGCGATCTGGTATCTGACACGCGCGGACCTCGCCCAGCAGGGGCAGAGGGATACTAATCAGCGTTCGGCGTCTCGCCGGAGTTGGATTCGGTTTGGGGATGGCGGCGGCTGTGGAGAATACGACCACAGGTGGTGATCCCCACGACCGCCATGCAGCAGAGAAACGGAATCATCGGAGCACGCATGCGGATGTTGCTCCAATAGAACGTGTGCAGCAGTGTCAAGCTGACGCCGAGTGTCAGCGCCCAGACCCAAGGGCTGTGGAGCCAGGCGTGGCGATGCCAGAACAATCCCAGCAGGGTTGCCAGGAACAGAGCCGTGTACCAGCCGGCAATCAGATAGCGTGAGACGCTACGGAGGGCGGATTCGTCCGCGCTGACCTGGTGCGGTAGTGGTGTCCAGAGACGCGCGATTCGGATCAGGCAACTGTAGGCGAAATCCTGCGGCTGGTTTTGGATTGTCTGCCACGCCTCCTCGTAACATAGCTGGTCCTGGATGACTTCCGGGTGCGTCTGGCTCGATGACGCAATGTGCTCTGTTTGAGCGGCTTGCATGGTGGTGTGCAGTTCGTTGGCGTCCCACACGGTGGTCCCCTGGGGGTTGCGAAGCCACTGGTAAAAATGAGGATTGTTTCCCAATAACAGCGTGTAGCCGCCGTGGGTGGTGGCGAGGATGGGTTTGCCCAGTTGTTGTTGATTGCGGACGACCCATGGCGTTAGCAGCAAGAGGACACCGGCCAAGAGGGTTGCGGTTCGCACGAGCCGTGGCTTCCACGGCTCGGAACGTGCAAGCGACACGCAGGTGATGAACGCAACCCAGATCAGAAACGTCGGGCGGCAGAGGACGGCCATGCCGAGCAGCAAGCCTGCCAAGGCGTGCCTGCCAACGGATGGGCGACGAGCGGTTGTGCTGAGTGCCAGGCCACAACTGGCAGCGAGAAACGTGGCGAGCGTTTCCGTCATGACGAGTGTGGATTGATTCAAGAGGAGAGGGTCGATGCCAACCAGCATGGCCGCCGCAGCGGCTGGCCAGGGACTCAGGTGCCATGCCCGCGCCAAGCCAAAGCTCGCAGCCACCGTGCCGAGTCCGAGTAGCCAATGCAGGATGGCGACGGTCAGATTATCGACCTGTCGGCCAGTGCACAGTACGCTCAAGAGATAAGGGTAAAGGGGCGGTCGAAACGCTGTGGATTCGGCTGGGCGGTTGGGTGACGTGCGGGAAAATGCATTGCGTTCGATCAAATTCACAGCAATCGCACGATAGGCATCCCGGTCCAGGGCGAGCGGTCCGTCGGATCGCCAAGCACCCCCGACCCAGACCAACACGAACCCGCGAAGTAATCCCGTGACGACCAAGGCTGTGAGTAGCGGTACGTGCCAGGAGCGATTTGTGTGGTCAGAGGCGTGGTCAGGCGTTAAACGCATCAGGCTGCAAGGAGAACGAGGAATTGAGATGGCCGGCGTCGACTCGGGCGAGCTTGCTGGTCCGTTGCCGGGTGGCCCGAACGCTTGCGACTTGTCAAAAGGAAGTGCTTGCCTGTGCGGGACAGGATCCCGCAGGCACCCATGCTCCGATCTGCCAGGGGAGACTTTGCGAGGCGTACAGGTTCTAGTCTAGAGAGCGAAGGCTCCCCTGACAAACGGCACGGACCATGTTAGGTTCAGGCACATGGAGCAACAACTGATTGATTGGTTACGTGAGCAGTTGCCGGCACACCCGCGCGTGCGGTTGGGGATCGGCGATGACGCTGCCGTCTTGGCGTGGGGGCAACAAGCAGGGTGTGTCGTGACGACCGATCTGTTGACCGAGGGAGTCGATTTCCTGCTGCCGCAGGATGATCCTCTACGAATCGGTCGCAAGGCGTTAGCGGTTAATCTGAGCGACTTGGCCGCGATGGCCGCGCGTCCCGTGGCTGCAGTGGTTTCACTAGCGCTCCCTCGGCATGGTGCTCAGGAGCTGGGGTTGGCTTTGTATCGCGGTATCCTGCCGTTGGCAGCTGAGTTTGAGCTCCCGATCGCCGGAGGAGATACAAACACTTGGGATGGCCCCTTGGTGATCAGCGTGACTGCGATTGGAGAGACGACCGAGCGTGGTCCGCTCTTGCGATCCGGCGCTGTTGCAGGGGACGCCATTGTGGTTACAGGAGACTTCGGGGGGAGCATTCTGGAATCGCAGTTTACCTTCACACCACGCGTCCAAGAGGCGCTCGCGCTCCATGCGCGACACACACTCCATGCGGCCACCGATGTCAGTGATGGCTTGTCGCTCGATCTGGGGCATATCATGCAAGCCAGTCAATGCGGTGCAGAGGTGCATTTGGCTTCCTTACCGCTGGCACCGTCTGCAGAGATCGTCGCCAGCCGGAGTGGGCGGTTACCGTGGGAGCACGCATTGACGGACGGCGAGGATTTCGAGTTGATTCTTGCTGTCCCGGAAGCATCGGTTGGGGCCTTGTTGAGTGAGCGCGTGGGCGGGACTTCACTGACGCGGATTGGAACCTTTACCGAGCAGCCAGGATTGCAGTTAATTCATCCGGACGGCAGTCGGCAAGACTTTGAGCCTGCCGGCTATCAGCACTGACTCGACCGCTGGTGGTGCCCGGCGCCGCGGGCCGCATGAACCGCAGGTGTGGAAGCAACTGAAGCAAGGTCATCAGAACGAAACGAAGTGATTGTTATGCGACTGTTTGAGGGAACGGAATTTGACATTCCACCGCGTTGTGACCGCTGCCAGGAATTGGAGGAAGCCTGCGTTTGTCCTCCGGAGCCGCCGCCACGCATCGACCCGGCGAAACAGACGGCAACGGTGCGGCTAGAAAAGCGAAAGCGTGGCAAGATGGTGACGTTGGTGACGGGGCTGCCTGCCGTAGGGAATGATCTGCCGGGGCTGCTGACTGAGCTCAAGACGGCGTGTGGCGCTGGCGGCACGTTAAAAGAAGAAACGCTGGAAATTCAAGGCAGTCACGTGGCGCGGGTGAGCGACTCGCTGGCCGCTAGCGGGTATCGGGTGCGCACCCGCTAGAATCTGCCTGCGGTGCGGCTATCCGAGCCTCCGGAAACGCGCGCGATGTTGTTCCACACAGCGGCCGAAACAGCGGTCGTCCCCTTTGCAGAAGGGTCGGCAACGGAGACGACGGTTGCCTCCTAACCCGGACGCATTGGGGGGCGCTACCTGCCGCCGGGTGATGAAAGTCCGCGGGACGCTTGCAGAGTCGTTGGGTTTGTGACAATGTAGCACGTGTGTTGCATTGATTTTTACTTACTTGGTCCGTCTGTGCGGAGATACTGATGCCTCAGCGATTTGAATGTTTTGCCTTGATTTGCTTGCCCCTGGTTCTGGCCTGTCCGTTGGTGACTTGTGCAGATGAGTATCTCAACGGAATTGAATGGAAGAAGCCACGGATCGTCACGCCTGGGCAACAGGGAAGTGCTCCGTCCGACGCGGTCGTGTTGTTTGATGGCAGCGATTTGAGTGGCTGGAACAATGGCGAGCGGTGGAAAGTCGAAGACGGCGTGATGGTTGTTGGTAAAGGCGATGTGACTTCGAAAGAGTCATTTGGTGACTGCCAATTGCACATCGAGTGGTCGTCACCCGTGCCGGCCAAAGGGAAAGGGCAAGGACGAGGTAACAGCGGCGTGTTTCTGATGAACACTTATGAGATTCAGGTGCTCGATTCCTACGAGAACGAAACGTATTTCGACGGGCAAGCGGGAGCGATCTACAAGCAGACTCCCCCGCAAGTGAATGCAATGCGCCCGCCCGGCGAATGGAACGTGTATGACATCTTTTGGACCGCGCCCCGCTTTAACGAAGACGGATCGCTGAAGTCCCCGGCTTACATTACTGCCATCCACAATGGTGTGTTGATCCTGAATCACTTCGAGCTGAAGGGGGATACTCCCTATAACCGCCCTCCCGCATATCGCAAGCATGCTGACCGGGGACCCATTCGTTTGCAGGACCACGGCAATCCCACGCGGTTCCGCAATATCTGGGTGCGAGAAATCAAGCGTGCTGAAGGCAAGCAGGTGCGCGAGCCCTTCTTGCGCGATGGCAAGGGTAACGAGAAACCGTTGCCCAAGTCGTAAACAGGTTTTGCCGCAGGCCAGCGACGGATGGTGACCATGGGTGTCCTGGCGTTACGGTCTGTTTGGCGACAAGCGTTGGCGAACAGGGTATACTGGTAGTTCCTGCCAGTTCCCGCTCGCCAATTGTGAGGCCTCGTGTGTCTTTCTTTCGCCAGATGCTCGTCTTCGTCCTGGGGTTCGCAGCGTGCTGCTCGGACTTGCGTGCGGATGAGATCGACTATGGCCGCGACATCAAGCCACTTCTGAAATCGCATTGTTGGGCCTGCCACGGTGCGCTCAAACAAGAGGGCGGGTTGCGGTTGGATACCGGTGCGTTGGTGCGCCGAGGTGGTGAGAGCGGTCGGGCCATTGTTCCGGGAGATGCGGCACGTAGCCTGCTATTACAGCGGGTTGCCGCGGACGATGATGCGCTCCGGATGCCACCGGATGGCGACCGACTTTCCGCGGCACAGGTCGCGCGCTTGAGACAGTGGGTAGCTGCGGGGGCGGTTTCTCCGGCGGACGAAGCGGCTCAGCCAGATCCGCACCAGCATTGGGCATTTCGTCCTGTGGTGGAAACAGAATTTGCCGGCGTGACGCATCCGTCTGCGATTGACTCCTTTGTGAAACGGCGGCTGGATGACGCTGGCTTGGCCATGTCTCACCCTGCGGACCGCGTGACGTTGGCCCGGCGACTGTATTACGATCTGATCGGGCTGCCACCCACTCCGCAGCAGCTGCAGCAGTTTGCCGACGAAACCGCGCCGGATGCTTATGAGCGTTTGGTGGACCGCACGTTGGCCAGCCCGCGCTATGGCGAACGGTGGGGACAGCATTGGTTAGATATCGTCCGCTATGCCGATACGCACGGTTACGAAGTCAATACGCCGCGACCCAATGCCTGGCCGTATCGTGATTACGTGATCCGTGCCCTGAATCACGACAAGCCTTATGATCAGTTTGTCTTGGAACAACTTGCCGGGGATGCGGTGGGAGCAGGCGCAGGGACCGGGTTTTTAGTCGCCGCCGCCGCTCTGCTGCCCGGTCAAATCGGCGCCGACGAAGCTTCGAAACGCCTGGCTCGGCAAGATGCGTTGGACGAGATCATTGTCGGCACCAGCGCCACGTTTCTCGGTTTGACCGTCGGATGTGCTCGCTGCCACGACCATAAATTCGATCCCATTTCCCAACGCGATTATTACGCGCTGCAAGCATTTTTCGCCGGAGTGCGGTACGGGGAACGCAAAATTGAAGACGAGGATCGCGCGGATCGTCTGGCGCAAGCCGAACGGTTGCAGCCCGCGCTTGGACGCCTGAGGTCCAAGCTACACGCCCTGACACCACCCGCCTTCGTGGGACGCACCATCGTGATCGACGATGAGGATGCCAGTCGCGTTACCCACTATAAGCAGAAGCAAGGTCACGGAAGCAATCCCCCCGGGACTCAACGTGGATACCTGAATGATCTCGGGACCGGTGAGCGTTTCGGGAACTTGAGCCGAGGCAAGTATACCTGGTGGGCGAATGTCCCCGGTGAAGACGTGTTCAGCTATCAGCCGGGTGTCGCCGGACGGTTTCAATTGTGGATCTCATGGGGCGTTCACGGTAGCGGAGTGCACACTCGGGATGCACGCTATGTGATCGACCAGGACGGGCAATTAGAAACCCGTGAGGACCAACGCGAGCTGGCCCGCGTGGATCAATATTACTTTGCCGGAGTCAGTGAAGGGGAGAGTGAAAAGAAGCCGCTGTGGAGCGGGCTGTTGCATGTCGGTGAAGTCGAGTTGCAGGTGAACAGCAAGATTGTGCTGCGCGGTGGAGATACGAAAACCGGCATTACGGCCGATGTGATTGTGCTGCAAGAGACAGGGAACGCAGCGCGATCGTTGCCGCAATTGCGAGGTCCGGTGAACGCCAAACACAACGATGAGTATTTTCAACCTCGGTTGGCAAAGTACATCCGCTTTACGTCGCTGGCAACGAACGAAAACAATCGCTACGAGCCGTGTCTCGATGAGTTGCAGGTGTTTGCTGCGAAGACGGGCAAGAATGTCGCACTTGCCAGCTTGGGGACCAAGGCGACGTCGTCAGGCAATTACGGGAATGCCGGCAAGCATCAATTACCTCACATCAACGACGGTCGGTTTGGAAATAGTTACAGCTGGATTTCCAATGAACGTGGTAAAGGGTGGGTGCAACTCGAGTTGGCACAGCCGACCATGATCGAGCGGATTGCGTGGGGGCGGGATCGCGACGGAAAATTCGCTGATCGGTTGGCGACGAATTACCGCATTGACGTGGCGACAGAGTTGGGCGAATGGACGACCGTCGCGCAATCTCAAGACCGTGTGCCCATGGGGACGCCACATGATGAAGTGACGTCCATCCTGAGGAATTCCTCTGGCACAGGTGGGCAGGAATTAAAGCGAACGATTAGTGAAGTTCAGCGACTGGAACATGAGCAGCAAACGTTGCGAGTGGAACGTGTCGGTTTCGTTGGGCAGTTCAGCCAACCGGATCAAACCCGCTTGCTGCGTCGTGGTGACCCCGAACAACCGGGCGACGTGGTCCCGCCACAAACCTTGAGCTTGTTTCAACCGCCACTGAAGATCGATTCAAACGAGGAACAGGCACGGCGGGTGGCATTGGCCCGCTGGATCACCGACCCCGAACATGTCTTGACCGCGCGGGTCATGGTCAATCGTATCTGGCAGTATCATTTTGGACGCGGGTTGGTAGAGACGGCGAGTGACTTTGGGATGAACGGTGCATTGCCATCCCATCCGCAGTTGTTGGATTGGTTGACGACGGAATTTGTTGGCGATGGCTGGTCGATCAAGCGGATGCACCAGCGGATCGTGCAATCGGCGACCTATCGCCAGTCCCACCAGGTGGATCTGCAAGGTCAGGCGGTGGATGCGGATTGTCGGCTGTTATGGCGTTTTCCGACTCGTCGAGTCGAAGCCGAGGTGATTCGGGATAGTATGCTCGCGGTGAGTGGCCAGTTGTCGTTGCATGCCGGGGGGCCCGGCTTTGATTTTTTCAAGACACGCGGTGGGTTAACGGGATTCCCGCCGTTGGAAACCTTTGGGCCGCGCGAGTTACGGCGAATGATTTACGCGCACAAGATTCGGATGGAGCCGGTACCGGTGTTTGGTGCGTTCGATTGTCCGGACGCAGGCCAGGCGACGCCGCGACGGAGTCAGTCGACAACAGCGATTCAGGCCCTCAATCTGTTCAATAGTCCCTTTGTGATTGAGCAAGCCGAGGCGTTGGCGCGACGCTTGCAAGCCGACGTGCAGGACGACCCGTCGAGGCAGGTGCAGCGCGCTTACGAACTCGTGTTGGGCCGACCGCCGACGGCTCAGGAGTCAACGGCCAGTGTTCATGTGGTCCATGATCACGGCTTGGCGACGCTGTGTCGTGTATTGTTTAACAGTAACGAATTTCTGTTTATCCCTTAGTTGTTTATCCCTTATTGATCCGAGTTACTCACGTGTCGCATCCGTCATCATCCCACCTTTCGCTCGCTGGCCGTCAGTTGCTTGACCGAAGGAGCTTTTTGGGTCAGACCAGTACCGGGCTGAGTGCGGTGGCGCTGGCCAGTTTGCTGGGTGACGAGCAAGCGCGAGCCAGTGTACCGGACGTGATCGATCCGGCGCGACCGCACGCGCCGCGGCAAGGGCATTATTCTGCCAAAGCGAAGAACGTGTTGGTGATCTTTTGCGCTGGGGCCTGCAGCCAGTTGGAGACCTGGGATTACAAGCCAGCGTTGATTAAGCATGACAACCAGCCTTTTGTTGGTGGGCCGCCGGTGACGTTTCAAGGTCCGGCTGGGAACCTGGCGCGACCGCAATACAAGTTCCGTCCTCGGGGCGAATGCGGCAAGATGGTTTCCGATATGATTCCGCATCTGGGCGGCATGGTCGACGACTTTGCCTTTGTGCATTCGCTGACCAATAAATCGAACACGCACGGCCCGGCGGAAAACTTTCTGTCAACCGGTTTTGTCTTGGACGGTTTTCCCAGCCTGGGCGCTTGGATTACCTACGCGCTTGGTTCTGAAAACCAGGATCTGCCCGCGTTTGTGGCGATTCCGGACCCGCGCGGTGTGCCGCAAGCCAGCGTGAATAACTGGGGGCCGGGATTTCTGCCCGCCGTATTTCAAGGCACGGCATTTAGTTCGACGCAACCCATTCGTAATTTGAAGCCGCCGCAAGCGATTACCAAGTCCACAGACAAAGCTGCTTTGCAACTGCTGCAGTTAGTCAATGAACAGCACCTGCAGCGGAATCCGGCAGATGGGCAGTTGGCGGCACGGATCGCAAGTTACGAACTCGCGGCGCGGATGCAATTGTCCGTGCCCGGCATCAGCGACTTGAGCCAAGAGCCGCAGCATCTGCTGCGGATGTACGGGGCGGATGATACCGAGAATGCTAACAAAGCGGCTTATGCACGCAATTGTATTTTGGCCCGGAGATTAATCGAAAAGGGAGTGCGTTTCGTCCAGGTATTCAACGGGGCGTACGCGAGTGGTGGGCGTTTGAATTGGGACGGGCACAACAAGCTCCGCGAGCAATACGATGTGCATGCCGAGATTATGGACCAGCCGTCAGCGGCGTTGATTCAGGATCTGAAGCAACGTGGACTGTTGGAGGAAACCTTAGTCGTCTGGTGTACTGAATTTGGCAGAATGCCGATGTTTCAAAAAGGAGCTCAGGGCCGTGACCATAATCCGCNAGGATTTACTGCCGTCCTGGCCGGAGCGGGGGTTCGCCCTGGTGCAAGCTACGGGGTGACCGATGAATTGGGCTTCAAGGCCGTCGATCAAGTCTCCTCGATTCATGATCTGAACGCGACGATTCTGCACCTGCTGGGGCTAGATCACGAGCGGTTAACATTCCGGCACAACGGCGTCGATCGACGTCTGACCGATGTGCACGGCCACGTCTTGAAGACCTTGCTGNCTTAGCAGGTAGTGGGCAACGTGCCGCTGAGGCCAGTGGGCAATCTGGCGCGAAGCTGCGGTAGGCGAGTCGTTGGTGCGAAGTGACGGCGTTGCGTCGGACGCCGCGGTTTCCCGTGTGGTAACTGGTGGTTCGTGTCAAATCACCAGGTCGTGAACCGTCTGTATGGATTGTGCGGTTGGTAGTGCCGAGAGCACGCCCCGTGGTGTGTCTGCACCCCCTCTAAATTCCTGGTTGGATCTGGGCGGCACCGTAATCGCTACCAAGCGTGAACGCTGTAATCGTGAAGATTGGTGCGCAGGCATCAGTGAATTGAGATTTGTTTCACTCAAATGGTGGCTGCGCGGTTTTGTGAAATAGTGTTTAGGTGAGAAGGCGCCGCCGATTAACGGGGAACGAGTATGCCAACGTCACCGGAATTTCTTGATAGCATCGCAGAAGCTGCGCTGGATGCTGTCGTTCTGGTGGACGACGAGGGTGTTATCCGCGGATTCAATGCAGCTGCCACATCCACTTTTGGCTACACCGAGCATGAAGCGCTTGGCAGTCGAATGCAGGATTTGATGATTCCGCCTCGGTTACGTGAAGCGCATGAGGCGGAGTGGAAGCGACATCAAGACAGCGTTGAGAAACGGTCGCCGGTGGCGCGAGGGCAGATCCAGGCGATGCGGAAAAACGGCGAGGAATTTCCTGTCGACTTGACCGTCACTGCGATGCAAATGGAAGAGTCACGGGTCTATCTTGCGTTTGTTCGCGATCGGTCCGAAGCGAAACGCGCTGCGGATCAGTTGGCGATGGCTCAATTCGCCGTCGACAGTACCGCCGACGCGGTGATGTTTCTGGAAAACGAAACGGAGATTTCTTACGCCAATCGTCAGGCCAGCCACTTTGCGGATGTTGAGGACGGGAAACTCGTCGGCAAAAACTTGCTTGAATTCCATCCGGACATCGTGCCGGAAGACTGAAGTCGACGTTTGAAATCCTTGCCCATCGGCGAGCGGTTTAGCTTGGAAACGCGTCATGCGAGCGGGAGCGGGCAGGTTCGGCATGTTGCGCTGACGGCGAGNAAGATGCACGTGGGTGAGGTAGAAAAAGTATGTGTTTTTTGTCGTGACATTACCGAACGCAAAGAACTTGATGACGCCCTGTACCATTCATTGAACATGTGGCAGACGTCATTCAACGCGCTGCCGGCGCACATTTCTATTCTCGATGAGAATGGGAAGATTCGTCGAGCTAATCGGGCGATGAGTGACGCATTTGTCGGTGCCCAGGGGCAGCTCGAAGGTCTCGATTTTCGCCAGTTGTATTGTGGTGATGAACAGGGGCAAGTGGAATTGCCACACGAGTCTGTGCTGTCTGGCCGGTCAGCAGGGGCCTTGGATATGGCACTGCCCAAATTCGAAGGCTGGCATCGTCTCTCGGCATTCCCACTTTATGGACGGATGGATGAACTTGTCGGTGCCGTGACCGTCGTCTGTGACGTGACGGACAATAAAGATTTCGCCGCCGAACTGACCGTGCGGAGCGAGCAAGCCGAGCAGGCGAATCGAGTCAAATCGGAATTTTTGGCCATTGTCAGCCACGAAATGCGAACGCCACTGAATGCGATCGCCGGGCCCCTGCAATTATTCGATGAATCAGCCTTGGATCCCGCTCATCGTGATTTGAAGAAACTCTGCCAGAATTCAACCGAACAGCTGTCGACGATTATCTCGGATATCCTCGATTTTTCGCAGATTGAAGCAGGGAAGTTGGTTCTTCGGGACGAGACGTTTGATGTGCACCAAAATATCGACTTGATTGTTGGCAGTTTCCATTCCAGGGCAGCTCAGGCATGCATTGAATTGAGTCAGGAGGTCGAGGATAATGTGCCACGCTACGCAACTGGTGATGTGGGACGCTATCAGCAGATTCTGACCAACTTGGTCAGTAATGCATTGCGATTCACTACTGATGGGGCGGTGGGGATTCACCTGTCGGTAATCGATAGTGACGACGAACACTTCACGCTGCGAACGCGCGTGCAGGATACAGGCATTGGAATCCCTGAGGAACAACAAGAAACTATCTTCAACAGCTTTGAACAGGTCGAAGATGTTGATACTCGCACTCGTGGCGGCGTCGGATTGGGGTTGGCCATCTGCCACCGATTGGTGGAGCTGATGGGGGGCACCATCTGGGTCGACAGCGCATTGGGTGTCGGGTCGACCTTCTCCTTCGAAGTCAAACTTAAACATGTCGTGGGGAAACCGATGGTCAAGGAAACTGGTGAAACAGTGCTAGACACGACGGGACAGGAATTGCAACAGGCACGCATCTTGTTCGCCGAAGATGACGTGATCAACGCGCGCATCCTTGAAGCGATGCTTGAGAAAGGTGGACATGATGTCGAGGTCGCTCGCAATGGCCGCGAAGTGGTTGAAATTTACGAGGGTAACCCATCCGGATATGACTTGCTGATCCTCGACATGATGATGCCGGTCATGAGCGGTGTGGAAGTCGTCGAACGCTTGCGACAGGAATATGGTGACCGCTTGCCTCCGGTCGTTGCGTTGACCGCACGGGCGACCCAGTCGGAACGTGAGAAATGTCTGGTGAGTGGGTTTTCGGCGTACCTGATGAAGCCCGTTTCTGCCGAATACTTGCTGGCGTGTATCGAGAACCTGGTCGCCGGTGTGGAACCGCCACCGCCAGCGAAAAGCCGCGATACCTGGCGTCTGCAAGTGGATCTTGCGGCACTATTGCATCACATCGACTACGATCGCGAGTTGTTGGTATCGCTGCATGAAGCATTGAACGAGCTGATTGAGGAGTTCGAAGCGGCGACCAATCAGGCGCTGGCCGATAGCGATTGGCAACCTTGGGCCGAACTCATGCATCGTGTCAAAGGGGCGAGCCGTAACTTGCAAGCGGTATACGCCGCCACCACGGCAAACACGCTGGAATTGGCAGCCGTTCGCGGCGATACGCCGCTGATCCACAGTTTGTTGCCAAGATTCAAACGCCAACTGCTGTTGGTCGCTCGCGAGATCAAGCAATTGATTGCCGAAGAGGACTGGAACCGGATCATTTCCGGTTAGTCACGATAACTCTTCAGTTTGTTGTAGATCGTTTTCTCGCTGATCTTCAACATCCGGGCCGCTTTGGCTTGATTGTCGTCGCAGGCTTCGAGTGTGGCCAGAATCGCGAGCCGTTCCACCTCGCGGAGAGACATCCCGGGGGTCCAGGATAAATTGCCAGCACCCGCGTCATTACTGTCGGATGACGCATTGCTGAGACTACTGGTCAGCGAGAAATCCAGGTCTTCTTTGCTGATGCGTTGCGAATTGGCGAACGCAGCGGCACGTTCCAGCACGTTTTCCAGTTCTCGGATGTTGCCCGGCCATGGACGGTGAGCGATCAGTATCCTGGCTTCATCCGTCAAGACGAAGGGAGGAAGCCCTCTTCGTGTAGCAATTTGGGACAAAATGGCATCGGAGATTTGCTCGATTTGACTGATGCGTTCGCGCAATGGCTGAATATATAAATTCAACACGCTGATGCGATAAAATAGATCCTCTCGAAAACGTTTGTCCTGGCACAACGCCCCGAGATCCTGGTTGGTGGCGGCAATGATCCGCACGTCGGCATGGAGCAGAGTGTTCGAGCCGATGCGCTGGACGTGCTTGTCCTGCAGGAACGTCAACAGTTTCGGCTGAAGTTCGAGTGGCATGTCGCCAATTTCGTCGAGGAACAGCGTGCCACCTCCAGCGCTCTCAATGCGCCCTGACCGGTCACTGATGGCTCCCGTGAACGCGCCTTTGGCGTGACCAAACAATTCGGCTTCGAGTAATTCACGCGGTAACGCAGCACAGTTGATGCTGACAAAAGGGCCATTGCGACGCGCACCGCGGTCGTGAATCTGACGCGCCAAAACCGTCTTACCGGTACCCGTTTCGCCCGTTAGCAAGACCGTCGCGTCATGCCCGGAAATCACATCGAGTTGATACTGCAAGTCGTCGAGTACCAGCTTTTTCGGTGGCGGCGGCTGAGAGGAAGGGGAACCGACCAGCAGTTGTCGCACGCGCTGCTCGAATGACTGAGGGTCCACCGGTTTGACCAGGAAGTCGGACGCACCCTCACGAATGGCCACCACTGCATCCGGGATCTCGGCAGCACTCGATACCATCAGTGCCGGAACCTCTGGGCAGTTTTGCTTAAGACGAGAGAGGCACTCGAGTCCACCCATTTTGGGCATGCGAAGGTCCAAAATCGCCAATTGCATGTCAGGACCAAAGTACTTGATCGCTTCCAACCCATTGGCGGCAAGTCGGCATGAAATACCCAGCTTACGGAAGTAGGCCTCGAGGATCTTCCGCGTCGTGGCGTCGTCATCAGCGATGACAACGTAACTCTGCTCGGGTAACGTGATTTCTCGCATAGTCCGCCGTTCCAGTGGGTGCCGCCGTTCTCTCTCCATTATGTTAGAAAACTTTCGAAATAGACGGCCAGATTGCCAAAAGCCAAAATTGGCTGCGATCCTTGACGGTTGGGAAGCGAAAGTCACGAATGTGTTTATTCCCCGGGTTTTCCCAAGGAAATCGGCTTCGCGACTGGACTGCTGGGGGAAAGTTGTGGGGAACAACGAGGTGCACGTCGCGCAACGCGATGGTTTTGGGAAGAAAACATACCGACTTTGTGGCTTTTTGCAAGCTGCCGCCGGCCAAACGCCAGGTAGAAAACTCACCAGGACGTCGAGCGAAGCGGCGCTCTGCTAAGTGCGATCGATGGTTGGGGGACCGATGTTCGTGATCGAATCCAACACTCAATGGACAAGGCGATCGGTGGTGAGAATTGCCGTGTGCTTTGCGGTAGCGAATGCATCTCCACGGCAGCGCAGCTACGAAGTTGCTGGCGGAAATCCATCGTTTGGGTGGACTGGTCTTTCGAACAGGGTGGGGCAAGATTTGTGAATTGCCGGTTTGTTGGTGTTATTTAAGGACGGTGGATACGCAGCCCCTGTTTCAAGCGGTTGATTTGTCTACAGTAAGAGAGGAAGTGATTTTGAATGAGAGTGTAGACATGGGTGCTGAACGACAACTTGGGGCATATCAGGCTGTGACTCCGGAGCTGCGGGTGCAACAGATCGAGCAACGTCTCCAAGCGAGTCGGGATCGACTTTTGAGCCACCCGATTTATGAAGTCATCGACAGCGTCGGCAACTTGCATCGTTTTATGCAGTCGCACGTGTTCGCTGTGTGGGATTTCATGTCCCTGCTGAAATCTCTACAGCGGCAACTGTGCGGTACTGACGTTCCCTGGCTTCCTCCTCAAGACCCAGTCGCAGCGCGGCTGGTCAACGAGATCGTATTGGGGGAAGAGACCGATGTGGACGGCAGTGGGAATTATCGCAGCCACTTCGAAATGTATCACCGGGCGATGCAACGTTGTGGTGCGGAGACCACAAGGATTGACGCGTTTACGGACGCCATCCGGCGTGGTCTTTCCGTTGAGCAGTCGTTGTCGGTCTGTCACGCTCCGGAGTATGTTCGACGTTTTGTTTCGCACACGTTTGAGGTGATCGCAGGCGGTGATCTGTGTGCGATTGCGGCGGCGCTGACCTTCAGTCGCGAGGATCTCTTGCCGGACGTGTTCCAGCGGATTGTCGATTCGCTGAACTCGGAAATGCGGGGAGAACTCGACGACTTGCGATACTACCTCGATCGTCATATCGAATTGGATTCCGACGAGCATGTCGTGTTGGCTCGGCAGATGTTGACGGCACTATGCGGTGACGACGCGCAGAAATGGCAGATCGCTGAAGATGTGGCTGAGGCAGGCTTGCAGCACCGAATCGTCCTCTGGGATGGCATGTACACGGCGATGGCTGACGAATTGGATGTGGTCCACTAGGGCAGAAAGTCTGCTGCAACAGGCTCAGCTTCCATCTCAAATCGCCGACCCGTAGTTAGACCTGGGCGGGGGCGGATGCCACCGAGGAAGATGCCTCGGATGAAGTGTGCAGCGCAGACAAATGTTCCCTCACCAGACGCTGCATCGTTTGGGCAGAATCTCTGCCAAATCGTCTCTGTAAGGATCGCATGTACGGAGAGCCGATGCGGGCCAGCCATTGATATGGTCGCGAAAAAGCCAGGATGTCGAAGTAGACCGTGCCGTCTGCCTGCATCTCGACGAGAAACCGCTCTTCTCCCGTGCCGACATGTCCTGGGAGTGTTCCGTAGGCAAAGCCAAATTGAATACGTTCGCCCGCAGCATCGATCTCATAGACCACTTGGCACGCATTGAGCCACCACAGACCCAGGCTGCGAGCAACGATTGCAACTACGGCGCCGTTGCGAATGGGCGTGCTGGGAGGCCAAATTTCGACCCAGTCTAAGGGGAATTGTTGCCAGTTTTGAAGCAGATTCTTGGCGACGTCAAAGGCCTCTCGGCCCTCGCCCAAGGGGACACGGGTGTGATTCATGGTGTAGCCCGCAGGGACGTCTGCTTTTGTGCCTCCGACGAACGAGTAGGTCAAACCGAGTGGTTCTTGCCTGTCGAGGAAAGCTCGGATGGCCTCTGGAGATGGTTTTCGAAATCGCAACATGGAAATTCTCGAGGTTCCCGGAACTTGTCGGCATTCTATCGTGTCGGGGCGATACGAAAAGTCTGATCACTCGGCAAGTTTTTGATATTTCAGCGGGATGACTTATGGTTCAGCTAATAACCGCGAATGATCGGCAGTCACAACGCGAGGGCACATCCAAGATCCTTCTAACCGGAGTGACGGGGTATATCGGCAGTCGCTTGTTGCCTCGGCTGGTGGGCACAGGCAGATCGATTCGCTGTCTTGTGCGAAAGCCACATGCGCTATCTGACGAAGTGGCTCAATCCAGCGAAGTCGTTCAAGGTGACGTGCTGGACCGCCCGTCACTCGTGCGGGCACTCACCGGCGTTTCCACGGCTTACTACCTCGTGCATTTAATGGGGTCGTCTGATTTCGTGCAGCAGGACCGGGAGGCGGCCCGTCTGTTTGCCGAAGCTGCTCGTGAGGTCGGTGTGAAACGCATTATCTATCTCGGCGGCTTAGGTGAAGAGGGGGATCCGCGACTTTCCCAGCATCTCCGCAGTCGCCATGAGGTGGGGCACGTATTGCGAGCCTCGGGGGTCGAGGTCATCGAGTTTCGGGCCTCGGTGGTGATCGGACGCGGTAGTCTTTCGTTTGATCTGATCGAATCGTTGACGAATCGCCTGCCTGTGATGATCTGTCCGCGATGGTTGGCGACTCCCACACAACCGATCGCTGTGGGTGACGTGCTGGCTTACCTCGTGACCGCTCTGGATTTGCCACCAAGGGAAAGTCAGGTGATTGAGATCGGCAGTCGCGATGTCGTGACGTACGGGCAACTGATTCAGGAATATGCTCGCCAACGAGGCCTTCGCAGGTGGTTGATTACCGTCCCGATCTTGACGCCGTATCTTTCCAGCCTGTGGCTTGGATTGGTGACCCCCAAGAGTGCTGAAGTGGGGAGACATTTAATTGAAGGTCTGCGCAACCCGACCATCGTGCGGAATCACCATGCCTTGAACGTGTTCCCAATTCGACCCATGGGAACTCGGGAAGCGATTCGGGCTGCCTTGCGCGGGCTTCCCCAGGTCGTGTGATACCTGGAGTCCGAAACGGATTGCTCATGCTTCACTATCTTGGGCCTCTTCGTCGACGATGTCTGGCTTGCCAAGGGCAGGTCGTGCAGATGGTAAATTGAGCACGACAACGATGCCCACCAGGGCACTGGCCACAACCAGCAGTCCAAACCAAAGCGGCGGTTTCGAAAAGTAAAGGGTCAGTCCGACGGCCACGGTGACTGCCAAGATCGCTTTGATCCGCACATGCGGCCGAATGCCTCCGTGGACCTGCCAGTCAACAAGCATCGGGCCGAACCAGCGCGAGCGTAGCAGCATGGCATTGAGTCGCGGCGAAGATCGCACCAGGAAATAGCTGGTGAGAAGTAGGAAAGGGGTTGCCGGTAGACCGGGGATGAAAATGCCGAGCACGCTGAGTAGAAAAAACAGGCCGGCCAGGAAAAGGTAAAGTGACCGCGCCCATCGTGACGGGGGTTGAAGTTGGCGTTGCTCGAACGCGGAGCCGTCTGCAACAGACTTCCGAGGAGAATTCGAGGATGCGTTTCCTGGGGTCACGGGCGAATCGGCAACAAAACTTCATTTCGGCGTAAGGGACCGGGCGTCCAAGGTGGATCATAACCCGCAAACTCCGCGCTGCCATCTCCTGTCACTCCCCTTTCCTGCATCCATTGCCGCAGCGTGTCCTCAGCGGCGGCACAGGTAGACTCGTCCATCCGGCCAGCGAAACGCAACACGGCGTAGCTACCCCCACGACGCTCCTTGATCTGGACGCGCTCATTGGTGGGCAGCGGGATGCCTTGCTCGGCTGTCTTCTGTGGCAAAACGAAACCCATCTGACCGACCACCTCAGGTGACTCCGGTGACATGAAAACGGGGACTGTCATGGCAACCTTCTGGTCCGTGTTGTTATTTCCCGAGATGTATCGGAACAGACGCATGAAACTGCCGTCATTGCCTTGAGCCGCCATCTGCATTTCAGTCGTGGCCATCATGAGCGGCGGATACTCCCGGATTTCCAGCGGGCCCTCACGTTCTATCACCTGGTACGCTGCCGCCTCGTACGCACCCCTGGCGGTAAATTTCCAGCCAAAGTATCCGACCACGACGAGAACAGTAAGAACGGCCAGTGGAACCATTTTAGAGAAGCTCATCGATTGCGATTCCCGCGTGTTTTCCCGGTAACTTGAGGTCCGGCTGAGACCCGGGCGAGTGTGATTCAAGCTCAACCGAGGATATCGTAGCACCCTGCCATCCCCCCGGGCGGAGGTGTCAGTGCGGATGACCGTGAGCCTCAGCAAAACGACCATGGCAGAGAAAGTTGCTCACATTCTGGGCGACATCACGACGAAAGAGGAGGCTGTTGTGGCCGCTGGCCACAGCCCAATGATCCGCGGCAGTCGATAGCCGCGTGCTGTCAACGCTGACGACGCGATCGTGCGTTGCGGCAATGATGCCGACCTGGATGCCAGTGGGTGGGGGCAAGGCGTTGACGTAGCTGTCCTCGCCATGACCTAGCTGGGCGAGTGGCTGGCAGACCCAGCCCAAGCCGCGCGACAGGACGGCTGCGACGGACGAACCATGATTGGGAGGTGCCAGCATGACCAGCCGTTTCGCTTTGGGTAGCGGTGCCTCGAGCAGTGCGGTTCTGGCCACAATCCCGCCCATGCTGTGGGTGACCAGTTGCACTTGCCGCACCTCGGAGGAACGTTCCAATGCGGCAAGCTTTTGTGACAGTCTGCGGGCGTGCCACGGGATGTCACGCAAGATGCTTGGGTAGCCCCAGTTGGCCGTGCGGTAGCCACATGCCTGCAGGTGCCGCTCCAACGGCCTCAGCATCCACCGCCCGGCAGCCAGGCCATGGATCAAGACCACGGTGGTTGACTTCATGAGATCTCCCCGATCCCGCGAAGGGCGGCTGTGGGAGTTGGCTCGTGCAGGCAATTCGCGAGCAACCGATACAATTCCAAAAGTTCAGTACCCTGTTCCAGGGCGTTGGTTTGCTCGAGTCGGTGCTGGATTTCCGCCGCTCCGATTCCGAAAGCAGACAGAAGGGATCTGGCGTCGTGCCAGGTGGGTAACCAGGTCATGATCGCCTTAAACTGAGCGAGGCCCCCGACGCGTTGCATGAAACAATCGTAGTTCAGTAGGAAGTACACGCCTGGCTGGAAAGGCGAGGAAGGCTTTACCAAGCCACCTGCATCGTAAACGTAGTTGCCTACAGCAGGTTCCCAGGTCAGTCCCGAACGTTTGAGGTGAGTGGCTGCTGCGAGTTCCTGATTTGAGAATCTCATGTTCATCTTTGTCCCGATTGACACAACGGATCTGTGCCGCACCTTACCGCAGGTGTCTTCGTCGGTTAACTCACCTCTCGCCCGTTCTCCCGGGTCGCCGTGAATCCCAGAGAAAAGCGGCGTGCTGACCTGAACAAGGCACCTTGGCGACCATGTGATGGCGATCGATCCAGTCCTTGCAGACGGAGGGGGTTGGCAAGAATTACGAAGGTTCGTCGCTCGCTATGGTTGGCAAACGGTTCTTGCTGGCTAACGTACTTCCGGTTCAGAGTTATTGCTTTACCAGTCAAGGAGAATGAGATGTCCAACCAACAGCACACCACCAACTGGCCCGATTTGGCCATCGGTTTGTACGATCGGCTCACAGGTCGCAGCGCCGAGATCACCTACGAATTTGATAAGCTGCAGGTCAAGATTCCCAGCGGTACTGGCCAGTCCGCGGAGCATGCCGATTGGGAATTTTCTGGAGCACTGACAGTGCGCACCCAAGAGGTGGCGCAGAACCCAAACTAACTGTGGTCGGCCGGTTGTCAGGTTCCCTGTTCGGCCGACCATTGCATTTGATCGCGGACGGTGACCGGGTGACCGTTCATTTCGGATGGATCACCACGGCTTGGTGGTTTTGGCGTCGCGTCGTTCCGCGACTGCCCCTCTGGTTGAGCAAGCCTCAACTGGGTGGCATCCGATTGTATTTTCAAGTCGCCGGGCTCCCGGCATTCCGAGTTCCATTCGTGTCGCTGCCAGGATGATTTTCGAGGCGGCCCTGGGGGATCGTGTTTACGGAGTGTTGACTTCAAACGGGCGAGCTACCAGTGGGCATTCCAGTTCTGTCCCGCTGAGGAGGTGTAGCTGGTCAGCGTGGGGTCTGCGATCTTCCCAGGGCCATCGATTTGGTTTGCGGTCTACCATCCTTCGGTACCCGGAGTTCCCTTGAAAGGACCTACGATCTCCGGTGTGACCCAGCCGCCGTAAAGATTGCCTGGTTGCGGCATCACGCGGATCCCGTCCACGAAGCACTGCAGTGTGTCTGCGTAGAAAGCCAAATAGCCTGAGATCGGTTCAAACTCGGGAAACGGATCATCGTAGCCCCACCCCGCGTGCTTCAGCGTTTGGTCGCGGTGCTGTACGTGCCAGTATCTGGCTTGTCCTTTCCACTCGCAGAACGACGTCGCTGAAGATGGCATCAGTACCTCCTGGCAGACATCTTGCCGAGGGATGTAAAAGGTTGGCGGACTGGCTGTTTCAAGCACTCGCATCGCGGCCGTCGTCTCGGCGACGGTGAAATCGTTGAAGGTGACGAGCACGTTACGGCAATCTGCTTGCAGTCGGGGAGGTCGGGGGTAATCCCACACGGATTCCTGACCGGGCTTGGGGGGTGTTGCAAAGCTTGGTCGCTCCACACCGCGGTTGGTCCACTGGCTGCGAGCTCGTTTGATCCAGGCCGGTAGTTGTTTCACGTTGTTCGCACCTGAGAGAGCGAGTGATGGGGACGACGGTGCCGCGGTCGCTAACAGATTTTTGAGCCTTGCGTTAGGCACCTTCCAACGGGGTGGTGTCCAGCGCAGATGTTTGGTCATTCTGCACGGCTGCGGCTAACGCAATCCCACTGAGGTAAGCGCCTTCGACTCGCGGGCCATTGCACCAATCGCCAGCAGCACCCATCTTGAGTTCATGGTCGAAGAGACACGACTGGGTTAGCGGTTCCGGTGGAATGGCATAACGCCAACGGTGCACTGTGGAGTACGACGGTTTCACGCTGCGGTGCCCGGTTGCTTGCCAGAAAGCCTCCAGCATCTGGGCGAGTACTTGTTCAGAGGGCTGCTCTAGTTGCTCCGTGGTCCACCTGGGAGAGGCATGTAAAACCCAGCTGTCCGGCATGCCGGTGCGTTCAGGTTTGTTGCTGTTGCGAGCAATCCACGAGAGCGGGGAATGATCAACGAAAGCGCCGTCGAAGTCGACCTCGAGGCGTCTGTCGAAGGTCAGCATGGCGGGCCAGCATCCGTGCATGGTGACGGACTGAGCGGACTTTTGAAGGTGGGGAGCCGCTGCCAGCAGGGCAGCAGATTGAGGGGCCGGAGCAGTTGTCAGGAAGGCATCGAACAGGCCTCGTTCGGCTCCCTCTGTATCCCTTAACCGCCAGCGGTCGTCGATGCGTTCCACCGTTTCGATGCGGGCCTGCAAGTGGATGTGAATTCCCTCAGCGAGATGTTTGCAGGCCGAGTTCATGCCGGGGGTTCCGACGTAGCGGGGAATGACCTGCTCTTTGGGCTCAGGTTTTCCGTCAGCCAGGCTGCAGATCCGTCCGTCCCAGCGCGTCACGACCCCGGCCTCTAGCCACTCAGATACCACTTGCTGAAACGTCTCATCGCGGACGGTGAAGTACTGAGCGCCATGATCGAAACGCGCACCCGTATCGGTGCGTCGCGTGGCCATCCGTCCGCCGACCCCCCGGCTTTTTTCAAAGACGGTGACCTCCAGCCCGTGGCGGGTCAGCTCTCGGGCGCAGGCCAAACCGGCAATACCAGCACCTACCACAGCAACGCGCGTAGCAGAACCGGCAGGAGGTGAGTTGGAGGCTGCTGCAGGGGAGGCTTGGGAATGCGTACCTGACATGAAGTGCTCGCTGGTTAAGTTCCCATGGAAACGCCTGCAAAACGAGGCGCGGGCGATTTGCGATTCGAAACACTTTAGTCTGCTGGCGAATGGACGCAATGGCCCGGACGGTAAACCCGCCAGGAACCGGAGGCCAGCGGTTCACTGGTCAGCCGACTATCGTGCCGCTGGAATGGTTATGCCTGCACTTCGCGTCCAATTCGAATATCCCCAGGACCGCGCCCAGCGAACGGCCTACGTGTTGGGCGCAGCGCTGGTTGCATCCGGGGTGTTTCACGTTTTCGTCTGGCTGCTGGACGGCGGGTCGCTGGCAGGTGCGGTGTCCTGGCGTAAACCGATCCTGTTCGGCCTTTCGGCCGGGGTGACCGTTCTCTCGATGGCGTGGGTCAAAGGCCAGCTGCGTTGTCGCTCGATCGACGCTTTTCTTCTGACTGGTTTCGCCGTCGCTCTGGTCGTAGAAGTCGGTCTGATTACGCTTCAGCAGTGGCGCGGGACCGCATCGCACTACAACCGCTCGACACCCTTCGACGCCAACGTGCTGCTGGTATTAGAAGTGCTGGTTATTTTCGCAACTTGTGTGATTGCGTGGTTTACTTGGCGAAGTTTTTGCGCCCTGCGAGGGGCGGCGGATTTGGTCGTCGCGATCCGCGGCGGTCTCGTCCTGTTACTGCTCTCGTGCCTGATTGGCATGGTTATTGTGGCGATTGGCAACCGGCAACAACTGTTGGGATTGCCTGTCGAGCAATTCGGCGAGAGGGGCGTGCTGAAATTCCCGCATGGTATCCCGATGCATGCGATTCAGGCGTTACCGCTACTCGCCTGGGGGCTGTCGCGCATGGGTTGCGACGAGACGTTACGCAGGCAGGTTGTCGGTCGCGTTCTCGTTGCCATCGGGCTGTTAACACTCTTCAGCTTGATTCAAACGTTCAGCGGAAGAGCGCGATTTGAATTCTGGTGGCCGTCCTGGCTGGTGTTGCTCGGTGCGTTGCTGGCACTGGTCGCTCCGAGTTGGGGAGCGTTGAGATGGGTTGCGAGTCGGTGGACCAAGGCGAAGCCGGTCAGAGGGTGGTGAGCCAGGTCTGGAGCTTGGTCCAAAGGGAGACGTATTTTGGCCGATGCAAGGCGTTGGTGTTCCGCATGGGGTGAGGTGGCGGGCGCACGTCAAAAGCGGGGGTAGCCGCAGCTCTATAGTGTGGGCTGTGAAACCGCTTTTGGTCGGTATGTCCGAAATCAATCGTGTGTGGGAGTGAGAATCTTTGGAAGCTCAGGTAGGCATCATCGGCGCGGGACTTGCCGGCCTCTGCTGCGGTCTGCGTCTGCAGGAGGCAGGTATCTCCTTTCGCATTTTTGAAGCATCCGACGGCGTTGGCGGCCGAGCTCGGACCGACATCGTTGACGGATTTTTGCTGGACCGAGGATTTCAGGTACTCTTGACCGCCTACCCGGAAGCACAGCGCGTGTTGGATTACGAGGCTTTGCAATTGCGTTCTTTCGAACCGGGGGCATTGGTCCGATGTGGCGGGAAATTTCATCGGTTTGTTGATCCCTGGCGGCGTCCTCAGCACGTGTTGTCGGCGGCCCTCTCACCTGTGGCGTCGTTGACCGACAAACTACGAGTCGCTCGCTTGCGACAGCGTGTCCGTCAAGGATCCTTGTCAGCGCAGATGGAACAGCCGGAGTCATCGACTCTCGGGTTGTTGCAACACGAAGGGATGTCGCCCCGCATTGTGGACCGTTTTTTTCGTCCGTTTCTGGGAGGCGTGTTTTTAGACCGTGACTTGGGGACTTCGAGTCGCATGTTTTCCTTTGTGTTTCGCATGTTTGCTGAAGGCGATGCTGTCTTGCCTGCAACGGGCATGGGTGCAATGGCACAGCAGCTTTCCAGCATGCTGGCGGGAGGCAGTGTCTTGTTAAACAGTCCGGTAGACAGCGTAGCGGAAGGCGAAATTCGGTTGGCGTCCGGCGCGTGTTGGTCGCCAGACGCGATTGTGTTGGCCTGCGAGGCTCCCGCCGCCGCAGCGTTGTTGGGCGAGTCGATCCCGACGGAGGGGCAAGGGGTGACGTGCTTTTACTACGCTGCCGACGCCCCGCCGATTGAGGAACCAATTCTCGTGCTCAACGGGGATTCGTCGGGGCCCATTAACAATTTGTGTGTGCCCAGTCAGGTTGCATCGCAGTATGCTCCCGCGGGGCAGTCTTTAATTTCGGCGACCGTGGTGGGGGTCGTGGAGGATCAGCAAGCCTTGGAGTACGACGTGCGTCGCCAGTTGCGTGACTGGTTTGGCGAGAGTGTCGACGGGTGGCGCCATCTGCGTTCTTACCGAATTCCGTTTGCACTTCCCAGTCAGCGTCCTCCTGCTTTGTCCCCCGTTGCGAAACCTGCTCGTCGCGATGACGGGGTGTTCGTGTGCGGTGATTACCTGGATACAGCTTCGATCCAGGGAGCGATGGTTTCGGGGCGTCGCGCCGCAGATCAAATGATTGCCGCTTTGCAGAGTTAACGAGCGATGGCAGCGAAGGAAAAGATACGTCAGTTCGTGGTGGTGCTGGGGGATCAGCTGGATGATCACTCAGCTGCCTTTGACGATTTCGATGCACAGCAGGACGTGGTTTGGATGGCCGAGGTCGCCGAAGAAGCGACCCACGTATGGTCACATAAAGCTCGCATTGCAGTCTTTCTGGCGGCGATGCGGCACTTTCGTGATCGGCTAATCAAGTCGGGCAAGCGTGTGGAGTATCGCCAGCTTGACGACCGTAGCAACGAAGGGGACTTGGCCGCAGAGTTGCGTGCTGCGATCCGGCGGTTGCGGCCACAACGCATCGTGTTAGTCGAGCCTGGTGAATGGCGAGTGCAACAAAGCTTCCTGGAAACTGCCGCCGCAATGGGAGTTGAACTCGAGTTGCGCTCGGATCGGCATTTTCTTTGCTCTCATCAGCAGTTTGCGAAGCATGCGGAGGGTCGTAAGCAACTCCGTCTGGAATACTTCTATCGTGAGATGCGCAAGCGTCATGATGTGTTGATGGAGGGGACGCAACCGCTGGGCGGGAAGTGGAATTACGACGCCGATAATCGTGGCAGTTTCAAAAAGTCTGGACCGGGCAAAGTTCCCGCACCAAAACGTTTTCG
>NZVR01000051.1 GCA_002701545.1 Blastopirellula sp. | reverse complement strand
TGAGTGGGTGAGTGGGTGAGTGGGTGAGTGGGTGAGTGGGTGAGTGGGGGAGTGGGTGAGTAAAGAACGCAGCCAAAAAAAACACGCGGTCAGTTTTTAGCTGACCGCGTGATAACAAACAGGCTGGGAGGCTGTTACGTTGTCGGAATGTTGAGTTCCGACTCGTCTCAGCGGAGACTCGCCAGACCTTGGGGAGCGTCGAATCGGGATGCTTCGAGTGACAGGCCATCCAGAAAACGTTTGGCCGTAATATAGTTGTTCGCCCCGATCGTACGCGTTTGGGCTTTGATGAGTGAACGAAGTTGCTCGATGGCCTGATGTAACTGGGCTTCATTCATACTGCCTGGGCCACTGTTGACTGCAGTGCGGGATGCAAACGAGGTTTCGATTGCCCGCCGTTCCGCTTGGAATGCGTCAGCTTGAAGAATGGCCGGCCAATAGATTTTTTTGGTAACGCGATCCATCTGCTGTGCTGACAGCTGCATCGCCGCCGGCTTTGCCATGTACCGAGCCATGTCCTCGGGTGTCTTGCGTGGTCCACGTTCGGCGGCGCGGTATTCTTTGTTCAGTTGCCGCTTGTGGAAATACGTTTCCACCTTCTTGACTTCGTTGTCGTAGGACAGGCTGAGTGCGTGCTGCTGGTTGATGAGGGCCAACGAGGTGTTGTAGTTGTAGTCACCGACGCCACGAGCCAGATCGGCCCAGCCGCGAAAGACACCTTCTTCGTAAGTCGATGCGTGACGGTAAATGACCGGAGTCCCATTGTTGGTGTTACGAATGGCATACTGTGCCAACGCCGTGTTGGTTGCTGTTGCGAACGAGGCAATGGTGATGGCGGCAGCGATGATGGTGGTGGTGATCTTCATGGCTTACTCCCCAGTGTTGACCCTGTTTGTTGCAAGATGAGAAATGCAATCCGCGTGCCAATGCGTAATTTTCCGTTTGAGGCGGGAAATGCGGGTTTTTGGGGGTCGTACGTGTCGTCAAATGCACGCCGGCGTGTCTCAAGATGAGATTGGCATCCAGGAAAGGGACGTCGCAGGCCTGACAGGAAGTGGTGTTGCGTGGGGCACCGCCAACGGGACGATGCGATACACTAGGGGGCATGAAAATTCAAAATATCAAAGTGCATCCGTTGCTTGGTGGCACGGTCGATGGCGGGTGGCCAGATGGTCACGAGCCCGAGGACGATTTACATGCGTTGGTGGAAGTGGAGACAGACGAAGGTGTCAGCGGCATCGGCAGTGTGTTTACCAATTCGGATCTCGTGATCGCCGGAGTGCAGACACTCGCTCCTTTGTGGCGAGGTGAATCGGCAGTGGAACCGGAACGCGTCAGTGAAAAACTGCGTCAAAGCGTTTTCTGGCAAGGCCGTGGCGGGACGCTCGAGCATGTGATTTCAGGGATCGACATTGCGCTCTGGGATCTGTTGGGTAAGGTGACCCAGCAGCCGGTGGCTCGCTTGCTGGGAGGATACTACCGCCACAAAATCAAGCCTTATGGATCGATCCTGTTCGACGAGCCGAGCCAGCTTGCGGACAATTTGCAGGCCACGGTGGCCCGAGGGTTTCGTGCGATCAAGCTGGGGTGGCGACCGTTTGGACGTCGCGATCGCAAGTACGATGAGCTGTTGGTGAAGACCGCTCGCGAGACGGTTGGCACGGAGGTTGAGTTGTTGGTGGATGCGGGGGGCAGCGAGCAGTTTTGGCCACATGGATACAAATGGGCACTGAATACGGCTCAGATGCTGGCGAATTACGACATTGGTTGGTTTGAAGAGGCTTTGCCTCCAGACGACATTGAGGGATTTATTCGACTCAGAAACGCCGCTCCCTTGCCGATCACGGGCGGTGAGGTTTTGACGCGACGCCAGTCCTTCATGCCGTGGATTGAGCGGGGGGCATTGGACATCGTCCAGCCGGACGCCACCAAATGCGGAGGTTTGACCGAGGCGCGTCGGATTGCCTGGATGGCTCAAGATCACAACATTGGCTTTGTCAGTCACGGTTGGAATACCGCAGTTGGACTGGCGGCCGATTTACATCTTGCCGCGGCCATTCCCGTTGCACATTACGTCGAATATCTGACCCCGGCGCCTTACATCGAAGAGATCGTGACCGAGCCTTTCCAGTTGGATGCCGACGGTTTTCTGGCGATTCCCGAAACTCCCGGTTTGGGCATCGAGCTCGACCGAGACGTGTTGCAGCGGTTTGCCAGAGCCGCCAACTGAGACGCGCAGTTGACCACGGAGACAGCCGTGAAGTCTTGCTGGGAGACGTTTGCAACGATTGTTTCGCCGTGGATCGAGTAAGCCGCTGATCACTCAGGTGGTTCCACTCATGGTGGGCGGCGGGAGTTGGTCGAGGAAACCGCAGTGGTTATCTGGCTCTTTGTGGGCATGGGGTTCTTTTCGCGACCAAGTTGGCGAGGCGTTTGAAGTTGGTAGAATGACGGACAGGCAGCGGCCAGCAGCGGCGAATCGAAGGAGTGGACGAGCATGAAGGATACACTGGCGGTTGTCTTGGCGGGTGGGAAAGGCTCGCGACTGGAGCCTTTGACTCGCGATCGAGCCAAGCCGGCAGTCCCTTTTGGCGGTGGCTATCGCATTGTTGATTTTTCCTTGTCGAATTGCCTCAACAGTGGCATTCGTAAAATGCTGATCCTCACGCAATATAAAGCGATGAGTTTGGATCGGCACATCAATCTGGGGTGGCGCAATTTCTTTTGCAATGAATTGGGGGAGTTCCTGGATGTGGTGCCGCCACAGCAACGCATCGACGAACATTGGTATCAAGGGACAGCCGATGCCGTCTATCAAAACATCTATGCGCTTGAAAAAGAGCGTCCCCAATATGTCGTCATCCTCGCTGGTGATCACATCTACAAGATGGATTACGAAAAGATGGTGGCGTATCACAAGCAGATGAATGCCGATCTGACGATTGGTGCACTGCCGGTGACCGTGGATGAAGCGAAGGCGTTCGGTGTGATGCAAGTGGATGCCTCGCAGCGGATCGTGGGCTTTGAGGAAAAGCCTGCGGATCCCCAGCCTATTCCTGGCGAGGATCGCTGTTTGGCCTCGATGGGGATTTACGTCTTCACAGCTCGGTTCCTATTCGAGCAATTATGTCGCGATGCGACCCTGCTAGGTAGCTCGCACGACTTTGGCAAAGACATCATTCCTTCGATCATCGAAGACCAACGTGTTTATGCGTTTCCCTTCCGGGACGAGAACCGCAAGAGCATTGCTTACTGGCGCGATGTAGGCACATTGGACGCCTACTTTGAAGCCAATATGGATCTGATTGATATCGACCCGCTGTTGAATCTTTACGATGACGCGTGGCCCTTACGCACGCACCAACCGATCTTGCCGCCGCCCAAGTTCGTGTTTGGCAGTCGAGGGGATACGGAACGTCGCGGTATGGCTCTGGATAGTATCGTCAGTCCGGGATGCATTATCTCGGGCGGTCGTGTCGAACGCAGTATCTTGAGCTCTCAGGTGCGAGTGAATAGCTACGCCCATGTTGCGGACTCGATTATCTTCGAGGGCGTCAATATCGGTCGGCACGCCAAAGTTCGCCGAGCGATCATCGATAAAGGGGTGCACATTCCTGAAAATGTCGAAATTGGCTATGACTTGGAAGCGGATCAAGCACGTGGATTCGTCGTCAGCCCGGGGGGAGTGGTGGTGATTGCGAAAGGGGATGCTGTCGAACAATCCCAAGAGCGCGTGGCTTAACTTCCGCATCGGGCGTTGTCTCTGGTTGTCGCAAAGCTCCCGCATCAATCGAATTTATGAGCGCGGATAAGAACGCCGTCGGCTCGATCCACCGAAACCGGATATCGTGACGCGCGGTTTGACGAAGCGGCGGTCAAGATGCACCACGCCGCGACGAATAGCTGCTAGACTGTTGCTGAAGACAGCGTGAATTCAACGAGCTGCGGGAGAATCGAGTGGAATCTTTGACACAAGCACCCGGCGGGGATGCTGCTGGAGCCGCCATTTTCGGTGGATTCATCATCCTTTACTTCCTGTGCATCGGTTTTTTCATTCTCTTGGGGATCGCCAGTACGGCGTTTTGGGTCTGGATGCTGGTGGACTGCTGCATGAACGAACCGAACGAAGGTAATGACAAGGTGGTTTGGATCCTGCTTATTGTGTTCTTGCAGTTCATCGGTGCCGTGGTCTACTATTTTGCGAGGCGCCAGCCACGCCTTGCGAGGTACGGCAAGTAGCTGCTCTGCATGACTTTCTCGGGTGCCTTCCCGTGTGGTGCTGGGCACGCATCGACCTCGACCTGCTCCAAGCAGGGCCGTCGTGTTTTTTTGCTAACCAGCCCTCCAGGACGCCGACGCCAGTGGCGAATGGATTGAGTGACTTAGCCCCCGCACCAAGCGGACACAGGCGTGGGGACAAGAACGCTGCCGGCTCAATCGACCGAAACCGGATGTCGTGCCCCGTGGTTTGGCGAAGAGGCGGTCATGACGCAACACGTCGCGACGAATAGCTGCTAGACTATTGCTCACGACAACGGGAATTCAACGAGCAGCGGGAGAATCGAGTGGACTGGATATTACTGGCACAAGGACCCGAGGCGGAGGCTGCTGGAGCCGCCGTTGCAGTTGGAGTCATCGTCTTCTATTTCCTGTGCATGGGGATTTCCATTTTATTGGGAATCGTGAGCACGGCTTTTTGGATCTGGATGCTGGTTGATTGTTGTACCAACGAACCGAGCGAAGGTAATGACAAGGTGGTTTGGATCCTGTTGATCGTTTTCTTGGGCGTGATCGGTGCGATTGTGTACTATTTCGCGAGACGCCAACCGCGTCTTTCGAGGTACGGCAAGTAGCTGGCCAGCGCGAGTTGTCTGAGAGGCCTTCCAGTGCGGTGCTTAGAACGCATCGACCTCGACCTGCTCCAGGCATTGCTGCAGTTTGTCTTCAAGAGCCGCTTGGCCCTCCAGGAAGCCGACGCCAATGGCCAGCGCGTAGAGCGGTCGAGTTCCCAGTTGGTGCATACCGACTTTAACCAGGTCTTTGTGAGTGCACAGGACCGCGTCACAGTGGGGTGCGCGCTGAGCCCACGCAGTCAGTTCCTCCATGTCGTCACGGCTGTAGCCATGATGGTCGGGGAACGTGCGTAGCTCGATCAGTTCGTAGCCACATGACTCGATGGTCTTCTCGAATCCCTGTGGATTCCCGATGCCACAAAACGCGCGGACGCGGGCCCCACGGAGTTTTTCGAGTTGCTGTTCGTCTCCGTTGGCCGCACGCAGGCATTTGGGAGCGTGCGTTACCTGGATCACTGGGGCAGACGGGTTGTACTGCCGAATGCGTTCGGTAATTTGCTCTCGCGTCTCATGGGACACGCAATCCGCGCGGGTGATGGCGATCAGGTCAGCACGGCCGATGCCGTCCAGCGCTTCGCGGAGTGTTCCTCGCGGGAAGATATGGTCAAAGCCAAACGGTTCGGTTGCATCCACCAGGACGATGTCGAGATCTCGGTGAATGCGGCGGTGCTGAAATGCATCGTCCAATAAGATCATCTGGGCGGCGAATTCTTCGACGGCCATCCTCGCTGCGCTGACGCGGTCGGCGTTTTGCACGTGGGGAACATCGGGAAGCAGTTCTTCCAGCGCCAAAGCCTCGTCGTTGACGGCATCTTTGCCCGACTTGTAGCCGCGGCTGACAAGGGTCACGCGCACGCGATGCTGCCTCAGCCAACGGGCAATCCATTCGACCAGAGGTGTCTTGCCTGTACCGCCGAGCGTTAAATTGCCAACGCTGATGGTTGGCGCGCCAGCGGATTGAATGCGACCGGGCTGCCGATCGTAACGGCGATTGCGCAGACGCGTTACCCACAGGTACGGCACTGAGATGCCAGCGAAGACGAGCCGCTGGCACGCAGCCACCAGCCCCCGCCGTTGACCGCTGACAACCTCACGAAAACGCTCAGCGTTCATCATGTGTGCGGTTCAAGACGGGCGGAGTGGCTTGGAAGGATGTCACGTGGTCGCTCGACGCCGCTCCGCTTGTGAGCGGGCAGCGACGTGCGTCCATAACGACGACTAACCGGCTTTCGTCGCGGAACCGGCAGCGGCACCGCTTGCAGCATGGTCTCGTAGCAGTTTGCTGATATGGTCGACACCTTCCTGCTCTTCCAGCAGGATATCTTCGAGCAGAACCACTAAGGCGCGATCTCCGGAGCAGACTTCGAGCGCTTCGGTGTAAAGTTGAACCGCTTTCGATTCAAACTCCAACGCGTTTTCGAGCATCTCTCCGATGTCGTTCGTTTGTTTGATGGGATTGCGCTCGACGGTGGGAACGCCATTCAGAGAAACGATCTTGTCGCCGATCTGCTTGGCGTGGCCAAACGACTCTTCAGCGCTTTCGAAAAACATCTTCGAGTAGACTTCACGCCACAGGCCGCTGACGACAAAGCCTGCTTGTGCGTATTGGGCGACTCCCGTCCATTCGTGGCGCAGAATATCGTTCAGAATATTGATTGCTGGTGTGTTATCCATGGCTAATTCTCCGTTCAATTAAAGCGACGTTGTGCATTCCGGTGAACTTGTTTCGTTGGAATGATAGCCGCTTCTTTAGCCAAGTCTAGACGAATCTAAGTCGTTTTCACGATTTGTTTTAACTTCGCGTCATGTCGAGATTCGGTATCACCAGACCCTGAATTTTGCGGCCTTCTTAGCGATACTTAGTCTCGCTTGCAACGTCCGATGGTGACTCTCATTTCTCGGCGTAGAAGAACTTCTTGACCACCTTGGGATCAGGAGGTGCTGTCACCAGCGTGCAGGCAATACCCACCACAAGGCTGATGGCGATACCGAGCATGAAGGGGTGAAAACCACCTGGTTGGATCGCGTCCATTTTTCCGGTCTTCATGTAGCCGATGGCGTAAGTGGTGACCAGCCAGGCAAAGCCACTCAACATCGATCCGACGGCACCAGCTGCGTTATATCGTCGCCAGTACATCGCCAGACCGACTGGTACCAGGAAGCTGGTCGAAAGTCCGCTGCCGGTGAATACGATCAGATCTTGAAGAAACTGCGGTGGATTCGCCGCCGCCAGGACCGCTGCGACACCGACCGTGATGGTGGCGATGTAGGTCAGCCGTTTGATCTGTTTTTCAGTGGCTTGCGGGTTGATGTTGCGTTGATAGATGTCGCGCACCACGGCCGATGAGATCATCAGCAGGAAACTGTCCATGGTCGACATCACGGCGGCGAAGGGTGCCGCGACGAGTAAGCCTGCCAGCCACGGGCTATTGATCGCGAGCGTGACAAATTTTGCCATTTCAGGCATGATCCGATCGGATTGCGATTCCCAGCCTGGCAGCAGCACGCGGGCACAGCAGAAAATGATGACCAGTGGGAAGTAGATCAACGAGTAGTAGATCGACACGGTGAAGATCGCGCGGCGCAGTGTCTTCGATTCTTTGAACGCCATCAGACGCACCATGTTGCTCGGCTGACCTGCTCCGGAAAACGTCCACATGCAGAAAAAGGAAATGGCGAGTGTGATTGGAAGGAAACCGCCGTTTTTGCTAGCGCTGGGACCAGGACCCGTGACATAGGCGCCTGGTTGGTCAGCTCCGGATGCGTATGCCGTTGCCTTCTGGACAGAAACAGAAACGGGAATGTCAAGTTCGGTGGCTTCTTGTTGGTCGATGTGAGGCTGATAGGTCAGCTCGATCGCGGAGATCTCGCTGGTGCGAATGGCATTGTCTTGCCGCGTGGCGATCGTTTCGCCAACGAGGATCTTGCAGCGGGCGGAAGTGCGGAAGACACGGCGACCAGATTCTCCCTCAGAAACAAGCCACGTATTGTTGTCGATATTGATTTCTTTGGTGACTGCTGCCGGAGTAGTAATTTTCAAGTCGACCTCTTTGGGCGGTGTCATTTCCGCCATCTGGCGCGTTGCATTTTCGAGTCCGCCCACTGCCATCAGCGTGAGAGGCAGCATGATGATGACGCCGCCGACCATCACGAATCCTTGCATCACATCGGTCCACACGACCGCTCGAAATCCACCATAGGTGGTGTAGACCACCACGGCGACCGAAAACACGATCAAGCACAGCAGGTAGCCCGGTTTGTCTTCCGAAGAACCCACAATGGGCAGGCCGGCTAAGGAATCGGCCAGCGAATTGCTGAGCATGGAAAAAGCGGGAACGTCGTCCAAGAGTGTTTGCAGGATGACGCTGCCTGCTTTGAACTGACTGATCAGGTTAACGGACATAAAAAATACGATCAGAATGGTGGCCAACGTGCCTACGGCGGGACTGTTCAACCGGTCGCGGATGAGATCCGGAATCGTAATGGCACCTGTCTTGCGAGCGACCTGATTGATGCGTTTCGCAAGTAACCCCATCGAAACGATAGGGACAATCATGTAACTGGCGATCCACAAGGCCACGATCCAGCCGTGTGAATAGACCAGGGAAGGAAAGCCGATAAAGCTACCGCCGGAGGAACTGGTGGCGGCAAATGTCAAAGCAAACGCCCAGACGCCGAGCGAACGGCTGCCCAGAAAGTATTCCGATAGAAACGACTTGGATTGCAGCACGCGGTTGGAAAGCCACGCTAAGACGAAAACGCCAACGATATAGATGGTGAACGACACGAGCGCGGCATTGGAGCCATTCGCCGCCGCCAGTAATAAGAAGTTGGTTTCAGGCATGATCCACCTCCGGTTCCACGGAATTGGCGTCCGTGTCGTTTTCTCCCAGGTCATCGTCCTTCATGAAGAAGAAACAAAACCAGACAGCGACGATGTCGACAGCGATCCAGGGTAGGAAGATTCCCCAGAACACCCAGGTTGGCATCCCCAGAGTCGTTGAAAGCGGTTCTGACTCGGTGGGCAACGTATAGCCAAGGGAATAGCACGTTGTGATGGACCAAGTCAAAAATCCAACAAACAAGCAGATGATGACAATCGCTTCACGACGCGAATGCAGATAAACGGGATCCAGCGCATGCGGATCAGTGGTGGGGTGGGGAGAATTGGGCATGTCGACCTCGGGGTGGGATAAGACGACATAATACGCGCCATTGCGTTGGGATGCCAACCACTTTGTGGTGGTGAACAAAAGAAAATCGAGCGGGACGCGGGCCCGCGGAAGATGGGCGAGCAGATCGGAGAGCGACGAGGAGCGCGGCCGCAGAAGTCAATCGGAATCGTCAGCGGGTTGAGTGGGGATCGGTTGCCGGGCGGATTCACTGACAAAATGGCCGTGGTCGAGAAAGTGGAGCACGGCGTGGCATATCTGCGGACTGGAAAATAGGCTGTGGATGAATGGGAGTACGATGAAGTCGTGAGCTCCCGCCAATCTGGTTTCCTCGATGCTTACGGTGAGATCGTCATCCCCTGGCAGCAAGGGATTGCGTCCCCGTGGTTTTCCAGCCCCACCCGCGACGATGCCGAATTCCAACGGAGGAGTCGCCAAGTCAGATTGTATTTCCTGCCACCGCGCCATTTGGCGACCGCTGGATCCCCAGATCCAGCCAAAGGCCGGGCAGTAGTCGAGCAGATGGGCCATGCGCGATCCATGATTGGGAGGTCCAATCATCACCAGGCGTCGGATGCGCGGATCGGAAGTTTGGTTTGCCGCAGTGTCTGCCAGGAAATGCCGTACTACGAGGCCGCCCATGCTGTGTGTGACAAAATGGATTTCCTCAACTTCGGGGCCGATGTTGTTCACCACCCGTGCCAACGCGGCAGCATGGTGTTTTAAGGGGAAGCGGGTGCTGGCGTATCCCATGTTGAAGATGGTGTAATCGCTATGGTCGCGCAGATAGCTTGCCAGACGCGACATGCAGCGTCGCGAGCGTGCAATCCCGTGCAGGAGGATGACGATGCGCGAAGAGATTTCGGGTAGACAACCCTGTTCTTGGAGTTTGGCAACGGCGGCCTGGCATTCAGCTTCCGTTCCCGCGGCGCGACGACAATTCGCCTCGTCCAAGAGACGATACCGTCCCGTCCACGCATGCCGCTGGATCCGCCATCCGCGATGGAGCCATTCGTCTGTCCATAGCTGGATGCCGCCGAGTGTCTTGGCCGTCCAGGGAAAGGTTAACAAGGGCACGTTTATCAAGACCGATGCGCGAGGTGTGGGAGTTCACAGTCTGACTTGAATCCTAGCAGTCCTGTCAACACAGACAAGTTGCTTGCTGCGGGGGGCAGCTCGTTCGGATCCCTTGCCTTGTTTCTCGGCAAGCGTTTGCCTCTGACGTTCACAAATACTCTTTCCAGTTCTTTTCTTTCAGCTGGGCAACCACTTCGCGGATGGCTTCTTCGTCGTGCTTGTTTGCAACCAGGGTGGCATTTTCGGTGTGGACGACGATGCAGTCTTTCATGCCCAGCGTGACGACTAAATGGTCGTCGCTCGTCTTCACAATGGAGCCTTCGGTACGGATTTCCAGATGTTTTCCGACCAGCGTGTTGCCGTGGTCATCTGTGCCGCGAAGGCGGGCGAGGGACTGCCAGCTACCGACATCGTCCCACTGAAAAGGTGCTTCGACAACTACGGCATTGTCGTAATGTTCCATCACCGCGTAGTCGATGCTTTTGCCCTCAATCGCGGCGAATTCGGTTTGCAGTGTGTCGTGGTATTGGTCCGTCCCGAGACTCTCGGCGATCGTCTGTAAGTGTTGTCGCATTTGTGGTTCGTATTTCGCCAAGGCGTCCAGGATCGTTTGCGCTTTCCAGACAAAGATCCCTGCGTTCCAGTAGTAATTGCCGGATTCGAGATACTGTTGGGCGACCGTTTGTGAAGGTTTTTCGCGAAACCGCGAGACCGCGAATGACGGGATGTCGGCCTGATTGTCCGTGAGCGGATTACCGCGCTCGATGTAGCCGAACGATTCCGCTGCATAGCTGGGGCGAATGCCAAAGGTAACGATCCGCTCTGGGTCGGCGGTTACCAGATCGGCTGCGTGTTGGAGAGCGCGTTGGAATTCCTCCGCCGGATGGATCACATGGTCAGCCGGCATGACGGCCATGATGGCATCCGGATCTTTAGCGTGCACCAGGCTGGCTGCCAGCCCGACACAGGGGGCGGTGTCACGTTTGCACGGTTCTCCGATCAACGAGTCGGTTGACAGCGCCGGTAACTGTTGCGCGATGGTATCCAATTGGTTCTGATTGGTGATGATCATCACATTGCCGCTGTCCGTCAGCCCGGTGAGCCGGTCGACTGTCTGCTGGATCATCGTGCGGTCACCGGCAAGATCGAGTAGTTGTTTGGGCATCGAGGAGCGACTGGCTGGCCAGAATCGAGTGCCTGATCCGCCAGCCATAATCACAGCGTGTAGCATGGTTTATTTCCCGTCGAGAAGTGCCTGNCAAAAGTAGGTGGGTTGGGTAATGGACGTTGTAGAAGGTAGCTTCGCTCGCAACTCGTCTCCGTCGAATGCAAACCGTGGGTTGATTTCGACCGCCACGCCATCGTCCACATCGATGCCGGCTTCGCGGAGCCAACGCTGGTGAAGTTGGATCATCGCTTGACGTGAGCTCGTGGGGGTGTCGGTGGGTGAGCCGTCCTGGTTTTTCACAGGAGCGAAGACGTCTGACTTATGTCCCTCCACCACGATGGCATGACGTGCCCAGGGCAACAAGTCAAAGATGAAACGCTCGAACTTGATCGCGTTGGCGGATTCCGGAGTGACTTCCTGCCCTGTGGAGTCGATGTAAGGGACGCACTTGCGAGCGTGGTGGAAAGGCANGGCGGCACGGTTTTCCGTCATCTGAGCGAGAAATTCGAGCTGCATGACATGGATTGCAATATTGCCAGCCCAGAACGTGAGCGACCCATCGTCTCGACGGCGCTCTGCCATTGCAGGTGGCAGGTCACTGTATTCGATGATTCGTATCTGGTCATCGATCGATACCACGTTGCCCACGCGCTCCGATGCGACTTGTTTGCGCACCACCTGCGTCGTCATGTCTGAGCTGGCCAGTAAGTGGTATCCCAGCAGCGTCGGATCGCAGACCTGGGCCAGAGGGTTGTCGATTTGGCAGTAGTAGAGCTGTTGGATACCTCGCTTGCGCGCGTGTGTCAGGCAGCCATGTTCAGCAAATGCGGCAGGCATGCCTCCGTGCCCGTCGGGGCTGAGGAACAGTTGATCGGGTGCTGCCAGCAGTACTTTGCCGGTGGCGGCGTCGACTGCGGGCATGGTGCCTTGGCAGAAGATCGTCAGGTCGTCTTCTGCCAGCCCACAGCGATGGTGTGCGTGAAAGTAGGCGACGGTGGCGTCGTGCGTCGCAGGGCTGGTCATCAGATACAGTGGGATGCGGACCCCGTGCCTCTGGCCTCGTGCGAGTAGCTGGTCGATGAGCAGTTGAAAGAGAGGTCGCTTGGAGACCGGCCCGAGAGGGAACATACCTTTGGGGTGAGGGAACCCCAGCCGCGTGCCCTGGCCTCCGGCTACCAGCACCATCCCGACCTTGCCTTGGCTGAGCGCTGCTGCGCCGCATTCCCGAGCGTCTTCGACCGTTGGTTTGGCGATCCCATCCACAGGAACTGCAGGGGGAGCATCGGCGCGCGCAGCAAGTGCCTCCCAGTCGGTGGTGGTTTGTTCGCCCAGAGTGAGCGACTGTAACTGCTCAAAGTCGATGTCCCGAATGCTTGCCGTCAACCGCTCCCGTTGCTGACTGTCAAGCTGATCCCAGAACTGCAGAAGATGTTGTTGTCCGCAGGGCTCGAGGAGGGCGGCGAGTGCCTCGCGTGAGTCCGTTGTCTCTACCATCCGTGAGCCGCCTGCCGTATCGCAATCAAAAAAACCATCCGTAGACGTAAGCATACGCCAAGAGGCACAGGACGGGAAAGAGCAGGAAAATGCTGCCGTAGGTGAACAGCGTCGTCCAGGTTTTACGAGGCCAGCGTGCCATGGCTTGTTTCGCTCGTCGAAGGTGGTGCTGAGGGATCCGAGGCGGGACGTTTCAATCGCCGGTCAGCCGCCAAGCTGGCGCAAGAATTCAAAGGTGTAAATGCCCTTATCGCAGCCGTCGCTGAAGTTAATGGAATAGGCATAATTTCCCACCGGCTGCATCCCTTGAATGGTCAGCGGTTGCGCTTCGGCCGCGGAAAGCACCGGAAGTGCCAGCGAATCGGCTGCCGTCGGGGCTGTTTCCTCTTTGCGTTTCTCACGGCAGGTGGCACAGGGGCAAGCACTGCGGAGCTGAGAAAACCCGTATTGATGTGACGCGCCGTCACTCCAGGAAATCTGTAGTTTGTCGCCGATGATCTTCAGGTCGGTCGGAATCTCGTTCATGTGACTCGTCTTCATTCCGGGTTCGGGCTACGATAGTCATATTCTACAAGCCACCCACCCATCCGGTAACGGGAGTGTATGGCGGAAACGGCGAATATCGTCCCTTTTCTGCCTACTCCAACCGAATGCTGCAACACACCATTCGCAAAAATTCACTGGCGGCGGGAGCTTTGTAGCTGGTAGCCGCGCGTTGGCAGGAACCCCAGCGCATGCGGTAACCCGCGTTTACCGTCGGATTGGCGGTGCCGGATCGCGACACGAGTCTGCTCGGGTGCTCAATTCAACCCCACGCTCGTGTCCACCTGGTGGATGGCGTTGGTTGGAGCGAAGTTTCCCCCGAGGGACCGATGATGAGATATCCCAAGAGCGGTGGTGGATGGCCGGCAGTATGGTACACGCTTCGCAAAGCACGTGAAGCGGGCGGTATCTTCAAAATGTGGAAGGCCTTGCAGAGCAAGAATGCTTGCAAGACCTGTGCGCTGGGCATGGGGGGCCAAAAGGGTGGCATGGTCAATGAAGTGGGAGGCTGGCCCGAAGTCTGTAAGAAATCGTTGCAAGCGATGGCGGCAGATATGCAAGCGGGGATTCCCGACGATTTCTGGTCGACCTACTCCGTGCCGCAGCTACAGAAGTTCTCCCCACTACAAATGGAGTCCGCCGGGCGGATCGTCAAGCCGTTGCTGTACGAACAGGGCCAGGATTATTACCGTCCGATCTCGTGGGAAGACGCGCTGCAGCGGATTACCCGCCGTTTGAGCGACTTGTCTGCGGACGAGACGTTTTGGTACTTCAGTGGACGCAGTTCGAATGAAGCTGGATTTTCGCTGCAATTGTTTGCCCGTCTGTTGGGCACGAACAACGTCAATAATTGCAGCTACTATTGTCATCAGGCGAGTGGTGTTGGGTTGACCAGTGCGATCGGCAGTGGCACCGCCAGTGTCGTCTTGGATGACGTTGAGCATGCGGACCTGGTGTTTGTCATCGGTGGTAATCCACCGAGTAACCATCCGCGGCTGATGACGACTTTGATGCACGTGCGGCAACGCGGAGGGGAAGTTGTCGTGGTCAACCCGGTGATCGAAAAAGGGTTGGTCAATTTTCGTGTGCCCAGCAATGTGCGGAGCTTGCTATGGGGAACCAAGATTGCCACCACCTATGTCCAGCCCCATATCGGTGGCGATCTGGCGCTGCTCACCGGGATCGCAAAACGCATCGATGAAATGGGGGCACAGGATGCCGCGTTTCTTGAACAGTTTTGTGAAGGTCACGAAGCGTGGTTGGCGGAGTTGCGTCAAACGGACTGGGGCGAGATTCAACGCAAGTCAGGTGTCTCGCGCGCAGAGATCGACGAGATGGCGGAAAAGTATGCCGCTGCCAAGAACGTGGTGTTCAGTTGGACGATGGGGATCACGCACCACGAGCATGGCGTAGACAACGTGCAGGCCATCGCGAACCTGGCGCTGATGCGCGGTATGGTCGGACGCCCGCATGCCGGTTTGTTGCCCATTCGCGGACATTCCAATGTGCAGGGGATTGGTTCGGTGGGGGTTACACCGCAGTTGAAAGCAGCAATCTTCGAGCGATTGCAGTCGCATTACGAACTCACGCTCCCCACAACTCCAGGTCTGGATACGTTGGGTTGTATGGAGGCAGCACATGCCGGTCGGCTCAAACTCGGTTTCTGTCTGGGGGGGAACTTGTTCGGGTCCAATCCGGATTCACGGTACGCTGCCGAAGCCCTGGAAAGCTTGGACACGCTGGTAATGCTCAATACGACTTTGAATACAGGGCATGCCAATGGTTTGGCCAAGGAAACGATCGTCTTGCCGGTTTTGGCACGGGACGAGGAGGCCTACACCACGACTCAGGAATCGATGTTCAATTATGTGCGGCTCAGTGACGGAGGCCCGCGCCGGCATGACGGTCCGCGTGGAGAAGTCGAAGTCATCGCTCAAATTGCCGCAGAGGTCCTGGGGGAATCCGGGCCGGTCGATTGGCAAGCGATGGCCGATACCAATCAGATTCGGGGGATGATTGCTCGCGTGATACCCGGTTATGAGCAGATTGCTGATATTGCGTCGTCGAAGACTGAGTTTCAGATCGGCGGCAGGACGTTTCATCAGCCTCAGTTCTCAACGCCCTCCGGACGCGCTGTGTTGCATGTGCACCGGCTTCCGGAGTTGCGTGGCGAGGAAGATGAACTCCGGTTGATGACGGTTCGTAGTGAAGGTCAGTTCAATACCGTGGTGTACGAAGAAACGGACATTTATCGTGGGCAGGATCGTCGCGATGTGATTTTGCTGCACCCAGACGACGTTCAGCGTCTGGGGCTGGCGGAAAACGATCGTGTGGAGGTCTCTAGTGAAACCGGAACTCTGCCTGGGATTCTCGTGCGGCCTTTTGAAGGAATTCGTGCTGGAAATGCCTTGATGTATTTTCCTGAGGCCAATGTATTGGTCTCCCGTGCGGCCGATGCCAAATCAAAGACACCTGCGTTCAAGGGTGTTCTCGTGCGGATCCATAAACCGACGGTCGAACTACAGGGTGTGAGTTGACCGAGCGCTGTTAGTTTTTGCTTCATGAGTGATGACTCCCTTCAAATTGGATTCCTGCTGATCGGCAGCTTCGACTGGGTGCAGCATGGCACGCTGGTGATGCGTTCGTTGCTGTTGGTTTGGATGACATTGACCGGCGCGTTCGTGGGAAGTTTCATGAATGTGGTCGTCTATCGTTTGCCTGCGGGACTCAATTTGTCTCACCCCGGGTCGCGGTGTCCTTCTTGTTTGCATTCGATTCGTGCGTACGACAATATTCCCGTGTTGAGTTGGTTGGCACTGCGGGGGCGATGCCGTGATTGTGCCGCTCCGATCTCGCCGAGATACCCCTCGATCGAGGCCTTGATGGCGGTTGTCTTTGCTGCCGTTGCTGCGGTGGCGATGTGGAATCATCCCGTGGTGATGCAGGCTACCCGCGCGGAAAGTGATCTCCTCAAGCTGGTTGTCGCTGCGGTATCTCCTCTGATTTGTTGGTTGCTGTTGATTTGCACTTTGGTCTGTGCAGCGCTGATAGAAAGGGATCGCCAGCCAGTTCCTGTGCGTCTGTTTTGGCCAGCGTGCGTCGTGGGAGTGCTGGCTGCTTACTTTGTGCCGTTGGTCCCGTTGGGGCATTTGGGGGGAGGGTTGTTGCCGGGCATCGCCGGATTGCTGATCGGCGCTGGCTGGGGCGGCACGCTCCTGGTGATCGAAGCGGCTTGCGTGGGACAGCGCGCGGCAAGTGAGCACGCATCGGAACGTCGATGGTCGCACCTGGGGCGCGTGATGGCTCCGCGGGTCGCTGCTTTGGCAGCGTGCGGTGTTTTACTCGGTTGGCAAGTGACGGCGATGGTCGTTGTTGGGGTGGCCATCTGCCACTGGCTTTGCCGCTGTTGGTTATGTGCCTTGGGGCGAGAAAAACGCGACAGTCGGTGGTTTGTTTGCTGTGCTGGGGGCGCTGTGTTGCTGCTACTACTGTGGCCCATGTTCTTGGCTGGAAATCCCTGGCTGGGAATTGGAGCCAATTTTGACATGTTGGTCTTTGCGTTGCCGATGGTGATTGTCTGCGCTCTGCTGACAGCTTGGACGACGGGTGGCGAAACTTCGCTGGATCCCGCGCTGCCAGACAAGAACCAAGGCGCGGAGGTTTACCGGGAAGCAGGGCCGCAAGAGATGCTTGGTGAAGCGGGTGCTGAGTGGGACGCAGCGGAGGGGGCATTGGTTGCGCGGCCAGCATTGCGTCCCACCGAGATGCAGATGGAAATGCTCAAGCCGGACAGGTTGCTCACGGAACACGCGGTGAATTCGACGATCGTCATCTTCGGAAGTGCTCACATTGTGGAACGCGAGCAGGCCGTGCAGCAGGTAGCTGCAGCTCGGGCCAAGCTGGCGGAGGCTCCGGAAGATCCGCGACGCCAACGCGAGGTGGACCGACAGCAGAGCCTCTTGGAAAAGTCGAACTACTACGAAGCGGCTCGGGAATTCAGTCGACTGGTGTCACTGCAAGGTCAGCAGATCGGACGCGGTGACTATGTGGTGGTGAGCGGCGGCGGATCGGGGATCATGGAAGCTGCCAATCGTGGGGCGGCCGAGGTCGGCGCTCCATCGATCGGCCTGAGTCGCAGCGCGTCCGCCGAGCAAGTAGCGAATCGCTTCGTCTCACCTGAGTTGTCCTTTTGCTTCCAGCATGATGCCATGCGGACATTGCATTTCCTGCGCCGAGCAACCGCATTGGTGGTGTTTCCCGGCGGGCTTGGCACCCTCGACGAGCTATTTCACGCGTTGGCCCTGAGGCAAACAAATCGGATGCAACCGATTCCCATCATTTTGTACGGGACGGACTATTGGGAACGCGTGATTCACTGGCCGCAGCTGGTAGAGGAAGGGATGATCCAAGACGATGATCTGGCGCTGTTGCAGTTTGCGGACAACCCAGCGACCGTCTGGGAAATCATCTGCGGCGTGCAAGGCGATGCGGGGGAGATTTGAGGATGGCTGACTGGCAAGCGACCTTCGGTACCGCACACCCTGTGGCCCTGATCACCGGTAGTGCTGCGCCGCGGCTCGGACGTTGCACCGCCGAGCAGCTGGCAGAGCGAGGTTTTCGCTTGGCAATCCATGCGAACCGTAGCCAGAGTGCAGGGGCTGCGCTGGTTGCCGAGTTTGCGCAGCAGGGCGTGGAGGCGATTGCTGTTTGCGGAGATTTGACGGACGAGCAAGCGGCGCGGCAGATCGTACACCAAGTGTGTGAACATTTCGGTCGCATCGATGTGCTGGTGAACAGTGCCGCCATCTGGGAGGCGAAACCGTTGGAGCAAGTCACGGCGGAAGATCTGCGCCGGCACTTGGAAGTCAATGTGGTCGGGTCGTTTCTTTGTGCGCAAGAAGCGGGTTTGCGGATGGTGGCTCAGCCAACCGGCGGTGTGATTGTGAATCTAGGAGATTGGGCGATCGCGCGTCCGTACCTGAACTATGCGGCGTACTTTCCCTCGAAAGGCTCGATTCCAGCGATGACGCGAAGCTTGGCGGTGGAGTTGGCGAGCCGTAACTCGAAAATACGCGTCAACGCCGTCGCTCCCGGGCCGGTGACGCTTCCTCCGGAAATGCCCCCGCACGAACGCCAGGCAGCGGTGGATGGTACGCTTTTGAAACGTGAGGGCAGCCCGGAACACGTAGCCCACGCCATCCTGTTTCTGATCGAAAACGAGTATGTGACCGGTGTGTGTCTGCCCGTCGATGGAGGCCGCACGGTTTGTACGACCGATGGTAGCGTGAACCCTGACGAAATGTGAATTTCTCGACTGGCCGCCGCGTTTGCCTTGCGTATGATCCAAGAGACCCGTGCTCGCCACAGTGACCCTTGCTGGCCGTCGCCATGCCGCCATGGTTTCGCACCCCTCCCGCTCTGGCTTGTGGATTCGTGGCAGCTGATCTAGGCTTAGCATGTTCTTGAACCATCCAAAAGCATAGAAAGCGTACCAGATGACTCGTTATCGAACTTTGATTATGAGCTGCCTGATGGCGGCTTTGATGGCAGCACAAGCCCATTCTCAGGATGCCGGAAAGCCTGCCAAAGCAGAGGTGGATGCCTCGAAATTGAAGGTGAGTAGTTTGCAAGTTCCCGCGGAGGGATCCTCGCAGGAACTGATGGACTTCATTCGCACTGCCCAAAAGGTGCAACCGACGACGCGAAAAGAGTACCTGGAATTGAATCGCAAAGTGAAGGCGGCGGCTGACAAGGTCGTGGCTCAGGAGAAAGACAAAACGTCCCAGGTGTACAAGGACGCTTTGCAGTTTTCCATGCACACCGGTTTGACGTTGATGGGCGAGATGAAACCGGCGGAAGCGACCAAGGCGTATCAACCATACGCGGATTACTTCAACAACCTCAAGCAATGGACCAACAGCGACTTACAGCTGGCGATGCAAGTGCCGCAGGTCTGTGAGCAAGTTGATCGTCAGCTTGCCAAGAAAGCCTACGGCGAAGTCGCTCGAGCACTGTTGCAAAGCGGTCATCCTCAGCTTGTCGAAATTGCCACGATGTTCAAAGGCTCGCAACAACGTCTCGACCTGATCGGGAACGTCCTGGACCTGAAAGGGACCAAGTACGACGGTACGGCCTTTGACTTGGCGNGTTTGCGTGGCAAGGTGGTCTTGGNCGACTTTTGGGCAACCTGGTGCGGACCTTGTATTCGCGAACATGCCAACATCAAGAAAAACTATGAGAAGTTCCACGACAAGGGATTCGAGGTGGTGGGCATTAGCATCGACGAGGATCGCGAAGCGCTCGATGGATTTTTGAAACAACACCATATTCCGTGGATCACCGTGCATGAAAAAGGTGGGCGGCACCCGGCTTTGCAGAAATACGGAATCCAAGGTATCCCGACGATGTTCCTGGTGGATCAAGAAGGCAAAGTCATCTCGCTCGAAGCGCGTGGTGAGATGCTGACCCAGTTGTTGGAAAAGACCTTGGGGAAATAGCCGAAAGACGGCTAGAGTCGTCCTGAAGCATTCCGATGCCACGATGGGACGGTGATTTCCAGCTGAAATGGCTCGGTTCGCAGGCAAACTGCGAGNCGGTGATTTGCGAGTTGCCCGCGGGACAACGGTGGGATGTGGCTCGAAAGACCGGAAATGCCAGCAAAATCGGGGCTGATTGCGGTCGGCGATTGCGCTACAATAGATCCGTCTGGGCGTGCTGCGAGCATGCCCTGCCAACCATTTTCCTTGTATCGATCACCGCCCTCCCTGGTTGCGGTTCGAGATCGACGCAGTCTCGCTGTAGTTGAGGAGTTGTGATGCTCTCCATGTCCGACGTTCGACGTCTTGTTTACGGTTGTTTCGGGTTGGCGGCATTGCTGACCGTTCTGTTGGCCATCGGTTGCAACAGTGCTGATGACGGACCCATCACGGCGGACCGCAGCAAGTTCAAGGTGGCGAACGATGACGCCGACAGCGAGCCGGTGCAAAAGCCGGTGACCTCCACGCCGTTAATCACGGCCGGCGATGACTCCAAGGAACCCGATGTCCTATCGTCGAGCGAGGACATTCCTCAAGGGGGCGCGAATGGAAATCCGACAGCCGAACCTGTGCCACCGAGTGTCCCAGCGACAGCCCCTCCGCCGTCGATTCCCCAAGAGCAGTTGATGTCGTTGGAGATTCCCGAAAATGCCACTCCCGAAGAGCTGCTTGAGTTTGTCGGCGGTTGCGATCAGCGTTTAGCCCAAATCTATCAGCAGTTCCAAATGTTGGCTCGGCAAAATGCACCGACCGACGCCGTCATCGCACCAGTGCGTCCGACGTTGAATGCGAAGATTGATGCATTGGACAAATACTTAGCGACAGGTCCCAAAGAGGAATCACGCGTCAAAGCAATTAACTCCAAGCTCGAAGCCTTTACCGCGTTGGCCCAACTGGATGTCGGCCAGCAGCAGCCGCAACTCGTGGAGAAAACTCGAGGGCGAATCGAACAATTCTGTCAGGTGCTGATTAACGACAAGAACCCGACGCTGGCGTTGGAAGGGCGTAAAATCCTTTACGGATTTCGCTTGAATCGCGTCGCCGAAAAACAAGATCAGGATGTGGCGGGATTGGTCAAGGCAGCCGAGACCATGTTGGCGCTCGAGGATCGTGATGGAGTGGTCTTCATGATGATGGCCGAGCAGACTCCGCAGGTTCTGCAAGTTCTGGGGTACGAAGACCAGGCGACGGACGTGTTGCGTAAAACCGCAGCAGCTTTTGCGGATCATGAAGACGAAACCGTCAAGAGCAACGCGACTGATTTAGGTGACCATCTGCAACTCATGGATTCGGGTTACTTTGATGATCTGCGCGGCGCTATCTCGGGTGATGCCGAGGCGACCAAGCGACTGCTGGCTGTTGTGCAGCAAGCGTTGGCTGAGCCTCAGCCGTCTCGTTACAAGTTGAGGCACTTCGCACGCTCCGCGAATCAAATGGAGATCTCGCGACAGTATGCTGCGGCCGATACCATGTTTTCTTTGCTGCTGGCTGCGACGCAAGCGCTAGAAGACAAAGAGCTGGCAAACGACATCCAGACGGCGGCGGAAAACGGTCGCAAACGTGTCGCTCTCGTCGGCAAGCCTTTGGTGGTGACCGGCGCTACCGCCAGCGGTCAGCCGTTCAACTGGCAGGCCTATCAGGGCAAAGTCGTCTTGGTTGACTTCTGGGCTACCTCGTCGATTCTCTCCTTGCAGGAAATGGCAAATATCTCCAGGAACCTCGAGGAGTATGGAGATAAAGGGTTTGCCGTCGTCGGCGTCAACCTGGACCAGAATCTGGAAAATGTCACGCGCTTTCTCGCGTCCAACCCGTTACCGTGGGTCACCATTCGTAACGACATGTTGGCAGCCGAGTGTGGTGTGGATGTGAACAGCGTGCCCTTCAAAGTCTTAATCGACCAGAAAGGGAATGTCATCGATCTCAACTTGCGTGGTCCTGAATTGGGGCAAAAACTGGCGGAGTTGCTAGGGCCTGCAGAGACCCCTCCGGCAGGAAATCCCGCAGGAGTTCCGGCTGGCAACCCGGCGGGAACACCGCCAGCCGCTCCACAAGGAACGCCGCCAGCCACTCCAGAAGGAACGCCGCCAGCCACTCCAGAAGGAACACCCGCAGCTGTGCCCCCGCAAACCCCCCCCGCAAACCCGCCTGGGAATCAGTCGTCTCAGACCGAAGTTCGCTCGCGAAAATACGTGATGACTGCGTTTCCCGCTCCGGATGACGAGGAAGCAACCGACGAGCAGGATCCGCAAGCAGACGAAGATGCATCGAATCCTTATCTCGCTCCCGAGGGATACACGACGCTGGAATTGATTGACTTCCTGTTCGATATGCAAGACAAGACCGTTAGCATCCGTCGCCGCAAAGGTTTTACCGCGGCAGTCGTCGATGCTGCGGAACGCGTGATGAAAGCGGATGCCTCGGAAAAACTGAAAACCATTGCGGCCCTGACCAAGTTTCAGGTGCTGCACGAAAAAGCTTGCCTTGATGATCAAGATGCTGATCAGCAGCTGGTGGCGTTCATCGAAGAGATGAAAGAAGACTCCCGCGAAAAGGTCGCCGCCGAAGTGAAGTTCCTGGCCTTAGAACGGCAGGCAATTGACAGTGACAAAATCGAGTTGGATGAGATTCCCCAACTGCTCGAGCAATTGCAGACATTCTTTGCAGAGCAAACATTGTCCGAACGCCATATGCGGATCGCATCCAGCACCGTTCACGCGATCAATCGCATCGAGGATGGTGACCAGCGTGAAGAGTACTTTGCCAAGTTCGGCAAGCTGTTTACGAAAAGCAAGCACCGCGCACTGGCTTCTTATGGAAAGAAAATATCCCGCAAACCGAACTCTCCTGGTGGTTCCGACCTGGTTGGCAAGCCGTTGGAGTTGGCTGGCACGACGGCGTTGGGCGCGGAGTTCGACTGGAAATCTTATCGAGGTAAAGTCGTTCTCGTGGACTTTTGGGCGACTTGGTGTGGCCCCTGTCGACGTGAAATGCCGCACGTCAAGGCGTTGTACCAGGAGTTGAAAGACAAGGGATTTGAAGTGGTGGGAGTCAGCCTGGACGAAGATCAGGATGCACTGGCGGATTACCTGAAGGAGAACGCGATTCCCTGGACGAATCTGGCCGGTGAGGAGACACAGGGCCTGGCCAGCAAGTACGGCGTGCGGGGAATTCCGACCATGATGCTGATCGACCAGGATGGAAACATCCTGGGTGTGAGTCACAATGTCGCAGCACTGGCCCCCAAAGCCAAGGAATTGCTCGCGGACAAAAGCAAGTAATTTGGTTGGTCGGGGGCGTGTCTCGCCAGGCTCGCACCGGCACAACTTCTGGACCTGAAAACGAACATCCGGCCCCCGCCTGCGTATACTGCGTAGAGTCGGGCTGTTTTCGTTAGAGTCGGGCTGTTTTCGTAATACGCAAGCTGGGCTTGGCGAGTTACCTCTGCGGTGACTGGGGTCGCCTGGGAGTGTGACGGCTCAACGATCGAGCGTCTTTCCGATGTCGGAACGCACCGGACCGAAGAAGCGTATCACGTGCGTGATTTCCAGCGAGGGTCTTTTGATGAAACCGATTGCTCTGGTGCTTCTGACTGCCGCCGCCGGTGTTGCTGTTGGATGGAGCGTTTCGCGGACGCATCAGGCGTCGGTCGTGAGTGTGTTTGGCCCGGCGATCGGAGTCGTGGATTCTTCCGTGTCGTTGGAGGAGAAGCCTCGACCCGTGATGACGTTGCTGAATGGAACGGTCCACGAGTTTGGCCGGATGGAACGTGGCGCGAAAGGAGCTTGTGAGTTCCAAATTCGCAACGATGGCAATGCCACGTTGGAGATGGAAGTGCTCAAGGCCAGTTGCAAATGTACGCGGGCCGACCTGCGGAAGGCAACACTCGAACCGGGCGAGGTCACCACGTTGGATTTGGAGTGGGAAGCGGTGATGGAAGGCATGGCTCCGGAATTCCGTCAGGAAGCTCCTGTGCGCTCGAATGACCCGAGCCATCCGCATACGGTATTTGCCATTGCGGGTGAGTTGTTTTTTGCCGTCGAGGTGAACCCGAGTCGCGTGTCGTTGGGAAACATCCGCTCCAGTGTTGCTCAGCAAGGTGCGGTTGAAGTGGTTTGTAACACGCAAGAGGATTTCGAGATCTCCGACGTGACCTTGCAAGACGAGAGTTTGCGGGATTATGTGTCGTTTGAAATCCTGCCCCTAAGTCAGGAACGCATCGACGAACACCAAGGTAAGTCGGGGGCGAAAGTGCAGGTGACACTCAAGCCTGGCTTGCCGCCAGGACGGTTTCACTGTGAAGCCAAGCTGCAGACCAATGTATTGGACGCACCGGTGCCACTATCCATCGAAGCGCAGGTGGTGGGGGATATTTCGATTGTGGGAGAAGGGTATTCGCTGGCGACGAATACACTTCGCTTAGGTCGTGTGAAGCGAAACGAAGGCCGTGAGGTCAAGTTGTTGCTGCTGGTGAAAGGTGAAAATCATGACAAGATCGACTTTTCCGTCGCCGCGATCGAACCTGACGAAGGGTTGGAGGTAGAGATTAGCGACCCGCGACCATTGAAAAATGGTGCTATCACGCAGTTGTCGCTGCTCGTGCGCGTTCCGCCGAATGCGCCGATTGCCAACCGTCGTGGCACTGAACAGGCCCCCGCCGGATCCATCCTGATCGAAACCACCCACCCCCGCATAAAACGAATGCAGATTTGGGTGCGGTATGCCGTAGAATGATTGCAGGGGGATCCTTTTCCCGCGTTTCGGCTCATTCTCGCTTGTTCCGGTTGGGAAACATCTACATGAAGATGCTCTGGTCGCGATGCTGTTGGGGTTGCTGTTTGGGTCTGGGGATGGTGGTTGCTAGCGTTGGCTGCTCGCCGGGCAATGTCCGTGTAGAGACCGCGCAGCCTGCAACAAAGCGGTCGACTTCAGCGGCCACGGAACTCGCATTCCCAGCGGTTGTCCGTCATGATCGGCAAGCACTGGCGGATCACCACGCTGTGTTGCCAGTGGTGTTTCAGCAACCGCCGGACAACCAGACAGAAGAATCGCCAAAACCGGAACGTGAAAAACTGTTCGTCGGCTGGAAGAAGCCGGATTTGGCATTGGTCGTAACGGGCCGCCAGGCAGGTTACATCGAACCGTGTGGATGCACGGGCCTGGAGAATCAGAAAGGTGGGTTGATGCGTCGCCACACGCTGGTCAAGCGGTTACGAGCACAAGACACCCCGACGATGGCCGTCGATGTTGGTAACCAGGTGCGACGTTTCGGACGACAGCCGGAGATTAAATTTCAGCGCACCGTGGATGCCTTGAAGACGATGAAGTATCAGGCGGTGGGCTTTGGCCCGGATGACCTGAAGCTGACGTTTAACGAGTTGTTTGCCGCGGCGGGCAAACTGGATGGGGATAGCCCCTTTGTCTGTGCGAACGTTACCCTGATCGACGCAGAGTACTCGAATCAGTTTTTGGTGGTCAACGCTGGTGACAAGAAGATTGGGATCACTTCCTTTCTGGGAGAAGAGCATCTCAAGCAAGTTCCGCAAGGTGAAATCACGACACAAGATCCGGTAGCCGCGATGTCGGCGGTGTGGCCCAAGCTGGAAAAAGAAAAATGTGACCTGTATTTGTTGCTCGCCCACGGCAGCCTCGAAGAATCACGTGCCATGGCGCGACGCTTTCCAGGGTTCAACGTTGTGGTCACCGCAGGAGGAGCCGGTGAGCCGACCAATATTGAAGAGCGGATTCAGGGGACGGACTCGATCATGGTGCAGACCGGCACGAAGGGCATGTATGTCGGAGTGATCGGAGTCTATTTCGGACAAAAAACAACGTACCGCTATCAGCGCGTACCGCTCGATTCACGCTTTGACGATTCTCCCGAGATGTTGCAGTTGTTCAAAGAATATCAGGAGATGCTGAAAACATTAGGTCTGAAAGGCCTAGGGGTCACCCCCATCGCCCACCCCTCAGGGCATCAGTTTGTGGGGTCGCAGAAATGCCAGGACTGTCATGAAGCGGAATACGAAGTCTGGCACGACGGCATTCAAAAGTTTGATGACCACGGTCCGCACACCCATGCCACGGATTCTTTGGTCAACCCGAATCAACGTAGTGAGATCCCGCGGCATTTCGATCCCGAGTGTCTCAGTTGCCACGTGACCGGCTGGAATCCGCAGAAATATTTCCCCTACGCTTCTGGCTATCTTGATCTGAAGGCATCCAAGCACCTGCATATGAATGGCTGTGAAAACTGCCACGGCCCAGGGTCGGCTCATGTGGCCGCGGAAGAAGACGGGGGTGATACCGCATTGATGACGCGCCTGCGCGAGCAGTTACGGCTCACCAAAAAGCAAGCAGAGACGCAATGCATGAAGTGTCACGACCACGACAACAGCCCTGATTTTCACGTCAAAGGTGCGTTTGAAACCTATTGGAAGCGCGTTGAGCACTAGGCTTCAGGCCGCGCCCGGGGCGAATCATGACCACCAAACTTTGATATAATGATCCTCTTTTCGAGGAGATATCAAATGTTTCGATCCCTGCGATACTGGGTGGGATTATGTTCACTCGGTCTGCTGGCAACCGTCGCATCGGCGCAGGTGCGTCAAGGCACTCTGCCGATCAACACGGAACTCGCCTTTGAGAAACTGCAGTACACCGGTTGGTCTGGTGGTGCTGATGAAGGCAAAGTCCAGGCGTTACGACCGATCGTGTTAACACACTTCGGTGATGGATCGAATCGTGTGGTGGTCGCCACGCAACGTGGTGTTGTGCACGTGTTTGATAATCAGCAATCGGCTGCGCAAACGAAAGTCTTTCTCGACATTCAAAAGCGTGTGGTCTACAAAGACAAGCAAAATGAAGAAGGTTTGCTGGGACTCGCCTTTCATCCGAACTACAAAAAAACGGGTGAGTTCTTTGTCTACTATTCAACGACAGACGCACCGCATACATCGGTGATCTCCCGCTTTCGTGTTTCGGCCGACGATCCTTCTCGAGCCGATCCGGAGTCTGAGGAAGAGTTGCTGAGAATCAAGCAGCCGTACTGGAATCACAACGGTGGGACGATTGTGTTTGGACCGGACGGTTACCTGTACATTGCTTTGGGAGATGGTGGCTACGCACGTGATCCGCACCGCAACGGCCAGAACCTGAGGACCTTCATGGGGTCGATCTTGCGTATCGATGTGGAGCGGAAGGCGAACGGCAAGAATTATGCAATTCCCGAAGACAATCCGTTTGTAGACAAAGGAAGTGCCGCTCGCCCGGAAATCTACGCCTACGGATTACGGAACGTCTGGCGGATGTCTTTTGATCACCAGACCGGTCTGCTATGGGCCGCCGATGTCGGCCAAGACTCATGGGAAGAAATCAATCTGATTGTTGCGGGTGGGAATTATGGATGGAGTCTGCGAGAAGGCCGGCATCCATTCGGGCTCCGTGGCTTCAGAGCACGCACTGGTTTGGTCGACCCCATTTGGGAATATGATCACAAAGTAGGGAAATCGATTACGGGAGGAAGTGTTTACCGCAGTTCACGGCTCCCCGAACTCGTCGGTGCTTACCTCTACGCAGATTATGTGAGTGGCCGCATCTGGGCGCTGCGATACGATGCCGCGCGAAAAAAAGTCGTTTCCAATGATGCCATCGGTCGCAACAAAAAACTGCAAGTGATTTCGTTTGGTGAAGACGAGCAAGGCGATGTCTACTTGTTGACCACGGCCAACGACGGCAAGGGAATTCACCGTTTTGTGCGACAGTGACTTGCCTTTGAGGAAGTCCCCTGTTAGCAGCCACTGCGAACGTGCGAGTTGGCAGTGAGCCTGCTTGACCGGACACGATGCTGGGACATAAGCGACCGGTGAGGTCGTGCGGCGGGGTCAATCGGAAACGCGCCGGAGCAGGTTGTCGGCAGTGACTTTGCCGTGACCGTTAGGGTGTCAGCCACGCTGCCTGCCGGGGTTTCGCGGGCCGACTGGGAGGGCCACCGAGGGGCATCCCGTTCGCTTGGATCTCGTCAAGTTGTTTTTGGGCCAACTGTTTGAGGGTCTGTACGCGTTGTGGATGTTGGGCGCTCTGGTTGTTTTTTTCTTCCGGGTCTTGCGGCAAGTGAATCAGCACCGGACCAGCATCCGAACCCTTGATTTCCGGGATGCGGTCGAGATACAGTTTCCACTCACCGCTGCGAATGGCTTGCGGTGTTCCCCAGCCGTCCCAGAACAAGAGGTGCTGTCGCGGGTGGGGCTGTTGAGGAGTGCCCAGTAGCGTCTGCCACACGTCAACGCCGTCGATTTTAGGGCGGTTCTGGCTGCTGGTCGCCAAGTCGATCCCGGCGGCGCGGGTGAGTGTGGGTAGCCAGTCGATGGCAGCTGTCAGGTCCGCGACGACGCGCCCGGGAGGAATGACCCCGGGCCAACGGGCGATGCAGGGGACGCGGTTACCACCTTCCAATGAACTCCATTTGAGCCCGCGATAAGGCTTGGATTGTGCCCACCGCCGTTGCCCTGGTTCAGGACCGTTGTCCGACAGGAAGACGACGAGTGTCTGTTGGTCGAGTTGGCTGTCACGTAATGTTTGAAAGATTTGGCCGAGCCGATGGTCCAGTTCTTCAACGACGTCGCCGTAGGCACCTAAGCTCGATTTTCCTCGCCATTCCGGGTGGGCTTGGGCTGGAAAGTGGGGCGCCGTCAGCGGGAGATAAAGAAAAAAGGGCTGACGTTGCTTGGCTCGAATGAAGCGAATTGCTTCGGTGGTGAACTGCTCGGTCAAAAGCCGATTGTCGAATGGATTCTGGAGCAACTTGTCACCACGGTACAGCTTTTGCGTTTGGTTGTTGCTCTGAGTGATGTAATAAGTCGATTCGAAACCTTGTTGCATGGGGAGCATGGTTGGGTCGTCACCCAGGTGCCACTTGCCGATCAGTGCAGTGGCATAGCCGGCAGATTGAAAAACCTCAGCCATCGTGAGTGCTTCCGGTGCCAGGCCATTTGTCGGTTTGATGCCGTATCCGACGACGCCGCCGCGCCAACCAACACGCACCGGATAGGAGCCGGTCAATAAAGCCATCCGCGAGGGGGTGCAGACCGTGCAGCCGGCGTAGAAATCGGTCAGCCGCACACCCTCGCTGGCCATCGTATCCAGAACAGGTGTGCGGATCTTGCGACTGCCGTAGCAAGACAGATCTCCATACCCAAGGTCGTCTACCATGATCAGGATGACATTCGGACGCTTTCTTTCGGAGTCGACCTTGTCGGCACAAACGACGCTGCCGGAGAGCAGCGTCAGCGCGAGTGTGGTGAGCAGGCAAAGGCGAATGAGTAGCTGCATGGTGAATCTCGGTTTGCAGTCGAGTTGGGGGTGAACTGGCGACCCTGCGACCACTGCTGGACGGTGTGTGTTGACCGCTGGTCGATCATTCCAGCGTGTGGCACCATTCGATTCTCGGACGAAACGACGCAATCGGTAGCCACCAGCGATAAAGTAAACTGGCTGCATCGCGACAGCAACTCGGCACGCGTAAAACGCCGCCCGAATTTCAAGCTGGGCGGTCGGTCACAGACAGAGGGTACGTCGCGACTACACCAATTGTGGGATAGGACGGCCGTTTTCGAGCAGTCGGACAAGTTCGCCGGGCAGCCCTGTTTGCAGCCGCAACTGGCCGACATCGAACAAGGTGTGCATGATCGTGGCCATCAGGTCGCCAGTGGAAAGAGGGTCGCCCGACGGAACGTCCGCACCGCGAGCGGATTGTCCGATCACTTGACCCATCGGTAAACCGCCGCCAGCAAAGGCCAGCGTTCCCAGCTTTGCCCAGTGATCGCGACCACCGTTCTTGTTGACCCGCGGCGTACGACCAAAGTCACCGGTGATCACCAGCAAGATGTCATCGCTGAGATGGCGATCTGCCAAATCCTGCAGGAACGCTGAAACTGCCTGATCAAGACTACGGCCGAGCATCTCCATGCCTGTTTGGATGCCTGGATTGTTGCCATCGGCGTGCATGTCCCACCCCGCACTATGCACCGTGACGAATCCACAGCCGGCTTCGCATAAACGTCGGGCCACGAGCATCTGTTTGCCAAGTGTGGAGGGACGGAATTTCTTGTGGCCGATGCGAATATGAGAGGTGTCGTAGCGTTCGATCAACTCTGGCTTTTCCTGTCGAAAGTCAAAGGCATCGGCCGCGCCGCCCAGGAGCAGGTCCAAGGCTTGCCCGCGGAATTTGTCGACCGCAGTCAGCGATGCATCGGCATCGACGTTCTTGCGCAACGCATCCATCGCTTGCAGGAGCTGCACACGATCTCCCAACGCCTCCGCAGGCAGGTTGAGTTTCATGTTCGCTGCCAGCGGATTGTTTCCGTTTCCAGTCTTTCGGTTGGATTGCGGACGCGCGTTACGGTCTTCGTCCCAGCCGACCTCGTGTCCGAACGGTGCGTACGATTGGCCGAGAGTGCCCGGCCACGAACCATTCCGGATTCGATTTCGCTCGCTGCGATACTGCCCGTCAATCTCCTCTTCCGTCAACAAAGTGTATGTTGGTAAACCGCTGTCGGGATGATTCGCTCCCCGCAGTCGCGTATAGCATGAGCCCATGCTGAAGCCGCGCGCTTGTTTTCCCTCCGGGTCCGTGCCTCCGGAAAGGACATGCACATGTGCCTGTTCATGTGAGCCTACGCGATGAGCAAACGAACGTACGACGGCCATGCGGTCCGCTTGTGCGGCAAGTCCGGGAAAGGTACCGCCGTAGGTAACGCCGGGGAGCGTTGTAGAGGTTTCCCCGGTGACGCTGCGCGTGCCGGCCGGTGCGGTCATCTTGGGATCGAAGGTCTCGATGTGGCTCGCGCCACCCGAGAGATACAGCATGACCACCGACTTGTCTCGCACGTAGGGCAAGTCACGTGAGGCACCGGATGCGCGAAGGGCCAGTAACTGTGGCAGCGTTAAGCTACCTAGTGAAAGCGCCCCAACACGAAGGAAGTCGCGTCGCGACCATCCATCGCAATGGCGACTTCCGATGCCTGTACAAACCGTCAGCATGAGGTCTCCCTGCCGCGCATCATACGCGATCTTGCTCGTGGTGTGTCGTGCAGGTGGCGAGTGCCTGGACCATCGCCATTGGCGTTAGCGGCCATGCGTCACCCAGACGAATTATAAACAAACATCGATGGGTTCGCCGACAGCAACTCGTTTGGGTAAGTCGTGGGAGGGGCGGTGTTTTCCGGGCGAATCGGCTGCCGAACTTGAAACACAGGGGAGACTTACCGCATGGTCGAAGGTGCTTGCACGCGATTCGAAGTGTTCCGTTCCGGCGATTTTTTTGCGGTCGCGACGGAAATTTCGCCGCTGCCGGGGAGGGGCGGTATCAGGTGATCTGGCCGACTTGTGGCGGCTGTCCCGTGGTCAGCACATGTAGCATGCTCTCGGAAGTGCGTCGCCGTTGGCTGTGTTCACCTTCGTCCGAATAAAAGGCCCGATGACTGGTGGCAATCACATTGGGCAGTTGCACGGTCTTCTGATTCCAAGGGTCATCGTGGGGATTTTCTGGGGAGAATACATCCAGGCCGGCGCCGGCGATGCGGTGTTCGGACAGAGCGGCGTGGAGCGCTTGGCTATCGACAAGTCCCCCGCGGGCCGTATTGATCAGCACTGCCGTGGGTTTCATTTGGCCTAGTGCGGTGGCGTCCAGTAAGCCACGGGTTTCTGCGGAAAGCAGGCAGTGGAGTGAGACGATATCGGCTTGCTGTAATAAGGTTTGTTGGTCTACCTGACGCGCACCGTAGGCTTGCATCACATCTCGGTCGACGTAGGGATCGCACGCGAGGACTTCTCGGCAAAACATTTTCAGGCGGGAGCATACGACTCGTCCGATACGGCCGAAGCCAATGATGCCTGCAACGCAGTTCTGCAGTCGGCGAGGTTTTCCGCCGGCGTAAATGTTGAATTCTCCCGCGGCCAGTGCATTGTGTTGAGCGACGAGTCCCCTTTCCAGAGCCAGTGCCAGGGCCAGCGTGTGCGTCGCCACTTCGTCGATACAGTAATCGGGTACGTTGTAACCGATGATCCCGCGCTGGCGGAGAAGTTCGGGTGCAAGATTTTCGTGGCCCACTCCCTGGCGTCCCACAACCTGCAGGTTCTGGCCACAGGCATCGAGGATCTCGGGGGTTATCTGGCAGCGGTGAATGACCAGTCCGGCGGCACCCTGCAGCAGTGAGAAGAACTCGGGCGAATCCAACTGATAACGTCCGTCGTTGGCAGGCGCAAATCGCAGCTCGACCTGATCGCCGTACACTTGCCGCTCGAAGATCGCTCGCGCCGGGTCGACTTGTCCGTTACGGTCGATGGCCCAGGGCAGATCGGTGTACACCACCACCGGTTTGGTCATGAGTTGTGCCTTGCTTCTGAGCTGGCTTGGGACTGAGGATCAGAGCGTATCGTAGGGTACCGGTTGTGTGCAATCGATGGTTTGATCTGCGGGTGGCAGCGGGTACTTCAAGCCGGTTGCACAATTGAAGAGCACGGCGGATTCATCTGGTGAGATTCTGCCGTTGGCGACTTCCTGATGATAGGCAGCGAGTGTTGCGGCACCTTCGGGGCACATCAGGAAACCTTCTTCGGTTGCTGCTTTTTCCCGTGCTGCCAGAATCGCTTGATCGTCAACGGCGGTGGCGAATCCCTGGCTTTCGCGAACGGCGCGGAGGATGAGGAAGTCTCCGACGGCTGCCGGTACGCGAATTCCTGCTGCCACGGTATGCGCGTCTTGCCACAGGGTCGCAAATTCTTCACCAGCGTCATACGCCTGGACCATGGGAGCACAGCCGCTGGCCTGCACGGCAACCATCCGAGGCAGTGGTCCGTCAATCCAGCCGATTTGTTTGAGTTCGTTAAACGCTTTCCACATCCCGATCAGGCCGGTGCCTCCACCGGTCGGATACAGAATCACGTCAGGCAGTTTCCAGGAGAATTGTTCGGCCAATTCCAGGCCCATCGTCTTTTTACCTTCGATCCTGTAGGGTTCCTTTAGGGTCGACAGGTCAAACCACTGCATGGTCTCGACTCCCTGTCCGACAATGCGTCCGCAGTCGTTGATCAGTCCGTTCACTCGCCACACCTTGGCACCTTGTGCAGCGATTTCACGGACGTTGATTTCTGGCGTATCTGCTGGGCAGAAAACGTACGTTTCGATGCCGGCGCGCGATGCATAGGCGGCCAGGGCAGCTCCGGCATTGCCGTTGGTGGGCATGGCAATTCGCCGGATGCCGAGTTCTTTGGCCATCGAGACTGCCATGCACAGACCGCGAGCTTTGAACGATCCGGTGGGTAACCGCCCTTCATCTTTGACATACAGTTGCCCACCGCCCGCCTGGAGTCGTGGCAGGGCGACCACCGGGGTCAGCACTTCACCCAGGCTGACGATGTTCTCGCTGCGACGCACGGGTAAGAATTCGCGATAGCGCCAGAGATCGGACGGGCGCCGGGCAAGCGCGTCTTTCGAGATGGACGCGCCGAGTTGTTCCAGATCATAGCGAACAAGCAACGGCTTGCCGGCTTGAGAAAGTCGTTGGACGGTGTCTGCTTCGTAGGAATCTCCAGCCAGGCCGCATTCGAGATGGGTTACAAATGTCGGCCGGTCAACGTTGGTATTATCCACTGCAACTCCAAGGCACTCAGGGGGCGATTCAGGCGGGTTCTTGTCTTTCTGGCAGCACGGCACACCGATCGGGCCGTGCGGGCGAGGTGATGATTCGGTATTCTACACAACGCGGCTCAATACAGAACGCCCCGCCGATGGAAACTGCGCACGAGGATGGACGATGAAAACCAAAGCAATACAAATCCACGCCACCGGTACTCCCGAGGTCATGCGTTGGGAGGATCTTGAGGTGGGGGCCCCCGAAGCCGGTGAAGTGCTTCTCCGGCAGACCGCCATTGGCCTGAATTTCATTGATACCTATCACCGCAGTGGCCTGTACCCCTTACCTGCTCTGCCGGCCGTATTGGGTTCCGAAGGGGCGGGAGTCGTCGAGCAAGTCGGTGCAGGAGTGAGCCATTTGCAAGTCGGAGACCGGGTGGCCTATGCGGGAGGCCCTGTGGGTGCCTACGCGGAATGGCGTTGCTTTCCCGCTGAGCGGCTCGTGAAAATCCCCGGCGGGATCGAAGATCAACAGGCGGCGGCGATGATGCTCAAGGGACTCACAACCCACTATCTGCTAAGACTTTGTTACCCTGTGCAGCCAGGCGATACGATTTTGGTGCATGCCGCCGCCGGCGGAGTGGGCCTCTTGATGTGCCAATGGGCACAGCATCTCGGAGCCACGGTGATCGGTACGGTCAGCACGCAGGCCAAAGCGGANCTGGCCCAGGCGCACGGCTGTGCCCATACGATTCTCTACCGTGACGAGAACTTCTTAGAACGCGTTCGCGAACTCACCGAGGGTCGCGGTGTACCGGTGGTATACGACTCGGTTGGGGCGGCGACCTTCGAACAGTCGCTGGATTGTCTGCAGCCGCGCGGTTTGATGGTCACGTTCGGCAATTCATCTGGTCCCGTGCCTCCGTTTGCCGTCCACGAACTGACTCACCGCGGTTCGCTGTTCTTGACACGACCGACGTTGGCCAGCTTCGTGGCCACGCGCGACGCGCTGGAAAAGAATAGTGAGGAATTGTTTGCCGTCGTGCAGGACGGTGCCGTGAAGATTGAGGTCAATCAGACTTACCCACTGGAGCAAGCGGCGCAAGCACACACAGATCTGGAAGCTCGCCAGACGACGGGAGCCACCGTGCTGCTGCCGACGACCACGTAGACGCACTGCTGTCATGGTGGGCAAGGCTCTCGAATCGAGCGATGCGATGTGCCACAATGCAGGTTATAAGATGTGTTGGTCACCGTGATCTGGTTGGAACGGAAAGGAAAACCCCATGGACATCGAGGCGATTCAGGCTGCGAAACGAGAGGCGGTGCGAGATTCGCATCGCGTGACCCACGGTAGCTCCGCCTTGATGGTCGTCGACATGCAGCATGGGTTTCTCGATCCGGGCGCATCGCTGGAAGTACCGGCGGGACGAGCAATCGTGCCTAATCTGCAACGCTTGTTGGCTTCGTGCCGAGCAGCGGGACTGCCAGTGATTTTCACGGAGTTTGTGTATTCGACCACCATTCCATGTCTCCGGGGAATGCCTTTTGGGATCGAGCATCTACCTCTTCCGGAAGGGGCTGCTACGGGCTACGGAAAGCCCTCGGCAAACTGCTTGATCGGCGAACAGCCTGGGAGCGGGGTCGAGTCTTCAGCGACCGTCTCTGAGTTGGCACCGCAAGAGGGAGAGTTGGTCGTGCAAGCGCATACATACGACAAGTTTTATGGCACGCCGGTCGAACTGGCGTTGCAAAGCTGGGGGATTGATCGTTTGATGGTGACCGGGGTGACGACGGATGTTTGCGTCAACAGTACGATTCTCGCAGCTGCCAATCGGAACTATCGCGTGATTGCTGTGACCGACGGTATGGCGACCATACACGACCATATCCATCAGGCGTGTCTCGATATCTGGGCTAACAAATTTGCGCGACTGGCCACCACGGCGGAATTAGTGGACGAAGTGAACGCGCTTTGCGCGGTTTGAGAGGTGCCTGTAGCGACCGGGCAAGCGTGAACCGGAGTGGTGCGTTGTTGAGTTCCGATGGGGTGTTCAGGCCGATGAGTTCTGGTCGAGATCGGCTTCCGAAACGATTTGCGCAACGCGATACAAGCCGACTTGGCAGGTGTTGTTCGCACCATGCTCGAGCAACTGTGGGGTGGCGAGAGGGCCACCGGTGAGCGACTCCAGAACCGCCGACTGATAGGCTTCCACGAGCAGGATCAGGTCGGCACAGCGGTCGCCACCTCCGCGTAAACGCATCTCATCGGTAGGCTCGCCACTGGCCTCCGCGTCGCCCCGTAACAGGTGTGCACCCGTGATGCCGGTGTGGGTGTGGAGCTCTGCAAGTACTAAGTTGGTTAGCCAGCCTACGAGATGTTCGCGCTGGTCTGGATTCGCCGTCAGGCGGATGGTCAGCAGGTGGGTGCCCAGACCGCGACTCTGACTCGCCTCGATACGACACAGTGTGCGCGTCATGTCACAGATGGTGGGGATGATTTGCTGAGACCAGGATGTCGGATCGTTCAGACGCTCGCGATAGGCGGACGATGTCAAAGTCGCTAACGAGTCGACTTCGTACATGAGGAAATAAGCTTCGTTGCCGTGTGTCGAGCGACAGCGTCGACCACGCCGAAACCCGGGGATTGCCACGCGTTCAAACAGATGTTCCCGCGCATGCCACTCATCGTGATCTGACTCTTTTCCAGGAGCCAGATTGTGCCAGGCGACCATCGCTGCATTACCTAATAAAGCCATGCGTTCAACATCCTGTTTGGGGACTGGCACGGCCTGATGCGCCGTTAAGGGTGGCCGTCAAAAGAAACAAGGTGGGTCCAGCTTGGAGCCAGAACCCACCTTGTGATTTCCGCTTTGTCAGCAATGCTTATTGTGGGAAGTTCGTTGGTTGTTGATCATTACGAACACCGATTTGATAGCGGGTCAGGTGGTCAATCGTCTCATATACGAATTGAACACTGCCGTCCGCCATCACACATTGAGCACCACTGGGGTGATTCGAACTCCAGCCATGGCAACGTCGGTCTCCTTGGTTCTGGAGCCAGGCTTTGTTCGTGTTGTTAATCGGATTACGCATGCTATTGATGGCACCGATACTGCTGAGCCAAGCGGCGTCGTCGCAGCTGCGTTTGTCGTGTGGACGGTCGGGGCGATTGCCACCACGCCAGTGCATGTCCTCGAAGACCATCACGGTGTGAGCCGTTCCGTCCAAGGCATCACGAAGTCGGACGCGTCCATGGTAACGGAACATGCCATTGCAACGTGGCATCTGGCCTAGGATGTCGCCGTTGACCCAGGGGGTACCTTCCTGACCGCCGGACCTGCGAAATGGGTTAAATGCCGCGGCACTGTCTGGTGGCATGCCCGGAGCTACCACGCGTACGCCCCAGTCGGTTGGCACTGCACGGCAGTCTTTCCAGCCACCCCAGATATGTCCCAGGTTGCCAGAGTAGTCGGTGCAAGCAGCCAAGGAGCGACGACCATTACCACCGTGACGATAGCCAGGTCGCTGGTTGTTACGCACTGCGTCTTGAGTATTCGAAGGACACAGCAGCGTATCAATGACGCTTTCTTTGATCTCTTGCGGTTGTTCAAACAACAGGTATTGGCGGTCTTTGATGACGTTGTCGTAGATCCCCTGCTGTTCCATGTAAGGCAAAACAGAATAAATCCAAGACAGATTGTTCCAATGGTTTGTGGGGGCATTCAAGAGAACTTGCGCCGGCGTGCCGTTGAGATTGCCGCGCATGTTACCGCAATCGTTTTGCCAACCCATCGACTCTTTCCACTTGTCACCATAGTTCTGTAGTGCCAAGCCGAGTTGTTTCAGGTTGTTTCCACACTGCATTCGACGCGCTGCTTCACGTGCCATCTGGACGGCAGGAAGAAGCAATGCGACGAGCACACCAATGATGGCGATGACCACCAGCAGCTCCACCAGAGTGAAGCCGTTCTTTCGAGTGTTACGCATTTCTGACTCCGTAAATTGAAAAAACGAATAAAAAAAATGACTGTTAGATTGCAGTTTTCAGCGGTGCGCAAAGCACCCGTGTGCGGTTAACACCGCATTGAACACATAGTTACGCAGCATAATGAGAAGGCTGAAAAAAAACAATTTCAGAGTCGGCGGCACTCCGCCACGCACCCCATAAGAACTAGTCCGGGGAGTTGGTCAGGAGCTGCTGTGGTCGGGGCACGCGCCCCCGTGTTGTTGAAAAGATAGCTGATTTTTTGGGGTCAGGTCGTCCGTGGGCCTTTCCATTGCAATTACTGAGGGGATATCGGAAACTAGTGGGCCCGCCTATTTCAATTCCTTTGTCCCCGCTCGCAGCTTGTGAAACCTTCTTTTCCACTGGTTCTGTGTGTTCTGTGTGTTCTGTTTGCGACGTTTGGGGCGCGGCCTGTCGAGGCGGACCGGAAGCTCGAAGTGGAGTTTTTTGAGAAGCAGATTCGGCCGGTGTTGGTCAAGCACTGCTATGCCTGTCACTCGGCAAAATCCAAAGAGCTTGGTGGGCAATTACGGCTGGATACCGCAGCCGGGCTGTCCCGTGGCGGCGAGTCGGGGCCGGTGATCGAAGTTGGAACTCCCGAGAAGAGTCTGTTGATCCGAGCATTGCGTTATCAGGGCACGGAGATGCCGCCTGATGCACCACTATCCGAAGCGGTGGTGAACGATTTTGTTCGTTGGGTACAGCGGGGGGCGGTTGATCCCCGCCAGCAGCCTGTCGAGGCGACCACTCCGGCCACGCCGATTTCCGTGAATGCGACGACGCACTGGTCGTTTTTGCCCCGGCAAACAAGCAGCCTGCCTGCGGTGAAAGATGAGCACTGGCCCACCGCCCCGATCGACCACTATGTGCTTGCAGCGATCGAGCAGGCCGGGCTTCAGCCTGGCGACGATGCTCCGCCTGCGACCTTGGTGCGACGCTTGTACTACGACGTGTTGGGGCTTCCTCCCAGTTTGACAGACGTGTCGAACTTTGTGGCAGAATACCAGCGCGATGGGGTGGAGGCAGTCGGCCACCTGGTCGATCGACTTCTCGCCCAACCCCAGTTTGGTGAACGCTGGGGGAGGCATTGGTTGGATGTGGCTCGCTATGGTGAATCCAACGGGGATGATGGCTTAGGCCGCAATGCCAGTTTCCCGCATGCCTGGCGTTATCGTGATTACGTGGTGGCAGCGTGGAATGCGGATACGCCGTACGATCAATTCATCCGCGAGCAAGTTGCGGGGGATCTGCTACCTGCGGCAACGGCAGCGCAGCGGAATCAACAACTGGTGGCTACTGGTTTTTTAGCCATTGGTGCCAAGCCAGCGGCAGCGATGAATAAAAACTTTGCGATGGACATCGTGGACGACCAGATCGATGTTGTTAGCTCGGCCGTACTGGGATTGAGTGTTGCCTGTGCGCGCTGTCATGACCACAAGCACGATCCGATTCCGACGCGTGATTATTACGCACTCGCTGGGATCTTTCGTAGCACGGAGACGCTTTACGGACGCGCTGCGGAAGAGAAATTAACGGCGCCTCCTACAGAATTGCACTCTTTGGTGAATCGTTGGCCACCGGCAGCAAAGCCGACCGTTGTGAAAAACGCGACGCCTCGGTTTGCTGACGGGTATCCCCAGGCCATTGACTCATTGCACCCCACCTTCCATGCCAGTTTGCAGGAAAAGCCGGCAGCTTGGCGCAGCACGGGATCGGCGGAGTTTTCGGCAGCAGAATATGCACGCATCGAAAACGCGCAGTTGGTAGCGGACGGTCTCCAGGCCCAGCAAGATTATTCGGTTGCTTTCTGGTTTAAAAACGAAATTGCCAACGCGCAACGCCCCATCACAGCCTACTTGTTCTCCCGGGCTACTTTGGGGAACGAGCGCACGGGCGATCACCTCGGTATTGGTGGCAAGCATGACCGAATGAGGACCGGCAAGCTTTTTGTTTACAACGGGAGTGAGCAGGTTCAGTCGTTGGCCGGCGAGACGGTCATTCCTCAGGGGTCCTGGAACCATGTCGTGTTGGTCCGTGCAGGGCGGCAAGTCAGTTTGTACCTCAATGGGGTAGCCGAAGCGGAGTTTGCTGGCGAGGTTGCTCCGACGCATACCAACGAGGCGTCGTTTATTTTGGGGGCCCGCACGGACAAGTTTGCGCCGTTGAAAGGACAGCTTGCCGAGTTCGTTGCTTTCGACCGCGCATTGCGCCCCGAGGAGATCCAGTTGCTGCACTCTGCCTCCGGTCAACCGCGGGGTGTACGGACGGCACGTCGTTTGGGGCTCGCGATGGGCGTTCGAGAATCAGCGAAGCCTGCGGACATCAAGGTTCACATCAATGGCGAAACCAGTCAGCTGGGACCGCAGGTGCCCAGAGGTTTTCTGAGTGTCTACCAGGCGACGCCGTGGCCAGCGGCTGCGGGTGCAACCATCCCGTCAAGTGAGAGTGGGCGGCTGCAACTGGCCGAATGGTTGACGCATCCGAATCATCCCCAGACGGCCCGCGTGGTGGTCAATCGCGTCTGGCAGCACCTGTTTGGCCGCGCAATCGTTGCCACGCCGGACGACTTTGGGGTCTACGGAGCACGTCCCAGTCACCCCGAACTCCTGGATCATCTGGCGGAACGATTGATTCAAAATGGCTGGTCTCTCAAGCGTTTGATTCGCGAGATCGTTCTGACCCGTACTTACCAGTTGGATAGCCGTTGCAGTGAGACACTAGCGTTGGCGGATCCGGATGGCGTGCTGTTGACGCATCATCTTCGTCGTCGCTTGGATGCCGAGGCCTTGCGTGACAGTCTGCTCCAGGTATCCGGGGCACTCGACCTGTCACCCGGTCAGGGATCTGATGTGGCAGCGGTCGATGCGTTGATCAATTGGCCACCCGGCGAAGCATCCAATTTGCATCGCGATAGTCACCATCGAAGCATTTACTTGTGTATGCTACGGCACGCGCCACCACCGGAATTGGCTGCGTTCGACTTGCCAGACCCAACCCAGGTCATGGGTAGACGCAATGACACCACGTTACCCACACAATCATTGTTCCTGTTGAACAGTCCACTTGTGGTGCGGCAAGCGGGTTTGCTGGCAAAGGATCTATTGTCTTGGTCCGCAAAGACCGATCAAGAGAGAGTGCAACGGTTGTACCACCGCGTGTTGCAACGCGACCCCAGTCAGGAAGAAACGGATCGTGCGTTGCGGTATGTGGAGCGTGCATCTGCAACGGCCACGTTACCTCCGTCTGAGCGCAACGGACAAGTCTGGGCCAGCCTCTGTCAGGCGCTGCTGGCTTGTAATGAATTTCGCTATATTGATTGACGTACTATGAAGACAACACGACGTTCCATGTTGATGTCCGCCTCCTGCGGTTTTGGTTATTTGGCGATGCAGACGCTGTGCCAGCGCGCAGCAGTCGCGGCTCCAGAAGCTGGACGGCCCGGTCCGACTGCACCGCTCGCCCGAGCAAAACGCGTGATCTTTCTGTGCATGAGTGGTGGACCGGCGCAGCTCGACACCTTTGACTTCAAGCCGCAAACGACTTCCAAGCCACATCCCGGTTCGGTGACTCCGTTTCGGCAACACGGCGCCAGTGGGACTTGGGTGTCCGAGCTATTGCCGCAGACGGCCCGGCACGTTGACAAGATGTGCATCTTGAACGGCATGCACGCCGATACGGGAAATCATGCACAGTCATTCCTGCAGTTGCATACTGGCGAACGACTGCGGGAACGTCCTAGCCTGGGGGCGTGGCTCCAGTATGGGCTGGGTACTGAGAACCAGGATTTGCCAGGATTCATCAGCCTGAATGCTGCCAAGCCGTCGGTTTACTCCAGCGCTTTCCTGCCGCCGGAATATACGGGGACGCCGATTGGGGTCAACGGCGAGAACATGTCGACCGCCTCCATCCCGAATATCGGCAGCCGACATTTGTCCGATGTCGCGAAACGTCACCAATTGGATCTCGTCCAAGCGATGAATCGAGACCACCGTGCTGCACGCCCAAACGATGCACGTTTAGAGGGTGTGATCGAGTCCATGGAACTTGCCTTTCGGATGCAGGCCACTGCCCCGAAATTGCTTGACCTCAGCCAGGAATCAGCGAGGACGTTGGAGCGTTATCGCGTGGGCCAGAAGCTCTCTGTTGGTACGTGTCGGCCAACGGACTTTGGTCGGCAGTGTCTGCTGGCGCGGCGGTTCGCGGAAGCCGGAGTCAGGTTCATCGAAGTGAATCATGGCAGTTGGGACCAGCACAGCGATCATCGACGGGATTTGCAGGCGAATTGCCAGACGACAGATGCTCCGATCGCTGCTCTCTTGGAAGACCTTGGTCAGCGGGGCCTGCTGGAGGACACACTGGTGGTTTGGGGCGGTGAGTTTGGCCGACCAGGGCTGACTCCCAACGATGGCAAAAATGCCACAGGCCACAACGCACGCGGGTTTACCTTCTGGTTAGCCGGAGGCGGGGTCAAAGCGGGCTATGTGCACGGCAAAACGAATGCAACAGGGTCCCAGGCAGTGGAAGGGAAAGTGCATTTTCGTGACTTGCACGCGACCATCCTGCACCTGATGGGATTGGATCATGATCAACTGACCTATCGTCACGAAGGTCGTGATCATCGCTTGACAGGGCCCACAGGAGGGAAGGTGGTCACGGAGATCATCGCCTGAGTGCCCAGGGTGCGGTGTTGCGGGCGTGAGGTTTGCCGCGGTTGCAACACTCCCAGGCGTTGACGCTCCGCTCTGTACCGGGAATCTCGCGCAGGCATCGGCAGCGCATGAGTGAATCATCAAACGAGGGACGAGATGCGAATTTGGGTGGACGCCGACGCGTGTCCTGGTCCGATCAAAGAGTTGCTGTATCGCGCTGCCGATCGCACGCAGACGCGCGTGACGCTGGTTGCCAATCAGGCGCTGCGGGTACCGAATTCGAAGTATGTCGATACCCAACTGGTGGCCGCCGGCATGGATGTGGCCGATCGATATATCGTCCAGCAGTTAGACGCGAAAGATCTCGTCATTACGGCTGATATCCCTCTGGCAGCCGAGGTCATTCAGCGCGGCGCACAAGCGCTTAACCCACGCGGTGAGTTATACACCGAGGCGAATGTGGGTGAGCGACTTGCCGCTCGAGATCTGTTGGATCAACTACGCACCGACGGTCAAATCCTGGGTGGTCCCGCCGAGTTTCAGCAGAAAGACCGTCAGGCGTTTGCGAATCAGCTGGATCGCTGGTTGACTGCCAGTCGTCGGGCATCGCGAAACACATCCCCCAATGATTCCAAGCCCCGGTCGTAAGCGGCCTGGCGGGGCGCTGTGTTACCGGTGCGGACGCGGTCTGACGTGTCGACTACACTGAGGTGAACGCAAGCTTGGGTACATCCGAAGGGACCGATCGAGGGAAGGCGAAAGATGTTCAGTTACTTGTCGAAAATAGCCGTGAGTTTCGTGGTCGTGTCCACCTTGCTGGGCGGGTCCGAAAAAACAACGCTGGCGGCCCCACCCAACTTCATCATCGTGTTTTGCGATGACCTGGGGTACGGCGACATCGGCCCCTTTGGTTCGAAGGTGCATGCCACGCCCGTGTTGGACCGGATGGCTCAGGAAGGGATGCGGCTGACGGATTTCTATTCCAGCTGTTCGGTGTGCACGCCTTCCCGCGCCAGTTTGTTGACCGGATGTTACCCGCGTCGTGTCAATATGCACGTGGACGAAAAGAATCTCTGCGTCTTGTTTCCGGCGGCTCGCAAGGGATTGAACCCGCAGGAAGTCACGATTGCGGAAGTGCTCAAAGAGCAAGGCTATGCCACGGGCTGTATCGGTAAATGGCATTTGGGAGATCATCCCGATTTCTTACCGACAAGCCAAGGGTTTGATATGTATTTCGGCATCCCCTACAGCAACGATATGAATCGCAAGCAAGTGCCGTTGCCCTTGGTCCGCAATGAAACCGTGATTGCCGATGGTGTGCAGAAAGATACCACCATCACTCGCCAATATACCGAAGAAGCGGTGAAGTTTATTCGCGAGCATCGCGCAGAGCCATTCTTCTTGTACCTTCCCCACACTGCCGTTCACTTACCGCTGGTTCCCGGCAAGAAATTTCGTGGCACCAGTCAGGATGGGGCTTACGGTGATTGGGTGCAGGAGGTGGACTGGTCGATGGGGGAAATCTTTCAAACGCTGAAGGCCGAAGGGCTCGATGAGAATACGTTGGTGTTGTTCACATCGGACAATGGTTCGGCGCGTGAAAAACAAGGTAGTAATCTGCCGTTGCGTGGTCGCAAAGGACGCACGGACGAAGGGGGCATGCGCGTTCCTTGCATCGTCCGTTGGCCCGGGCATGTTCCCGCAGACAGTCGCAGCGCCGAGATCACCTGTACGCTGGATTTGCTACCGACGTTTGCTGCACTCGCGGATGGTGCGTTGCCGCAACAGCCGATCGATGGCAAAAACATCTGGCCGATCCTGAGCGGAGAACCTCAGGCAAAAAGTCCTCGCGAGGCCTTTTATTACTACCAGATGGATCAGTTACAAGCGGTTCGCTCCGGACCTTGGAAACTGTTTTTGGCGCTGGACTCGAAGAAACGTAATTGGGGGAAACCTGAGGGTGAGAGTGTCGAGAAGTTGTTTCACTTGGTCGACGACATTCATGAGGATCACAACGTCGCGGAGCAGCATCCGGACGTTGTCAAGCGCCTGCGCCAGTTTGCCGATCAAGCGCGCGCAGAACTCGGTGACGAAGGTCGTGCGGGCGCCGGTCAACGACCGGCAGGATGGGTCGAGAAACCATCGCCCAGGTTACGCAAGCAGTAGCCGTTTTGGCCAAACGTTGCTACCTGAGGGGCCTTTGAAGCGTCAGCTTGCGCCTCACGACCCGCTGCCCGTCAGGCCGCTCCTTACGGTGAGGTAGGCGATCAAGCTGACCACGATCAGGTGGCCGATGACGCACAGCCAGAAAACGATCTGGAATCTGGTTTTTCGCGTCTTATGACGGAGTACGCGTTGCCCCAACAAGGCGCCTGGCCACCCTCCACACAACGCCAGCAGCTGCAGCGTCTTTTCGGGGACGCGGTATCCTGCGCGGCGGGCACGCCACTTGTCCCAGGCATAGACCACAAAGCTGACGACGCTGAGCACGACCACCAACACGACGTAAGCAAAAGCAAGTGAAAGCATGATCTTTTCCAACAGTGGACGGATAAACTCAATGCCATCGTTTGCGTCAGTCGCGTGGTTGCGCTGCCTGCTTGCGATGGCACGTGATCAGGTTGCTGCCCGGGAATTGCAGCCGCGTCTAAACGCGATAGAATGCCGAGGTTGATCGGTGCGCGCGCTCCATCGGGTGGGGACAGTATCACGGTCAAGGTTTGCTGGGAAGAGGTTGCTCGATGCACGAATTCACCTACGAATCACCGCGGAACCTGGCGGATGCCATCGCCTGCTTAAGTCAACATAAAGGGACGGCGCAGCCCTTGGCAGGGGGGACGGACCTGATTGATCAAATGCGGGGTGGTCGGTCGACTCCGGAGGTCTTGGTTGATACCAAAAAGATCGAGGAGTTGCGGGTGCTGCAAGTCGATGAGGAGGGCTTGCGGTTAGGCGCCGCAGTTCCCTGCTATCAAATCTGCAGTGAGGCAGCCATTGTCAGGAGCTATACCGCGCTGTCCGATAGCTGCCAGATCATCGGTGGCATTCAAATTCAAAGCCGCGCCACCGTGGGCGGGAACTTGTGCAATGCCGGACCGGCTGCGGATACGACGCCCTCGCTCATTGCCCTCGGTGCCGAATGCTTGATTGCCGGGGTGGACGGCGAGCGGACCGTGCCCGTCGAGTCGTTTTGTACGGGACCTGGTCAAAACATTTTGGCGCCAGGCGAATTGCTGGTCGAACTCAGGTTTCCCGCAGCGATGCCACGTACCGGATCGCACTATCGTCGGATGATTCCCAGAAACGAAATGGATATCGCCGTTGTGGGAGTCGGTGCAGCAGTCGCTTTGGATGATGCCTTGGAGTGTTTTACTGCTGTGCGTGTGGGGTTAGGCGCGGTGGCGCCCACTCCTCTGTTAGCCACGGTGGTGGGTGATCAGTTGGTTGGTCAACCGGTGACGGACGAGCGGATTGCGGCAGCTGCGGCGGCGGCACAAGAGATTGTCGCGCCGATTACTGACATGCGGGGGACCAAAGATTATCGCGTGCATGTGACCGGTGTGCTGGTCAAGCGAGTGCTCCACGCTGCCGTCTCCCGGGCGCGCGGTGAAGCGGTCGATTGCCCACCCGGCAATTGACGATCTGCCGGATAGATGAAATGGACGCTGTAAATAACTGCATTGATTGCTGTAAGGATTCCCGATGACGAACAAGCGAGTGATCTCGACGACCATCAACGGCGACGACGTTGAGTTCTTGTGTGAGCCCAGGCAGACGTTGCTGGAGGTGCTGCGCGATGTGCTGGGGATGACCGGTACTAAGGAAGGTTGTTCGAACGGCAACTGCGGGGCATGTACGGTGATCCTGGACGGCCGGCCGGTGGTGAGTTGCCTGGTGCTGGGAGTCGAAGTGGAAGGATCCGAACTGCAGACCATTGAAGGGGTGGCACACGGAACGCATCTGGACGAAGTGCAAAAAGCATTTGTGGATTGTGCTGCGCTGCAGTGTGGCGTCTGTACCCCCGGATTCATTATGCAGACGGAAGCACTGTTAGAGCAAAATCCTCAGCCGACCGAGCAGGAAATTCGATTCTTTTTAGCTGGCAACCTGTGTCGCTGTACCGGCTATGACAAGATTGTTCGCGCCGTCCAGTCGGCAGCGGATGCAAAGCANACATCGCAGACGGCAATGACCGAATAGCATGGGTAGGGAAACGATGGCGAACGTTGACAAGAAACCATACAAAGTAATCGGTACCCGCCCTCCTCGGCATGACGCTGTCGATAAGGTGACCGGCCGCGCGGAATACGGCGCAGACATTCGGCTTACCGGGATGTTGGCGGGAGCGATGTTGCGCAGTCCGCATGCCCACGCCAGGATTGTGGCTGTCGATACCTCGCAGGCTGAGGCGCTGCCGGGTGTGCGGGCCGTGGTCACAGCGGCAGATTTGCCAGACCCAGGGGATCGCATCGTGGAACTGGGAGAAGGTGCCGTCAATATGCGGCATCTCAGCAGCAATGTGCTGGCNCGCCANAAGGTGCTGTACAAAGGACACGCCGTGGCAGCGGTCGCCGCTGACAATATCCATGTGGCTGAGCAAGCGGCAAAGTTGATTCAGGTGGAATACGAGCTCTTGCCTCCGGTGTTGGATGTCCGAGAGGCGATGCAAGCCGATGCGCCGATTTTGAATGATGAGATTCGCACTNCGACGCTGGGTGCGGCAGCCAATACCGACGGAGACGATCAACCGACCAACGTTGCCAAACGNTTCTTGTTTGAAAAAGGTAACCTCGATGATGGCTTTGCTGATGCGGAGTTTATTGTGGAGGGTGAATTCGAAACGGCAACNGTGCATCAAGGTTATATCGAACCGCACAATGCTACCGCTTTGTGGAATGCGGATGGCAAACTCACCGTGTGGATGAGTACTCAAGGAACTTTTTCGGCACGGCACCAGACCGCCGAGCTACTGCAGATTCCGATCTCGCACGTGAAGGTGGTGCCGATGGAGATCGGCGGCGGGTTTGGTGGCAAAATATCGGTGTATTTGCCACCGGTAGCTGCNTTGCTGTCCAAAAAGTCAGGACGCCCGGTGCAGTTGGTCATGTCGCGTGCGGATGTGTTTGAGGCGACCGGTCCGACGCCCGGTTCTTACATGCGCGTCAAGCTCGGGGCCAATGCTTCCGGACAACTCGTTGCCGGGGAAGCTTGGATTGCCTTTGAAGCGGGTGCTTACACGGGATCNCCTGTCGGTCCGGCGTGCATGTGCGTGTTCGCTTGCTACGATCTTCCGCATGCGCGGGTCGAGGGTTTTGATGTTTGTGTCAACAAGCCGCGTACCAATGCGTACCGCGCCCCGGGGTCCACGCACGTGGCCTTTGCTACGGAAACGTTAGTTGATGAGTTGGCGCAGCAAGTCGGTATGGATCCGGCTGATTTTCGAGCTCAAAATGCGTCCCGCGAAGGGACGCGGCGTGTGGATGGACCGGTATTCCCTCGCGTCGGCCTGGAGGAAACGATCGCAGCGATCAAGAACAGCGATCATTACCAAACACCGTTGGAGGGCAAATATCGAGGCCGCGGTATCGCTTCTGGATTTTGGTTCAACGCCGGGTTAAAGTCCGCCGTCACTGCCACNGTCAATCCCGATGGTACGGTGGCGTTGGTCGAGGGTTCGACAGATATCGGTGGGACGCGAACCAGCATCGCGATGCAATTGGCGGAAACTTTGGGAATCGCCTCGGAAGATGTCCACCCGCGCGTCGCAGATACCGACAGTGTGGGCTATACGGATGTGACCGGCGGCAGCCGTGTGACGTTTGCGACCGGCATTGCCGCTGTCGAAGCAGCCAAGGATATTCAATGCCAACTGCTGGGTCGCGCAGCCATGATCTGGAATGTTCCCGGTGATGAGTTGTGTTACGAAGATGGTGCTGTGCAGAACAAGCAAGGGGACAAGCTCACGTTCCAGGAACTGGCGGCACAACTGCACACCACCGGTGGCGCAGTCGTGGGGCAAGGGGTTTCGAGTACGGCCGCTCCGGGTGGGGCGTTTGCCACGCACTGTGTGGATGTCGAAGTGGATCCCGAGTTGGGTAAGGTGAAGATTCTCCGGTATACCGCGGCCCAGGATGCGGGGACTGCTATCCACCCCAGTTATGTGGAAGGNCAAATGCAGGGTGGTGCCGTTCAGGGCATCGGTTGGGCCTTGAACGAAGAATACTGGTATGGCGGTGAAGGAGACATGCGGAACGCCACCTACCTCGACTATCGGATGCCGACCTGTTACGACGTGCCGATGATCGACACAATCATTGTGGAGGTACCGGATCCGCAGCATCCGTACGGTGTGCGCGGTGTCGGAGAAGTGCCTATCTGCCCGCCTCCCGCAGCCATCGCCAATGCGATCTGGCAAGCGACCGGGATTCGCATGCGGGTGTTGCCGATGTCGCCGCCTCGGTTATTAGCACGCATCCTGGAATCGTCCTGAATTAACATTCCCTCGAATCGAACAGGTGAGCGCGACCGTGCCACGGGTATTTCTACCTGCTGAAATCCGCGCGTTGACCGATCAGCACGAGTCGGTGAATGTCACCGGCACGACCGTTGCCGAAGTACTTGAAGCACTCGACACGCGGTATCCCGGGGTACGGCAGCGGCTTTGTGATGGCAATCAATTGCGATCGGGATTGGTGGTCTCTGTCGGGCATGCGATCAGTGCACTCGGGTTGTTGCAGCCGGTCTCCGATACCGATGAAATTCACTTTTTGCCCTCGGTCGGCGGCGGTTGAGTTGAGATGCAGCGATGGCATCCGTTGTGTATCACGGTGGTGCGTTGCTGGCGGCGAGCTGCGTGGGGGCAAGTAACGCGTGGGGGCAGGAAAAACCTGTGCGACAGGGATGCGGATGTTAGACTGGGCCAGTGTGGAAACACGCATCTTACCGTGAGCGCTGAGAGACGAATGCGCACGACGAATGCGCACGACGACACCGAGTTGTGAGCGAGAGATCCAAATACCAACCAACCTTGGAGATGGAAAGCGAACATGCAATTCAAGCAATNCGAACTGCTCCGAGTGACTGTGATGTGCTTGGCGGTCACCTTTCTGGCAGTCGCCATCACCCAGGGAGAAGAGGACGGCAGTTTCGCAAGATGGCGCAAACATACGATCAATGATCGCTCGCCGTTTGAAGCGGTTGGCGTTGCCGATTTCAATGCGGATGGATTGTTGGACGTGTTTAGCGGNGATTCGTGGTATGCCGCNCCTGGCTGGCAGCGACACAAAGTTCGCGACGTGCCTGCCGGGACGAACCCGCACTATCACGAAGATTTCGCGGACCTGCCACTAGACGTCAACGGAGACGGCAAACCCGATATTGTGACGTGTGCTTACTTCAGCAGGCGGATCGCGTGGGTGGAACATCCGGGTGATCCCAAGCAACCTTGGAAGGAACATACGATTGATTTGCCGGGACCGATGGAAACCGGTCAGTTGGTTGACTTGAATGGCGATAAGACTCCAGAGTTCCTGCCCAATATTGGCGGGCAAGTGGCCTATTACGAGTTGGTTTCCAAGCAACCTGAAGTGCAATGGAAAAAGCACGATTTGGGGAAGGCCGGTGCCGGTCACGGTGTTGGAGTTGGAGACGTGAATCGCGACGGTAAGCTGGATATCATCACGCCGCGAGGCTGGTATGAACAGCCTGCCGAGGGTGCCGGCGATGNGTGGGCGTTCCATCCGGAGTTTGAGTTAGGGGCTGCCAGTATTTTGATACTTGGTCGGGACTTTGACGGAGATGGAGATACGGATATTGCCTGGGGGTTGGGACATGACTTCGGTTTGTTTTGGCTCGAGCAGACAGTGGGGCAGCAAGGCGAGCGAGTGTGGACGAAGCATCGTATCGACACCACGTTTTCCCAAGTCCACACGTTGCACTTGGCAGATCTGGACGGTGACGGGCAAACCGAGATCATTACGGGGAAAAGGATTTATGCGCATGAAGGTGAACGCGGCGCCACGGATGCTCCCTGCATTTACAGTTATCAATTCGATCGGGAGAAAAAGATCTGGGACAAGCGAATCATTTATGAGGGGCAACCGGCAACGGCAGCGCCNGCCAAGGCAGACGACCGTTGGGCGTTAAAGGATTTCACGCGTGGCAGTGCCGGCACCGGTTTGCAGATTGATGCGCGTGATATGGATGGAGACGGAGATGTCGATCTGATTTGTCCGGGCAAATCGGGGCTCTATTGGTTTGAGAATTTGCGGCGCAGCAAATGATCGACCAAGCCACGATGCGGGTTGCCGGCGGTCTGGGCATGACACCTGCGAGGTCTTGCCGCTGGCGACCGGAGTGCGTCGTTAGATGAATTCACATTCCAGCCCGGTGGTCTCTTGATGGGCCTCGCGGTGGGTGAAAATCTGGTCCCAGGCGTGATCCAGATGATGGAGCGCTGTGACGAGCGGTTCCGCTTGCCAACGATCGTTGTGCTGGCGTGCGCATCCCAGTTGCAAGAGTTTGTCCAACGCGTCGTGGACTTCGAAATCGACATGNAATTCCAGCATTTCCGATAACCACTGCTCGGCTTGTTGATCTAGTTCCCGCGCTGTCATTCCCTCGGAAGGTCCATGCAGCAGGAGCCAGTAAGCCACAATCGCCTCGCGAAACTCCTGTTCTCCCGCCTCGTCGAGCAGGCGGAACAGCACGCCGGCGTTATTGTCCAGATTCTGATAATACAGACTGCGGGTTAAATTCAACTGATACTTTTCTTTGGTCCGCATGTACTCGAAGAATGATTTCAGGCCGTAGCCGATCGTGCCTCCGGCGAAGCCCAGGAATGCAATGATGCCCCAGAAGCCGGCGAAGATGGCCAACAGCGTGCCTTTGATGACCTTCATGGCGGCAATCACCAGACCGGAGANGGTGGGTAATACGATCTTGCCACGATCGAGCAGCGACATCCGAAAACGTGAGCCCGGTAACAGCATATCCACGTCTTCTCGCGGAATGTTCTTGAACAGCTTGAAGTGCACCGGGTCTTCCAGAGCTTCGCGGTGACTGACCTCGTCTTCGGTGGTCGACGGATCGTGTTCGTGAAGCTGGAAGACAACGATCAACCGCTGATAGATTTCAACGGGAACTCGTTCTGCCCTGTTGAAGTTCTGCCAACGGCGACGGATGCGGTGGGCCGTTGTACTGCCCCGTACCCAAATTTCGAGTTGCTTGAAGGCGTCAAGGTCGACGTCTAATCGCAAGCCCCATTCACTGGCGGTACCGATGGCTTGATGGATTTCCTCGGTCGTCAGGCGGCGGTAGTTGGCACTTTGCATCAAGTCTTTGGAGCGTGTGATTAACTCCGTCGCCAGTGCGTCACGATCTGCTGCGACGTTGTTGGCAAAGTCCTTGGTAACCGCGTCGGGGTTGAACAGAGCATACGCGTCTTTGAGGAGTTCGAATTGGCAGTGATGCCGGTAATGCAACGTTGCCTCAAGCAGACGGCAGAATTCGCGAAACGTGGTTTGCTGCTCCGGAGCGAAATGTCCGGTCAACAAACGAACGAGGTCCGATTTGCGGATCGGGATAAAGTGGTCACCGTGCGCGTGGTCACCGTGCGCGTGGTCACCGTGGGGCGTTTCCACAGCGGAGCCAGCGGTCGATTCCTCGTGGTCGGAGGAGGGCACTGTCGGTGATGCNNCGCGTTCGTTAACCATGCCTTCTATCGTAGGATTTGTTGACGCTCAAGGACAGGGCGGAACCTCGGTGGGTGTCATCAGATTGACTGGGGAAACCGTGTTTCTACGAGCGAAAAATGGCGCTGTCAACGGTCCCTGCGCACGACAGTTGGCAGGGGAGCGTGCGGTCGAAGCCTTGGGGCGAAGATTGCCAGGCGTGCGGATCGCATGCTGGTCAGGGGCAATTGCACCGGCCCGCGACNAGCGGCGGACGCTGCCGCTACGGTTGCGGTTGGAAGCAGAGCAGTTTGCCGTTTTCCAGACTCACGAAGATGCGTCCCCGATGATCCATCGCCGTACCACCTTTCACGGCATTGGCAGGTAGCGCTTCACGCCATTGATCTTTACCATCCGTCGTATTGATCGAAACCAGGAAGGACTGTTCCGGTTGGTTATCGGGGTGCCCGGCAGCTAGTAACCGTTGGTCCGACACGATGAAGCTGGTGAACCTGCGCTGATTTCCGTCTTGCCATACCGGTTTGGGCACTTCACCTCCTCGCCGAAGGACCCAGCGGGCCGCTTCCTTGGGCTGCCGCTTCGCTCCTGGGGGTAAGGCGGGTTGCCGTGATAAGTTCGTGAACTTGCTTCCTTCGTAACTGGCGTCATGTTCCAGAGTGCAACCATCTTTACAAGCGAAGTCGAGCGAGACGTATTTGCCGTAGGCCGGATAATAAGGATAGAAGGCTGTACGGAATTGCGAGTTCACTTGCTGCTTGGGAGAGTTGAGGCATTTGAGTGTGGTGAGATCGTAACGCGCCGTCTCATAAACACCGCCTGCGAGAAAACGCAGCTCGTTGTCAACGATGGTCATATTGCCTTGCATGCTCACCCCATTATTGACCTCTGGCTGGATGGTGCCGGAGGACTGGTTTTCGATTTTGAGCTGACCGGTGATGGCGTCTAACGCGACCACATGCGTGCCGTCGTAGTGCGTGATGCCGGCAGCTGCGTAGACCAGATTGTCTTGGACGACCACGCCCCCGGCGACTGGCCATGAGGAAACCAGACTGTCGAATACGGGAATCCAACGGTCTGTTGGACCGACGCGGTATGACCAGAGAAAGGCACCGGTGCGGGCCGCGAAAGCGTACACACGTCCGTCCGCGGAACCCACGTAGACCCGGTCATGCGCGATTGCCGGGGGATAATAGATCGGCCCGGATGTGAACGCGGTCCAGAGCGGTTTGCCGTCCGTGTCAAAGGCTTTCACGGCGCCACTGCGATCCGCAACAAAGACCAAGCCTCCTGCGCAGACAGGGGCAGTCGGGAGCAGGTCACTGCTGAGGTCTGTGGTCCACGCCAGTTTGACGCCTGCAGGGATCGAGCGACGNGCGGTATCGGTGCGTGCGTTGTTACCGCGATAGGCAGGCCAGTCTTGTGGATCGATCTTGAGTGGGGGGACTGCGGTTGCCGAAGGNCCACGCACCAGCCGTTCACTGATTTCGGAATCTTGTTGTTCTAATGAGGCGACCGGGGCTAACCCAATGTTGCCGTACAGCGATAACTGACAACCACACATCCACGGTCCCCAGTACAAATGTCCGTTGGAAACCAGCACCCCATCCTGACAAGGTGGTCGCATCGGATCGATATGCTGTGCTTGATTGGAACTGGTAAGCACGCGCACCGTGCCGCCATTCGCTCGATAGAAGATACTGTCAAGGCATCCGGTGGCGCGGGTGCAGGCGCGACGTGCGGGGAACGTTGCTAACACTTCCCCTGTTTTGTAGTCCAGTTTGACACCACTTTCCGACTTCTGTGGACCAGCTGCCCAGATCCCATCGTCGCGCAAGACGAGTTGGAGGTTGCCCTGGGGGTGAGTCCATTGCAGTTTGCCATCCTTCGCGGAAGCAACCACCATCTGTTTGCGTTGCGGTCCGGCAAAGAAGATATGGTCTGCATTGCATTTCATATAGCACGTGGTGGCATAGCCGGTGATGTAATGTTGTGCGCGCTCGTTCCCACTGATGGCTTGCAATAGTGCTTGGTCGGTATTTCTCCAGAGCAACTTGCCTGAGCTCCGTTCAATACAGGCCAGGAACTTATTGGGAGAGTAGCAAAAGATCTGCGTATCATTCATGCACACGCCGCGGGCATCGAGAAACTCGTCGTCGCGGTAGTGCCACAGTACCTTGTGTGACTTGCGATCTATGGCGACAACGGTGCGGCCGAAACCAAATGAGGTGCGCGGATCTTTGTAGTCATGGCCTTTCCACATCCCCCATGGCCAGTGCCCCAGTCCGCGGCGTACCGCCTTTTGGGTGTCGACTTTGACTTCCGGATTGCCAACCAGCGCGTACAGGATGTCGTCCCGCATGGCCATCCATTTCCAGACCGGTCCATCGGAAATGGCATCGTCGATTTTGATCTGATCCCGTACCTCGCCGGTTTCACCATCGATGATCTTGCAGGACTCATGGTCACCCATGTACAGCGCGTCTTCGGTGGCAATCATCGTATTGCGGTGCAACATGAATCCGGGCGACAACGGGCGTTTCCAGAGGATCGTGCCGTTATAGGCATTGATGCACAGTAGCGTATTCAGCATCTCGTTCTGGTTGGCTTTATGTGCGATATGGCCCATCGCTTTGTAAATGCGCCCACCGGCGATCACCGTTTGTTCCGGCATCGGACTGAATTTTGGGTAGCCGATGAATTGGGTTCGAAAATCACCTCGGACGTGTTGGTCCTGTGATTGCGGGTTGTTGTCGGGGCCGTGATAGGGATGCGACCATTCATCAATCCCTTCCGGGACCGGTTTGACGACCGTCCGTTCCCCGATGTGGCCGCGACCACGAGGGCGCAAGATGCGCAGGATTTCGNCGTCCGGCGCTTTTCCCTCGGCGGCGGTGGTGACGAGTACGCGATCCGCAACGTTGTCGTTCAGGTGGAGTGAAAGCAGTGATCCGGTGGCAATGAACAAACGTTTGCCAAGCAATCCGGCTTTGGTGGCTCCGGTGCGGGCGGCGTTGGCTTGCTGCAGATTGTCGACCTGAACGTAAATCGTCAGTTCATTGTCGTCACACAGCTGGACGGCGTAGTCGTCCTGCGTCGGTAGTCCGAGTACAGCAACAATGCCTCGCTTGATCCCCAGCTTGGCAAGATCCGTATCCGCCTGATCGGCCTTTACCTGGGAGGAACTGATGACGAGGGCCAAAAGAAGGATGATCTGCTTTCGCATGGTCGACTCCAGCATGGGGGGAGAGTGAGCAGCTGGCCCACATTCTNCCCCTGTGGCCCAGCAACCTGCCACTAGCAATTTGCAGTTTGGGCATTTCGGGGGGCTCTCCGCGAGTTGGAACGCGCCACGGTCACCTCGGCCGAATCCAGCTGGCTCGACGCTACAGCGTGCGGAGATCTTCCTGTGCGACCTGGAGCATGCGTTGGAGCATCACTTCGGCATCGACATCGTAGAAGTTATCAATTTTGCCCACGATGCCATTCAAATGACCCGCTTCCACTCGATCGATGAAACGCTGGAGATCATCTCCGATTTCAATCGCTTCGGCGAAACTCATTTGCCTGGCAGTCAGGTCCGGTAGTTGACCAGGCCAGATCCGGTCATCGAGCAGGTTGTCGTTCAGGTGATGGATCAGTGCGGTTTCGACGCCCCCTGCGTGTTGATCACCTCGTAAGGCGGCGAACTCGCGTAACGGTTCGTGCAGCCAGCGGAATGCCCACCGCGTGACGTCGCTTTGCTCTAAGCCTTCCTGAATCGCGGCTCGATGCACCGGCGAACCGTGAACATCGACGACATACAGTGCCGCCGCACGCGTCCATTCCGTCACGGCGTTGGCAAATCGAGCGACATACTCGGTGAGCAGAGGCGGTGTAATATCGATGCTCAGCCCAAACGGCAAACCCCATGTCAGGTGGCCGTATTCCACAGGAGGCCCCAGCGTCAAGCGGGAATCCGTAGCTTGCAAACGCTGTAGAACTCCGTAGCTTTGCAATGTATCGGTTGCCAGCGGGAGGTGAGGCCCGTGCTCTTCAACGGCAGTGTCCACGCTGAAAGCGAGGATGTCCGCTGGCGCGTCGACAGGGTGTGAGGTGACGGGCAGTTCGACGATTTCGAATTCCCCCGACCAGACTTCCCGTGCGGACGTACCGATGTAGTAGGGAAAGCAGTCCTGAATGCGCGTGAGCAGCGCCGTCTTCAGCGGCCCATCCAACGCTTCGTGATAAAGCGGTGGTAAAACAAACGGTGCCAGTTGCGTGAGCGTGGATACCGGTGTGCCGAGTGAGCAAATCGGTAACACCACCCGTTCGGTTTCCAAGCGTTGTTTCAGCGTGTCCAGCGAGTACGCGGTGGCAAAGGCACCTGTGTTGATGTTGGTCGCCAGATAATCATGGACCCATTTCATCGCATGTCTCTGCGGTCGTAGTCTGAGCGCTGGTGTTACCAGTCGATGCTGGGGCGTGAAATGCCTTGCCCGCTGGCAACGGCAACCTTGCGGTGATCGCGCGGATTACTTTTTCTTTTGTTCGCCGTAGATGGGAGGTTTCCAATCCTTCGGGAGTCGGCCCTGAGGACGAACCCCATAAGCGTCGTCGGCAATCGGGTGGTCGCCTGGTTGTTGTAACGGCAGATCATCCGGTAGGTGCTGGATCAAAAAATCTTTGTATTGGATCGTCATGGCAGGGCCAACATGAACCTGAACTGCCAGCACCCCTTCGAGCTTGCGTCCGGCGGTATCCAAATCGATCAAATCGGCGGTCGGGTGGCCATCAATCCAATGCTGATGGTGATTGCCACGCACCAGCACACGGAAGTCATGCCATTGGTCCGGTGCGAATTCTTTCAGCGGCATTTGCCCGACGACCCAGGGCTGGCCGTCTGGGGCGACGATGACTTTTTCGCCGGTGTGGGACAAGATTCTTCGACCACGTTCCTCGTACAGCATCCCGTTGTAGCGCGCGACATTGGCGACCACATCGCACTGATAGCCGGTGACGATATCCAGCCCCAAGTCAGGCCGCGAGGTGCCTCGATACTGAATGCCGCTGTTGCCACCCGCAGAAACTTTGACTTTCACGCGGAGGTCAAAGTTGCGAATGGTCGATCCTTTCCATGTCAGAAAGCGATTCATTTTCAGCGAACCGTCGGTCACCCCCGTGATTGCGCCATCTTTGACAGACCAATAGCGGGGATCGCCGGACCAGCCGTTGAGGTTTCGGCCATTGAAGAGCCGGACAAATCCGTCGTTGCCCGGTTTGACCGTGACTGCCGCAGAGGCTGCGGGGTGAGGGACGGTCGAGGCAGTCAGTGGGCTCCGTAAAGGATCCAACGGTCCGCCATAGTCAGCGACTTGTTTGGTGGTGCGTGCGCGCATGGCTTGCAGCGTTTTGGCATGCTGTGGATGATCCGCCAGATTGACCAGCTCATGCGGATCTTGCTGCAGGTCATGCAAAAACTCGTAGTTGTCTTGATCGAAATAACGCACGTATTTGAATTGTTTGTTGCGGAGTCCTTCGAAGGCCGGGATGCGATGACGCACGGCAAAATGTTCATGGAAGGTTTCTGTTCTCCAGTCTGCCGGCTTCCCTTTCTCAACGATCGGCTTGAGGCTGTTTCCTTGGTATCGCTGCGGGATCGGGACGCCCGCCCAAGCGAGAAACGTGGCCGGTAGATCGACATTCAGAGCCAGNGCATCGGTCACTTGCCCTCGCTGGTCTGCCGAGACGCGTGGGTCCGCCACAATCAGCGGTACGCGCAGTGCTTCATCATAGTGCGACCATTTGCCAGCAAAGCCACGATTCCCCATGTGATAACCATTGTCTGCGGAATAGACGATGATGGTGTTGTCGGCAAGCCCTTCGTCTTGAAGCACTTGCAGGAATCGTCCGATGGCACCGTCAATGCCACTGACCATGCGAAAGTACGCGCGCATATTCGTTTGATACTTTTGCGGCGTATTCCACCGCCAGAAATAACGCTCGCGGTTGATCGTCGTTTTGAGAAAATCAGGTTGCGCATCAAAGATCGCGGGGTCGTTCAACGGAGGTTGGTAGACTTCGACGTCCGCATACATCCCATTCACTGCTTGAGGCCAGGGGAAATGGCCAATGCCCGGACGGCGATCTCCATCTTCGGCATGGCACGCGTTGAACCACATGTTCAAGGCAAACGGCTTGCCCTCAGGTTGGTTCTTGATGAATTCAATGCCCCGATCGACGATCAATTCCGTTTCATGACGCAGGCTGCCATCGGGTTGTGGCTTGTAAAAGGGATTGCGTCCGATCGCCTCAAATTCGTCGAAATGGTCTTCGCGCCGATAGCCTTTCGGCATNTTGGCGTGCCATTTACCAAAGTAGCCAGTGCGGTATCCTTGCTGCCGTAGCAGATCGGTATAGAGGGTTTTGACTGCGTCTGGCCGCGCTTGGTCGGGGTTGGAAGAGGTGCCATAACTGCGGCCCACCAACCCGGTCAGAATCGTTGTCCGGCTGACCCAGCAGATCGAATGGCTCACGAAGGCATTTTCGAAACGTGTGCCGCGTTTGGCGAGCTCGTCGATGTTGGGGGTCTTTACGATCGGATTACCATAGCAACCGAGTGTGCTGGTCGTTTGATCATCCGTAAAGAAAAAGACGATATTGGGCCGATCATCGGCACTTAACGTTGCCGTGCGGATGGCACAAGCGAGCAGCAGTAGCAGGGTGCGGAGTTTCATCTCTGTCGGTATCCGTACGTGTTCACAATGCGATTAGAATGCCCGCAGTCTACTCGCTGGCTCCCGGCACGACTACGCTAGGCAAATGGTTTCCCGGGATGGTATCCGGTTACGGTTGAGTGGGACTTGGGATCTCGCCCCCAGAAGCTGGCGGCGTGTTACATTGGTGGATTGGAAACAGCGATTACCTCATCGATACTTTGCCTCATTGAAAGCTGACAANNATGATCACCGGACCCACACGGCGTTCCTTTTTGAAAACGACACTTGCAGTCGCCGGAGCCTCGGCCGGTATGTCGGAGCAACTCTGGTCGGATGAGAACGCCGGGGCTTTGCGAGCCTATGTGGGGACGTTCAGTTCGCCTCTGGTGGATGTGCTTCCCACGCAAGTGGACCTGCCACCGGGNAATGGCCGCGGTATCCATNTTTTTGACGTTGATCGNCAGACGGGAGCGATGCGTGCCACGGGGATCGTGCGGATGGGAACCAGTCCCAGTTGTTTGGCGGTCAACAAACAGCGCACACGCATGTACTCGGCCAACGAGACAGATCATCAGGGAGAGAACGGCGAAGGGACGGTAAGCGCCTTTGCGATTCATCCCCAGTCCGGCCAGTTGAAGTTGCTTAATACGGTCCGCTCCGGGGGCGCCGGGCCGACCTATGTCAGTGTCCATCCCTCGGGACGCTTCTTGCTGGTGGCCAATTACTTTGGTGGCTCTGTGGCGGTGCTGCCGATTCTGGAGGATGGTCGGCTCGGGAAAGCGACGGATGTCCAAGTCGATGCGGGAGAGATTGGACCGACAAAGGCCACGCATGCGCCTCCCGGCAGCTTTGCGATCAGCGGTCATGACCGAACGCATGCCCATATGATCGAGGCGGATCCCTCAGGGCGACACGTGCTCCATGTCGATTTGGGCCTGGATACGATCTACGTCTGGAAGTTTGACCAACAACGGGGCAAGCTGAGAAAGCATCAGGCCACGGCACTGCCGCCCGGCGATGGTCCGAGACATTTCTATTTTCATCCCAACGGTCGGTGGCTGTACTCGATTCAGGAAGAAGGCTCGACGGTGGTCTTGTTTGATTACGACTCCCAGGCCGGTCGTTTGACGGCGCGGCAAACCATCTCGTCCTTGCCGCCCGGATTTGCCGGCAGTAACTTTTGCTCGGAAATCCTGGTCTCGTCTGATGGCAAGTTTGTTTATGCCGGCAATCGCCTGCATGACAGCATTGGGATCTTTGCCGTGGGGAAAAATGGTGAGTTGACGTTTGTGGGCGAAGAGTGGACGCGCGGCGACTACCCACGAAGCTTCAATTTCGACCCGACTGGGCGTTTTCTCTACAGCTGTAATCAACGCGCCGATCATCTGGCGGTTTTCCGAGTCGATCGAAAGACCGGGAAACTGACATTCACGGGGCATTACGCGCCCGTTGGTAATCCCTCCATGATCTTATTTGTCGACCAAGCTTAACGTGACGAAAGATTAGCGACATGAGACGGAAACCTCAAAACGCACGGCGCTGCGTGACTGACGTTCCATGTCCCGGCATGGCAACCGTGGGCCGGCATCGGTGGGTGACAAAGTTCAAGATGCGGCTGCTGTGTTGGCTGGGGCTGGCTCTGCTGGCAGCGATCACGAGTCACGCAGCGCAACCGCCCAATGTGGTCGTGATTTTGACCGACGACCAGGGGTGGGGTGATTTGAGCTTGCACGGCAATACGAACTTGTCGACGCCGCATATCGATGGTTTAGCCCGCGACGGTTGTCGCTTTGAAAACTTTTATGTCTGCCAAGTCTGCGCGCCGACACGCGCCGAATTCTTGACGGGACGCTATTACCCCAAGACGGGTGTTAGCGGAGTGAGTCGTGGTCAGGAACGGTTGAATGCAGACGAAACCACCTTAGCCGATCTCTTTCGAAGCGCTGGATACGCGACGGGGTGTTTTGGGAAATGGCACAACGGCACGCAACCGCCGTTGCATCCCAATGATCGCGGGTTTGACGAATTTTATGGTTTCACTTCCGGACATTGGGGGCACTACTTCAGCCCGCCGCTGGACCATAACGGTCGACGCGTGCGAGGAAATGGTTTCGTTGTGGATGATTTTACGAACCATGCCATCGAATTCATCAAAGCCCATCGCCAGCAACCATTCTTTTGTTATCTGCCACTGAATACACCCCACTCGCCGATGATGGTGGCCGATCGTTTTTACAAGCGTTTTGCGGACGTGGATCCGGAACTGCGACATCGAGATCCGAGTCGCGAAGACGTGATGATGACGCGCGCGGCATTGGCCATGTGTGAGAATATCGATTGGAATGTCGGGCGTCTTCTCAAAACACTCGAAGATCTGCAGATCAGTGACCGGACTCTGGTTGTATTTTTCTGTGATAACGGTCCCAATTCCTTTCGCTACAACGGTGGCATGAAGGGGCGTAAAGGGACGATTGATGAAGGTGGCTTGCGTTCTCCGCTGTTAATCCGCTGGCCGGGCAAAATTCGCGCTGGCAAGCAAGTGACACAGGTTGCCGCCGCGATTGACCTGCTGCCGACGCTGACGCGTTGCGTGGGGATCGATGCTCGGCCAGAAAAACCNTTGGACGGTGTGGATTTGACTCCTCTGCTGACGGGAGATCAGACTGCCTGGCCGGCGCGTGCGTTGTTTGCAATCAAAAACAAACAGGTGAGTGTCCGCACGCAGCGCTTCCGCTTGGATGCGTCGGGCAAGCTGTTTGATATCAGCCAAGACCGCGGACAGCGAGTCGATGTCACTGACCGGTTCCCTGACGAGGCGGCCCGCCTCTCGGCACTCGCCACACGGCACTCCGAACAGATGCAGCAGCATTTTGACCGCAATCGTCAACGTCCATTTCATGTCGGTTTTGGACCGGTGACAACTTTGCCTGCGCGCGATGGGATCGCCCATGGCACCATCCAACGCAGTTCCAAGGCACCGAATAATTCCTTCTTCACGCACTGGACGCGCGACGAAGATGCGATCACTTGGGACATCCAGGTGGCTGAGTCAGGTACGTACGAGGCGATCTTGTATTACACCTGCGCCGCGGGTGATCAGGGAGTCACCATGCAACTGAGTACCGATGGGGGTGAGGCAACCCGGGCGGTGGTGAAGCGGGTGTTTGACCCGCCGCTGTATGACAAGTCGCTGGAGCGTGTGGAAAAATCTCATTACTTTGTCAAAGATTTCATCCCGCTACGGCTCGGTGCGCTGTCGCTGACTCGCGGNCNCGCCGTGTTGCGATTGCAAGCATTACGCATCCAGGGAAAACGTGCGGTGGATGTGCATAGCGTCGAACTGGTCAAACGGGAGAAGTCGACTTCGGAGCCATAGTCGGAGACGCACACCAGTCGTCGGTCAGCGGTCATCGACGTTGAACGACAGGATGCGGTGGGTCGCGTGCGCTGCCGAAGCAACCAGCTGGTCAAAACACGTGTCTAGCGGAGATGCCGTTTCAACTCGACCACGCGTTCTGCGGTGACATGATCCATGTCCAGATCGGCCACGACACCGCGCTGTCCGATGATCCCGATTTTTGTGTTCACATACCGGCGTAAATTCATACCGGGTACGGGTGTGACAAACTTGAGAATCTTTCCCTCGGCGTTGACCAGAGCAAACGGCGGTGCCGGACGCTTGGTCGAATGTACCGGTTTGAGAATTCCATAGCCGTCATATTCGGCGAGTACACCTTCTTGGTTGGCTGCGGTCGTAGACGCNGCAACCGGTAGATTCAAGCTACCCACGACAGGCGTGGTTCCAGAAGCGACGGAGACCTTGTCATCCAAATTGCGCAGGGCCAGTTTGCGTCGACGCAGAGATTCGAATTCTTCGATACGCTCCAGAGCAATCCGGGCCTGACCACGTTCGACCATGGAAGGACTGCTTTTCAGTAGCGTTTCACAACGTCTGCGCAGTGGAGCGAGTTGCCACTCCTGAGGATCGCCGACGACGGCGGCAGCAATCTCTGCGTGGATCTTGCTCAAGGAGCCAGGTTGGACATTGGCACTCCGCGCTGCGGGCTCACGCGAGCGTACGCTCGTACGTGAACGCCAGATGGAAGGCTGTGGACGTTCTGATTCCGTCGGCAGGGCGGTGGATTTAGCCTGTGCGGCAGGTGTTACTGAAGGAGAGGTTGCCTGTCCCGACGTTGATTGCAAGTCGGAGAATTCGAGCCCTGCAACCTCTGCTCGAGGTTGTCGGCGCCGGACGTCGCCGATCCGAATCCAGCGAAATTCGCCAGCGGGCGGGGCAATCTCATAGAGCGTTTCGGTGGTACCGCCCGGAGTCAGCGATGCACGTCGCGTTCCCAGGATTTCGACGAATTCGCCTCGTCGCAGCACGACATGCGATTCGAAACGCTGGGTATCGGCAAAGTCGGTGCCGACCCAGGATTTTGCATCGTCGGNCACGATTTCAGCGATCGAGTCATCTTCGGTCAGTTCCAGGTCACGGGCACGTACCAGACTGTACTGATCGGCCGGAGGTCGAATGCCCAGCCACCCCTGGTCGCGCCGCCGGTAGACCTCTACCTCAGCACCACGCCCAAGGCGGTCGGTGACGTATGCGTTGTTCTGAGGACCGCTGTGGATATCTGCCAAACGCGTGGCGANGTACGCGGTATAAGGTTCGATTTCGTCGGCGCCGGCAGCGGTCGAGTGGAGGAGCGCGGAGCAGGCAATGGCTACGACGACCAGGTATCGAAACATCTCGTTTCCCTCGAAGTGAGTGCAAAGGGACTCAGCAGATTGCCGGCGCGTGATGAGCATTGTGACTCGNNTCAGCTAGCAAACGGCTGCCGCCTAGAGAATGGGAGAAGTCTCATACAAGATGCCGCGATGGCAGGCAACAGCAGTTGCCGTTTTGCACAGAAATCGTGNCNNCAGGATTCTGATGCAGTCGCGGTTTGTGCGAGTGCCAGCGGGTCAAAGGCAAGAGTTGCCAGCGTGCTAGCGCGGCATGGGACGTTGGTGGGATGCATCGCCAGTNGTTCGGCGATTACTCGGTCACAGTTACCAACAGCGGTTTGCTGCTATAGGTTGCTTTCATCACGAAGTTGAGCGAAACGTTGGCCATGACAGCAATCTGTTGTTTTTGGACCGGGGCGGCATCGGCGGCGGCTTGGAGCGTGATGTGGCCGGTGACGGCACCTTTGGTGAGCAAGACTTTGCTGGCTCCTCCGTCCAGAGTCACCCCTGCCGGCAGCGAATTACCGTAGACACTACTGAGATGTTTGAAGATCACATCCAGAGAGACGTTCTTGTCGAAACCTTCGGCCCGTTCGATGGTGATGTCCACTTTGGCGGAACCGCCCGGCTTGAGTGTCAACTCGTGCGTGCTCAATTTTACGGCGCGGATGTCACTGGGTGCGGCAATCGCAACGGTGTGCAATGCGACGGGATAATGCCCTCGTCCGCCGCCGGGTTGATAGGTTTCCTGATAGGGCACGGCTTGCGCCGAGAGCGACACGGCGTCGCCCGTTGCGGAGGGAATTTCACTCACGCCACGGATGGTGACGTTTCCCCAGGTCGGTGTTGCATCGTCGGCCGCGGTCAGCACGATGCAGCCGTCAACTGCTTTGCCAGCCAGGATTCTACCGCAATGACCGGTGACTCCAGCAGGCAGGCCGTCGATCTGCAGTGCGATTTCTCCATCGAAACCGTTCTTTTTGACCGCTCGCACGAACATGATTCCGCTGGTGCCAGGTGTGAGTTGGGTTTTGTCGGTGTCCAGGTAGAGTTCAAAGTACGGTTCGGCCTTGGTCACACGGAGGTGATACACGAAAGGGTCACCGCCGCGCAGGTGTAAGTCGCGAACTTCGAGAATGTACTTTCCATCCGCAGGGACTTGCCAATTCTCGATCCAGGAATCGGAAGATCCACGTTTGCCGATTCGCAGATCATCATTCAATTGCAATTGCTTGCCATCCGAGTTCAACAGGCGGAGATGGGAATCCAGCGCGGAACCGAGTCGGCGCGCGATGATTTCGAACGAGTACTTTTCGTCTTTCTTCGCTTCAAAAGCAAAGCAGTCCACATCGGACTCTTGCTCGATGCGACCATTGATCCCGCCGGGCAACGTGACCATGGAGGCCGTTTCCACCGTGTTGTTTTCGGTGGTCGGTTCATTGACCAAGGGTAAGTCGCTGACGACCAGCGGCACGGGGTTGGTGTGGACGTCGTCGGCGAGAGGCAGTGCCAATTGAACTTCACCACATGAGGCGTCCTGCTCGAGCTGAACATCGGCGGAGGTGGCTTGTCCCAAGTGATAACCGACGACTTGAAGACGGGTCGCCTTGCCGGGAGCGACGGCCAGCGGATAGGCCTGGGTTGCGAAAGGCGCGTTGCTGACTTCGATGCTGTACTGCCAGTACTTGTTGCCCTGGTAACGTACGTCTCGAATTTCAAGATAGTAGTCGCCCTCTTGGGTAAACTGGTGAGCAAAGAACGGGTCGCCGAAGAAGAAATTGTCTGAGGTGGCTACGGTCGATCCTGCCGCGTTACGCAGGGTGAGGATCGGATCGGAGTGCTGTTGCAGGTCGTGGATGCGATTCTGTAAACGCATGGAACGCACATGAAAACTGAAAGCGTCTCCGGCGCTGGCGTGGAATTTAAAGTAGTCGACGTCTTCGGCTTTTTCGATAGCTCCGCACAGCGTCGCCGGAATCGCAACCTCCTGAGCCTGGTCGGCACGATCGTTGGGTGACGTTTCGGTAATCGTTTTTTCTCGAGCAATAACCAGTTGCCCCAAGGTGCTGACACCATTGGGAGTGGTGATGCGAAAGTCGCGTACTCCGGGGAGGGCGGATTCCTCGACCGTGAAACGCACTTGCATTGCCGTCAGACTGGGCGGTTTGGCGGGATCTTCCTCTTTCTGCTCGGGATGAATGATCTCGCCTGTCACGCCACTTCCGGTGACGATCACGGCCGACGCTTGGTACATCGAATAGCGAGAATGAATGGTGTGCTCGGTCGTCTGGCCAACACAGGCTGCGGCCGGTTCAAGGCTCATCAGCATCGGGTACGAAGTTTGTGCGAGGAGCGTGCCGGGGCTCGGGGCCAGCCATGCCAGGGCAATGGCGATTGCCAACAGCGACCTGCTGAGCGGCAGGGTATGGGCAGAGGCATGAAAGTGCGGGTGTGAAGTTGCGTTGCGGGGCATGTGTCACCTCACAAAGAGAAAGTGTTTGGAGTTGATCAGTGCCCACAACAGGTCTTCGTAGCATTCCTGAGGTGAGGGGCTTTCTTCGAGGAATTGCTGGCTGAGTTGCATCTCCTGGTCCGTAGGCGGTCGGCAGAGAGCGGTCAGATAGATGGCGGTGACCCTTTCGGCATGCGAGGTTTCTTTGGCCAGGATGTTGGCGATGAACCCTGTTTTGTCAGAAATCTTGCCGGCCAGGGTGTCCCCGTTGAGGGTGTGTAGGGCCTGCGACAGGTTTTCGTCTGCCATCCGCTCACACTCACAAACACTGGCGCGACGCGGTTTGGCAAAAGTCGTCAGGAAGTAATTCGGGTACTCGGCGTCGGGCAATTCCGTAGCGTTCGTTCCCAAAGGGAGGCTCTTGAATTTTGTCTTGACTCCGGTCACCTGATCGATGGCGTCCAGTAACGGTTCGGCAGCGATCCGTTTGACATAGTAGTGGCTGTAGAATCGTCGATCCGAGGCGTTCTTGGGTGTGGGTTGGGATTGGAGTTGATACAGCCGCGATGTCATGACCACACGCATGACCTGCTTCAAGTCGAAGTTGTGTTCGATGAACCAGTTTCCTAGCGCGTCCAGCAGGGCGGCGTTGCTAGGTGGGTTGGTGCTGCGCATGTCGTCGATCGGCTCAACGAGTCCACGCCCCAGCAGATAGCCCATGTAGCGATTCACGACCGACCGCGCGAAGAGTTCGTTATCTTTGGACGTGAGCCATGAGGCGAGTGGCAAGCGACGGTCGAGTGGATCGTCGATCGGTTCGCCGCCCAACGGCGTAGGTTCCATGCGTTGGCGTGTCCGCGGATGAGAAACTTCGCCGCTGTCGCGAACCATGACCACCGTTTCGCGTCCGAAAATGCCAAATTCTTCACTGTTCTTTGACGTGACCCGCGAAAAGAATGCGGCCAGACCGTAGTAGTCTGCCTGGCTGTATTTCTCGAATGGGTGGTGATGGCACTTGGCACATTCCAGGCGAACGCCGAGGAACAACTGTGCTGTCGATTCAGTGAGTGCAGACGAATCGCGATTGATGCGGAAGTAGTTGGCGGGGCCATTGGAGTAAATCGACCCCTTGGCTGTCACTAATTCTCGGACAAATTGATCAAATGGTTTGTTGGTGCGGAAGGATTCCTTGATCCAGTTGTGCAGCGCCCACATTCCTTGTTCGCCCAGTGTATTACTGTTGTTGCGAATCAGGTCGGACCACTTCAAGGTCCAGTAGGCAGCATAGCGGTCGTTATAGATGTCGAGCGCGGGGTCACCTGTCAAACCGAGTAACTGGTCGACTAGATGTGTGCGTTTTTCCGGATCTTGAGACGCGATAAAAGCTTGGGTTTGTTCCCGTGTTGGCAGGCTGCCGACGGCATCCATATACGCGCGGCGAATGAAGGTGGCATCGTCGCACAGGCCGGAGGGTTGGAGTCCCAGTTCCCGAAACTTGGCCGCTGCCAGTTCGTCAACAAAATTGTGATTCTGCCAGTTGTCCAAGGGAGCATTGTCGGAGAAGGGCACCACAAAGGTGGCAATGTCGACCTGCCCTTCGTAACGCACCATCACGCCAGCCTGCCCTTTGCCAACGGTCGACGCGTAGCCCGATTTGCTGACCGCGACGACGCCTTCATCCATCGAGTCGTATTTGGCCAGGGCCGTCACGTCGCGGATCTGGCCGTCACTGTATTCCGCGACGACGCGGAGTTGTTGTTGATAGCCGATGGCGCCGCGTCGTTGCTGCGGGGTGACTTGTAACCGAACCACTTCTGGCGAATCCGACAGAGGGCCGGCGATGCCTTGCGTGATCCAGGTGCGCATGGTTTGGTACTCCGGCGAGTCGGGATGCAGCCGCAGTCCGCCTCCGTGCGTCACCCCCATCGAGGGCTTGCGCAAAAAGAGGCTCATGTCAGGGCTGGCCAAACTGATGCGGCGCTGGCGACTTTCCCGCGCGATCGCTTCGTAGTCGGCTGCCGGGTCAAAGCCAAACACCGATAGCTTGAATCCCCCTTTGCCGTACTGGCTCGCGTGGCAGGCAGCGGAAGCACAGCCGGTCTTGTTCAGAATGGGGCGGATGTCCCGCATGAATTCGACCTGATTTGAATGGGTCTCCGCGACGGTGACCGTCATCAGCCTGGAGACACCCTGGTGCGTGGCGGTGATCGTGGCAGTGCCGTCACCCACCACACGCAAGCGACCCTGGCGATCGACTTCCACGACATTGCGATTGGCCGAGCCATAGATCACGGTCCTGGTCAGGTCGTCGTCCGCCGAGTTCGCGTTGCCGCCCGTGGCAGCGGAAGCCAGAATTTGAGCGCGCGCGAAGGGGCCTGTCAGCGTGATGTTTTCAGGAATCAGTCGAAAGCCGTCGTCCCCTAGTGACACGGCAGCCGAAAGGGTCAGGGCAGCCGAAAGGGTCAGGACGACAAAGGCAACCATGGAGTACTTGGCAAGCATGAGTGGATTGCTCGGGATCATCAGGGGTGGGGCCATCTGGCGGCAAAAGGGGCTCTCTATTATGAGCGAATGCCGCCGAAAACTCCAGCGATTCCCTGACTTTGTCGGGGGGAAATCTAGTCGGTTTCCCGCTGAACCCGTTGTAGATCGGCGTCGACCATCATCCGCACCAACGCCTCAAACGACACCTCCGGAGACCAGCCAAGTTGCTCACGCGCCTTGGTGCAATCACCACACAGGGTCTGAACATCGGCCGGGCGGAGTAAGTCAGGATCGACTTCCACGAAATCTTGATAATCCAGATCGACGTGCGCAAAGGCCAGTTGTGCGAATTCCCGTACCGAATGCTTGATGCCTGTGGCGATCACAAAGTCATCGGCGGATTCCTGATTCAACATCATCCACATCGCGCGGACATAGTCCCCGGCAAATCCCCAATCCCGTTGGGCATCGAGATTGCCGAGCAGCAGTTTGTCTTGTCGGCCCAGTTTGATGCGGGCCACGGCATCACTGATCTTACGCGTCACGAATTCTTTACCGCGGAGAGGAGATTCGTGGTTGAAGAGTATCCCGCTGCAGGCAAAGATCTCAAAGCTCTCCCGGTAGTTGACGGTGATCCAGTGGCCATAGGTCTTGGCCACTCCGTACGGACTGCGCGGCCAGAACGGGGTGGTTTCGGTCTGAGGTTCTTCCTGGACGCGACCGAACATCTCACTGCTGCTGGCTTGGTAAAAGCGGATGTTGCGATTGACTTGACGAATCGCTTCCAACATCCGGGTCACTCCCAGAGCGGTGAATTCGCCAGTCAGCAAAGGCTGGGCGAAACTGGTAGGAACGAAACTTTGAGCTGCCAGGTTGTAGACTTCGGCTGGCTGAGTCGCTTCCAGTAAACGGACCATCGACAGCTGATCCAGCAGATCCGCTTGATGAAGCTGCAGACGTTCGCGGATCGAATCGATGCGCTCGAAGTTTTCGGTGCTTGATCGACGGACCATCCCATGCACTTCGTAGCCCTGAGCGAGCAGAAACTCGGCCAAGTAAGCGCCATCTTGGCCGGTGATCCCCGTGATCAAGGCAACGTTTTTCATGCAATGGGTCCTCTTAACGGTGCGATTGTAGCGGTTTTAGGCAAAGTTGGGCCAAGACTCTTAACGATAAATATTGACTGATGGTTTCAGAAATGAGACAATTCGTGAGTCAGTGAACCGCGTTGTTCCTTCATCAAATCAAGCCCAGCTTGGAGAAGTGCCGTGTTAACTATCCTAGGTCGCGATCCCAGAAATCTGAATCGTACGAATCGACGAAGCTTTTTGAAGATTGGTGGTTTCGCTCTGGGCGCATTCGGTGGCGCAACCTTGTCAGATATCATGCGGGCACAGGCTGCCTCTGGAAACCCGACTTCGCACAAAGCTGTGATCAATATCTTTCTCGGTGGTGGTCCTCCTCACCAAGATATGTGGGAGATCAAGACGGACGCTCCCGCTGAGATTCGCGGTGAGTTCAAACCGATTGAGACCAAGGTTCCGGGGATTCAGATTGGCGAGTGCTTCCCCAAGATCGCTGCCATGATGGATAAGTTCGTAGCGATCCGATCGATCGTTGGTTGCTCGGGCGGTCATGATGCTCATCAGTGCGTGAGCGGTTGGCCTCGTGGATCGATGGCCTCGATCGGAGGCGTTCCCAGTATTGGTTCGGCGGTTGCCAAGATTCAAGGATTGGTAGATCCCTCCGTGCCCGCCACGGTCGGTCTGGCGAATAAGACCAGTCACGCACCCTGGTCGGAATCCGGACAACCTGGATTTCTCGGTGCCAGCTACAAGCCATTCAAGCCGAATGGCGAAATGATGGCTGATTTAAAATTGAACGGGATCACCCATGATCGCTTGCAAGACCGTCAGGCTTTGTTGAACAGTCTGGGAGAGGTCTGCCGTGGTCGGGAAGTGTTGGATGGCTCGAATGTGTTTACCGATGAAGCCTTCGATGTCCTGACCTCCAGCAAACTCGTCGACGCCCTCGACCTGAGCAAAGAAGACCCCAAAGTCCGGGAACGCTATGGCGATGGTAAACCGTACCAGTTCCAGTACGACGGCGCACCGACTTGCAACGAACATGTTTTGATGGCCAGAAGGTTGGTCGAAGCTGGTGTTCGCTCGGTGACCTTGTCCTACGGTCGGTGGGATAGTCACGGCCAGAACTTCAACTTGGTTAGAGATCACGGTGTCAAGCTGGACCAATGCGTCAGCGCTTTGGTGGAAGACTTGGAACAGCGCGGCATGTTGGATGACGTGACGGTCGTCGTCTGGGGTGAATTTGGTCGCACGCCAAAGGTCAATAAAAACGCAGGCCGTGACCATTGGCCGCAAGTCAGTTGTGCCTTGTTGGCAGGTGGTGGCATGAAGACCGGTCAGGCGATCGGCTCGACCAACCGCTTGGGTGAGCACGCCGTGCTGCGTCCGGTCCACTTCCAAGAGGTCGTGGCGACGATCTACCACAACCTGGGAATCAATCCCATGAGCACGACAATTCAGGATCCCACGGGTCGTCCGCAGTACTTGCTGGACCACCGCGAGCCGATGCGCGAGCTGATTTAAGCCGCGCACCGCGCGGACGGTTCCACTCCTGATACCCGTGGGATGCACTCACTGCAAGCACGAACAGAGAACTTCTGCGCGCTGCCTGTCCGTGATGCTCGTGATGCGTTTAGGGCACGGCTCTCCCCTGCCCCACACCTTGGTTGCACCCGACCCATGACCGACGAGGCTTTTCGATTGTCGGTGACTGAGGTAACATCGGACCGCTTGGTATGTCAGCCTGTGAAGAGCTTGCTGATTCTCGAGCCCTGGCCCGCCAAACGGTATCCAGTGTCTCGAGCGGGGTCGTTAAACCGGGGCGCATGAAGTGCAGTCGCGAGGTGAAACAGCGGGGTGAAACAGGACAGCGCAATGCAGTACGAAGTGGAACAGAAGTTTGCGGTATCGGAGTTGGAACCGGTCCGAGAGGGATTATTGGCGCTTGGTGGAACCTTGGCAGCGCCGTGCACACAATCGGATCGGTATTTGGCCCATCCTTGTAAAGATTTTGCGGAAACCGATGAAGCGTTCCGGATACGCACGGTCGGAGAGGCCTGTTATGTGACCTATAAAGGGCCGCGACAAGACACGGCGATCAAGACCCGCCGCGAAGTCGAATTGCCTTTGGGCAGTGGGGCGGATGTGCCGGAGCACTTCACCGAGTTGTTCACGTTGCTTGGTTTTACGCAGGTTCGTGAAGTCTGCAAGCAACGGACTACGACCAGTGTGATGTGGGAAGGAACTCGCGTGGCGGCGATGATCGACGAAGTGGACCGTTTGGGGACTTTCGTGGAATTGGAGATCTGTGTGCCGGAGTCCGAGACGGCGCAGGCAAAAGTGACCATCGATCGCCTGGCACAACACTTGGGCTTGGCAAACGTCGAGCCGCGCAGCTACCTCGAGATGCTGCTTGCGGTCGACAAGCTATGAGGGGTCGAGTTGCGGTTCGGGGGGAGCGTCTTCGGGAATTAGCGAGACGTCCCCGGTGGCTCCCAGTTCGACACGATAGGCCATACCTTTTTTCGCTTTCACGTGGGCCGAGAGTCCGTGGGCGGCATGGATCCCAAGTTCTTCCTGCTTGGCTTTGTCATTAGCGACAGACCAGAAATCATTCCAGATCCGTTTCTCGAAGTCAGACATCTCGTTGCCACGCGTGTAAATCTTGGGTGCGCTTCCTTCGACATCCAGCAGTTCCCCTCCACGCGGTTCCTGACCGTCACCGTAAAGTCGTCGGAAAATAAACAATGCCGTGGCGCGATAAAGGTCAGCTTCCTCGACATACTTGTCATCGAATTTGACGACCCAGCCATCGACGTAAACCTGTTCGCCGGTGACTGTGTATTTTTGGGGTTTGCCGAGTTCCTGGTTGCGATCATCTAACTCGACAAACGAAACCTGCGTCAGAGTTTCACCGCTCTCGGGATCTTCGAATTGGTCGAGCACGCGCAGGCGAGCGACACGATGGTCCACTTTCAGCAGGTGCAATCGCGCGATCTCCAGGCTCTGCTCTTCAATCGTGGCGTTGGCCGTCCTCAGTTGACCTTGCACATTGGCCAACTCTGCCTGAGCCGTTTCGAGCCGCTCTTTGGCCAGCCTGTTTTCATTTACCGTCTCATAGCCAAACCAGCCCCCCACCCCCAAGGCCCCAGCAACCACAATGGCCAGGAGGGTGCGGACCGTACTGTTGAGGGTGTCGATGGACTTCATAATATTGGCCATGGAGGCTGCTCCCGCGAGACTGGATGCGCAACGTGATGTCGAGGTTTTCGCTACGATTCTACGAGTCTTGGCTTGTCACCGCACCGATATTTCACAAGTTGGGGCGTTCCGGACGCGGCAGGAGTCCGGTGTTCATAACACAACTCNAAGCCCTGTATGCGTTTATCGGCCAAGCAGGCAGCGAACTGCAGACCCAATNTCTGCTTCTCGCATCAGACTTTCGCCNACGAGCATGGCATCGACTCCTGCAGANTCGAGCAATTGGACGTCAGCGCGCGTGTAAATGCCGCTTTCGCCGACCAGTACACATTCCTCCGGAACTTGCTGGCGAAGGCGTACGGTGTGCTGCAGATCGACCTCGAACGACCGCAAATCGCGATTGTTGACTCCGACCAACGACGCCCCTGCCTCCAGGACCCGCGCGATGTTGTCCGGTTCGTAAAGTTCGACGAGAGGTGTCATCCCGAGTTCCAGCGTGGCGTTGTGCAGGGCCCGCAACTGGCAATCATCGAGGCATTCGGCAATCAGTAAGACGGCGTCTGCTCCAGNCACTCGAGCTTCGACGAGTTGGTATTCGTCGAGAATGAAATCTTTGCGTAACAGCGGGATCGCCACACGTTCTCGGATGGACGTCAGGTAGTCCAAATGTCCTTGAAAAAAAGATTCGTCGGTGAGCACACTGATGCAACTGGCGCCGTGCGCTGCGTAGGTTTCGGCGATGGTAACCGGGTCAAAGTCGTCTCGAATCACACCTTTCGACGGACTTGCCTTCTTCACCTCGGCAATCAATTTGATCGGACCTTCGGCGGAGAGTGCCGCGAAGAAATCACGGACGGGCGGTGCCGATGTCAGCTGTGCTTGGAGTGTTGCAAGGGGTCTTTCGCGTTGAGCCGTAGCGATCTCTTCACGTTTTTTTGCAACGATCTTGTCCAGTATGGTCGCCATGGCTTTAGTGTTTGAAGTGCCGTTGTCCAGTAAAGATCATGGGAATCCCGCGTTCGTTGCAAGCGGCAATGACGTCCTCGTCCTTTTTCGAGCCACCAGGTTGAATGATCGCGGCGATCCCTGCTTCTGCTGCCTTGTGAATCGAATCGGGGAAGGGGAAGAAGGCATCGGAGGCCAGCACGGCACCTTGTGCCCGCGTATCCGCTTTGCGAATCGAGATATCGACGGAATCGACGCGGCTCATTTGTCCAGCCCCGGCCCCGACTAAGGATCGTTCTTTGCACAGAACGATGGCATTCGATTTGACGTGGCGTACGATGCCCCAGGCGAATTCGAGTTCATCCAGTAGGTCATCATCGACTTGTGTCTCGGTGACGACTTTCCATGCGTCACGGCAGACCGGCATGATATCGGCATCTTGCAGTAACATGCCGCCTTCAAGATAGCGAACGTTGGTGGCTGCCGGTGGTTGGTCTAGCTCGCCGACTTGCATCAGTCGCACGTTGTTTTTCCATTTGGGTTTGGTCGTCAGAACTTCAACCGCCTCGGGTGCGAAGNTTGGAGCGACGATAGCTTCAACGAACAGTCCCGGTTCCGCCAGAACCTCAGCCGTAGCTTGATCCACCGTGCGATTGAAACCCAAGACCGATCCGAACGCACTGAGCGGGTCGCCGGCCATCGCGTTGCGACAAGCTTCTGACAGTTCGCTGGCGACTGCGGCCCCGCACGGATTGTTGTGTTTGATGACGGAGCAGGCGGGCGTTTCGAACGATCGTGCAATCGTCAATGCGCTGTCCAGATCGAGCAGGTTATTGTAGGAGAGTTCTTTGCCGTTGAGTTGTTCGGCGTTGACCAGGCTCGGTCCGCTGGCACCGACGCGCGTATAGACGGCGGCCGTTTGGTGGGGGTTTTCGCCGTACCGTAGGTCCGCTTGCTTTTCCAACGAAATGGTCAGATGGCTGGCATAGCTCGCTTGATCAGCAAGTTCNGTTGCAAAGTAAGACGAAATGACNGCATCGTAGGCTGCGGTGCGAGCAAAGGCGGCGGCTGCCAGTTCTTTTCGTAAATCCAGTGAGGTCGTGCCCTCGGCTTGGACTTCCTCNAGGATGCGATCGTACTGCGCCGGNGCGGTGGCAATGGTGGTGAACTTGTGGTTCTTGGCCGCCGCTCGCACAAGACTGGGGCCACCGATGTCAATCTGCTCGATCGCTTCTTCCCAGGTCACACCTTCACGGGCAATGGTTGCTTCGAAGGGATAGAGGTTGACCACGACCAGTTCGAAGGAAGCGATATCGAATTCTTCCAGCACCTGGCGGTCACTGTCCAGATCGTGCCGGCAGAGGATGCCACCAAAAATCTTGGGGTGCAGCGTTTTGACCCGCCCCCCCATCACTTCGGGGAATCCTGTGTAACTGCCCACATCCTGGACTTCGATCCCGGCGTCTTCGAGGTGCTTGCGCGTCCCTCCGGTACTGTAAATCTGGACGCCCGCAGCTGCCAATGCCTGGGCAAATGGTTGCAGACCTTGCTTGTCACTGACGCTGATCAACGCGTTGCGAATGGGTGGCGACGACATCGAATTCCTTTGAGTCGGAGCAGTGGAAAGTTGACNGAAAGGTTTAGTTTCTCTGAAGAGCGGCGTTGGTCAAGCGGCCCAGCGAGAAACGCTGGCAAGCGAGCGGTGGCGCAATCTCTATTTCGTTACCCTCATCCCGATGGTATCTTCCTCTGCCACCGACCCATGTCCCGAATTACGAGCGCATTGTTGCGATGACCAAGCTGCCGCCNCCGCCNCTCGATTCGAGAACGCTGAACCGTCTGCTGATCGTGGCCTGCGGGTTAGCATTTGCCGGTTTCGGGGCATTTTCGCTGGACCTGCCGGTCGCCAGCTTTGCCAGTCGCGGTGAACTGCCTGGGGAAGTGCAGCAAATTCTGCAGCTCAGCGAAGTCTTTGCCCACGGTTGGGGAGCGTTTTTCATCCTGCTCACCGTTTGGATCCTGGACCCCGAACGACGGCGGGTGATGCCCCGTTTGCTGGGGACCGTCCTGTTTCCTGTGCTCGCGACTCACCTTGGCAAATTGCTCGTGGTGCGTGCGCGGCCAAGGACTTTTGGTGTGGAGGGCGTTTTGCAATTGCCCAGCAGTGTCTGGGACACCTTCCAAGCCAGCACCTGGGATCTCCGTGTGATGGCCGAAAGCGACCTGCAATCATGGCCTTCGGGCCATACCGCCACGGCTGTGGGGTTGGCCGTTGGACTGACTTGGCTGTATCCGCGAGGTCGCTGGTTGTTTGCGGTCTTGGCGACGATGAGCGCTTTGCAGCGTGTTGCCGTGAGCGCCCATTTNCTCAGCGACACGTGCTTTGCCGCCGCTCTGAGCCTTTGCGCTGTGCAGATCTGTTACCGCAACAATCGGTTGACGCGTTGGTACAGTCGCCTGGAACACGGCAACCCGGCAGCAACGACCTCCACGGATTCCGCCCCGGCCGGCACTACGTAATTTCGAAGATCGCTTCGATCTCTACTGCGGCACCTGTTGGCAGAGCGGCAAAACCGAGTGCACTGCGGGCATGGTAGCCATCTCCTGTTTTGCCAAACAGTTCGTGGTACAAGTCCGACGCACCGTTAATGACCAGGTGCTGATCGGTAAAGTCGGGTGCTGAGTAGACACAGCCGAGCAGTTTGACGACGCGCAAGCCGTCCAGCGTACCGTGCTCATCATGCACGCTGCGCAAGATCTTGATGGCGCAATCTTTCGCTGCTTCGTAGCCTTGTTCGACCGTCAGGCCGTTCCCCAACACGCCTTTGAGGTCGCTGGTGTGGCCCGAGGTCATGAGCAGGTTGCCAACCTTGGTGCAAAGATTCAGGTAGCCAGGTTCGATCGGCTCGAATGTGAGCCCCATGTCGGTCGCACGTTGTTGTGCACTCATGAGCTGTTTCCTTTTCAGTTAAACGGTTTTCGAGCGCAATGTAGTCCAACCAGTAGGTGCGCAGCAAGTAGAGGGAAGCGAGCCAGAGGGGAGCGAGTTGGAACTCGGGGGCGGCATCGCGAGGATCCGCCGCGCCGGTCAGGGGCGTCGATACTGTCGAACCCAATGCTGGAACGGACCATCCTCTTGGCGACGCGTCTGATATTCGCGCAGGTAATCGCGATAGGCAGGCGTATTGGGAGGCTGGTCTCCGGGAGGGATCGGATAAGCAGACATCGACCGGAACGGTAAAGGCTCGACGGTTTCGCCGAGGACGGTGTTCAGATCACCGTCTTTATCCCAGCCGATGTTGTGCAGAATGAAGTCGCGCTTCCAGCCAGCAGGCAGCGGTTTTTCCGGCACTGCAAAGCACAGGGTCATCTCGTCGCCGGCACCCAGTACCACTTGCCGGTCGTCCGCGTCAGCGATNATTGGGGTGACATCTCCATACCGCGTGAAGAAGCCGTCCATGGTTGGCCACACCGGTTCCGTCGTGACGCGGTCGTAGTCAAACTGCTCTGGACCATGCAGTGGGTGTTGCTTGCGAGCGGAGAAGCCGCGGTAATGTAAATCCGCTGACAACAGCGGCAAGTTCTGTTGCTGTAACTCCAGCTTCGGTGGGTCCACCGTGTAAAAAACAGCATCCCAGTAAATTTCGGCACTGGTGCACACGCGCATCCGGTGATCGCCACTCTGGCAAAGCTCGGTCACGTCGACGGCAATGGTCTTGGTTTTGCCTCCCGGGAAGCCAATGAATTCCCGCGCAGTTTTCCAGCCGCCATTNCCATCGGGGATCGTGAGATAGGGTAACCTTGGTCCNGCNAGTTGCGGATCCTGAGANAATTGAATGTTGATTGACGTGTCTGTNGGAAANATCCAACCGGTCAGGAACAGAGTCACACGCCCCGGNTGTTCCAGNTTCCCCAAGTCGAGTTCCAGATAGTGGAGGTCGGTATATCCTTGGCGAATGCGGCCTTGGAATCCTTGCAAATATCGCCCGTCTTCTTGGGCGACCCAGTCCAGCACGTCCTGGCCCCGGGCATTTGTGACCGTTTGGGGTACCAGCCGTTTGCCGACCTGATGGATCTCGGGCATCGCAATCGCAGCGGGACCGACTTTTTCATTGGTGTAAATGTCGATCTCAGCTGGATGATCGACCGCGATCAACTCGACCTGATCGATATATGCAGCTTCCCACAATTCCTCGGTGATCTGCAGACGATATTGACCATCCAGTGGTTGGAGTTGGTCGCTGGCGATCCGTAACCATTCCCAGTCGCGATCCGGCATGATTTCCGCATTTGCGGTCTGCAATCCGAGCGGAGCCGCCCACAAGCAATCCGTGACAAACGCATATTTTTCGCCATTCCAGGCGTACAGGAACGGGCAGGAGGCTTTNGGTGACTCCAATTCCGTGATCGTGGTTCGGGAAGATGGCTGGATGATGTTTTGTGGGATGCCATTGGTCCACGTGATNCGCACGATGTCGAGTGGGCGATCGTGTCCCACGCCAAAGTGTGTGCGGGCACCGCGCGCAACGAGCGGTTGGTAGCCAACTCCGGATTTTAGNTCCAGGAGGCTNCCGATGCCGTATTGGTTCACGCGACCACTCGCTTTGGGATCTTGGCCAATGACCTGTTGCGCGATCAGGGTAATGGTGACCCAATCGTTGGCATTTCCTCCCTGGTTGAGGTACACGGTCACTTGGCCATCCTGCAGGGCCACGAGGTCCAGGTCGCCNTCGCCATCCAGATCGGTGGCGTTGCTGCGCGTTGTTCCACTTTCCAGGCCTGGGACCGCTGCGTCTGAGGAGGCAAATGCACCACCCCACAAGTTGCGACGAAGTGTCGTGGCGTTTGCATTCGATGCCAGGAGATCTTGCGACCCGTCATTGTCGTAGTCCAACACGGCTATCTGCGTTGCTGCAAAATCATCGATGGGGGTCACCGACTGGCAGATGACACGTCCTGCTACGGGCGTCGACGTCTTGGCGACATGCAGTCCTTGCGGGCTGCCGCCGATCAGGTCCCAACTGGCATTGGCATCGAGATCGGCAATCTCGAGCGTCCGCGCATCGCGGATCGCGCCAAATGACTCATCGAAAGGACGCCAAATCATGCGGCCATGGCGGAGATTTTCGAGATAGCCGCTGGTGTGTCCCGGCCCCGCGGGAATCAGCAAATCGACGTCCATATCGCGATCCCAGTCGACCAGAATCGCCTGATCGAAACGTACGTTCTCGGCTTGGGAAATGAATTCAGCTGGCCAGGGTGCGAAGTGCAAACCGTCACGATTGGTCAAGCACTGGATGCCTTGGTCTGTGGAGATAAAGACATCCAAATCGCCATCCAAGTCGAAGTCGCCCAGGACGGCACCGGTGATGGCTGCGAGCGTTTCGACCTCGGGAGACTGCGCGATGGATTGCAAAGTGCGTTCCCCTGTTGGGCTCTCGACATTCTCGAGCACCTCCAGGCCGCCCGGGCCATACAGCACAAAATCCGCATCGGCGGACGGCTGGAAATCTTGCTCCGGCGTTTCTGGTCGCGTGCCGGCTTGCCGAGTCATCGGCGTATCGGCATCCAGATCGGCTGTCAAGATTCTCTCGAACGGACGATCCAAGTCGTGCGTTAACGTGGGAGCCCAAACTCCCTCGTCATTGCGTTCGAAAATGAACAGTTGCGTGCCCGTTAACACGGCGAGGTCATCGGATTGATCGAGATCAAAGTCGACAGGAACGACATCGAGGACGGGAGTGGTGAGATTGGGTAAGGCCGTTGTCTCGGGAGAATAACTGACTTCGATTGGCGGTGGCAGCGTTTTTCGCGAGAGTTGATGTTCCTGGTAGAATTGGGCTGGAAAGTCAATCATGACATAGTCCAGAGGATGCCGTTCGACGCGCGTGCGATCGCTTTTGGTGCGGTGCAACAGCACGTTGAAAATGAAACCGCACTTCTGCTGAACGGTGGGCCAGTCTTGTTGTTGAGCAGCTTGCTTTGCGTCCTGGATTAACGCCTGCAGGGAAATGCGTTCTCGTTTGAGGATATCATCCTGAAACTGCTTGGTGATTTGTTCTACGTTGGTCAGCGTGTCGACGATGGAGGGATCCTGGTTCGTCGCTTGCGTCAGTAGCCACTGAACGGCGATGACGCGATTCTCCGGGAGTTGCTTGTAGGCCGACTGAATCGCTGCGGTATCCTCATTGGCCAGGAAGATTTCGAAGTCGATGGCGGCTCGGTCGATTCCGCTGGCTCTCTCGGCGGCTTGCTGCAGCAAAGCAACTTGTTCGTCGGCATTGCCAAGTGCTTGCTGGAGGCGTGCGGCCAGAACATAGCTGACGGGAGAATCAGGTTCTGCCTCGCGGAGTTCCGTCAGGGTGGCTTGGGCATCCTGAAAAGCAGCTTGCCATGCCTCACGGTCGTTGCGCACATCCAGCTCTTGGAAACGCATGAATTTGGCGATCGCCAAATTCCGTAAACCAAGTTTCTGTTCAGGTAACTCGTCGCTGACCACTTGGAAGATGTCGATGCTGGGGAGGGGTTCGTTGTTCTCCAGGTGTCCCAGCCCGACCGACGCGAGCGAAATGAGCTCCTTTAAACGCTCGGGAGATAACTTGGAGTTGGCGGCGGGATTGGCAAAGAAAACCCACCACAGGAGACCGGCGAGCAGACCGCTGACGGCCAGGAGTGCCAGCAGTGTGGTACGGGAGCTAGATTGTTTCGCATTCATAGTGGAGCATCATAGCCGATATCACGTATGCCGTTGGGCTCTGCTTGGCCCTGATCAGCCTTGAGTGGACGGTTCAGGCACCCGAGGCGCTGTCGCTCGACTGACGGATTTCGTGCAGTTGGTCCAATGCTGGATTGTCCACTTGTTGTGAAGTTCCATCGGGCCAGCGAATCGTCACGGACTCAAGAGATTGAAGATCACCGAGCCCGATCGTGATGGGTAATTCGCTTTGCGATTGATAGCTGCGTGTTGGCATGACCTGTCGTCGGAGCGTTTCTTCACCTTGCCGGATTTCCACCACGGCACCAATGGCGTCTCGGTTGCTGGTGCTGCCTGTCAGTTTGAACGCAATCCAGTGATGACCGAGCTCCTGGTCATTACGGAGTAACCGTGGTGAGCCACCGACGGTACCGATCAGCAGGTCGACGTCGCCATCGCGATCGATGTCCGCACACGCGGAACCTCGGCCGACAATCGGTACAAAGAACTCATCGCCGAGATGCTCTGGCGATGCGGGAGCGAATTCGGTTTCGGCGGTGACTCCACAATTCCAGAAGAGCTGCGGAGGTTGGGCGTAGTGTTGGCTCGGTTGGCCGATGTTGACGTCTTTTTCCAAGTGGCCGTTAGCCGCGAATAAATCGAGTTTGCCATCCAAATCGTAATCCAGAAAGAGGACGCCGAAGGTGAGTGCCAGTCGCGTGTTGGGACCCATGCCACTCGACATGGCTTCATCGACAAACTGCAAACGCCCTGCATCGGCGACATACAATGCCGTCATTTCGTTGGCGAAGTTTCCGATCGCCACCCCTTGCTCGGTGCTGTTGCGGAAGCAGGCGTTGTCGATTCCCATGCCCGCGCGGGCCTCACCGGTGTTCTGGTCAAAAGCCACACCGGCCAGGGATGCCAGTTCGGTGAAGCTGCCATCGCCCTGGTTATGCAACAAGACGTTTGCCACCGTGTCGTTGGCCATCATGATGTCCATGTGGTGGTCGCCATCGAAATCTGCAAACGTGAGTCCCAGTGATTTGAACAGGGGCGAATTGGTATCGGGGTCACGCAGATGCAATCCGGCCTCTGCAGCGACTTCGACAAAGGTGCCGTCGCCCTGGTTGCGGTACAGGTAGGGAAGCTGGCCTTCAAAGTTGTTTGGTCGACCGTAAGCGCGACCGCCACCAGTGAGCTTGAAATCCTGGGCCAGGTCGTAATCGCGCGACCACTTCAGATAGTTGCAGACGACCAGGTCAAGATCGCCGTCATTGTCGTAGTCGACCCAGCCGCAGCTACTGCTCCAGTGGTCAGCGGCACCGCCGACACCGGCCGTGGCAGTGACGTCAGTGAATCGCTTTCCTTGTTCGTTGTGGAACAAGCGATTTTCGAAGAGGGTGGAAACGAACAGATCGACGTAACCGTCGTTGTCGTAGTCGCCGGCTGCCACTCCCATTCCATACACCGAGACATCGAGACCGACTTGGCCTGTGACATCGGCAAACTGGCCGCTGCCATCGTTCTGGTAAAGCGTCAGGTTGGAGGTGGCTGCCTGGCCGTCGCGATCGGATTCCCAGCGTTGCGAGTTCACCAGCAGGATGTCAGGGAACTGATCGTTATTGAAATCGAGAAAGGCACATCCGCCGCCCATCGTTTCGGGTAAGAGTTTTTCACCAGTGGCCCCGTTTTCCTGGACAAATGTGATCCCGGCTGCTGCGGTGATATCGCGAAATTGGGCACGCGGGATCTCGGCATCAGAAAGATCACGAGGGGCCGGTGGTGGTGGTTCCGGTTCCGGGTCAGCCACGCGGGTGCCATCGCCACTGGTAAAATAGATTCCCAACCCGATCGCAGCGACCACCCCCAGGACGACAAGGGACCACATCGAAACCACGCCGATAATGCGATCGTCTTGTTCCTGGTCGATCTCGGGTGCGGCAGAAGGTGTGTCGTCAGGTGCCGGTTGGTTCGTCATGGATAAATCCGCAGCTGATAGAGGCGGGAAGGGAGTGCCGGTTTAGGGGAGGTGCAATTCGTATTTGACGATTGCCTCCGCTGCCTTGTTGGCTGCAGGATACTTTTCCCGAGCTTTGCGCACCGCGGTGCTCTGTGCTGTGTTGTCTCGTTTATATCGTCGATGCAGCTGTTCATGATGAGCTGCGTTTTCTTCGTCTTCGAGTTGTTGGTACAGCTTGTGCAGGTTGTGGTGAGCCGTCACATTTTCCGGGTCCAATTGTAAGGTCTTTTGGAAGGTCTCGATCGCTGCGGCAAACAGGCGGGCTGACTCGTCGTCTTGTTTTTGACGTTTGCGTTTGATCCCCAGATCAAATTGTGACTGTCCCAGGAGATTGAGCACAATGTAGTCGCGACTGAAGTCGAGGTGCCGTTCTTGCATCTCGGCGGTGTGGACATCCAGAACCGCCTGGAAGTTCTCGATGGCTTCAGGATAGCGACTTTGTTGGCGATTGATGACGCCGGTCAGCCACGACCATGTCCAGCGAGGGAAGCCTTTTTCGGTGTTGTATTGCATCGCACGTTCCAGCGCTGCGGTGGCCTCATCCAGCCGTCCCTCGGCGTTGTACGTCCGAGCCAAGTTGATCGGTCCGTCCCAACGCTCGAGCTTTTCAACTTCGGTAAAGGCCTCCGCTGCCTGACGGAGATGCGTCTTGCCGCTCAACAGAAGCCCGATGCCGTAGTCGTTCCAGCGTTGCCAGGCCGGCAACCGCGTGGGAGTCTGTTCGATCGCCTCGTCGGTTTGCCCGGCAAGCGGGAAGGTGACCCGGTCGGTAGCCATGACCGTGATGGGTAAATCGTTCTGGTACGGTTCTTTGGTCAAATCTCGGCCATCGTCTCCGCGAATCGTTTTGCCGAGCTTGCGATTGGTCATGGCGACGTAGGTCATGTAAAGCGTGTCGAACTTGCGATAGTTCAGCTTCACATCGAAGGTGATGGGGCCGTCAGCGTCTTCGGGAACACGCAACAAGTAATGTACGGTTTGCCCGGCTCCCGGAGGAATCTGGTGACTGTAGAGCGGGGTAAAGATGTCTTGCGCGTTGCGTCGCGAGATCCGGTTGCCATCTTTGTCCAGCATGAAGGTGTTGACGAAGTGAGCCCAGGGGTCCACCTCGTTGCCTTTTTGCGGGTCGATCATGCCGCTGGTACCAATGAACTTGTCACCCGATTTGGCTTGAACTTCCAGCCACAACTGGTTGGAATCCGACGTTCCCTGGGTGAGCGTGTGGCCCACACCGAGGGTACGGATGACGACTTCGATCAGGTATTCCCGCCCAGGTTCCAGGCTGGGGACCGACGGCCGCAAGGGGGCCGTCAACTGACCGTCGATCTCACCATCGGCGCGAACGGCAAAGATATCGACGTTGACGATGTCCTGCAGGGCGTCTTGATGGCGTTTCACGATTTCATCGCGGTCGAGCAACCAGGCGATCCCCGTATTTGCGGAGGCGAACAGATGATCATGGACACCGAGTTCGCCCTTGTCGCCGAACGGTTGGGCACCGAAGTCATCCGATGTCACGAAGGGCATGTGGCATTGATTGCAGTTCGTTTTGGCTTGTGGCGGGTAGTAGAAACTGCGACTGCCGTGGCCAGAGACACCGCTGGTCAGGTACGCGTCATAGTGGTTCTGCCCGCGGAGAAAATCACGGTAGTCGGTGACTTCTCGCGGAAGGTGGACCTTGTGGCAGACCGAACAGAACTCTTCTGTCTTGTGAAACGGCTTGAGAAACGTTTGCTTGTGAAAGGTGGGGTTGGCTTTGATCAGTTGGTCACTGAGCGCCGAGAGAAACGGATTTTTGCTGAACGCGAATGGGTAATGCAAAGGTTCTTGAATCTTGTAATCCGCATTGCCGCGGACACTGTTGACATGACTGATGGCATGGCAGACGGTGCAAGTGATCCCAGCGCTTGCCGTTGGGTGGTTGACCAGATCGTAGTCAGGATCACTGAACTCGCCACTGAAAAAGGGAACCGGGTCGTGGCATCCGGCACACCAACGCGACGCTTGCACGGACCCCGTCCGCTCCATCGCCTTCTCGCGCGTTTCCACGATACTGGCCAGGTAGGCGGGGTTGTTGAATGAACTGAAGTGATGGACGCTGTCGCTCCATGCCGCATGCACATCGGCGTGGCATTTTTTACAGTACGCGTCGTTCATCAGTTTGTGACCGGGGATAAAGTCTCCCGACTCGGTGCTTGCCAGAGAAGGTTGGAAGTAGTCCGGGGAATCGGGGCGCTTGGCAAACCAGGCGCGTGGGTCTTCCAGATGCATCCAGACCATGGCCAGCAAGGCAACGGCTAACGTCGCGCCATAGGCGACGCCAATTTTCCATTTGATTTTCGTGCCCGCCAGGCGATGTAGCCAGTAGAGATAGGCGGCCGCCAGCGGCAGGGCGATGTGTGCCCAGTAAATCGACTGACGTGCTACGGGATGTCGCAAGTCAAAGCCGCCCATCCGTGTCAGCAGCAAACCGGTCAGCAGTGTGCCAACACCGGCGCCGAACAGCAAATAGCCGATCCGGACCGCGCGACGTTTGCGGCGATGACGAGCGGCCCGCATGTGCAACAGGCCAAAGACAAGGTAAGGCAGGATCAGCAGCAGGCCCAAGGCGAGATGGCCCAGAAACATGTACTGATAAAAGTAGTTTTGGTGCGAGTGTCCTGTCCACCATTCCAGAAAGGTGACCGCCCCCAGATAGGCCGCATTGGCGAACAGCAGGGCCACCAGCGCTAACACGAGATAGAGCAGTTTGCGCAGGCGAGGTGTGACCACTGGCGCGGGCGTGGAAACAGATCCAACCTTTGCCATCAGTTGTTCAGCAGCATCTTGAGCCATGGAGCCTGTCTCTTCTTCCGCACACTCCCCAAATTCGTCACACTCGGAGCGTATTCTGAGTTACGGAGGAGCGTTCTGTTCTGTTCAATTATTGCACATGTTCCCGTTTTCCCGCAGACCAGCGTCGACACGGTGAAAAATGGGGCAGTGGGGGTGCCCAGGGCCCGCGGCCGTCGTGGGGTACCTCCTGGCGGGCGAACAGCTGGCGAAAACACCGCTGGGGTGCATCAAAATAGTCTTCATCTGGGTGGTCCGACCGGCCAGATGGCACCTGACCACGGTGAAATCCGCAGGTCTGCTTGAGCATCGTAGTGCGTGGCGTGGCAGTGACCACCCACCGGTGCCCACCGTCGCGCGGTGCGGTTTGCTGTGCCGTGCGGGGCGCGTTACCCTCGTGATCGTCTGCTGGCGCGGTGTGTGTCGTGATTTGCAGCAGGTAACCCACATCAAGAACCAGTCGGAGTCAGCCGGATGATGCCACTTGAAGCTCTGCCATCACACTCGCGACGCTCAGTGTTGCTCTGTGGTGTCATCGTCATGAGTCTTGTATCTGTGCCGTTCGGCAAAGCGTTTTCGCAGGATGCGGTGGGGCATTGGTTGTATGTGACGCTTCTCCGCGAAAAGAAAATTGTATGTTTCCAGCGCATGCAGGACGGCAGTCTCCAACGACGTGGAGAAACGCCATGTGCGGCAGAGCCTGCCTGCTTGGGAATGGCGCGAGATCGGCGCACGCTGTATGTTGCGTATCGTTCGTCCGGGCAAATTGCTGCATTTCGTATTCACGCCACGACAGGGGAATTGACCTTGCTGAACGTGGTGGCTGGCGGTGATGATCCCGCCTACCTGCTGCCAGACCGCACCGGACATTACTTGTTGAGTGCCTACTACGAATCGAACAAGGTTGCAGTCCACCCGCTCACGTCGGCAGGAGCGGTGGGTGAGCAGCCTCTGCTGACCATCCCGACGGCGGAAAAAGCGCATGGCATTGCGATCCACCCGAATAACCAATGGGTCTTTGTCTCGCATACCGGGTCCGACCGGATCTATCAATTTCGCTTGGATGAGAAGACAGGAAAATTGACGCCGAACCAACCGGCATTTGTCTCGACTCCTACCGGCGAGCATCCGCGACACATCATGCTGCATCCCACAGGTAGATGGGCTTATGTCAGTAATGAAGCGAGTGACAGTTTGGGAGTTTTCGAAGTCAATCAGGCAACCGGCGCATTGCGCCGCAAGCAAACGCTCAGCAGCTTGCCACCGGGTGTTGATGGTCAAGCAAATGCGACGGCGCGCTGTGAGCTGACACCCGATGGCCGATGTGTGTACATTGCCAATCGCGGGCACGACAGCATTGCTTGTTACGGCATTGATCAGGATACGGGGCGAGCGACGTTGTTGGAGATTGTGCCGACGGAAAAGACACCGCGATCGTTTTCGATTGATCCTGCGGGTAAGTTTCTCTACGCGGCGGGGCAAGGTTCGGGGAAGGTTGCCGTTTTTGGGATTGCGAAGAGTGGACGCTTGCGTCGACAAGCGACGACGGAGGCAGGACCGGTGGCCTGGTGGGCGTTGGCGGTTGATGTGCCTCAATGAGCATGGTGCGTTACAAGGTTTTCGGCGCCGTCAACCTTCGTTAGGATGGCGATAGGTTAACTCTCGTTACGACGGACGTATGGCAAAGAAAAAAAAGAAAAAGACGAAGATTCGGGCTGAGTTCCGCAAGAGCCACCAGACGCGCGCTCGCCAAGGGAATCTGACACGCGAGTTTCAAGAGCACGGTTTTGAGCAAGAAGACACGGAACGAGGTGAACGTGTCAGCGGCAAAGGGCAACTGACGCGTAAACGTACGATCGTTGGGGCCGAGGTAACCGAAGACGAAACGGGGCTCTCCGTACATCTCGATATCGACGAAGAAGGCTGCCTGCAAGGACGTGTGCTCAGTGTGCATGGGCTTTCGAGCAAAGTCGCCGCAGAAGACGGCCAAGTCTACCACTGTGCGACACGTGGTTTGTTGAAGTCACTCAGCACGGACCAGCGTCACGTGGTGGCTGCTGGTGATCGCGTTCTGATTCGCCCCGCGGATAACCTGGAAGGCTTCATCGAACGGGTCGAACCGCGGAAAGGTATTTTGTGCCGCACCAGCCGTCATCGTCAGCACGTGCTGGTGACCAATGTCGATCAGGTGTTAATTGTCACAAGTGCGGCCGAACCAGCGCTCAAGCCGAATTTGATTGACCGTTTTTTGGTGACCGCAGAGAAGGCGTGTATCACACCCATTCTCTGCATTAACAAGATTGACTTGATTGACTGCGCCGACTTGATGCCGTTGGTCGGCGTCTACAGTCGCATGGGTTACCAGGTGATCCTGCTCTCGGCAAATGATGGCTCGGGGTTGGAGCAGTTGAAGCGGTGTGTGCATGGCAAGGAAAGTGTGGTGACTGGCCAAAGCGGGGTGGGCAAAACCTCGTTGCTTAATGCGATTGATCCGGGGTTGGGGTTGCGCGTGGGCAAAGTCAGTTCCGAAAACCAAAAGGGGCGACATACCACGACTTCGGCACAGTTGATCCCGATGTCGTGCGGCGGGTACGTGGTGGATACGCCGGGGATCCGGCAATTTCAGTTGTGGGACGTGATTCCCGAGGAGGTTGCCGGTTTTTATCGTGATATCCGCTCGTATGTCAGCCTCTGTCGCTATCCCGATTGCACCCATACCCACGAGGTGGACTGTGCGGTCAAGCATGCTGTGGCGGATGGTCGAGTTGATTTGCGCCGCTATGAAAGTTACTGCTATTTGCACGCCGGCGAGATGCCGTAGTCCGGGGTGGTCGATGTTCTTCGTTTCTTCTGGATAGGTTACCTGTTTTGAGTCCCCTGCTCCGTCGTGCCCTGCCCCGCATCGCTGCAGTGATGACTGCATTGATCAGTGTGGGTGCGGTGGTGACGATCCTGAATGCGGTGGAGTCGCGGTCCGGATTGGTGTGGATCTGTGTGGGTGGCGGGCTCCTGGTTGCAGGCGGTTCGATCACCCTGGCATTGGCACGCCAGACTGTCTGGGATCGTCTCGCTGCGCGCGCCGAGCGTTGGCTGCAGCCACAGCCGCGGGGAGAGGATGCACCGGTGTGGGGTGGGGTGCTGATCGCCTTGGGTGCGATTGTGTATCTGGCGCAGTTGGCAGTCTATTTTCCTCAGAACGACAGTTATGCCGGGCAGGATGAGGAAGCCTTTATCTTGACGGCCGCCGAGGTGCACGATGCGGGAGGTGCGCTGGCGTTGCTGCCGGAGCTATATTCCGGTCGGTTTCGGGAGGCGAATCGTCATCCGCTCTACCTGGGGATGCTGGCATTACGCCCCAATTTCCAATCGGGCAAACTGCTGTCGGTGGTGTTGGGATGTAGTGTCTTCGTTGGCGTGATTGTGCTGGGAGTTCGGCGTCGGCAGTGGCTGCGCACGGGTATTCTCTGTTTGCTGCTGGGATGGAATTTTGCCTTTGCTCGATTCTCGGTGATTGTGGGGTGCGAGGTGCTGTTAGCTGGCATTGTTGGTTTGTACTGGTTGTGGTTGGAAGTGCCAGCTGAACGGACGCACGGAGAAACGCCTGCCGCAGCGGATTGGAAGTTGGCGGCGGTGTCGGCGGTGGCGGTCGCGCTGGCGTGGTTGACGAAAGGGACCGGTTTACTGCTGGCAGCTGGATGTGGTCTGTGGTTGTTGGTCGGTTCTTTGAGAGCCGAGTCGGGAGATATCCGTTGGAGTGAGCGCGGACGGTGGGTGCACGGCGTGCGGGTGCTGGCTGTGTTTGCGGTGGTCTGGGTGGTGGTCGCCTCGCCGCTGCTGACACGTAATGTGCTGCGTTTTCGTCACCCGTTTCACAACGTCAACACGTGGCTGCTGTTCGTGGATGAATACCAGGACCCGGACCAGTTGTCGCAATCGACGACGGTTGCCGAAGCTGCCGCTGCGTATGTGGGGTCTCACACGTGGGCCGAGATGGCAGCGCGTGAAGCACAGGGTCTGATCTGGGAAGTTTTCGTCTTGTTGCGATCGCTGGGACCACCTCCCTGGGAGGATGCTCGCGTTCTGCCTGGAGCGGTCCTTGCTGCCTTGGCGATCATCGGAATTCTGGTTGAAAGGCGGCGCGAGCAGAGGCTATTGGTGCTTTGGCTGCTGCTCTGCTTCCCGCTTTTCGCTTGGTACGTTCCGATTGCGGTTGGCGAGCGATTCATTTTCCCGTTGGTGATTCCTCTCTTGAGCTGTGCGGCAGATGGCGGCATGCATTGTCTGCGATGGATGCGTCGCGCGTCGGCCAGCTAGCGTTGCGCCGCAGTTTTCAGATGCGCGTATTTCCGTGTGCGTTTGGCTGACCAGCGGTTTGCAGCTTGCGCTTGCAACTGCCCGACACGGGTTGGTAAGATGACGAGGAATGGGCCGGGCAATTGAGTTCACTTCATGATCAGAGAGAGGCTGTTATGCAACAAAAACGATTGAATCTCCGTTCCTGGCTGTGGTTAGGAACCGGATTGTGTCTTGGTTTGTGCGTTGGTCTGGGGATGATGATTGGCACCATCGTAGCTTACTCGTCACAGTCGCAATCGCAGTCGTTTCAGCTTCCGGAAACACTGTTGCAGGCGACCGCATCTCATGGTTCCGATCAGTTTGCGATTGCGACGGGGCCCGTCGCGCCGGACGTTGAGGGTGTCTTCTTTTTGGATTACATCACCGGCGACTTGACCTGTTTGGTGATCTACCCGCGGACGGGGAAATTTGGCGCGAAATACACGGTGAACGTTGTCGCTGATTTGGGAATTGAGCAAGGGAAAACTCCCAAGTACGTCATGGTGACCGGGGGTGCTGACTTTCGAGCTCAGAACACGGGGAATTTGCGACCCGGCGGTTGTGTTGTCTACGTGGCGGATGCGAATACCGGTGCCTTTGTGGCATACGGCATGCCGTGGAATAATGCGTTCGCGAATACAGGACGCCCGCAGGGTGGCACCTTCAGCCGGCTCGGTACGGGAAAAGCGCGGGAACTGGATCTGGACAACTAGTTGGGAGCCGTTGCCTGCGAGTCGGTAATCAGCCGAGCAACGCCACGATGCGTGTTGTTTTGACGCCTTGCTGGATTGTTCATTGTTTTTTCATCGCTTGGTGAGTTTCACCAAGCGATTTTTTTTTGGACGTTCGTATAATCAGGCCAGTCGACTCGCAGGCGTCGCCGTTCATGTCCGCTTGAGGTGGTTGGTCGAGAGCGGCGGTCGGGTCAGTCATGTAGGGCTAGCGCACGAGCGATTTCCGCCGAGACGACCTCTTCACGTTCCAGGGCTTGGCGATCTTCGAGCAATTGCTGGGCGATCGCCCCGCCGATTTCACCCAAGGCCCAGGCTGCGGCCGCGCGCACCAGTGGTTCTTCGTCCGCTAAGCCTCGACTCAGTGCCGGGATCGCTTGGGGTGCGCGTTGGTTTCCCAGGACCATCGCGGCGTTGCGCAAGATGCCTCGGCGCTTCGGCCGCCACAAAGGGGTTTTGCGAAAACGCTCTCGAAACGTGGTGTCGTCCAGTTCGAACAGAGCGATCAGATCCATCGGGTTGGCGTCCGTGGTCGGCAGTAACGCCGCTTCTGTCGATGTCGGCGCGTGGCGATTCCAGGGACAGACCTCCTGGCATATGTCGCAGCCGAAGACCCAATCGCCGATCTCGGATCGGAGCTCGTGTGGGATAGGGTCACGCAATTCGATGGTCAAATAGCTCAGGCAGCGCGAAGCATCCATCACGTAAGGTTGTGGGAAAGCCGCGGTCGGGCAGGCATCGAGACAGGCAGTGCAGCTACCGCAATGGTCGGTTTGGTGGGGTGCGTCATAAGCTAACTCCTCATCGGTGAGCAGAGCCGCTAGAAAGAACCAACTCCCAGCCTGTCGGTTCAGCAGCAAGGTATTCTTGCCAACCCAGCCCAATCCAGCGAGTTGTGCGAACTCGCGTTCCATCAGGGGTGCTGTGTCGACCACGCCACGCACATGGGCTTGGGGGTGCTGTTGCAGATACCATTTCTTCAGCTGCTTTAGGCGATCGTGTATGAGGTCGTGGTAATCGGCGGTTCCCCAGGCGTAGCGAGCGACGCGACCTTGCCCGGCGGCGGTCTGGTGCGGTGGTTCTGTCTGGTAGTCCACGGCCAGCATCAGGATACTTCGCGCGCCGTCGAGCACATGCGTGGGGTGCGCATAGGCGTCGTAGCGTTGTTCCAGATAATGCATAGAACCGGCATAACCTGCGTCCAGCCACTCGCGCAGGTGGGAAAAACCGTCGGGTGACACGGCGGGACAGATCCCCGTGAGCGTGAAGCCGAGCTGTTTGGCAGTTGCCTGTAAGTCGGTACTGAAGTCAGCCATAGTCGTCATGAAACGTTGTAATCTACCGACCAGCAATTAATGTGAAGTAAGCGGCCCGGCACAGCGGCGGGGCACAGCTCGCGTGATCACATCTTTTTGCATGGGTACCGAATATGAACTTAAAGCAAATCCTGTGTGCGGCCGCAACCTTGGCAGTTGCAGTTGCTTTCGTCGCGCCCGCAGCGGCGGTCGAACCGTACGGTTTTGTCATCAACGGCAACTATGGTGGTTTGCCACGGTCTTACCAATATCGGGTTCCCGTACCACCTTACTTTGCTGTCCATCCGCCCGTCTACTACAGCCACCGGGTGTATCGCCCCTATGGGCTGAGCCCTTACGCCTGGCCAGCCACTCCGCGTAATTATGCGCGCGCACAACAGCCCCCGCAGATGGTTTACAACCCGTTTACTCCGCAAGCGGAATCGCAAGCTGAGGGTGACGCGGTGGCTACGGTCCAGCCACAGATGGTTTATAACCCGTTTGTTACCGAGACGGACGTTCGTAGTCAGCTTGCCACTTCGAAGTCGAACTGACGACGGCAGCGCACACGATGATTCGTGATCCATCGCAAGCCCCCGGAGATGCTCTGGGGGCTTGTTGACGTTCCGGCGGCCGGCAGGTGCTGATATCGGCGGTTCTCTTGGAGCTAATTCCCTGGTGAGCAAGGTGTTTCCTGCCCACATCTGCGGGACTTCTTCGAGAGATGTGGTACGCGCCCGAGACGGAATTTGCTAAGGTCGAAGACCCATGGCGTGTTGGTGCACGCCTTGCTGTTGTCCATGCGATCACGACGGGTGTCCTGTCGCTTGATGACTCGTGCATGGGCCCCGAGCGCACTGTTGCCTGTGAGTTGATTTTTCCCGTGACCGCCAGCCCACCCACACTTGCTCCGTTGTCACTTGGGAATGTGCACCTGGGGTTCCCCGTCGTGCAAGCTGCTCTGTCCGGCTATAGCGACTATCCGATGCGTGCGATCGCCCGCCGGCTGGGCGCTCCTTATGCGATCAACGAGGTGATGCTCGACCAGTTTTTGGTCCAAGTGAAGGACACGCACAAGAACCGGCATTTTCTGTTTATCGGTGAGGAAGAGCATCCGGTTGGCGGGCAGTTGATGGGAGCCGAGCCAGAACAATTCTCCGCCGGTGCCGTGCGGTTGGTGCAAGCCGGTTACGATGTGATCGATATCAATTTTGGGTGCCCTGTCAAAAAAGTCCTGGGGCGATGCCGAGGTGGGTATCACCTTAGTCAGCCGGAAGTGGCCATCGAGATCATGCAGCGGACGCGCGAAGCTGTGCCGCCAGAGATTCCTGTGACGGTCAAACTGAGACGCGGGATCGACGACTCGGAAGAGAGTCGTGACAATTTTTATCGGATCATTGATGCCGCTTTTGATAGCGGTTTGGCCGCGGCAACCGTCCACGGTCGGACGGTCAAGCAACGCTATGTCGGGCCGAGTCGCTGGGAATTCTTGCGGGAATTAAAACAACATCTCGGGAGTCGAACGTTATTGGGAAGTGGCGATCTGTTTTCCGCAGAGGATTGCCTTAATATGCTGCAGCAAACGGGGGTCGATGGAGTGACGGTCGCCCGAGGTGCGATTGGCAATCCCTGGATTTTTCGGCAATGTCGGGCGCTGTGTGATGGTTTGCCTTCGCCACCCCCCCCTTCGTTGCATGAGCAGCGTGAAGTGATTCGCGAACACTATATGTTGGCTGAAACGATCTACAGTGAAAAACGCTGTGGGATCTTGATGCGGAAGTTTGGGATCAAGTACTCGGCCATGCATCCGCAACATCTTGCAGTGCGGGACGCGTTCGCACGCGTTCATGGCCGAGAGGAATGGGAAGCGGTTCTGGCAACGTGGTATGCGGAGGACGAGCCGGGGCAGTATCCCGCTCGAGAAGTGCATATTGGTAACAACGGCTGTGAGACCGGCGCCAAATAGTTCCGGGTAGACGGAAGGTCTGACCCTGCCTGAAGGAAATCGAGCGAGCGCAATATGGCTTGGCGAAAGATCGACGGTGCAAGGACCTTGGTCACCGGATGTTCCAGCGGAATTGGGCGTGAACTTGCCCGGGAATTGGCTCGACAAGGTGCCCGGTTGATTGTGACCGCCCGGCGCGAGGAACGGATTCGTGAACTGGTGCACGAGCTGCAAGAGGCCGGTACGGAAATCCACTCGGTGGTCGGTGATATCACCGAACCGGGGGTCCGGGAAGCGCTGGCCACCAGCGTGGAGGAACATTTCGGCGCGTTGGATCTGCTGATCAATAACGCCGGCGTTGGGGCCATCGGACATTTTGCCAAAGCAGATGAACTGCGCTTGCGAAAGATCATGGAAGTCAACTTCTTTGCCCCCGCGGAACTGACACGCGCCCTGATCCCACTGCTACAACGTGGAACACATCCGATGATCGTGAATGTCGGTTCGGTGTTGGGGCATGTGGGTATCCCCAAGAAGAGTGAATATGTGGCGAGCAAATTTGCGTTGCACGGGTGGAGCGACGCGCTGCGCTGTGAACTTGGACCTCAAGGGGTCGACGTGCTGCTTGTGAGCCCGTCGACGACCAAGAGCGAGTTTTTCGACAACGTGTTAGAGAAACGCGACCACTTGCCCTGGTTGTCGCTGGGCGGTCAGTCTGCCCGCGCAGTCGCTCGCAAAACGGTGCGGGCGATACGCTGGGGATCCTATGAGATCATCTTGACGCCAGGTGGGAAAGCGTTGGTCTGGGCGGACCGACTGTTTCCAACCGTCGTCGGCTATTTTTCTTCCCGGCTCGGTTAAATGCCGATTTTTGCGGGGTTTTCGCGGCTGATGTTCCCGTTGTGACGAAGTTGACAGCATAAATGCCCCAATTACAATCGCATTTATGTTGTTTTGGTTTTGCTGCGCGCTGCGGTGTATCGCAGCCGCTAAGTTGGGCACATCTTGTGGCAAAAGTAACGCAGTAGAATCGAGCAAAATCACCTATTTGACCCGAGCCAAGCAAAAATGTGGCATTATCCACATTCGCGACTAGACTGAATTTGATTGCTTATCTCCCAGGTTCTCTATTCGCCGGACACAATACCCACTAGGGGGGATTCCTGTGAAACTGACGTCTTCTGCCAAGTCACGCAAACTTCGTAAAAAGCACTCTGAATTGCAGCGGCGTCGCCGTCTTCAGTTGGAGAATCTCGAAGACCGAAACTTACTGGCGACATTTGACGAGCCGATCATCAATGTTCCCGGTCAGGGTTATGACCCGGTGACAGATGTCTCTCCGGCAGATCACGTGGGGGCCGCCGGTCAAGACTATTACCTTCAGGCGGTGAACTCAGACCCGGGTGCGTTGGTGCAGATTTTCCGCAAGTCGGATGGTACTGCGGTTTCAACTCCCTTCACCATGTCTTCGTTAGCGACGGCAGGAACGGCCTGTTCCTTTGGCGCAGGTGATCCTCAGGTGGCCTACGATCACCTCGCGAACCGCTGGGTGTTGTTGGAGTTCATGGACGATACGCAATCGACGCCGGACAACCCGAATTTTGGTAGTCCGAACGCAGCCAACAACGGGATCTGTATCCATGTTTCGCAGACATCGGATCCGACCAACGGTCAGTGGCAATCCTACGGGTTCTTCACACAGGAGTTCCCTGACTATCCCAAGTTGGCAGTTTGGGAAGATGCCTATTACGTGTCGACCAATGAGACGGATCCCGTGGTGTACGCGTTTGATCGCGAAAACATGTTGGCTGGTAATGTGGCACGCCCTTACCAGTCTTTCAACGCCTTGCCGCTGCCGAATTTCGGTTTCCAAGCGTTGACCCCGTCCAATCTGTCGGGGCCCGCAGCTCCCACGGGAGCGCCGAATTATTTTGCGCGACATTTTGACGATGAATTCCACGGTGTGGACTTGGATCCCATCAACGACTTCATTGAGATCTACGAATACTCGGTCGATTTTGATGACCCGACCAACTCGACATTCACTTTGGTGCAATCTGTCGAAGTGGCGGATTTTGATTCCGACCTGTGCGGTGGCGGAAGTGATTTGGATTGCATCCCGCAACCGAACTCGACGCAACTTTTGGACGCGATTCCACAAGTCATCATGCAGGGGTTGCAGTATCGCAACTTTGGCACGCATGAGGCTTTAGTTGGTAACTTTACGGTGAATGTCGGTAACACTGGCGAGCCAGACCGTGCCGGTATTCGTTGGTTTGAGTTGCGCAAGAATTCTGGTGCCAGCGAGTGGGTCAACTACCAGGAAAATACACTTGACCCGGATGCGAATCATCGATGGATGGGTTCGATTGCCATGAACGGCAACGGCGATATTGCCGTTGGTTACAACGTCAGCAGTCTGGTCGTATCACCTTCGATTCGTTATTCCGGACGCGTTGCGAGTGATCCGTTGGGCACGCTGATCCGTGGTGAACACACAGCGCGTAATGGTATCGGTGCGAGCACGATTGATGAGCGCTGGGGTGACTACAGTTCGATGGTCGTTGACCCGGTTGACGACACGACGTTCTGGTTCACGGGTGGCGTTGCGGACGCAGGCGTCTGGGACACGCAAATCTTTTCCGTCAGCTTTGGTGACGATCCCCCGGGACCTCCCGGACCGGGCGTGCCTGGCGAAGTGAGTGGAAACGTGTTCATCCAGGGTGGTGATGGAGTTGCCGGTGTTCCTGTCTACGCGGATCTGAACAACAACTTCCGGCCCGATCCAGGCGAAGCGATCGCGAGCACCGATCGGTATGGTAACTACTCATTCCAAGTGCCGAGCGTTCCCAATCTGTTCAACGTTCGTGTGAATCTTCCGCCAGGTTGGGTGTTCACGAATTCGCAAGATCAAGTTGGCATCGAGTTGGATGCCTCCGTGACCCAGACCTTCCCCGACACGGACTTCTCGTTGCAGGGGCAGGTTTTTGACTTTGGTAACGCCCCGGCGCCTTATCCGACCAGCTTGGCGGATGATGGGGCCCGGTTTGGACTGGATCCTCTGTACCGCTTGGGCGACACCATTGACGGCGAAGCCGATGCGAATCCTGCCGATACCAACGACGGGGTGGTGATGAGCGCTCTGGCAATTGGCCAAGCAGCGACGATCCAAGTCGATGTCCAGACGAATGGCTTGTCCGCAGGGCGCTTGCATGCGTTCTTTGACTGGAATCAAGACGGCGATTGGAACGACCTCGACGAGCACGTGATTGCCAATGTGGAATTGGAATCGGGAATGCATTCGCTCGGGATTTCAGTTCCCGGGCATGCNCAGTCCGGCCCCTCGTACGCTCGTTTCATGTATGGTCATGAATACAACAAGGGCGTGACGGGAGAAGGTCGCAAGGGCGAAGTTGAGGATCATGAGATCTTCGTCTTGGGTGACCAGCCGGTGGCTCGTGACGACATGGCAACAGTAGACCAAAACAGTGCCAGCACGGAAATTACTCCGAATGTATTGAGTAATGACCTGAACAGTGCACCTGGCCTTGCGCAAGGCAACCCCTTGATTATCAGCCAGGAAGGGATGGGTACCGATGCGAACTCCGTCAGAGGTGGCGTGATTGACGTGGCCTCGGATGGCAGCACCATTTTCTACACGCCACCACTGGGCGTTTCAGGCCAGGCCGTCGACTCGTTCACCTACCAAATCAGTGATGGTTTAGGTGGCATGGATACGGCAGTGGTAACGATTGATATTACGCCGAGTTCCACGGGGCCTGTGGCCGTTGACGACTTCTTCGGTGAGAGTGTCTTTGCTGGGCAGACCAGCGTTGTGTTGGATCTATTTAAATTGGGTGTGGGTGGTCCTGGAGCGGATGAACCTGGCCAAAACCCACCGATTTCCATTATCAGTTTGACTGACCCTGTGGATTCCAATGGAGTTTCTGCTGGAAGTGTTACGGTGACGAATGCCGCTGCCGGTCTTGTGTCATTCGCGAACAACCCGGATGTAGGATTCAATGGCCTCGCGACATTCCAGTACACCATTCAAAACTCGGCGATTCCCGCGGCTACGAGCACGGCGACGGTGACTTTGAGCATCGACCCGACGNCAACGCCAGATATTCTTAGCTTGACNCCCGTGGCAACGCCTCTCGCCAGTNTCAATCCTGTTGACGCAATCACTGAGGTTGACCAAGGGGACGTTTTCCGTCTGAATGTGTTCGCTGATGACCTGCGAACAACACTTGGTNCACCGGCGACGGATGCGAATTTGGGGGCTCTGTCTGCATACCTGGACGTGTTGTACGACCGCACCAAACTTGCACCGATCACGGCCTCCGTTGGCGATCCAGAAGATCCGGAAGGCTTGGGCTTCAAGATTCAATTTGGACCGGCCTTCAGTACGATCGGCGACGGTATCACGAATGCGATCACGGGAAGTGCTGCCACTTCAGGTCTCGTTGACGAGGTCGGATCCGCCACCATTTTGAATGGTACGGGGCTTGATTCGCCTCCAGGGGAATTGCTGTTCTCGATGCAAGTCCGCGCGGTGGGAGCGACGAACGGTCAGCCAACGACCATCGTCACTGACCCGAATGAAGTGACTCTCTTTGAAACCACGGTGAATGATGGTGCTCCTTCTCCGATCGTGGTGCCATTCGAGCAGATTACTTACAACTCACTTGATTTGATGATCGTTGGTCAACAGACCAACGGCGAGCCGGGTATCGCTCCGGTGGCATTGAATGATGCCTTCGCGCTGGGCGCCGTAGGCCAATTGAATGTCTTGGATAACGATCAGCTGCGATCAAATCCCGGTCGACGTGTGGTGGCTGTTGAGCAACCGCTCAATGGCGGTGTGGTCGTCGTCAGCCCGCAAATGAATGGCGTCATCTACACACCACCGGCTGGCAATGAGAACACACCGAACTCCTTCACTTACACGATGAGTGATAACTTGGGGCTGCAGTCAACGGCTACCGTCACAATTGGTCCGCAAGCTGAGTACGATATTTCGTTCCTGGTTAACGGCATGCCCGCATCGATCGCAAATGTCGGTGACGAGGTGACGGTCGTGGTAACAGCGCGTGATACTCGCGCTCCGTCGCAGCGTGACGGCAGTGGATTCCAGGCGGTTGGGCTCGACTTGAGCTACGATCAGACCTTGTTGGATCTGAGTCAACAGGGCGTGACCTTCGGGTCGAATCTGGAGAACCCCGAATACGATCACGTGGCCGGATCCGGTTTGCTGGATAATGTCGGTGGCAGTGCGAACAGCGGGTTGGGTGAAGCCGTGGAAGTTTACTCGGCAACGTTCACCGCCACGAGTGAAGGTACTGCAAACTTCTTGGGAGCTGCTCCCGATGCTAACCTGGGTACATCTTTCGTGAACGCATCCGGTGGTGTTGACTCGCGGTTCGTTGATTTCGGTACTGGCGTCTTGCAGATTCATGCCGAACAGGGTGTGCGTGCCGGTGAGTCATACAGTGCGTACACCAACCTGTCGGATCGTGTCGATGTGGACGGCGACGGCAGCGGTGGCTTGGCGGATATCCTGGGTGTTGTGCGACGTATTCACCAATACGGTGAAGCGGATCTGCCCAACATTTCGCCTGAAGTCGCGATGTTCTACGACCTCGTGAAGTACGACGTCAATGGAGATAACGAAATCTCTCTGGCCGACGCGCTCGCCGGTGTGAACATCCTGTATCAGCGGGCGAACAACAGCAGTCCGTCGATTGTCGGTGAAGGCGAAGCGGCAACTTCCTCAGCAGTGGTGATCGCGGAGACAGCGGATCCCGGTCTCTTGGCTGTCGGACTCGGGGACAGCGTCGCCGACTCGCAAGCCCTTCCCACCGGTGGTTTGAGCGACGGTGATAGTGCAACGGTAGATGCCCATGCGGCAATCTTCGGAGTGCAAGCCAGCGACGCGACCCATCAAGCACACGTTGAGGATGCCGGAACGAGTGATCGTTGGAGCGATGTGGTCTCCGATGACCTGGCTGAAGATGTGCTGGCCGGCTGGAACGGTTAATCTACGGCATCCGAGCCGTGAATCAGAAGCAAGTGAACTCGTTGGGTGGTTAACTCAGCGAGTTCTTTTTTTTGAGACGATCTTTCCGCAGACCGCCGTCTCGGGCAAGACGCGTCGGCCCATGGCGGCGACGATGAAGCGACGTTCTTCGGAGGAGTGCTGTGGTCGAAGCGGAGCTGTGTGCAACGGCAACTGCTGGTCATTCTGACCGCGGTTGCTCCCAAGAGAAGGCTTCCCAGAGGTGATCTGTCATCTGCACTTGAGACCGCGGTCGCTGTTGTTGCTCGGTCCAGTCGAACAGATACTGCTCGACGGCTTGTCGCAGCGGCGCTGCCGCATCGCGCCAAGTGCGCTGGCCTGGGTGAACGCGCGAACAGCGGATCAGGTGAACGCCAAAGGGGCTGGTGATGGGCGGACTGACTTCGCCCTCTTGCAGCGCAAATGCCGCCTTGTTGAATGACTCAGGCATCGGTTGGTGTCGCGAGATGGTGCCAACGTTACCGCCGCGATCTTTTGTGGGGGCGGCGGAATATTCGCTTGCCGCTGCGGCAAAGCTCAGGTCGCCGGCAACGATTTGCTGGCGTACCAAAGTCGCTTGCTGCGTTGCTTTCGCGATAGCTGCCTGGTCAGTCGGTTTCGCCTTCCAAAGGATGTGAGCCACTTCTAACTGTGTCCCATCAAAATCGCGACGGTGTCGATTGAAATACATTTCCAGATTGGCATCGGTGGCGTATCGCTGTAGCCAGCGTTCCCAGCCAATTTTCCATGCCAGTGAAAACCGCAATTCTGCCAGGGGCAGCTCGGTGCGCTGGAGATAATCTTCCAGCGTAATCTCTTGTTCGTCCAATTTGCGTTTGACGAGATCAAGTTCCTGGTCGATTTCGGCTGGGGTGGCGCCCTGGCCTCGCTTGGCAATGTATTGCAATACGAGCCGCCGTTTGATGGCTTGTTGGAGTGCAGCCTGTGCCAGTTCGATAGCGCGCGGCTTGCTGATCTTCTGGTCTGCTACGGCGCGGCGCACGTCTCTGCGGATTTCGCCCAGGTAAATGTTCTGGCCGTCAACGACCGCCGCCACCTGCTCGCGTTCGTCCGCACCCGCGGAACGTTGGCTGATCAGCGGTAAGCACAGCACACAGAGGGTGCAGGAGAATGGGAGCCTCTTCATGAATGCATCTTTGCCGATTCCTCAGGCGAAGGCAAGTCATCGCGGCGTGAGGCTGGCAGTTCCGCTTGGACAAGGCGAAAATCGCGTCCTCCGGCCAAGCGGGGGTAGCGCGTTGTTTTCAGTTGCCAGCCCAACGAGTGGAGCATCTCAAGTAATTCGTTCGTGAGCGGACGGTTGGGATCGCCCAGCAGCACTTTACCCTCTGGGGCTAGATGTTGTCGCCAGAAGCGATCGAGATGGGGGATGTCCGCCCGGTCGTACAGGATGTCTGCGCCGACGATGAGTTCAAATTGTCGCTCCAGATTGTCATGTCTCCAGTCGACACATTGGAATTGGCACGCTGCCCGCCAAGGCAGGCAGTTGAGTTCCGCAAAGAGGAGTGCCGGGGGAGCGTAGTCCGCAAAAAAGACTCGCGCGCCGTGTGCTGCTGCGACGGTTCCGGTGATCCCCAGACCGCAGCCGAGGTCGAGCAGTTCGATTTGCTGCAGATCCCGATGGACCAACTGCTGCGCCATCGCGTGTGCCGCATCCCAGGCCTCGGCCCAGTAGGGTGCCCAAGGCACGGTCGTGTGTGTGGCTGCCAGCGCTGCCTCGTCCAGTAACGCTTCCGGTTGGGCCACACGATAGATATCGATGGCGAGTTCCCCGAACGGATGACGTTCACAAGCGACTTCGTAGTCGACCTGGATCTTCTCAAGCAGTGCTGACTGGCTGCGCATCGTGTGGACGGATTGGCAAAGTTGTGGCGTTAGCTCTGGCGACCAGCGAAACGTGCCTGTACCGAGAGTCCCTGGGTGACATCGAACTGCAAGTGCTCGATCCGCACCTCGCCAAGTGCATGTTCCGCTAGAGGAATGGCAGTCGCATTATATTGGGTCAGTTGAGGACTCACGATGGCGGCTAACATGCCGCCCAGCATCCCTTCTCCCTCGCAGGTCAGGTCGTCGAGTCGGAGTGTCAGATTTTCGCTCAGCTCGATCTTTCCGCTGATTTTTAAGGTCGCTTGGAACATGCCCTTGCGCGCCTGGACGGTTGTTGCAAACCGCGCGGCGCGGTCGCCTTGCTGTTCCAATTGCAACGTGGCATCGTCGATTGTGGCATCGTGTTCCTGGGCTGCCTGGCGCGCGGCGAACAAGAGCAACGTTTGCAAGTCGTGCTGCGCAATCTCGACTGCGACTTCGCCGTGGGCCACATCGGTAGGTACCATCACAACACGCTGTTGCGCATCCCGTGCGAAGCTCAATTGCAACTGCTCAGCGGTTGCGCGGATACGCACATTGGCCGAGTTGACGGTTAACGGTTCGGCCTGGAATGCCAGTTGGTCGATGGTAAAACCGGCTTGCAGGTTGGCGAGATCGACCGCCGCGGGGCGGTCTGGCTGCAACGTGGTGCCTGTGAGATCCGCCGTGACGTTGGCGATGGAGGGCCACGTTCCAGGTTGCACGGTCAGTCGTGATTCGAGATCAGCGCCCGAAATGTACTTTCGGAGTGTGTTCTGAAACGCAGCAACGGTCGAGTCGAAGTCTGACGGTGGGTCCGAGCAGGTTAATGGCAGCATGGGGGAACTTTCAGTTGGCGGTTGCTGGTGTTGTGGCAATCTACCGAGTTTGCTGTTGTCGGGCTAGGAGAGGACAGGCAGATCGGCGCACGCCACAGCCAGACGCTGAGCGAACCGTGCTCAGAGGCAGCACTGGACGGACGACAGAGCATGCTGTCGTTGCGCTGAGGTTCTTCCGGGCAGGGCTAGGTTCGCCCGACAGGTTCAGTCGATTGGCTTAAGTGGGAACGTTTGGGAAGGGACATGTTGTTCCGCCATCAGCCGGGCCAGTCGTGCGACGACATCCGGGTGCTGGGCGGCGACGTTATTCTGTTCTCCCACATCCTTGGCCAGGTTGTAGAGTTCGATCTTAAGATTCCCTTTGCTCATCTTCTGTCGGACTGCTTTCCACTCGCCGACACGGACGGTTTGCTGACCTCCGTAGCTGGGGAACTCGCGATAAAGAAATGGCCGGGGCGGTTGCTGGCGGCCTTCCAATGTCGGCACCAGGCTGACGCCATCCACGTTCTCAGGTGTCGTTTGAGCGGCCCCGATCCAATCCAGGATCGTTGGCATCCAGTCTTCAAAGCCACTGACGAATTCGTTGGTGGATCCTGCCTGCACGTGGCCGGGGTAACGGACCAACGTAGGGACACGCACACCACCTTCGTACAGTGAACCTTTCAATCCGCGTAGTTCGCCCACGCTGGCAAAGAAGTTGTAGTCAACTTCTGCGCCCAGGTGAGTTGTCCCATTGTCGGAGCTGAAGATGACGATCGTGTGATCGGTCAGTTGCAGTTCGTCGAGCAACTTGAGGACGTTACCGATATAGCGATCCATCCGGGTGATCATGGCCGCATACGCCGCTCGCGGCGTGAAGTGCGGTGTGTAACCATAGCCTTTGCCACGGGTGAATGGTGGATCGTTCCACCCCAATGCCAGGTAGGGTTTGAGTTCTTCGTCAGGGACGTGCAGCGCGACGTGTGGAATGACCGTCGGATAGTAGAGAAAGAACGGCCGGTCTTTGTTTTGACGGACAAACGCCAACGCCTGTTCGTTGATCCGGTCCGGCGCGTAATCTTGACCTTTGAAGATGTCGTAGCTGGTAGGATCTGCCGGATCGGCCCCTTTCTTCAGGCTGGCGTGGCCGGGGACGGGCGGGTCGTTTTTCAAGGGAATGCGTTTGCCGTCGCTGCGCAGATACGACGGATAGTAACTATGGGCATGCGACTGACAGTTGTAGCCGAAAAAGCGTTGAAAGCCCTGTTGTAACGGCCGTCCACTTGATTCCGGTCCGCCGAGTCCCCACTTGCCAAAGCCACCAGTCACGTACCCTTGCTCGCGCAATAGTTCGGCGACGGTCACTTCGCTGTCCGGGATCGGCCATTGTCCTTCGGGAGGCGTGGCCTTGTTGCTCCGTACATAGGCGTGACCAGGATGCTTGCCGGTCATCAGCACACAGCGCGATGGAGCACACACGGCGTTGCCTGAGTAATGCTGCGTTAACCGCATGCCTTGTCGGGCCAGTGCATCCAGATTGGGAGTCTTGATTTTCTGTTGGCCGAACGAACCGAGTTCTCGGTAGCCAAGGTCATCGGCAACAATCAAGACCACGTTGGGTTTCCGCGGCTTTGCGTGGGCCGATGGGATCGGGATCAGCGAGATCGCAACGGCAAAGACGAAGGCTAAATGCAAGGTAGTGGAGCTGCGCGGCATGGGATGTCTCAAGCGGATTTGGGTTGGATGAATGGCGTCTTCAGGTCGACGGGTGTGTCGTGGCCCCGCTGCATTTTAGTTGGTTGATGGTTTCCAGAAGTGGGACGTTTCGGCTAATTCGCGATATTGCTTTTCCAGCAGTGCTTTGAGTTCGGGTGCCTCGGCGGCTCGGGAAATCAGATTCTGGGTTTCAGCAACGTCAGACGAGAGATCGTAAAGCTCGTGGTCGGTTAATTGGGCAGCGAGGATTTTATCGCGATTGCCAGAGAACACGTTGACCACTTTCGGAAACGTTCCCCCATCTAGCTTGGCCAGCATTTTCCACTTGCCGAAACGCATGGCGACACGCTGTTGGTTGATCGCATTATAGTAACACCATAGCAGCGGTTTGCGACGTGAAATCGATTTGCCCGAAAGGACGGGCAGAAAGCTGGTTCCATCCAAGGCGAGTTTCTCCGGCGGTTCGGTCTTGGCGAGCTGACAGAATGTGGGCAAAAAGTCGAGGGATGAGACCGGTTGATGTGATTCGCCCCGGGCCGATAGACGCGCTGGCCAGTTGAGGATTCCGGCCACGCGAAATCCGGCTTCGGTCGTCCATAGCTTCATTCCACGTAACGGTGTGGCGCGACCGTAAGAACGGCCTGCGCCACGGTAACGCTTGAGTGTTTCCGGACCATTGTCAGAGGTAAAGACAATCAACGTGTTGTCACGTTTTCCAAGTCGTTCCAACCCCCGCACGACCCTGCCGACTGCCAGATCGAGGTTTTCGACGTTGGCAAAAAACTGAGCTTCGTTGTCATTGTCTGCCAGTGGTCGATACTTGGCGACTAAATCCGTTGGCGATGCCACAGGTTCGTGCGGTTCATGAAAGGCCAGATAGACAAAGAACGGTTGTTGCGGCGACGCTTGCACGTGTTGTTCGATCCACCCCAACGCTTCGGTGGTTGCTAACTGACAGCTATATCCGGTAAGCGGTCCAACCGGCTGACCGTTACGAACGTAGTTCACAGGGTTGGCATGGGAGGGCGCGGCATTGTTTTGCGTACCGAACCAGTGATCAAATCCGGCATCTCCAGGTTGCGGCTGGTCTGCCGAATTGAACCTGGCATTGCAATGCCATTTACCGGACATGCAAGTAGCGTATCCTGCTCGTTGGAGCAGATGGGCGACCGTCACTTCGCTGGCGCGCATGTGCACTTGATCACGTGCGTCAGGTCGCGGTTTTTGGGCAGCCGGGATCCAGTCGTAGACGCCAGCCCGATTCGGACTACGGCCGGTTAATAAACCAACGCGTGAAGGCGAGCAGACGGGGGCGGCTGAGTAGCACGCGGTTAAACGGATTCCCGTTGCTGCCAACTGATTCAGGTTGGGCGTTTTGATCTGGGGATGCCCATAACATTCGAGGTCACCGTAGCCCAGGTCATCGCACAGGATCACGACCATGTTCGGGCGCTGATCGGCCGCATGAGCTTCGTAGATGGTCAGGCTGACAAGCAGCACGACCATCGGCAAACAGAATCGCATATCGTTCGGCTCCGAATGATGTTCTTGGGGAGGTTCTTTAGGGTGACTGGGCTGTGAGCGGGTTGCAAGCGGTGCGCGCGCGGCGCTATCAATTTGACTCTGATGATATCAGAATGACGCGTTCGCACCGTATGAGGGCTGGGTGGCGATGCAGAAAACAGCATGATTCGCGGGGCTTACGGTCTTCAGAAGGCTTTGGCACAACGTGTGCATCCTTCGTTGGGTGAACTCCCGCCAAATGACACGAACGCGATGGAATGCGATGCTCTCCCACCGATTGACTGATTTCTTTCCCGTTGGCCTGTGCTTCTCAACGATCCTTTGCTGGCATGCGATTGCAGTCCAGGATATTTTTGCCGAGGGTGCGCTGTCGCGTGTCCGCAACCAGGTTCGCTCCGAGCCAGCTGCCTCGGCTCACGATGACGACGATGATGATCACGACCATCATCATCACCGTCCCCAGCGTTCGAGGCGTCGTCGCCCGTGCGGCTACAGTTCGTGTCATCCGGGACCTTCGTTCTGTCTGACGACGCCCTTCTATCCGACTTACCCACCGATTGTCGAGTACCGTGTGATCGAGCGTTACGAGACGACCTCAGGGCCGTCGTTCCCGACGGCGCCGCGGATGCAACCCGGTACGTCTTCGGATTCGGGATTAGAAAGTGTGCCGGCACCTTTGCCGGATGGGGCCATTCCGTCCGAGGCAGCGTCCGATCCCTCGGCACCTGCGACGGTGTTTCGTCAGCCTTGGGAGGACGATTGGTCGTTGCGGCTCTCTGCGTTTTACGGCCATGACCTGGAGGACCTTTCGCAAGCCAACGTGAGTGCCTTGTGGCAATGTCCCGGCTGTCTTGGGATTGAAACCAGTTTGACCACCTTTCGCGAAAGTTGGGACCAACAACGTGATCATTTGTGGCTGGGCGATGTGAATCTGGTGTTTGAGACCTTGCATATAGGAGCGACCCGGTTCCGGATAGGATTCGGGGTGAACTGGTTGGCCGACACGATCGGTGCCGAGGCAGGATTGAATCTGACAGCGGGGTTTGACATGCCGCTGGGGCCGCGATGGATCCTGACGGGCGAAGCTGATATTGGGAACCTCGGAGCAGCGGATTTCTGGCATGGGCAACTGACCGTGGGGCGTCAGTTTCTGCATACCGAATGGATGCTCGGATTAGGGCACTACAACATTGGCGGCGAACAACTCCATAGCGTGTTCACCGGCGTGCGATTTCGATTTTGAACTGTCCGTTGACCAGCACCGGGGGCCGTCTAAGGAGATCCTTTTGGTAGCGACGCTGCCATGGACTGTGCGAAGCTTTGCAGTTCTTGCATGTTGCCACAGTAGGTTGCGAACGGGACCTTCTTTTGCAGAGCAGTGGACAGCGCTTGGCCGCCCATCACAAAGGTGATCTGGTCGCCATGGGATGCGTACAATTGCTGGTAACCCGTTAGAAACTCACGTTCATCGACAAGGAAGGAGCAGCTGATCCAAAAGAGTCGGGGGGCATACGTGTGCAACGCCGCGTCGATTGTGGTGAACGGCAGGTTTTCGCCCAGGGAACAAGCATTCCACTTGGCCTGCCTGAGCACCAGTTCCGCCATGGTGGTTGCCAACCGATAAGGATCACCCGTCGTCGCACATCCCAGGGCGAGAGGCGCATTTTCGGGAACGATGGCGAGTTGCTCTCGCAGGTCGCGTAACACGCGTACTGCAATGTCACACGCCCGGCGTTCCTGATAGACCTCTGCATCTCCCTGCTCCCAGAGGTTGCCGATTTCGTGAAACGCTACGGCGAACAGTTCATCACAGATGACACTCAGGGCATGATCGGCGAGATACATGTCGATGGCGATTTGGCGACACTTGGCTTCTTCGCCAGCGAGTATGGCTGCGACCAATTCGTTCCGAGCGCGGTCGATCACACGCAACGTTTGCCCGCTGGTGGGGGCAAGGCCAAGTGCTGCCGGGTTCACGAGTTGTTGTTGACTGGTGCGTAGATACTCCAGGAGATCTCCCATCGCGATTCGTCGATGGCCGCCTGCGGTGTAATGCGCGGGGATGACGCCCTGATCGCACCAGCGTTTGATCGACGATTCGCTGACGTCCAGGGCTCGCGCAATTTGCTTGGGTGTCAACAGAGTTCGCACACAACTACCAGAGGTTGTTTCTGACGGAGATGACAGTGGATTGACGACGTGTGACATCATAACGACACGACGCCATTCAAGGCAAAGCATGTTGCCTGAGCACCGGTGTGAAGCCGTCTTGGGCCACCTCGGTTGTTCAAGCCGATTTCAGGCGGGGCTCTGGGTCATTTCGCATCATGGTAGGCGGCCTGGATCACGGCGTTGGTTTCCAGTCCCTCCTCGCCGCTGACACGAGGTGGCTGATGTTGCTCGATGGCTGCGACGAAATCAGCGATGAGAGGTGCGTTGAAATTGGCTGCCGGAGCCCAGGTTTCCACGCGTTGCTGCTGGCCCACACGGATTGTCAACTCGCCGTCGTTGAGTGAGTTGGTGTGTGCGTGCCCGGCGGTTCCGATGACGGCGAATTCGTCGTAGTCAATTGCTGTGCCGAAATAGCATTCCAACATGCCTTGCATCCCGGATGCGAATGCCATGGTCAATGATGCGCAGTCTTCTGCTTCGTAGCTGGCGGCCACTGTGCCGCAATGTGCTTTGACACTTGATATCGGGCCACCCAGATGCAAAAAGAGATTGAGTCGATGGCTGCCGACATCCATGAGTGCTCCTCCGCCACCCGCATCGGCGACGACGCGCCAGTGGCCATCCTCTCCGGGCGCAAAGTTGCATTCGGTGGATGTGATGGCGCGGATCGCCAGCACGCGGCCGAGTTCACCGGACTGCATCACTTCGGCGATGCGATCAACAACGGGATAAAAACGGCGGTAGTAGGCGATTCCCAAACGGACATCTGCGGCGTGGCAAGCAGCGATCATTTGCTCGCATTCCGCAACGGACATGGCCATGGGTTTTTCGCAGAGTACGTGTTTCCCAGCGGCTGCGGCAGCAAGGGTCTGTGCCAGGTGCAGGTTCACTGGAGTTGCGATGTAGACGGCATCGATATCGGCATCGGCGATCAGTTCCGCGTCAGACGTGTATCTGCGCTCGATGTCAAACGTGTCGCAGAACGCATGACAGGCTTCCGGATCGCGCCGACAGGCAGCCAGTAGCTGACTGTTGTCAGTCGTTTGTATGGCACTTGCGACACGTTTGCGAGCGACATCGCCGCAGCCAATGATTCCCCAACGCACAACCATCGAGAGGCATCCTTTTAGAGATGTTGGATTGAGAGACGTTTCCGTTCCAGAGGCTCAGCTCATGAGCTCGTCGATCACATGGCCGTGAACATCGGTCAAGCGGCGTTCGAAACCGTTGTGATAGTAGGTCAAGCGTTCGTGGTCGAGTCCCAGCAGGCGCAAGATGGTTGCGTGGAAATCGTAGACCGTCGCGACATTCTCAACCGCTTGATAGCCAAACTCGTCTGTCGCCCCATAAGTGAAAGGGGCTTTGACACCGCCGCCGGCGAGCCATGCGGTGAACCCAGCGGGGTTGTGATCGCGACCACTGGCCCCTTTTTGAAAGGTGGGCATGCGACCAAACTCAGTGCACCACACCACCAACGTTTCTTTCAGCAAGCCACGTTGCTTGAGATCTTTTAGCAGGCCGGCTGCTGGTTGATCCAGCACAGGTCCATGTTTGCTGTACTGTGCGTGAAGCTGTTTATGGCCATCCCAGTTGCTGACCCCTTCACCGCCTGTTTGATAGGCACCATTAAAGAGTTGGACGAAACGTACCCCTTTTTCGACCAAGCGTCGTGCCAGAATGCAATTTCGGGCGAAGGACGCTTTGAGCGTGTTTTCGCGATCGTTGGCTCCGTACAGGCTGAGGATATGGTCGGGCTCACTGCTCAGATCGGTGACTTCCGGTACGCTGAGTTGCATGCGGGCAGCCAGTGCGTAACTGGACATCCGCGCAGCGAGTTCGGTGTCTCCCGGATAACGCTCGAGATGGCGGGCGTTCAGTTGCTGCAGGAAGCGCCGCGTGGCCACGTCCGTCGATCGCTTGACTCCCGAGGGAAGCTCCAGGTTGCGGAGGGGGTTGGTGGCGTTGAAGTCCGTTCCCTGGTAGGCAGCTGGCAGGAAGCCTGATCCCCAATTGTTCACACTCGACTGCGGAGTGCCGCGAGGATCCGGAATGGCGACGTATGCCGGCAGTTCCTGGTTTTCACTTCCCAACGCCCAAGTCACCCAGGCGCCCATGCTGGGAAAGCCGTCCAGCGTGTAGCCGGTGGACATGAAGTTTTCGCCGGGTCCGTGCGTATTTGTCTTGCCCGTCAGAGAGTGCACAAAGCACATGTCATCGGCCAGTTCGCCCAGGTTGGGAACCAGATCGGACACCATCTTGCCACATTCTCCCCGTGGCTTGAATTCCCAGGGACTGCGTGTGAGGTTGCCTTGTGCGCCTTGGAACGTGACCAGGTCGCCCGCTCCCGGCATCGGTTGACCGTGTCGGCGGATCAATTCGGGTTTGTAGTCGAACGTATCCAGTTGGCTGCAGGCGCCCGAACAGAAGATGACAATGACGTTTTTCGCCTTGGCCGGAACGTGCGGTGGCCGTGCGGCGTACGGATGTGCTGGATCGATTTGTGGTCGCAGCGGAGCGGCCGCGTGCAGCAAACGATCGTTCTGCAGCAAACTGGCCAGAGCGATCCCGGCTAAGCCCCGTCCGGTGTCGGCAAAAAAATCGCGTCGGTGGTGGCTTGGACGATGGGTAGCACGGTGGTTGTTCACAGTCTTTTTCGCTTACTTTCCGGCCCGACGCAGTGCTTCGGCCAAACCTCCAACACGACCATGCACTTCGGTGGTGGCGCGGACGACTAAGGCCTGCAAAGGAGCGTAGTAAACGATGGTGCCCGGTCCACCGTTCACATCCCAGAACTGCGGGTTGATGGTGCGTTGAATGAGTTCAATCAGCTCCTGGCCATTGTCACTGACCGCTCCGCCACCCTGGGCGCCGGGATGCATGAAGAGCGAGGCAGGGCCTCCGAGTGTGGAGTCCACCAGTGACATTTGTTGGTACAGGCTGTGGGTCGCGGCATGCACGATCGGGTCAGGTTCGGGAAGCGATTGGCGGCGACGCAATTTCTGTTCACGAATCAGTTCCAGTTCCAGATCCCGTTTGATGCTCCGGAGACGTTTGTGCATCTGGGCCTTGTACGCTTTCAAGGTATCGCTCGTGTGGATCCGTGGGTCACTGACGACCTCCAGAAACAGTTCAGCCAGATGATGGATGTGCACCGCCCGGTCTGAACGATGGGTCGCCCGGGCCTCTTGGCGCAGAACCCCCCGCATTTCCTGGCTGAGTTCATGGTAGGGGCGTTGAGGATGGGTCGCCGAGGTCTGACCGGGTGACTCGGGTACGGTGGCCATCACAGCGACCAGCAACAATGTGCCTGCAGACATAAGAACCTCTCCTGACAACTCGCACCCCTGTCGCGAGCCGGTGTTTCCTTTGCTGTGCATTGTACCAAACGCCCGAACGCTTGAAAAATCAGATCTTGGGACCCATGCGACTGCGGGAGAAGCTGTCCGCAGTTGGGAGGTATGGTTTTCCGGCAGGCGTCTGCCGGCCACTTGCTTGGGTTGGCTGAGGTCAGCGGCAAAAAATACGCTGTCCGAAATACGCTGTCCGGATAGGGAGGGGATAGGGAGGGGATAGGGAGGTTCACGCCGAAACCGAACAGCAGTCTGGAATCCAATTTGCTTGTCGGGTTATCATGGAAGGGCACGGTCTCCGTGGGCCTCGCACTGCGATTCTTCTCTGAATTTTCACATTCCGCACACAGACTTCATGGAGGTCCGTTGAAGAATGTAACGCTGGGATGCCGGGCGGTGACTTGCTGAGTGACTGTCACAAGGAATTTTATTTAGCTCAACTGGACTGATGCAAACGACTCCCATCAAACGCCGCATGCTCGTTGCTGGACTCCTCGGTGGCGGTGCGTTGCTGGTGGTCCTCGGCTATGGTTTCCTGTCCTGGAGTCAAGCCGATTTACTACAGCGGGTGTTGGTTGTGACTGCCTGCCTGGCGCTGGTGGTCAGTTTCTGTTTGTTGCTCCAGGTGTCACTGCGTTTTACGCGCGGTTACCGCCAGTTGGTCGATACGGCCGTGTCGAAAGGTAAACGAGCCTCCAGTCACACGGTGACCGTTCCTGAATTCATTCCCCTGGCGGACTTGCTGGTCTCCTGGGAAAAAAAACGCAGCCGTCAAGTTCAGCGGTTGATGGAAACCAAGACCCGCTTGGAAACACTGCTGGGCAGCATGCAGGAAGGTGTGATTGCCGTCGATTCCAAAAGTCGGGTGCTGTTTGCGAACGATGCGAGCCATCGGTTACTGGAGTGTGTTGACGGCTCCATCGGTGGGAAATCGTTGTTGGAGGTGACTCGCACGAAAGCACTCCATGATCTTTTGGCCGTTGCCTTTGAGACTCAAGAGGAGGTTGCGGACGAATTTGATCTACTGGGTGCCACTCGCAAGACGTTGGCGTTTCGGGCCACCATGCTGCCGGGAGAGACCGCAGCGGTCTTGGTGGTGTTGCATGACATTACCGAATTGCGCCGCTTGGAGAATATGCGGCAAGAGCTGGCTGCCAATGTGGGGCATGAACTGAAAACACCGTTGGCCTCGATCAAGGCGTATGCGGAGACATTGCAAAATGGAGCGATCCATGATCGTCGGATCAATATGCAGTTTTTGACGCGCATCGAAGAGCAGGCAGACCGGCTCCATGAGCTGATTCAGGACTTGATGCAAATCGCACGGATTGAATCGGATGAAGAGGCATTTGAAATCCTGCCACTGGATGTCCGCAGCATTCTGGACAGTGCCATTCGTGCACACGAGGCGGAAGCGGATGCGAAGGATATTACGATTTCGACCATGACGTTTGAGGAAGAAGTCGTTGTCGACGCAGATGATGACGGTCTGCAAACGATTTTCGGAAATCTCATCACCAACGCGATCAAGTATACGCCTGCGGGAGGCGACGTGACCGTTCGCCTGTTGATGGAAGACGATCAGGTGGTGGTTGAGGTTGAGGATACGGGGATCGGCATTTCACCGAAGCATCATGGTCGCATTTTCGAGCGGTTTTATCGGGTCGATACGGCTCGGTCGCGCGAAATGGGCGGGACCGGGCTGGGTTTGGCCATCGTGAAGCACCTGGCGCAAGCATTTGGAGGGGGCGTGTCTTTGCAGAGTGAGCTTGGCTCAGGCAGCTGCTTCCGCGTCCACTTACCGCTTGCCCTGACGTCACGATCGGCGCCGTTGTCCTCGCAACCTTGAAGAAAAACCTCGCTGCTGGTTGATTTGCCCTCGCTCTTCGGCAGGGAATGGGTTAGGGTCGAGGGATCAGATGGAGATTCGCCCCGGGTAAGTTGGGCTATGCGGATGTCTGAAGGGCCACGCGAGTTCGCGTGCATGCCTCCAATGTGCAGAGCGATTCCCGCACTTAATCTCATTCGCTCGCGTCCGCGCTTCGCTTACAACCAGGGAGAGTATGTCATGTCGTCTGTTGAAACGGCGGGGGAAGATCCGCACCAGTCCTTTGCGCAACTGGGGTTGAACTCCCAGTTACTGGATGCCATTGAGAAAACGGGTTACACAGCGCCGTCTGCAATTCAAGCTGCCACCATTCCCCATCTCTTGGCCGGGCGCGATGTGCTCGGGCAAGCCCAAACGGGAACCGGCAAGACTGCGGCCTTCGCATTGCCTTTGCTGCAGAAACTGGATACCAGTCAGGCCGCCGTGAAAATCCTGGTACTGACTCCCACGCGGGAGCTTGCCATTCAAGTTTGCGACGCGTTCGAAAAATACGGCCGGTTTGTCAAGCAATTGAAGCTGATGCCAATCTATGGCGGCCAGGACTATGAAATTCAGTTTCGCAAACTGAACCGAGGTGTGCAGGTCGTCGTGGGGACACCTGGACGGGTGATGGATCATATGCGTCGCGGAACGCTCGACCTGTCCTCGCTGGATTGTCTCGTCTTGGACGAAGCCGACGAGATGCTGAAGATGGGATTCGTAGATGACGTCGAGTGGGTCTTGTCAGAATTGCCGGGTAAGCCACAGTTGGCACTCTTCTCGGCCACCATGCCGCCTCCGATTCGCAAGCTGACGAGCAAGTACCTGGATGATCCGGCCCACGTGACCATTCAGGCAGAAACGGCCACGGTCAAAAATACGCGACAGCGATCGCTGGTACTGCCCGGCCGCAAAAAAATGGAAGCCTTATTGCGCATTTTGGCAAGCCAAGAGACGGACGGCGTGATTGTGTTCGCCAAAACGCGAAATAATACGGAGCAGATCGGGCAACGACTGCGCGAAAAAGGATACGCGGCCGCCTCACTCAACGGCGACATGTCGCAACGCCAACGCGAGCAGGCGGTCGAACGCTTGCGGGCCGGGCGATTGGACATTCTGGTTGCCACGGATGTGGCGGCACGCGGGCTCGATGTCGAACGGGTCTCACTCGTGGTCAACTTCGACATGCCCCACGACTCCGAGGCGTACATTCATCGCATCGGACGTACCGGACGTGCGGGCCGGTCCGGAGATGCAATCTTGTTCGTCAAACCCGATGAACGGCGTAGTCTGCGGTATATCGAGCAAGCAACCGGGCAGCCACTGGAGGCCATGGAATTGCCCTCACGTAAGGCAATTCACAACAAACGCATTGCAGACTTCAAGCAACGGGTTTCCGAGGCGCTGGTGGGTGACGACTTGGAACAATATCAGGCGTTAGTAGATGATTGCCTGGGCGAGATTCAAGTCCCGCCGGAACGCCTGCTGGTGGCGTTTGCCAAGATGCTGCAACAGGAAATGTTCAAAAGCGTTCGTGAAACCTCTGGTAACACGGAAGGGGAGCATCGCAGATCCGATCGCGAAGGTTTCCGGCAGCGTTCCGATCGTGGACGTTCCGACCGTGGCCGCTCTGACCACGACGGGGGACGTCAGCGTCAACATGGAACACGGCCGCAAGGTAAGGACCGAGAACGCTCGCGGCGACCGGTCACGGCTCCCGAAGAGGGTATGCAACGCTACCGTGTGCAAGTGGGACGTGAGCATGGTGTGCGGCCGGGGAATCTCGTCGGTGCGATCGCTAACGAAGCAGGGCTCGACAGCCAGTACATTGGGCGGATCAATATCTTTGATCAGTACAGTACCGTGGACTTGCCTGCGGGGATGCCGAGCGAAACGTTTCAGGCATTACAGGATGTTTGGGTTTCAGGACAGCAGTTGAAGATCAGCCGTGAGCGTTCATCCGGCAAGCCTTCGGAAGAGAGCACGTCCTTTGTTCGCGGAGGGGGACGTTCACAAGGCCCTCGTGGTGCACGTGACAAGAAGCAATTGGCGGCTGAAAAACGAGCGAAAAAGCGCGCCAAGATGAAAGGTCGCAAGCCGTCGTTTCGGCGCTAACCGGGTTCGCACGTGTGGCAGCCCCCTCAAGCCCACGGAGCGACACCGTGGGTCAGGCAATCTGCAACTGGTATGTCGACGCGCGTTCAGGGCGACAAACGCAACGGCAACCGTTACACTTGCATTGCGCTCACTGGGCTCATTGGGCGCGTCGAACTGGAAGCCAACGGAAGCCGTTGCTGGATTTCTTGACGAATTGAACGTGAACGCAGATGACTGAGATAGAACGCGAAGTCGATTTCATGAACGTCGATACCACGGATTACTCCGCGCTTGATCGCGCTGAGCAGATTCGACGTTTCGAGGTGGAGGGCTATGTGGTCCTGCCATCGATCTTGCCACCCGAACTGGTCACTCGTATTTCAAGTGAGTTGGCAGATGCGGAGATGACGCACACTAGTTATAGCGTGAACCAGACACGCTCGGTGGTGCAGCCTCAATGGCATAGTCCGGCAGTCGCTGAGTTGATTGGGTTTCCACCCATGGCCGAATTTCTCGCCGCCCTCCTGGGGGACGACATTGTCTTTACGCGAGGCTTCTTCCAACGGACATTGCCCGGTTCGCCGGGGATATCGATGCACACGGACGGACAGCCGCACGGTTCCAACTTGTTTGGCTATGAAGGCAGTTGTCCGCGGCTACTGCGCGTGTTGTATTACCTGGACGAGTTGACGGAAGAGCGAGCGCCGTTTCGGTTGATTGCTCGATCGCATCTTTCATTTCACTCGGATGCAAGTCCGTACGTGCGGTACAAATCGCATCCCGAAGAGGTCACGCTGGTGGTTCCGGCAGGCTCTGCCGTGGTGATCCCTTCGTTGCTTTTTCACGGTAGCCATCCGAATCTTTCGGATCAGCCACGTGAGCTCGTGCAGTTGGGCTACCGCCCCGCTTGGGCTGGACCGGTCCAGCCGGTTGAAGAATGGGATCCTGAACACGTGGCTAATGCGCCCGAGATTGCCAAACCGTTTTTGCAGAGTTTGAATACCAGCGGGGCGGCATGGGAACAGGAACACAAGCCCTCTGGGATGCGTGCTGATTCCGAGGGTATCCGACCGGGACGTTGGGGAGACCTTGCCGACTCCTGATACCGTCCGAAGGTTAGGACTGGAACGCCGGTGGGCCACGTGTTCGGACGCGATCCTTGACGGTCCATCAGCTGGAACGGATGGGGATAGCCGTTTGCAAGTTAAAACACGCTAGATCAGGAGGATCGGAGACCATGTCACAGCAATCAGATGCGACGGTCGTATTGGGGATTGACCCGGGATTGAATACGACAGGCTATGGCGTGATCCGTGTGTCGGCTGCGCGGACCGAGCTGATTGAAGGTGGCGTGATTCGAGGCGGCAGTGCCAGGATCCCGTTGAGTGAACGTTTGTTGACGCTGCATGAAGGGGTCGCCGACATCATCACCACGCTGCGGCCTGCGGTGTTGGCTCTGGAAGAGTTGTTCTCGCATTACGAGCGTCCTCGCACTGCGATCTTGATGGGGCACGCACGCGGTGCGATCTGTTTAGCCGCTGCTCAAGCCGAGATTCCGGTTGTCAGTTATGCAGCGACGAACGTCAAAAAAATGCTGACCGGCAGCGGGCGCGCCTCGAAAGAGCAGGTGCAGACGGCCATTTGTCGAGAATTCTCGTTGGCCAGTCAACCGGAACCACCGGACGTTGCGGATGCTTTGGCAATCGCTCTGTGTCACGCTTACACCGATCGTCTGAACTTGCTGTCCCGCTGAACCTCGATCCGTGGGCAAGGTCGTGTCGGCTGGGGAACCGTCAGCCGAGACTGGACGCGTGGGTGGAACGAGGGCGCGACGCAGTGAATTTGCGGTCGTTCGCGCGGCGCTCTAAGCTAGTCAACTAAGAGGAGCTTCGTGATGCAAGAGTTTAATCCATATGCGCCCCCTGCCACTCCCACGTCCGCGTTCGCGCCGTTGAAGCCGGACGGAAACGTTGGTATTTGGCGGCAAGGGAAAACGCTGGTGATGGATCGGAACGCTCTTTTGCCAGATGTTTGCATCAAAAGTAACCAGCCTACCGATGGCTATCGGTTGAAACGCAAACTTTCCTGGCATCATCCAGCTTTGTCTTTGTTGATCATCGTCAGTATTCCCATTTACGCGATTGTCGCGATCATTGTTTCAAAACGAGCGGTGATTCACATCGGTCTGAGTGATGCGTGGCGTCGACGACGATTGGGCAGAATACTGCTGGCCTGGGTGGGCGTGCTGTTGGCTATTGCGGGAATTTTTGCCGGAGCGGCGATTGCAGAAACCGGAAGAGCAGAGGTGGGTGCGCCCTTGCTGATCGGTTCTGTGGTGATGTTTTTTACTGCGTTGTTGTACGGAATGATCGGCGCACGTTTGATCCGACCCAAGCAGATTGACGACCGATTCGTGTATTTTAACGGTGCACATCCTGAATTTTTGAATCGCTTTCCTGAATGGGCTGGTCCCCACCAAGTTCTCCAAGCTGAGACCCTGAAATGAATCAATTACTTGCGCGCAGTGGATGTGTGGCAGTGTGGATCATGGGCTTGTTGGCACTCCATGCCGCCGCTGATGAGGCGGCTTTGCTGAAACGTGTCGAAGTGCCAGCGGGCTTTGAGGTGGAACTGGCTGCGGGCCCGCCGTTGGTCAAGCATCCGTTGATGGCTTGCCTGGATGATCGCGGCAGACTGTTCATCGCGGAAAGTGCAGGACGCAACTTGAGGGCCAAGGATCTTGAAAAAGAGTTGCCCAACTTTGTGCGGATGCTGGAAGATACCGATGGCGATGGCAAGTTCGACAAGAGCACGATCTTTGCCGATCAGATGACGTTGCCTCAAGGTGCGCTGTGGCATGACAATGCACTGTACGTTGCCTCGCCTCCTCATATCTGGCGACTGGAAGATACCGACGGTGACGGTGTTTGCGATCGGCGCACGAGCATTGTCAGCAAATTTGGCTATACCGGAAATGCGGCCAGTGTCCACGGTTGTTTCCTGGGTCCCTTCGGACGCATTTACTGGTGTGAAGGGCGCCATGGCCACGAATTCACGGATGCTGCGGGAAACATCACCAGCAAAGGCAAAGCGGCACGTATCTTCTCCTGCTTGCCAGATGGTAGCGATGTCCAGATTTTCTGTGGTGGTGGTATGGATAACCCTGTCGAGATCGATTGGACTGCCGATGGAGAGATGATCGGTACGTGCAATCTGTTCTATCGCCAGCGAGGCGATTGTCTGGTGCATTGGGTTCGCGGAGGTGTCTATCCGCGGTATGACCAGCAGGCATGCATTGACGAGTTCCCCACGACCGGTGCACCGCTGACGGAAGTGCATAATTTTGGACACGTCGCGGTTTCTGGCATGACCCGTTACCGGGATGCCGTGTTTGGTGCGGCATATCGAGACAACGTGTTTGTGACGCATTTCAACACGCACCAAGTGGTGCGGGTCGTGTTACAACCTGACGGCTCGACGTACACCGCCAAGGAATATCCGTTCCTTACGATCCACGACGATGACTCGCACCCGACCGATGTGTTGCAGGACGCCGACGGCAGCTTGCTGGTCATTGATACGGGCGGTTGGTTTCGCATCGGGTGTCCGACCAGCCAGATTGCGAAACCGAATATCCAGGGGGCGATTTATCGAATTCGCAAACGCGGTGCGAAGCCCCCGGCAGACCCTCGCGGTTTAGCGATTGATTGGGAGCGACTCAGCGGAAAAGCATTGTTGCCTCACCTGAAATCCGATTCCTTTGTGGTTCGTGAAAAAGCAGTGAGGCATTTGGCTCGGAAGCTGCGAACGCAACCGCAAGATTTCAAGCTCGATCTGCAAGCGGTGGATCGCGAACTGCAACCTTACGTAACGCGCATTCTCGCACACGCGGGTGTGAAGCCAGCGGCAGGCAGCGCGGTTGATACCCCATTGGCGTTTCATGCTGCCGCGGCTCGACGCGCGCCCATCTCGGCGTCGTGTTCCTTAGAGGACGTGCTGAGGGGCCTGCAAGCGGGAGCTAAGCCCGGCGTGCGGCGCAGTGCTGCGAGCCTGGTGGGGAGATTGCAGGTCACCCAACCAGAAGATTTGCAACGATTGATCCGTGCGATGTTGCAGATGTTGGTCGAGACACCGGACCGCCATCTGGAGCACACAGTCATTTACGCGTTGATCGAACGCGACGATCCACAGGCAGCCTTACCTTTCCTGACAAGTCGTCAACCTGCGATTCAGCGTGCGGTACTGCTGGCACTGGATCAGATGCCGAGTGCCCAGCTGACGCGCGAACAAGTCGCACCGCTTCTCCGCTCCGCCGATATTACGGTTCGCAACACGGCCATCGCGGTGATGCGGAAACATCCAGACTGGGTCGCCGATGTGCAGGCGGCATTAAGCGACATCATTGCTGCCGGCCAAGTTGACGAGGTGACTGCCGAGACGTTGGTAGGATCACTTGTGGCATTTGCTGCCGAGGCGGAAATCCAACAGTTGATTTTGAATGGAATCGGTGATGGAGCCATTGACAGCCAGGTCCGCGGCTTGCTGCTGGAGGCGCTGGGGCAGGCATCGCATGTCCCACTGTCCGAGCCGATGCAGGTCGCAATACGCGAGGCTGCGACAGCGGAGGATGCAGCCCTGGTGCGCCGCGCCGTGGCGACCATGGTGAGTGTTGCGCCGGAACGTTTTGTACCGTCGTTGAGGCGGATCGCCCAGTCCACTGACCGCCCGGATGATGTGCGGATTACGGCTTGCCAAGGATTGGTGCGGGCCGAGCAGCCGCTGGGACTGAAAGATGTCCAGTTTCTCACGCAGCAGGTTCGTAACCATCGCTTGCCAATGCTGAGGCTGGCTGCGGCCCAGGCGTTGGGTGACGGTCGGTTGGATGTTGCCGGCAAACTCCATGTGACGCATGCTGTGGCCAACTCCGGGCCACTGGAGTTGCGTGCTTTGATCGGTGTTTACCAAGACGATGCGGAGCCACGTGTCGGTCAACGGTTAGTTCAGGCGTTAGGGCAAACCCCGGCTATCTCGTCGCTTGGCCGAACGCAATTGGCCCGGCTCTTGGATCAGTATCCCGATAGCCGCCAGCAGGCGGCAACCTTGTTGAACAAACTGTCGGAACACCCTGATGTGGCGACGCTGGATCGCTTGCTAAAGACGCTGGGGCCTGGGGATCAGGAACGCGGCAAGCTGGTGTTTACCAGCCAGCAAGCCAGTTGTGCCAGCTGCCATCGTATCGGCAAGGTGGGGGCACCGATCGGTCCTGATTTATCAACCATCGGGGCGCGCCGCACACGCAGAGATCTGTTGGAAGCGATCCTGTTTCCCAGCGTTTCCTTTGCACGCGGGTTTGAAACGGTCGCCATTGCGACAGAGGAGGGNCAGGTGCTGAGCGGTATGATTACCCACGAGACGGCGACCCATCTTTCCATCCGGACAACNGATCAGCGGGAGCTGCGGTTGGCCCGCAATGAAGTGGAATCTTTGCGCCCGGGCGATGTTTCCGTCATGCCTCAAGGTCTTGCCAAGACCCTGACCGAGGCCCAATTGAGTGACTTGCTCGCCTACCTGCAGTCGCGCGTGCCGTAAGCCCCTGGGCGGGGAATCATGGGGGGGATCCGAACGCGGATTCTCGTCAGAACGTAGCGGGCTGACAGGGGACGATTTGGCCGCTTGTGTGACTTCGNCGGCGAGCCATAATGGGAGCATTGAAATCAGCAGCGCCCTGTCCGGACGGCCATTGTTCCGTGAGTTCATTTCACCGGCTAAGAAGCGATGTCTGACGAAGTTCACTAGCGTTTTCGAGGAGCCATTATGCGTCATTGTTGTCATGCAACCGTTCTGATGCTCGTGCTGACCAGTGCGGCGATCGCCGATCCGAATACAGATGCTCGGCAGATCATTGAGAAGACCAACGTGCAAGGTGGCTTTGTGGTGCACCTGGGGGCAACCGATGGTCAGATGACTTCTGCGTTGCGTGCGAATGAGCGGTATCAAGTGCATGGTTTGGCGACGACACCAGCAGCCGTGTCCACCGCACGCAAAGCGATTCAAACGCAAGGGATTTATGGCCCAGTGGCAGTCGATCTGCTGGCTGGTAACCGTTTGCCCTATGTGGACAATATGGTCAACCTGTTGGTTGCGGCGGATCTGGGCGCGATCCCCATGGAGGAAGTAACACGTGTTCTGACTCCGAATGGGAAAGCCGTCATAGGGACTGGTGAAACACAGCAGGTCGTTACCAAGCCGGTGCCGGATAACATCGATGACTGGACGCATTTCCTGCACGATGCGAGCGGCAATGCGGTTGCCGACGATGATGTCGTGGGGCCTCCGCGACATCTGCAGTGGGTGGGTAGCCCGCGTTGGAGTCGCCATCACGATCGGATGGCCAGCATGTCGGCGCTGGTGTCTGCTGCCGGGCGTCTGTATTACATCATGGATGAAGGTTCCCGGATTTCGATCCAGATGCCGCCCAAGTGGACGCTGGTCGCTCGCGATGCCTTCAACGGGGTCGTGCTGTGGAAGCAACCGATCAGTAGTTGGCACAATCACCTCTGGCCACTCAAAAGCGGCCCGACGCAATTGGCGCGACGACTGGTTGCTGAGGGGGACAACGTGTTTGTCACATTGGGTCTGTATGAACCGTTGACGTTGATCCACGGTCCGACGGGCAAAGTCGTGCAGACTTACGAGGGAACCAAAACGACCGAGGAGATCATTCACAAGAATGGCAAACTGTTCTTGCTGGTGAATACCGGCCCCAGTGACACGCAGGATTACGAAGTCAAACTGAACCTGGGCGATCAGGCGCGCGTGCGAACCGAGTTCAAGTGGAATGAGCAAGCCCGTGCGGTGGTGGGGATTGATGCCAAGTCAGGTCGGGTCATGTGGCGCAAAGAGACGACAATTGCGCCGCTCACGTTGTCGGCTGACGACGAACGGGTGTACTTTCACGACGGTGAGAAGGTGGTGGTTCTGCAGCAGTCGACCGGCGACGTGGTGTGGAGTAGCGAGCCTATTGCCAGACGGCCCGTGATGACGATCAACTTTGGTCCCAAGATGGCGATCGTCGATGGGATTCTCTTGTTCGCTGGTGGTGATCGGCAGATGCGTGCCTACGATGCGGCTTCCGGCAAGGTGCTTTGGAGTGCCCCTCACGCTCGAGGCGGCTATCAGTCGCCCGAAGATTTGCTGGTTTCCGGTGGCTTGGTCTGGTCGGCACCTACGACCAGCGGCAAGGACAGTGGAATCTGGACGGGGCGCGATTTGAAGACGGGAGAAGTGAAGAGCGAGTTCCCTCCGAATGTGGAGACTTATTGGTTTCACCACCGCTGTTACATCGCCAAGGCGACGAACAAATATCTGCTGCCCTCGCGGACGGGCATTGAGTTTGTGGACTATGCCAAAAAGGATTGGGAAATCCACCACTGGGTCCGCGGTGGTTGCTTGTACGGCGTGATGCCCTGCAATGGCTTGCTCTACGCGCCGCCTCACAATTGTGCCTGCTATCCAGAAGCCAAGCTGTATGGTCTGAATGCTTTGGCCCCCGCCAGTCCCGGTCGCCGGCCGCCGGCCGAGATTCCGGAGGCTGGACGATTGGAACGCGGGCCAGGATATGGGGCGAACGGAGCGGGCAACGCGAACCCAAATTTGCCAGGGGATACCTGGCCGACGTATCGGCACGATAAAGGGCGCAGCGGCTATAGCAAAACCGCCGTGTCCACGCGTTTACAGCCGAGTTGGACCACCAAGCTGGGTGGCCGCTTGACGGCTCCTGTTGCCGCAGAAGGCATGGTGTTTGTCGCACAAAAAGATCAGCACACCCTGCACGCCCTGGATGTGACTTCAGGTGATGCGAAGTGGAGTTATACCATCGGTGCACGGATCGACTCACCACCCACCGTTCATCGGGGGCGGGTGATTTTCGGAGGTTGTGACGGTTGGGTGTATTGTCTCTGGGCCCACAGTGGTCAATTGGTCTGGCGTTATCGCGTCGCGCCGCGCGACGAGCGGATGTTAGCGTTCGAGCAGCTCGAATCCGTATGGCCTGTCCATGGTAGTGTCCTGATCGAAAATGACACGATCTACTGTGTTGCTGGTCGGTCCAATTTTCTCGACGGCGGGCTCCGTATGGTGCGTCTGAATATCAACACCGGCGAGAAGATTTCGGAATCCCTGATCGACGAGAAAGATCCTGAGACAGGGAAAAATATCCAGGAACGTTTGCAAGTACTGCAAATGCCGGTGGGCTTGCCGGATATCCTTTCTAGTGACGGTCGTTATATCTACATGCGGTCGCAGCAGTTTGACCAGCAATGTCAGCGACTGGCGATTGGACCGCACTCGGGCGATTTCGCCGGGCAAGGTTCGGTGCAGAAAGGCGAGACAGCGCACCTGTTTGCCCCGATGGGTTTCCTCGATGACACGTACTTTCATCGTGCCTACTGGGTTTACGGTCGCAGTTTTGCCGGTGGCCATGCGGGTTACTATCAGGCCGGTAAATTTGCTCCTGCGGGTCGGTTGTTGGTCACTAACGGTGAAGACGTTTTCGGCTTTGGACGTAAACCACAATATCTGAAATGGACGACGACCATCGAGCATCAATTGTTCTCGGCCTCAACGGAGCATCCCGAAGAGGCACGCGAGACCGCTGAGGATGCGTTGGCTCGGCGACGTGGTAACAACGTGACCATGGTGCAGTTCAAGAGGACCAAGTCGTTGAATCCGGCTAATCAGGCCCTGGCAATCGAAGCCTGGGTCAAGACAGCGAAGCCGACGGGAGTCGTCGTGGCACGAGGGGGGCCCGCGGAAGGGTTTGCGCTCACCGTCGCGAAGGGTAAGCCGCAATTCATGATCCGGGCGGGCGAAGCGTTATCGGCCATTGGCGGGAAACAGGCCATCGGCGGTAAGTGGGTGCATCTGTGCGGCGTCCTAGGTAAGGATAAGTCGATGCGACTGTATGTCGATGGCAAGCTGGCCGCACAGGGAAAAGCCAAGTCCTTGATTACCTCCGATCCACAGCAAGCGATGGAGATCGGCGCGGATGATGCTGGTGCCGTAGGGAACTATAAATCGCCGTTCCCTTTGACTGGCATGGTCGACGAAGTGCGATTGCACTTTGGCGAAATCTCGCCCAATGACGTGAACACGCTGATGTTGAATCCTGGGAAAGCAGTGAACCTGCCGGCTGCGAAGACCGTGCTGGCCTGCTCGTTTGACCACGGTCGCGCCGAAGACAAATCCGAGAACGGGAATGCTGGCGAAGTGATCGCGGCAACGGCCGTGGACGGGAAGTTCGGAGGTGCAATGCAGTTTGCCGCTCGTGGCGGTGGACGGAGCGGTGGCTCTGCGGTGAAGCCGAATTGGACTGCCGACATTCCGCTTTACGCACGCGCGATGGTGTTGACCGACAAGACGTTGTTCGTGTGCGGACCTCCCGACCTGATCGACGAGGAACAAACATTCCAGCGACTGGTGAGCCGCGATCCCAAGGTGCAAGCGTTATTGGAACGTCAGCAATCGGCCTTGGACGGCGGGCAAGGAAGCGTGTTGCGAGCTGTCAGTGCGGTGGATGGCACGGTGGTCAAAGAGTGGCAATTGCCCTCGCTGCCGATTTGGGATGCGATTGCTGCCGCCCATGGTCGACTCTTGATCGCCACGGTGAATGGTGAAATCATCTGCATGGGCAGCGAATAACGCCTGTGCCAACACCTGCCGGTTGCTGCGACGTCAAGACTCGCCATGGCGTTGGCCAAGGCTATCGGTTTGCTCGGAGGGCTGCTCAAAAGGATTGCGCTGCGACGTGTTGCCAGTTGCACCGCCCGGTGATCGGCTGTGTCCGAAAGGTCTCAGGCGATGCTTCCGCCAAGGAGCTTGCGTACCTTGGATGTATCAATTCGTAGGTTGGGAAAGATCCGGCAGAGGGGCTGCACTACAATGAGGGCACCGTCTATTTCTTGGTCCTTGTGAGGCTGCTACCGATGCGATGTTTTCAAGTTCGGGTGTTGGTGCTTGGGTTACTGCTTGGGTTACTGCTGGGGTGTAGCAGCATGCAGGCTGCGGAAAACTGGCCTCGTTTTCGAGGGGCTGATGCGACGGGTGTCGGCGCAGATCACGCAGGATTGCCGCTAAAATGGACGCTTACCGAAAACGTCCGCTGGGTGGCGGATCTTCCCGGTTGGGGTTGGTCGTGTCCCGTCGTGTGGGGCGATCGTGTCTTTTTGACCACCGTGGTTGGCGATGAGCTCAACGTGACACCCAGCAAAGGGTTGTATTTGGGAGAAGGTGTGCGCCAGCCCGCGCGGGGTGTGCATCACTGGATGGTCTACTGTTTCGATCTGAAAACAGGCCGACAATTGTGGCAGCACGAAGCCCATCAGGGGAAACCGCAGGTCCCGCGTCATCCGAAAAGCACCTACGCTGCCGAGACTGCGACGACGGATGGTCAGCGGCTGTACGTGTTGTTTGGAGATCTCGGTTTGTATTGCTACGAACTGGATGGTACTCCACTGTGGACGCAGCCTATCGCACCCCGGAAAACGGTGGCCGACTACGGCGCTGCGGCATCTCCGGTGGTACACGATGGTCAGGTGTTCGTCGTCTATGACAATTTAGAGTCGTCTTGGGTTGCTGCTTTCGATGCGAAAACTGGCAAGGAACGTTGGCGTAAAACGCGTGAAGAAACCCACTCGTGGGCCACGCCGTTGGTCTGGCAGAACGAACAGCGTACAGAACTGGTCGTTCCAGGGCGCAAACGCAATCGGAGCTATTCGTTGCAGGGCGATTTGCTCTGGGAGTTTGATGGTCGCATGTCGAGCCTTGTGATTCCGTCCCCTTTCGCCGCTCACGGCCTGTGTTATATCGCATCTGGGTATGTGGGAGACGCGCATCGGCCGACCTTTGCGGTCCGGCCGGGAGGCCAAGGAAATCTCGCGCCCGAAGGTGAATTCGGTGAGAGCGAGCACATTGCCTGGTACCAAGGGACGTCGTCCTCTTACAATCCATCGCAGATCGTTTACGGAGACTATCTCTACACGCTGTACGATCGTGGCTTCCTGACATGTCATGACGCCAAGACGGGTGAGGAGGTCTACGGCAAGCAACGTTTCACACCGCGCGGTTCCTTTACCGCTTCGCCGTGGGCGTACAATGGGTACCTGTTCTTTCTGAGCGAAGACGGACTGACCTATGTGGTCAAAGCGGGGCCTGAGTTCGAAATCGTTGCGCGGAACGATCTGGAAGAACTGTGTATGGCCTGCCCGGCAGTGGTCCACGACAAATTATTGATTCGGACTGCGTCCAAGTTGTATTGTTTGACTGCTGGCAGCAAGCTGGACGCAGCCGCGGTGGAACGCATGGCTCCGCGTCGCAAGGCAACCTCGGCGATCGATATTTGGACGGCTGCTCGGGAAGGGAAACAAGCGGTTGTGCAGCGGCTGTTGGCCAGCGGAATGGGTGTGAACGCAAAGCAGCGTGGCGGTGGTGCGACGCCCTTGAATGTCGCTGCCCTGTATGGCCAAGCGGCCGTGGTCAAGCTGCTCTTAGAGCAAGGTGCAGATGTGACGGTGGCCAATCGAGATGGGAATACCGCCCTGCACCTGGCTGCATTTTTCGGTGAGGAAGCTGTGGTCAAACTGTTGCTGGCTAAACAAGCCAGCGTAAGCGTTAAGAACGGACGTGGTGAAACTCCGGTGGATGTGGTATCTGCCGAGTGGTCCGAGGAACTGGCCGGTATCTATCGCCGGCTGGGGAACACACTGGGGCGCCAGTTCGATTTGCAGAAGCTGCAGTCAGTGCGGCCCCGCATTGCCAAACTTCTGGCAGAGCAAGCGGCTAAGATGCCGAACGAAGAGTAGCCGAAAAGCCATCGCTTCCATCCCCGACAACGAGCCACTGTCGACGCCTTGGCGCAACACGGCCTGCTGGGCTTTTCCTGCAGTTCGCGCTGAAAATGCGGCGCTGACGTTAACGTGAAGCTGACGTTAGCGTGAAAGTTGACGTTAAGGTGAAGTTGACGTTGGCTGCATGAGAGTCGGGTCACCGTGGTGAGATGCCCAAGGGCTGTTCCGCTTGGGGAGAGGTGACATGCATGGCCAGTTGACCGTGCATCAGTTGCTCGATGACATTGCCCACAATTTCCGCCCGCCATCCGGAGGCCAGTTTGGGCGGGGCTGCGGAGTCGGGTTTGAGGTGATAGGCGACTAAATCCCGCATGTCTTGCACCGTCCCCACGATGCTGGGTGCGATTTTCGCGTCACGGCAGATGCTGCTGAGCGCGACGGTGAGGAATTGGGAAAGCAGGTTGGCTTGCTGATTGGATTTGCCGGAGCGAATCGAGGCTGGGCAATCGTCGTCGGAGATCGCCAGGGCTTCCTGGATACAAGCGGCAATTTCCGGCAGGCTTTTCTGTACCCCTCGATGGTCCATGCCGCGCAGCGCGCGAATGCGTTTCGGGTCTGCTGTTTTGCGTTTTGCGAGTTCGACCAGGAGGTCGTCGCGCAGGACGCGTCGCGGCGGCGAGTTGCGACTTTGGGCGGTCCGTTCGCGCCACTGCCATAAGCTGCGAGCCACCGCCAGGCTTCTGCGCGACATGTTGGACAGCCCTCCCAGTCGATGCCAGCGCTCCGATGATTCAGCTTCCTCCACCAAGTCTTGCCAGGCTTGGAACTCGTCCTGTACCCAGGTGGCACGTCCCAGAGCTTCGATTTTGGAAGTCAGGGTTTGATACAAGTCTTCCAGATAGACCACGTCTTTGAGCGCATAGTCGATCTGGCGTTCGGAGAGAGGGCGGTTGCGCCAATTGGTGCGAGTTTCTCCTTTGGGGATCGTCTTGCCCACTAATTTGGACATCAGGGAACCGTAAGCGGCTGGATACTCCATGCCGATCATTCCCGCTGCAATTTGTGTGTCAAACAAGTCGTTCGGGCGTTTGCCGGTCGCTTGCCAGCAAAAGCGGAATTCCTCGCGGCCAGCATGCACGATGGTCCGGTGACCCGGTTGCGTGATCGCTTCCCAGAAAGCCCCGACCTCAGGGAGGGCAATCGTGTCGATCACTGCCAGTCCATGAGCACAAGCGACCTGGATCAAACAAAGATGGGGTCGATAGGAGTCTTCGGACACGAACTCCGTATCAAACCCAATTAGCTTGGAATCCGACAGTTTCTTGCAAAACTCTCGCAACTGGGAGTCGGTGGTGATGTTTTCGTATTGCACTCGTTTTTCCACTTACTGGGGATCGCACTGGCCCCGATCATAGCTCAAACCCCGCAAGGCGACTATGGCTATCTGCTCCTCCCTGCCGCAAGCGAGTCCCTTCTGTTAGATTACTTTCCGCATCGTATTGGAAAGTGAGCAATGCGCGAGATTTGGCTTGGACCCAACCGAAGAGTGCTGTGGATCAGCATGGTGATACCTGCAGGTGTGACCCTGTTGAGTGTGATTGTGTTGGGTGTGACCCTGGCCCAAGGTTGGAATTGGGTTCGCCTAACCAGCTTGTTGTTTGCCAGTTGGGGGCTCGTGGGAACATGGCTGTTGTGGCGGGCAATCCACATTCCCCGCTTGGCTTACGAAGACGAGCACTTGCTGGTGTACTTGCGCAGCGGTGCGCCGATTCGCGTCCCCATCGAGGTGGTCGAAGTTTTTTTTCTGGGGCAAGCGTCCGCTGAAGTGGCGGAAGAAGAGCGTGAGGCTTCGACCGTCGTTGTGCGCCTGGCAGAACGTGCCAAGGATTGGCACGAGGTCGATGTGCGGCCTGCCTTGGGTGCTTGGACCGATGGCTACATCACCATTCGTGGTACATGGTGTGAACCACTGCGACCTGAACTCCTGCAGCAGCTCAATTCACGACTTGCAGCCATTCGACGAGAACGGCGTGCGCTGTCAGAGAAAGGTGCGACGCCATGACAGGGTTGCTGGTGAGTGTACGGAACGTAAAAGAAACACAAGCCGTACTGGATTCTGACGTCGATCTGGTGGACGTCAAAGACCCCTCGCGTGGTTCCTTGGGCCGCGCGGATTATGAAACGATTGCCAAGATTCGCAGTCAGGTTAGAGGACGCTTGCCACTCAGCGTTGCGCTAGGTGAGTTGCTGGAGAAAGATCGTTGGAACGAGGCGTTTGACTTTGCTGGAATTCGCTTTGCGAAACTTGGGCTGGCCGGGTGCGCGCGCGTCGAAGACTGGCCACAGCAATGGGAAAATGAACTGCAGCGATTGCCCAACCACGTGGGCCGTGTGGCGGTGGCGTATGCCGATTGGCAAACGTGTGACGCGCCGCCTGTTGATGACGTCTTGTATCATGCGACGCGACTGGAATGCCAAGGCTTGTTAATTGATACCTACGATAAACAACAAGGAACCTTGCTCGATTTTCTTGACGTCGCGCAGTTGCAAAAAATAGTTGATCGTTGTCGACGTCACCACCTGCTGGCTGTGCTCGCAGGGAGTCTGGCAGGCGACGCGCTGTGTCAGGCGCAACAAGTCGAGCCAGATTTTATTGCGGTGCGTGGTGCCGTGTGTGCAGGCGAACGTACGTGTGATATCGACGCCCAAAAAGTCCGCGCGGTGAAGGCGATGTTGCAGAGTCGAACGCGTGTGAACCAAAGTTAAACTCGCCTGTCAAGACAGCGTATTCTGCTTTCTTTTCGCCCTCCGTTTTTCTTTTGGGATTTGCTTGACTTTTGTATTTTGCATCTCGATACTGACTCACCGCATTCAATGTGAGCAGAGCGACTCAGATTTGAAGCGCAGTTCTGACTTTGATTAGCTCAGTAAATCTCACATGCGTGAAACATTAGGAGGGTGACGTGCCGGAATCTGTACTTGATGCGATCAGACAGGGTGTTTGGGACTACGAACCAGATCACGACGGGGCAGCCGAATACGATTCGACCGTCGCATTGCCAGGTACGGATGAAAAGCTGCAAGTCCTCGCTGAACGCGTGCGTATGGGACTCCCGCTGTGGCACCCGAGCGATCGTCGGACCNACGACGACTCGCATGAAGCTGAATAGCACCTTGCTTTCCGTGGTCTGAGGCGGGGCGGCTGGCGAGCACGAATTCTAGGAAAAAATGGGCAATTCCTCGGTGTTTTAAGCACTGTACCTGAGACGTAGGTTGTCGTGCGCGCGAGTTGTCAGGTGGCGGGAGCTGGTCATGCAGGCCCTCACGCAGGGTGCCCCGTTGCGGTGCCGAAGCCAGCCCTCCATGATAGAGCGCGTCCCGATCTCTATCTCAATGCGAGAAAACTCTGATGGAAAAGCGTTCTTCTCTTTGGCGTCTGGCAGTTTGCCGTTGGGCTGTGGGGGTAACCGTCAGTAGCGCCTTGATCATCGGCTTGGGGAGTTCGATCCAAGGGCAAGACAACAAGGGTCAAGAGAAAGTGAATGGAGGTACGATTGCCATGCAGGCGATGTTGCAGGATTGGCGTGGTCCTTATGGCGGCGTGCCGCCTTGGAACTTAGTGCGGCCCGATCAATTTGTGGCGGCGTTTGATGCAGCGATTGCATCTGCGGAACAGGAGATCAACGAGATTGCCAATGAGACTGCACCGCCGACGTTTGAGAATACGATCGTGGCTCTCGAACAAACAGGACGGGAGCTGCAGCGTTTGAGTGCGTTGTTTGGTGTCCATTCATCGAATTTGAATGTCGGTCCCCTGCCGGATATCGAGCGCGCTGTCTCACCGAAACTGTCGCAGCATTCCGATCGCATCACACAGAACGAAAAGTTGTTCCAGCGGATTGCAGCTGTCTACGAGGGCGACGCGTTTCAGCAATTGACGGTTGCCCAGCAGCGTCTTGTCGAAGACCGTTACAAGACGTTTGTGCGCAAGGGAGCCAAGTTAAGTGCTGCGGAGAAAACGAAGCTGACTACGATCAATCAGCGTTTAGCGAGCCTGTTTACGGATTTCAGTCAGAATGTCCTGTCTGACGAGCAGGGTTACGTTACGTGGATTGATAACCGAAACGACTTGGCGGGNTTGCCAGACAGTGTTGTTTCGGCGATGGCCAAGGCGGCCAAAGATCGCGGGCAGGAAGGCAAGTGGGCGGTGACCAATACGCGTTCATCGATGGATCCATTTTTGACATATGCCGACAATCGCAAATTGCGTGAGCAAGTCTGGCGGACGTATTACAACCGCGGAGACAATGGTGACGAGCATGACAACAACACCATCATTGCGGAAATCCTCAAGTTACGTGCCGTGCGGGCAAAGATGTTAGGTTATGAAACGCATGCGCACTGGCGTTTAGAACCGACCATGGCGAAGACGCCCGAAGCGACTATGGCGTTGATGATGAAGGTTTGGCCCAAGGCGGTTGCCCGAGTTCGCGAAGAAGTGGCGGACATGCAAAAGGTTGCTGATGAACAGGGCGACAAGATCACGATTGAGCCTTGGGATTATCGCTACTATGCCGAGAAGGTTCGCAAAGCAAAGTACGACCTCGACTTCAATGAGGTCAAACCGTATTTGCAGTTGGAAAAACTGCGCGAGGCGATGATGTGGGCTTCGGGCGAACTGTTTGGATTTCGCTATCGGCCTGTCAACGACGTGCCCGTGTTCCACCCCGATGTGCGCGTGTGGGAAGTGACGAAGCAGGATGGCACGCATGTCGGCCTATGGTACCTCGATCCTTACGCCCGCGAAGGCAAGCGGAGCGGCGCTTGGATGACCGACTATCGAGCGCAGGAGAACATCAAGACGCCCGTGACGACGATCGTCTCGAATAACTCGAATTTTGTACCGGGGGCTGAAGGAGAGGTCGTGCTGATTTCCTGGGACGACGCGGAGACCTTGTTCCACGAATTCGGACACGCTCTGCATGGGCTCTGTTCCGAAGTGACATATCCTTCGCAATCGGGGACCTCGGTTGCCCGTGACTATGTTGAGTTTCCCTCGCAGTTGCTGGAGCACTGGCTGTCGACGCCCGAGGTATTGAACAAGTACGCTGTGCACTATGAAACCGGCCAACCGATGCCGCAAGCGCTGTTGGATAAAATTCAACGTGCCGCAACGTTCAATGAAGGTTTCGCTACGGTGGAATATCTGGCGAGTGCCTTGGTCGACATGAAATTGCATTTGGCTGGAGAAGTGGATATCAACCCGGACACGTTCGAACGAGAAGCGTTGGTCGAGTTGGGGATGCCTCGTGAGATTGTCATGCGGCATCGAACACCGCACTTCCAGCACATCTTTGCCGGCGACGCGTACTCCGCCGGTTACTATAGCTACCTGTGGTCCGATGCACTGACGGCGGATGCTGCTGAAGTCTTTGAAGACGCCGGGAGTTTTTACGATCGTGATGTGGCGGACCGTTTGTACAAGAGCGTGTTTTCTGTGGGAGATACGATTGATCCGGCGGACGGTTTTCGTGCGTTCCGCGGGCGAGACGTGGATACCCGTGCGTTATTGCGCAAGCGTGGTTTCCCGGTGGAGTGAGCGATCCTGGCCTGAGCTTGGAGAGTCAGCGAATGGGGACTCGTAGCCCTCGTGTGGCAGTTCCATGACCTGCAGGGAAATGGACGAAGACGTGCTGGACCTCAACTGGAGACAGACATCATGAAGCAATTCCTCCCAGCTTTCTTACTCGTCTGCTGTATGTACTTCGTTGGTCCGCAGGTCAGGCTGTCAGCTGCTGAGCGGAAACCGCTGAACGTTTTGTTCATTGCCGTGGATGATCTGAATGATTGGATTCAATGTTTGGGAGGCCATCCCGATACGAAGAGCCCCCATCTTGATGCGCTTGCCGGTCGTGGTGTGCTGTTCGAGCGGGCCTATTGTGCCGCACCGGCTTGCAATCCGTCCCGTGCCGCGCTGATGACGGGGATTCGTCCTTCTTCGTCGGGCGTCTATCTCAATGCGCAACCTTGGCGACCGGCGATGCCGGAGATTGTGACGTTGCCGCAGCATTTCATGCGGCACGGTTACCGTGCGGTTGGCGGCGGCAAAATCTATCACGGAGGATTTGACGACGATGCATCGTGGCACGAGTATTTTCGCAAAGGAAGTGATCCACTCCCCGCAACACGGCCCGTGAATGGCATTCCCCGCACCGCGCATTTTGACTGGGGACCGGTGCCTGTTCGCGACGAACAAATGAACGACCATCGCGTCGTCGATTGGGCGATCGGTGAACTGCGGAAATCACACGACAAACCGTTCTTTCTGGCTTGCGGAATTTTTCGACCGCACTTGCCGTGGTACGTACCGCAAAAGTACTTCGACATGTTTCCGCTCGATTCGATCACGCTGCCCAAAGTACGCGGGGACGATTTGGCGGATGTGCCAGCTGCAGGCAAGAAAATGGCCAAGCCAGATGGAGATCATCGCAAGGTGACACAAACCAACAACTGGCGTCGCGCCGTGCAGGGGTATCTTGCCAGTATTGCCTTTGCGGATGCTCAGGTGGGGCGTTTGATCGCCGCGTTGGATGCGAGCGATTATGCGGACAACACGGTGGTGATCTTGTGGGGTGACCATGGCTGGCATCTGGGTGAAAAACAGCATTGGCGCAAATTCAGCCTTTGGGAAGAAGCCGATCGTGCACCTTTGATGATCTACGTCCCGGGGATGACCCGCTCGCAGGGGCGATGTTTGCGGACCGTTTCATTTGTTGATATCTACCCCACCTTGGCCGACGTCTGTGGACTTCCCACGCCAAAGCATCTGGAAGGGCGGAGTCTCAAGTCGCTGTTGCAGAACCCGCAAGCGGAATGGTCGTACCCGGCAATCACGACTCATGGGAAAGATAATCATGCGGTCCGAAGTGAGCGATTTCGCTACATCCGATATGCCGACGGCAGTGAGGANCTGTACGATCATGCGAAGGATCCGATGGAGTGGACAAACCTGGCGGATGACCAAACGCATCGGCAGACCAAAGTCGAACTTGCCAAATGGTTGCCGCAAAAGAATGCTCCGAATGCAGCAATGAAAAAAAAGCCGAAGCAGAAGCAGCCAAAACCGTAGGCCGCACCGAGGCCAAGGTCATGACAAACGCAAATAATCCCAGCGAACTGCCAGCGGATCCCTGGCGACAACCGGCGATACGAGAGCACACTCAGCTCTTGTTGAATTCGTTCCAGCGGTGGTTGGGGCGAGATCTGGTCAAGCGAGCGCAATCTACCGAAACGCAAGCAGAGATGCTGTTCACGGCGCCTTGTGTTGTGGTTTCTCATGGGGTTCAAGAGGACCCGATACTCAACTACGGCAATCAAGCCGCGTTGCAACTCTGGGAGATGGACTTTGACACGTTGACATCGATCCCCTCACGTTTAACTGCTGAACCGATGCACCGCGACGAACGAGCCCAATTATTGGCGCGGACGACCGCCAATGGGTTTGTGGATGATTACAGTGGCATTCGGATCAGTCGCACCGGTAAGCGGTTTTTGATTCGGCAGGCAATCGTTTGGAATCTTCTGTCCGAAGCCGACGAGTACGTGGGGCAGGCGGCAATGTTTTCCGACTGGGAGTGGTTACCTGTTGCGGCAGCCGGCGACGAACGCGGTTAGCCAGCAGNCCAACCCGGCAGCGGGCGTTATCNGTTGGGCAAGGTGTTGAGGCAGGCCGCCAAGGGAGATGTTTTTGCCGATGGGACACCGCGACGCGCAAGATAGGGACTCGTGGACGGCATGCGTCAACGAACCCGCCTCGCCTTGATCGCATCTATGGAGGCTGCGAAAGCTTACGATCCCAGCTCGGTTTTTAAGTCTGCTTTGCTGTTCAGCCATTGGTCTCGGGGGACTTGCATCCACGGTTCCGGAGCGACTCCAAGCCCTTGGGCGATCCGCGTGATGTAGTTGAAGTATCCAATGACCTGAGCGGCGATGGTGACTTGGTCGTCATTCCAGCCATGGTGGCGTAAACCCTCGATGTCGGCGTCGGTCATCGCACCCGGAGAGAGGGTTAACTTGACGGCGTAATCGCAGAGTGCTCGATCGGCCGAAGAAAGCTTGGCCAGACGGTAGTCGTAGGCCAGTTGCGTGGCGTTTTCCGGGTGGTCGGACTCCAGACCGAAGTCCCGTGCATGAGAAAACGTTCAGTAGTAGCAGTCATTGGCGCAGCTCACCACGGTAGCCAGCATCTCGCGTTGTGCCACGGTCAACGCGTTTGGGGATTTCATCAGTCCCACGTAAAACTGCATGGAGTCTTGCAGCGTGCGGCCGTCACGGCTCATGATCCGAATGATGTTGGCGATGCCTCCGGCGCGCTGTTGCGCTGCCTGATACACCGCTTTGACAGTACCTTGTGCGGACGACTCCGTGACGGGCTTGATATACGGCATGGTTTACCTCGTGTGTAATGCGTCGTATCCGTATGTTAGCACACCATGCGTATGATTCGACGCACGCGTCAGCACGCGCAGATGCAGCCCGCTTCGATGGATCCTGGGGTGAGGTGGATTGACGTAGCTGAATAGACGACCGAGACTGAACCACGTCCGGCTGTCCCTTTTCGAGACCAGAGGTTTCTCATGCACCGCTATAGATCCTTGTCCTTCGTAACCTGTTGCACTTGTGCTTGGTTCTGGCTATCGCTTGTCGGCAGTGCCGATGAGCCTGTGCTATCGGCGGATACTCAAGGAGCGATGCGGTCCATACCAGGCGATTATGATGCGACGCCCGTACCGCCTCAGTTGCAAGCCGCCGACGGCGTGCAACTGACGCTGATCGCGCAGCATCCGCAAGTCGTGACACCGACGGGGATCGATGTGGATGCACAGGGGCGTGTGTTTGTGGTTTCCAGTCACACGCATTTTCGACCGGATGACTATGTCGGACCCAAGCACGATGAAGTGATTGTGTTGAGCGCCGATGGGCGTCAGAGATCGGTGTTTTACAACAAAACCACGGCGACGATGGACCTCGAGTTAGGTCGTGACGGGTGGGTGTATCTTGCCGAGCGTGATCGCATTCTGCGCGTGCGCGATACGGATGCGGATGGCGTTGGCGACGAGGAACAGGACGTGGCTGTGTTGCAAACGGAAGAGGACTATCCTCACAACGGTTTAGCTGGCATGGCGTGGGCACCGTCGGGTGATTTGATTTTTGCCCTGGGAGAGAACTACTGGAAACAGTGGACCTTGAGGGGGACGGATGGGGTGGAGATTAAGGGCACGGGCGAAGGTGGGATCTTTCGATGCTCGCCCGATGGCAAACGATTGGAACGCATCGCCAAGGGGTTCTGGAATCCCTTCGGAATTTGTGTCCGCGAAGATGGGACGATGTTTGCTGCTGAAAATGATCCTGGGGCACGTCCACCCTGTCGCCTACTGCATGTGGTCGAGGGCGGGGATTACGGTTACCAGCGGTTGTACGGTCGAGCTCCCTACCATCCCTTTGTTGCTTGGAACGGTGAATTGGCTGGAACACTTCCGATGGTGACAGCGACCGGCGAGGCTCCCTGCGGGGTTGTTCCGCTAGCGAACGGTCTGCTTGTCCCTTCGTGGGCAGATCATCGGATTGATTTTTTTCCGTTGACTCCCCAGGGCGCCAGCTTCTCATCCAATCGAGTTGAATTGGTGCGAGGCGGGGATCACTTTCGACCGACTTGCATCGTCCAGCAGCGTACGACGCGCGGCTCGGGCAAGGTGACTTATTATTTCTGCGATTGGGTGTTTGGTTCCTACGAGTTACATGGTTACGGCCGTGTCTGGAAAATGGAGATCGACTTGCGGCAAACACCTGGCGTCGACCTTGATGCTGACACGCAACCGACGGCCGAGGCGCAGCTGGCGAGCGCACTTTATGGGGGGACACGCAGGTTTTCGGTGGAGGAATTATTTCGACTGGCGGCCGGATCCGATCCGTTTGTTTCACGCGCCGCGTTGTGGGCTTTGTCACGTGAACTTCGGGACGTTACCGTGAAGAACCTGCCGGGAAAGACACCAGCAGAGCGCGCACTGGCGGTCTTGGCGATTCGTCTCTCGCAACCGAAACAGGACGAAATTGCGCGTGTTTATCTGGCGGATACACATGCCGAGGTGCAGTTTGAAGCGCTGCGCTGGATCGCCGATGAACAGCTGGCCGCTCTGAAGCCTGATGTGGACCGAGTGTTGCAGCGCCCAGATCTTGAGTACCGCATTTTTGCGGCCGCCATGGCCACGGCGAATACCTTGGACGGCAACCCACGGGCTGGTATAGAAGACCCCAAGATCCTGCTGCAGCGTTTGCGAGATCAACAGAGTCCCACGCGTCTGCGCGCCTTTGCGTTGCGGTTGATCCCCGGGACGTACAAGGCGCTGGGGATGCCTCTATTGCGTGAATTACTGACGCTGGACGATGAGCTGATGACGCGCGAAGTGGTGCGCGTTTTGGCGACAAGTTCCTTGGCGACGGCGCCGCAAGTGTTACTGGAGGTCGCCCAGGACGCGCAGCAACCGCTGGAGGTGCGGTTAGAGGCCGTTGCCGGGCTGGCTGGCCTGCCGGATTCCATCCCGGCGTTGGTCGAGCTGGCCGCGTCGAACACGCCGGCGTTGCGATCTGAGGTGTTGCGCTCACTCCGGTTCGCGCCGCTTACGACGGCACAAAAGCAAGCATTGGCACAGTTAGAGACGCCGGAGAATCGTGAACTTTTGCATGTGACGCTAACGCCCGAACGGTTGGCGACCAAAGCACGAATCGAGCGTAGCGAAGCCCAGTGGCTGGCGGATTTAGAGAGTGTCGCCGAGCCGGTCGATCTGCAAGCAGGCCAAAGGTTGTTCTATCACAGCGCCATCGGCACCTGTTCGAAATGTCACCGCCACACAGGGCGCGGGAATGTTGTCGGTCCGGACCTCAGTGCCATCAATCAGGGTGGGACAACGGCGCTGCTGCGGGCAGTCCTGCAGCCCAGTCGTGACGTTTCACCTCAGTATTATCCGTGGACGCTCGAGACCGAGGATGGCCAACGGTTCACTGGAATCGCATTGCGAAAGGGGGGGCGCAGTGGNCGCGAATACTACCGTGACGCATCAGGGCAAGAACGTAGTTTTTTGAAGTCAGAGATCGTTGCTCGTCGGGAAGTGCGCACGTCGATGATGCCCACCGGGTTGGTCCGGACGTTGACCGACCGCGAGCTGCGTGACCTGCTCGCTTTCCTGGCTCAAGCCAAAGGGAAGTGACAACCGCACCGGGTGCTGGCGATCAAACGTATTCTTGCACGGTCGGCTTGATCACAATGTCGGAGACATTCGCGCGCGGCGGCAAGTTACAAATGGCAACAATGACCTCGGCGAAATCCTCGGGTTGGAGCATGGCGGCTTTGCGTTCGTCAGTCACCGGCACTGGCCGATTTTCCAGAATTGGGGTGTTGACCTCTCCGGGATAGACGTTGGTGACGCGAATCCCGTGGGCATTGTCTTCATTGTTGACGGCAGTTCCTANCGCCGTCATGGCAAATTTCGACGCGGCGTATGCCACGCCGCCAAGTGCGGAAGCCCGTTGGCCGGCAATGGAGGAGACGTTAATGATCAAGCCGTCTTGCCGTTCCCGCATTTGGGGGAGCACGGCGTACATGCAGTTGTATGCTCCGGTGGCGTTCGCCGCGAGCACCTTGTCCCATTGAGCGGGTTCCATTTCGGCCATCGACCGTGTTTTGATATTGAGCCCTGCCGAGTTGACCAGAATATCAACTTGGCCGAACTGTTTCATGGCCCAGCCAAACAGTCGATTGACGCTGGCGCGGTGAGCTACATTCACACGATGGTAGCTGATCGAATTCGAGCCGGAGTATGATTCGACTGCCTCGCGCAGTTTGACTTCGGTGCGCCCGGCGATGGCAACACGGCAGCCTTCCGTCGCCAACGCTTGTGCAATCGCCCAACCGATACCCGTGGCGCCTCCCGTGACGACTGCAGTCTTGCCTTTAAGTTTCATGGAACGTCTCCTGGGTGTGTGCGAAAGCCTCTACTGTAAGCGTTTTCGTTCCGGCGACAAGTGGCTCCGTAAAGACACCCTTGGTTGCGGGCGTCCGAGTCGCCTGCGTCACCCTGGGAGTGATTGCAGGTCACCGGACGCTGGATGCGTTCGTTGTAGGCTGAAGGATGGGGGAAACAGCTTCACGATTNCGAAGGCAACCTGTCGGCCGCATCGGAGGCGGGCATCATGGCTTCACCCACCACTTGGCGGGGGAGGAACGATTGCAGGAAGCTGCCAACGTAAAAGTCGCCGACGAGTAAATTCCGCTTGTGGTCGTGTCGCAAACGATGGAATCGATAGGGTGCCAAGCTGCCATCCTCGCGTCGAATCCAATACCAGTGCTCGCTGATCAGTTCATGCGGTGTCATGGGAAGTCCTGAATAGAAAGCGGATGCCGGGGCGTGGTGCTTATTCTAGCCGCTTGGTGTGATGTGGGGCGAGAAGGCATCAGAGGTTAGCCGATGGTGGTTTTCCTGTGACTCCTGGCTGAAGTGGAGAGTCCGTTCTATCGCCCAACCAGAAAACGGCTAGAATCAAAGTCATCCCCTGATTCGTATGGCATCTCATCTTGGCCATGTGACCAGCTTCGATCGATGGTTCAGCCAGCGGGACGAGTGATGAAAGCACTTGCAAAACAACACAGCGAGCCAGGATTATGGCTGACCGACGTGCCGGAGCCGGAATTCGGCATCAATGATGTGCTGATTAAGGTGGATCGCACGGGGATTTGTGGCACGGACCTGCACATCTATCAGTGGGATTCGTGGGCTCGGAACACTATTCCCGTTCCGATGGTCGTGGGGCACGAGTTCGTCGGCGAGATTGTCGAAGTTGGAGCGAATGTCTCGGATTTCCGTCCGGGAGACATCGTCAGCGGAGAAGGTCATGTGGTTTGCGGCCGTTGCCGCAACTGCCTTGCCGGACGGCGGCATCTCTGTGCAGACACCAAAGGGATCGGCGTCAATCGCCCGGGAGCGTTTGCTGAGTACATTGCGCTGCCCATGACGAACGTCTGGCATCATGACTCCAAGATCGATTATGACATTGCGGCGATCTTTGACCCGTTTGGAAATGCGGTCCATACGGCTTTGAGTTTCCCGATCTTGGGTGAGGACATCCTCATTACAGGTGCCGGCCCGATTGGCTGCATGGCGGCCGCCGTGGTCAAGCATGCTGGCGCACGTTTCGNCGTCGNGACGGATGTTAATCCATGGCGTTTGGAATTGGCCCGTCAGATGGGAGCGACGCGCGTGGTCGATGTGCGAAGTGAATCTCTGGCAGATGTTCAGCAAGAGCTGGGGATGACCGAAGGTTTTGATGTGGGTTTGGAGATGTCAGGTAATCCCGGTGCGTTTCGTGAAATGCTCGATAACATGAGTCACGGCGGTAAGATCGCGATGCTGGGGATCCCCACCGAGGAAATGGCGATCGACTGGAATACGGTGGTCTTTAACATGCTGACGATTAAAGGGATCTACGGGCGCGAGATGTACGAGACCTGGTACAAGATGACGGTGATGTTGCAAGGTGGTCTTGATATCTCACCGGTCGTCACCCATCGGATGCATTACACTGAATTTGAAAAAGGATTTGAGGTGATGCAGTCCGGGCAGTCTGGCAAAGTGATTTTGAATTGGAACGCATCGTGAACAATCGATTTATCGAACACATCCGAAGTAACTTGACGGACATCCGCGAAGCGGGGCTTTATAAGAGCGAGCGGACGATCACCACGCCGCAGGACGCGCACATTCGAGTTGCCGACGGTCCTCAAGTTTTGAACATGTGCGCGAATAATTACTTGGGACTTGCCGAACACCCCGAGGTAGTCAAAGCGGCACATGAAGGACTTGACCGTTGGGGCTATGGCTTGTCATCGGTGAGATTCATTTGCGGGACTCAGTCTATTCACCGGGAGTTGGAATCGCGTATTAGCACGTTTCTGGGAGCAGACGATACGATTCTGTACACCTCGTGTTTTGACGCCAATGGTGGTTTGTTCGAAACGTTGCTGGGGCCGGAGGACGCGATTATTTCTGACGAGCTGAACCATGCCTCGATTATCGATGGTGTGCGTCTTTGTAAAGCGCGTCGTTTTCGTTACCGCAATTGCGATATGGATGACCTCGAGGCCAAATTGCAGGAAGCAAGTGATGCGCGTTTCCGCCTGATTGCGACGGATGGGGTGTTTTCGATGGACGGGTATGTCGCCAAGTTGGCGGCCATCTGTGATTTGGCTGACAAACATGATGCGCTGGTGATGGTAGATGACTCCCATGCCGTCGGTTTCATGGGGGCTCGCGGACGCGGTACGCATGAGTACTGCGATGTGATGGAACGTATCGATATCATGACTGGGACGCTGGGGAAAGCGTTGGGTGGCGCCAGCGGCGGTTATACCAGCGGTCACCAGGAGATCATCGATTTGCTGCGTCAACGTTCTCGCCCTTACTTGTTTTCGAATTCGGTGGCGCCCCCGATTGTGGCGGCATCGATCCGCGCCTTGGAATTGCTCAGCGAGTCGACCGAGCTGCGCGATCGATTGGAAGCCAATACGCGGTTTTTCCGTGAACAGATGGCGACGCTTGGTTTCGAGATTCTTCCCGGCGAGCATCCGATCGTTCCGATCATGTTGGGCGAGGCTCAGTTGGCATCTCGTTTGGCCGACCTGTTGTTGGAAAAAGGCGTGTATGTCATTGGTTTCTCGTACCCGGTGGTACCTCAGGGTAAGGCGCGAATTCGGACTCAAATCTCGGCCGCACATACAACCGATGACTTGCGGTTCGCCGTAGAATGTTTTGCCTCGGCCAAAGAAGAGTTGGGAATCTGAGCTAGAGATTCCGGGGACGACATGGGTGGGTCGGCCAGCACACAAGGTGTTTGAAATGGGCAAGGAGACAACGATGAAGCGTTTACTGGTTTTGCTCACGATGGTTTTGCTAACGATGGTTTTGGCGGCACCACTGCTGCAAGCTGAAACCAAGCCAAATATTGTGTACATCATTTGTGATGATCTGGGCTACGGTGATGTTCACTGCTTGGCGCCCGAGACTAGCAAAATACCAACGCCCCATGCCGATCGACTGGCCGCTGAAGGGCTGGTGTTTACCGATGCACACTCTGGTTCGTCCGTTTGTTCTCCGACTCGCTATGGCATCATGACGGGGCGTTATAGTTGGCGCACCCGTCTGCAGAAAGGTGTGGTGACCGGATTTGCACCGAGTCTGATTGACGCGAAACGCATGACGGTTGCCGGGTTTTTGAAACAGCAAGGTTATGCCACCGCAGCCATTGGAAAGTGGCATCTTGATTTCGAATACGTGAATCCCGAGACCGGCGAACGTTATCGGAAGCAGCAGCACAAGACACCTCCCATCGGCGCGCGAATTCCGGATGGACCAGTGCATCGAGGATTCGATTTTTATCACGGGTTCCATCACGCTCGGAATATGGAAGCCGTGATCGAAAATGACCGGGTCGTTGAGCATGACGCAGTGATCAACATGTTGCCGCGTTTGACGCGGAAAGCGGTGGAGTACATCGATTCGCGGGCGTCCAGCGACCAACCGTTTTTTCTCTACTTGCCACTGGGGTCACCGCACACGCCGATCGTTCCCACCCCTGAATGGCAGGGTAAGAGTGGCCTCGGTAGCTACGGGGACTTTGTCATGCAGACGGATCACGTCTTGGGGGCCGTGTCGAAGGCGTTGGCGAGACACAAGATGACGGACAACACATTGGTGATCTTCACCAGCGATAACGGCTGTTCCAAGGCCGCCGGGATTCCTGAACTGCGAGCCAAAGGGCATCTGGTCAGTGCCCATCTGCGTGGTTCGAAAGCGGATATTTGGGACGGTGGACACCGTATCCCGTTCATCGTCCGCTGGCCCGGTCAGGTGCAGCCAGGAACGACGTGTTCGGAACTGATCTGTTTGACTGACTTGTTTGCGACCGTCGCCGAGATCGTGGGGAAAGCCGTTCCGCCGGGGACTTCGGAAGATAGTGTGAGCTTCTTGCCTGCCTTGCATCAGCGGCCGATCGCTTCGACGCGTGAAGGGGTGGTGCACCATTCGTTTAGCGGCCATTTTGCCTATCGCACGGGAAAGTGGAAACTGATTTTGGCACGTGGTTCAGGAGGTTGGACTGCGCCGCGCGAGAACCAAGTTGCCAAAGATGCCCAAGTGGCACAGTTGTATGACTTGGAAGCCGATCCCGGCGAGCGGACGAACCTGTACCTGGAGCAGCCCGCAGTGGCCCAACGGTTGTTGAACGAGTTAACGTCGGATGTTCAACGCGGTCGAAGTACCGCTGGACCGCCAGCGAAAAATGACGTGCAGCAAATTGTGTTGTGGAAAAGTGAGCATGCAGCGTCCTCGCCGGGGAAATCGTCTCGAAAGCCAAAAGGCGGAAAGAACAAGAAGCCGTCGTCTTAGTGTCGGACCTGCTGTGATGGCTCGCGATACCCAGCATGGGNAAGANCGAGAGTTGAATTGAATGCGTGGAGATGGATATGCGAATTGTTGTTGCGGGGGGACATGGTCAGATTGCCAGGCGATTGCATCCGTTGCTCACGGCGCGTGGACATGAGGTGTTGGGACTGATCCGTGATCCNCGNCAAGCCGATGCGGTGAGCGCCGCNGGTGCCACACCGGTCGTTTGTGACTTGGAGAGTGATCAGTCCGTCGTCGACGTTGTCCCCTCAGCAGATGCGATTGTGTTTGCTGCCGGAGCAGGGCCAGGTAGCGGGGAAGCTCGCAAGAAAACGATGGACCGCGACGGAGCCTTGAAACTGATCGATGCAGCGCGAACCTGGGACGCACGCTATCTGATGATTAGTGCGATGCAGGCGGAAGTTCCCCGCGGCGACGAAGTTTTTCAAGCCTATTTACGCGCCAAAGCTGAGGCAGATGCAGCGCTCCGGAAAAGTGGCTTGGATTACCTCATTCTTCGCCCTGGCCGATTGGTGAACGAGCCACCTACAGGACAGATTGCTCTCGCNGAAGAATTGCCACGCAATGAAATCTCACGGGGGGACGTTGCTGTTGTGATTGCAGAGTTGATCGATTTGCCCGCGGCGAAGGGGCGCCAGTTCGATGTGACGCAAGGCGACACNNCCGTGAAGGCGGCGGTGGCGAGTGCGATTCAGGCAAAGGCACCAGTCGGGCAAGACACAACGCAGTCGCCTGCGTTGCACGCGCTCGCTGCGAGCGAAGTGGACGAGGTGCCTGTGTTTACCTGCATCGTGTACGTAGCTCACGACGAACAAGGAGTGTCTGCGCGAGTTGCGAATCTGGAGGGGATAGAACATCGTGCCACCGGAGAACGCGAGGCACTTTCCAAAGTCATACCTCGTTTCAAACAACGTGTTGCGGAACTGCATGCCAGCAATACGGAGATTCCGTGGATCGACCCGCTACCTCCATTGCGCTCAGGTGAACAACAGCGATTTGTGCCCGTCCATTTGTAAGTGACTGGCAGGACGACGGCGGTTCCGGAAAGATCGTTCGGGGTGACCGTGAGGGAGCGAAGCTTACTGGACGATGGACGACCGTTTGATGGCGGAGGTCACTTTGCCGAGGGCCGTTTTGAGGCTGGCGGTCAATTCGGTCTCGTTGGATCCAGTAGCGATTAAATGTTCGCCACCACACGCATCTGCCAGATGTCCCATGGCGCCGGTATTTGCATTGTCACCCACGGTGACGACAAAAATGCGGCATTGGGTCGTGGCTGTGCTCATGGTTGTCGATGAAATGGCTGAAGAAGGGGGTGCCGACGGGTTGCCATCCGTCAAAAGCACAATGACCTTGGTCGCCTGATTGCGCCCNGCAGGCCCGTTCATGAGGTAGTCTGCTGAGTCTCGCAGGGCATGATTGAAACGATGAGCGTTGACGACCGGATGGGACGAGTGAGAGGAGTTGCCGTATTTGCCAGCGGTTAAAGCGTTGGTGTTAAGGGCGTTATTTTTCAGTGCTGTGAAGTTGGATGTCAGACCGCTCTCAAGCACGCCAACAAAATCATCTCCGCATGACATTGCCGGTGTGTAGATCACGCCACCGTGGCCCTGGGCAGCTGGATTGTATGATCCGGGGTCGGCAGAGATTCCCATCACGCCAATTTGGTCGTTGCCGCCAAGTCCGTCGAACAAGTTGACGAAAAAGGGCAGCGTTGTCTGCAGAGCTTCGATCTTGCCGTCGTCTCCCATCGAATTGGCCAGGTCCACGGCAAGCATCACGTCGAGTGAGGTGTTGCCGATCGCAGCGACGGCGGATGCGGGAACGGAGAAGTTAGTTTTGCCGAAGAGTGACGCCAGGAAAAACGGTTCATCCAGTCGTGTTGCCTGCACGCGAATCGAGTTCGGCGAGACGTTGGTCGGTGTGAATGTTTCTTGCGTGATATCCCAGAACCCTGCTTGGGCCACAATGGCGTCTGCTCCGATGAGTTGTGTGATTCCCACATGATTCAATTGCACATANCGTTCGGCCTCGTTCAAGGCTCCCGTGACGTCAGATGAATTTTGCCGAAACTTGAGTGCACCNGCNAANGCCCCNGCATCAACGGCGTTTTGNATTTCCGATTTGACGACTTGCATGCGGCCCAATTCAACAACCAGCATCAAGATGGCACACACCACTGAGAGTAGAACTGTCATCGTAATGGTGGTGGCACCACGGCGAAGTTGTGTGCGCTGAGGCATGTGGAATCTCCCATTGGGCGTCGAGCAGGATCATGCTTGGCACTGAAGGCCGGTCTGCTGGATGAGATGGTTGATGTGGTTATTGCGAGTTGCTGCGATGCGTGCAGCGTGACTTGGACTCGCGGAAGTTTCCTGGTTGCGTTGTGGGGGTTGGGGAAGAGTCCGGAAAGAAACAGCAGGGGATACCCGCCCCAGTGTCCTGCGTGCTATTTCTTTTTCTTCTTCTTCTTTTTCTTCTTCGAGTTGTGCTTGGAGCCGTTTTTGGAATTGTGCTTGGAGTTGCTATTCGAGCTNTGCTTGGAGCCATTTTTTGAGTTGTTTTTCGAATTGTTCTTGGAGTTACTCTTCGAATTNTTNTTGGAGTTGTTTTTCGAATTGTTCTTGGAGTTACTCTTCGAATTGTTCTTGGAGTTGTTTTTCGAATTGTTCTTGGAATTACTCTTCTTCGTTTTCTTCGTTTTCTTATTCTTCTTCGTGGCCTTCTTAGTCGATTTCTTAGTCGATTTCTTGGTGGTATTGATCGCACCGGAGGCGTCGCCTTCGGCTGGCATCACGCACTTGCCTTGGATCGAAGCCCCTTCCATGAAACCGAAGGACAGCCAGGAAACATGGGCGTACGAGGTGGTGACTGTCACGGTAACCGGCTCGAAGAAATCGAGGTTTTCCGGGGGGTCGGGTTGGATATCGATGGTGTAGTCCGTGATATTGGCTGCTTCGAGAGCTTGCTCAACGATCGCTTCCGCGTCGGCGGCACTACCATTGTCCATGGCAGCGACTCGGCAACCGGCACGCGCGGCTTCTTCGAGAATGTGGCGGACCATCACGCCGCGTCCAAGTTCGATACCGCCGGCCATCAGCAGTAAGATGACGGGAAGCAGGCAGGCAAATTCGACAGTTGCCGCACCCTTGTCACCTGCGATACGTCGGAGCTTGGATCGGATGGGTGTCATGGTTGGCCTCAGAATGAAGTGCGTCTAGCTGGACTGATTCTGTTCAATTCTATTCGGCGGACACTTTTCGCCGATTTGCCCCATCGTATGCAAGCCTAGTTTTTTCCCGCCACGAAGGCTGAGTCAGGTTAAGTGAAATAAAAAGAAAGGCTGGAAAATGCAGTCGGCGGCAAGGACATGCGACTTGGGCCGATTCTGTTTTAAGCAACGATCGGATGGATTATGTTCCCCAAGCCGTTAGTCAAGCTTTGCTCACGTCCGTTCCAATAGAAAGTCAAGGCATCCGGGTCAATGCCCATCAAGTGCAGGATGGTGGCATGGACGTCATGAATACTGGTCGCATCTTGAACCGGTTTGTATCCCAATTCGTCGAGTTCACCGTGGCTGGTACCCGCTTTGACACCTCCGCCGGCCAGCCACATGGCAAAGCCAAACGGATTGTGATCGCGGCCAGTGCGGTCTTGCGATGTGGGTAGGCGGCCGAATTCTCCACCCCACACGATGAGCGTTGAGTCGAGCAGGCCACGTTGCTTCAGGTCTGCCAACAGGCCAGCGATGGGTCGATCGGACGAATAGCACAAGCTGGTATGGCCTTCGGCGAGGTCTTCGTGATGATCCCAGTTGTCCGGATAACCGCCGTGATAAATCTGGATGCAGCGGACGCCACTTTCCACCATCCGTCTGGCCATGAGTAATTGGCGTCCAAACAACTCGCAGCGAGGATCATTCAGGCCATATAAATCCTGAGTGGCTGCTGTTTCGTCAGCTACGTTGACCAGTTCCGGGACTTCGGTTTGCATTCGGTAGGCGGTTTCATAGCTGCGAATCCGTGTTTCCAGCGCAGGTACGCCAGGGTGATGCTGTAGGTGTTTCCGGTTCCATTGCTTGAGTAAGTCAAGTTGCGACCTCTGCGTCTTCGGGGTGCGTTCCGCTGGTGCTTTGAGGTACGAAATAGGCGATGCGGTGGGGTGCATCGGCACGGCCTGATGTTCTCCGGGCAGGTAGGCGGAGTCCCACAGATTCGCACCACCTTCCGGGGTTCGTTCAGGATCAAACATGACGACGAATCCCGGCATGCTCTCGTTTTCGGTNCCCATGCCGTAGGTGGTCCACGATCCGAAGCTGGGTGCGCCGACTCGGTTTGCACCGGTGTTNACCATGTAGCAGGCAGGGGTGTGGTTCAGTTCAGTCGATGTGCATGCTTTGAGAAAGACCATGTCGTCGACATGTTGAGCAATGTGCGGATAGACGTCGGATACATAGGCGCCGGACTGGCCGTGTTGTCGGAATTTAAACGGNGATTCCATGATGGGACCCGGATGCGGGAATAGCGACTTGACGCCTCCCGGATGGAATGTTCCGTCCCATTTGGACAAGGCGGGTTTGTAGTCGAAGAGGTCGATACCAGAAGGGCCGCCATTCATGAACAGCCAAATTACGGACTTGGCTTTGGGCAGTTGGGCGGGAGACGCCGCCNGAGCCTGGCTGACCGGAAGTCGTCCGTCTTGTTGTAAAACGGATCCCAGAGCGACGGCACCGAAGCCGGTTCCAGCACGGAGCAGGAATTCTCGTCGGCCAAGATGGGTGCGGTTCGGAGCGACGTGCGTTTGCATCTCGATATTCTCAGGCGTTGGCAGAGACGGTGTCTCGTGATTCTGTGGTTAGTCGTAGTACAGGAATTCGTTGGTCATCATCAGCACGTGACAGAGTTCCGTAAGGGCGGTTGCGGTGCTGCTGCCTTCCTCACTCTGCTGGTCCAGAAAAGCGATCGCCTGCTGCGATTCCGTAGCATCGGGTTCGCGGGAAAAGGTGATCAGGAAGGCGTGTTTGATCAGCGTCTGTCGAGTCGCATCTGGATGGGAATCCAGGAGACGCTTGGTCATCCTGCGGGCTTGTCGTCGTGCGAAGTCACCGTTGAGCAAGGCCAGCGCCTGCGTCGGAATGGTGGTCTGTTTTCGCTGCTCACATGACACCGTTCCGTCGGTTGCATCGAACAAGCGGTTCCAGGGAACGGGGATGGTCCGTTTCTTCATTGTGTACACGCCGCGCCGTTTCAACTGATCGCTGCCTTCCGCTTCTGCGGGCCACGTATAGGCGGGTGAATCCTGGGTGTTGTAAATCGCTTCCTGAGGAATCGGAGGGATGACGGAGCGACCGTACATTTCGTGATTGAGGGCGCCTGCGGCGGTCAGCATGCTGTCATGCAGCATTTCGGCGGTCATTCGGCGTGGAGTGCGGCGTCCGAAGAGGCGATTGAGTGGGTCTTGTTCCCTTGCTTGAGAGGTGATTTGAATACTTTGGCGATAGGTCGACGAAGTGACGATCAATCGATGAATGTGTTTCAAACTCCAGTCATGGGAGACAAGCTCGTAAGCCAGCCAGTCCAATAGCTGTGGATGGGAAGGTGTATCGCCGTGAGCGCCAAAATCACTTGGAGTCCGAACGAGCGGTTCCCCAAAATGGTGTTGCCAGAGTCGATTGACGATGACCCGCGCCGCTAAACTGCCGGCACCCTCTTCGATGTCGGTTAGCCAGCGAGCTAATGCGGAACGCGGTTGCGGCGCACCTTCGCTCCACCGCAACCACTCGTTGTTCGTCCACGTCACAGGGCGGGCGCTGGCCAAGGCGAGAAAGCCCGGTCCCACAAGGTCGCCCGCGTGTGCCAAATTACCACGCTCCAGGATGGCTTGCTGGTTGACCGCACTGCCAGCGAGTGTCAGGCCGCGCGGTGGCATGGGTGGTAAGGCAGCCAGGAGGCTCTGGTATTCTTCCCAGGTTGCTTCAAAACGCGCGCGGTCACGCTCTAGAGGTTCCATGTCCAAATCGACATCCAGCTCCGTGACCATCGTGCAACGCATGCAGGAGGCCAGCAGACGCTGTTGCTGTTCGTTGTCGGGGTCGAGGGGTTCACGCAGAAGATCCTTCTCTGCGGCAGTAAAGTCCAGTGATTCGATTCGGTCATCGATGCGTTTGGCAATGAGCATCTGAATGATCGCGTCGTGGAGTTCCTCAATGGGCGCGTAACGCCGTTCATAATCTTCGGCACAATGGGTCGCCAGGAAGCGGTGTTTGCGAGTGGTTCCGTTGAAGATGGCCACCATCCGATAGTATTCTTCGGTGGAGATATCGTCATACGGATGATCATGGCAACGCGCGCAACCAACGGTCATTCCAAGCATGGTTCGGCCGAAGGTGGTTAGCATGTCATCCAGCTCATCCATCCGCTCGGATTTTTGTGGAATGAAACTGTTGTACGGGGCGTTAGTGAAGAACCCGGTGGCTGCCAGCGCCATGGGACGCGTGGGGGCGAGTTCGTCGCCTGCGATTTGCCATCGCAGGAACTGGTCGTAAGGCAGGTCGACATTCATCGCCCAGATGACGAAATCGCGATAAGGGAAAGCGTAAGGTTTGAGTTCATCTTCCTCGTACCCATTGCTGTCGGCGTAGCGTGCCAGGTCGAGCCAAAACGTCGCCCAATGTTCACCAAAGTCAGGGCGTTCCAGCAGTTGCTCGACCGTTGTTTCATAGCTGCGTGGATCTTCGGTCGAAACAAACTCCCATAACTCACCAGGAGTGGGAGGGATACCAGTCAATCCCAGCCACAGGCGTCGAGCGGTGGTACGGCGATCGGCATCGTCGTTGGGTTTGAGTCCGCGTTTTTGCAACGATTGAAGGATAAAGCCATCGATCGGATTGCGAATCCAAGACGAACCCAGAGACGGTGGAGAGACGGGCTGCAAGCGTCGAAATGCCCAGTCCGAAGGCAGTTCCCCGGGGGCGTCGATGGGGCGCGAAATACTCGTCAAACGGAATGGCGCGGAGACCGCTGGTCGAGGTGGCGCGGCACGTATGACGCGTGTTTCGTCGCGGATGACTTGACGCCACCAATCGGCGTCAAACGGTGGGTAGACGAATGGCTTTTCTTCCTTTTTTGCCTCTTCTTCCTCCGCTGCTTCTTCCTGCTCGGAGGCTTGGCGCAATGCCATCTGAGCAACTGCGAGTTCCCCGGCTACACGTGCTTGCCAACGCCGGTACCAGAGCCAGGCGGGAAGTGCCACTACGACCAAGGTGACTGAGACCAATAAGGCCACCCAGGAAATGCGAAAGCCAAACTTAAGGAAAGTCCGGGAAGTAGGCATCGTTGGCATCGCTGCGGCGGGGAGTAGAAGAAGACACTCAAGCCTACGTCAGAAATCCTCTGGAAGTGATGTGCGCGGGCATTCCCCCGGGCCTCCGCATCGCCAAGCCTCTGATTGCGCTGCATTATCGCAACAAACGCTACAAAAAAACATCAACCGGGGATGGTGTTCTGGCCGCGAGATACACGGTTTCACGAAGACGGCAGTCAGTTGATGCAAGCGGCTTGATGCGTGTTGACCGCCTCTCGAGCGCGGGTCGCGCCGGACGTAGGTTCTGTAGGGTCACAGTAAACGTGACTTGGGAGGCTCGCCGTGACTTCGACCCTAGCACCTGAATTTTGCCATTCAGGCAAGTGACGCTCCTCTTGAATGACATGCAGCGAATTTGTCGATGTCATCAGAGATGACTAGCGTCCCGTCGTGATTTGAAGTTTGACAAGCTTACCGTTGAACGACCCTTGCGGGGCTTGCTGATCCACCGGGTTACCATTGTCATGACCGATACAGAGGTCCTCTTGTGGCTCCCTGGAGAATAAGCTTGGCAGGGGTGTTTCGATCTGCGCTGCGTCGTTGACCGCCAGGCTCATCACACCTTGTTTGTTGACCTGGGCGTTGATGGTCCAGGCGTCACTTGCGGGTAGCTTGACTTGTAACCGTTTGATGTCAGAGCCCGAGGTGCGGACGGCGAAAGAGAGTTNTCCATCNCGAATGAAAACGGAGTATCCGACCGCCGACCCTCCGTGGGCAACGACGACTCCTGCGGGGAGTTGAGGGCCGGTGGCGGCGACCGAGCAAGCGATTGCCAGGCTTCGTTGCGCGATGGGTGGGGCCGCCTCCGGGCTGTAGACCTGGCCGCTGCGGATCCGCGTCCAATCGATCGGCTTGCTGGAACGCTGCGATTTCTTGGGGCGTCTCTTTGCGGAGGTTGTTGGATNAAGTGTTTGCGGANNATTCNNGTGACCGGNNNAAGTGTTTGCGGATCATTCACGTGACCGGCGGGTCGCACTCCCGGCCCCGATTGGCCACTGCCAATATCGGCCCGCATGGTCGCAGCGAGTTCCGTTAATTTGGCGACGACGTCGGGATGCTCTGAGGCCACATCGGTGGTTTCTCCCAGGTCATCATGCAGGTTGTAGAGACGCATTTGCGGACGGCTGAGATCGGCGGGTTTCTCACGGATTCCCATGCCGAGTGTTTGTGCGCTTAAGGCTAATTTCCACGGTCCCGACCGAACGGCTTTGAGTTGTGTACCTTTGTAATAGTGCCAGGTGTTCCGTGGAGAGTCCTCTGTCTTTCCCAGTAACCACGAGGACATATCCAGCCCGTCGATTTTGCGTTTTGGGTCGAGTTGCACGCCGGCGAGGGCGGTGAGGGTAGGCAGTACGTCGGTGGTTCCCATGATGCCGTCGGAGACGCGGCCGGCTTGAATCGTATCGGGCCACCAACACAGGGTGGGTTCTCTCACGCCCCCTTCCAATGTGCAGCCTTTGCTGCCTCGCAGGGGGCCCGATACACCACCGGCCTTGCCTTTCGAGGCCCACGGACCGTTGTCACTGGTGAAGATCACCAGTGTCTTTTTGGCCAGATCTAACTCGCGGAGTGTTTCCAGAACACGCCCGACACTCCAGTCGACCTCCTGCACCCAGTCGCCGTAAACGCCGTTTTGACTTTTGCCGACGAAGTCTTGATGGGGAAACAGCGGGACGTGCATTGCCGTGTGCGGAAGGTACAAGAAAAACGGTTGCTCCCGATGTTTGCGGATGAAGCTAGTGGCTTCTTCGGTATACGCGCGTGTGACGCGTCGTTGCCCCTCGTCTTCTAATAGTTCCGCGACGGCAGCGTCGCGCAGTAGCGGTGTGACACGCTTGCCAGTTGCCGTCGCCACACGTTGCATGTCATTGGAGTAGGGGATGCCGAAATAGTGATCGAAACCGTGGTTGGTCGGCAAGAAGTCGGGTTGATCACCCAGGTGCCATTTGCCGACACACATCGTGGCGTAACCTGCGTCGTGCAAGTATTCAGCGACCGTTCTTTCCTCGGGGTTCAAGCCTTTGGGGCCGGCTGGAAAAAAGACTCCAGGGACGCTCACGCGGGGGGCATAACAGCCTGTCATGAGTTGCGCTCGCGAGGCCGAACACACGGGTGCTGCGTAAAAACTGGTTAACTTCAAGCCCTCCGCTGCCATGCGATCGAGATTGGGGGTTTGATTGACTTTCGACCCGAACGGGCCAATGTCTCCATAACCCATGTCATCAATGAAAATGACCACAAAATTAGGACGCTCGGCTGCCTGAACCTGGCGGGTGAGGCCAGAAAGGATAAGGAGAACAAGCAAACAGGTGAGCGATCGCAACATACTCAGGCTCCGTGTGAGAAATGATTTCGCATAGCGAGTTGGCGTTGGTAGCTTAGCGTTGACGTATGACACCGACAGTAGGCTTCGACTTCAAACCGACTGTATTGACGGTGATGACGCGATACGTGTGTCGCTGACCGGGGGGCGCAGTGGTATCCGTATAGGTCATGGGAACGAGGGGTTGCGTTGGCGTATCGCTATACAGCAGATTTTGAAAAATGGGGCGGCCGTATCGGTTCTTGCCATTCTCTGGAACTCGGGCCAGGAACTGACCATCGCGCTCGATGATGAAGTGCGCAAGTCCACTCTCCAGATCGGCGTCGGCTTCCCAGGTTAATTGCTGTTGATTGACGTTCACTTTGCTGGGGGCTGGTGGCGGCGTGGTGTCGGCGACTGCGGTGTCTTTGACATATTGCATCCACTCGCGTGCGATAGCTGCATTCGGTAACCAGGTGGCGCGCAGCGGATCACCTTTGAATTCGTTTGCGGGTTGAGCAGCAAAACCCGTCGGTAACGCCAGCCAGGCAGTTTCCTGTGACAGTTTCCGTAATGGTTGATCCGCATTTTTGGGCAGGCGGAGACGGAGGCAGGCGTCGAGCCAGGGAATGGCTAAGTAGCGTTGATTACCGCACTCATGCGCGGTCAAAGGGTCGACGGCCACACCAATCAAACCGCCCTTGCCACGCACCGGGTAAAAGAATGCTTCATTGGCTGGCCAGACTCTTGCGAACCGACCGTCTTTGACCGTCACTCCCTCCTGGGTCCCTGGGTTGCACATCAAAGGAACTTGTAAGGCCGCGTCGGGCAGTTTGTGCGGTTGAATCTGGGGGCGGTCAGGATTGGCTTCCAGTAGTGGGACGCCTGAACGGAGCCACGCCGCGGCAACGCGCTCGGGATACAGCAACACCATGCCGCCAGCCCAGTGGCCGCCACCACTGTGTCCCCATAACGCCCAGGGGATCTGCGTGAGTTCCGGATGACCTGACTGTTTCGCAAGATCTTCAAGACACTGTAGGAATTTGTTGGCCGAGCCATTGCGCGGGTCACACCACATTTGACAATCTGCGGCCTGTGGTTGTTCATAGGACGGTGCAAGTAATGCGCACTGATGTTTCTTTGCCAAGGCTTGCCAATGCAAGTCGTAAGCGCCGGTCAATCCCGACTTGCATGAGCCCTCGCCGCACCCGTGCTGGTGAACGACGACACCACGCAACTGGGAAACGTGAGGTGGGATCCAGATCGTGTAGTTGACAGGGAAAATTAACTCACCCGGTTCTGTAGAGGCCTCGTAACGAACACGATAATAGGGCGGTTCTGCAGCCGGAAAGACGTCGTAGGGGGGCTGTTGGGCGAGGGTTACCAGTGACAGTAACTGGAGTATGACGGCGGCGCGAGCAGCGCAAGAAAATGCATTCAGTAACATGGTTCTTCCGGTACTGAAAAAAGGGTGGGTCGATGGAGCGTAGTTCAAAACCGTGAAGGGAATGGCTGTGGGGCAACGTTCGTTGGAGTTCATGAATGACTGACGGCGAACGTGTTGTCCCATTCATAGACACGGTGTCCCCAATCTGAACGCGGTGCGTGTGACTCAGGCTGGAACGTTGCTGATTATAGTCGCAGTTTGGGGGGCATGTCGGGGTGGTACACGTTGGTTTTGTCCGACGGAGTGTGAGATTGCGTTTTGCGGCGGCAAGAAGGGATGAAATAGCGGTGAACAGCAACGTTTCCCCGGCGCGGCGCGGGGCTCCCTGGCTTCGTGATCTCGTTTGCGAAGCCAATCGACCGTGCGTTGGGAGCTAACCCGCAGACCTATGCGTTGCAGTCGTATACCCATATCTACCAGCAGGGAGATGGTAGCCCTGAAGTCGATCAGACAACCCCGCGCGTGGCCGAGGCGCGTGTCTCGGCAGATGGACTCGGCGTGAACGTTACGGTTGAGGGCCTGGTCCAGGGGCATGTGCACGACTTCGATCTGCAACGCCGGCGATCCGCCAAGGGCGACCGGCTGTTGCACACCAAAGCTTATTACACACTGAACGAGATTCCGCGCGATTGAGCTTTCCCTTCACCAGTGAATTTCGGGTGCGGGGCATCGTCAGCGATCAGCGGGCACGCAGCGTTTGCGAATCAGCTGGAGGTGCCGCAGTCCGCGAGCGGTTGAGCGTACGTTACTGGGGTACGGTGATGCCGTGACGCTCTAGAAACGCAGGTCAATACCGAAGTTCAGGCCTTGAGCCCAGTAGTCAGTTTCACGAAAGTTGAATGCAGGCCGCGACGGAGTTGCTGAACTTGCACCATTGAGAAACTCGGAGTTGACGGACAGGTCAATCTGGTCACCCGGGCGAACGACATTGGTCCAGTAGAGGAACGTATAGCCTGCGGTCAGGCGAACGCCGGGACGCAATTCGTAGCCCAGTGTGGCTGCGATTTCCGGCATGACGGAGAAGCGGCTCCGCGAGTAATTCCCAATATTGCTGGGTTGGGTGAGCAGCCCGCCGGTTTGGGTTTGAATCTCAAAAGCACCATTGTTGAAGATCGCGTCCTGAGTGCTGCCGCTGATGTCCACCACTTGGCGGTTGACCCCCATGGCGATTTTGGTCAAGAGATTGAAAGACCAACGGCATTTGACAAATTCCCACTGCCAACCGAAGTCGATTCCGTGGAATTGAGTATCGGTGACGAAGTTGTCTCGCAGATCAAAGTTTTGTGTGGCACCTGCGTCCACCGTGTTTAACTGCTCGCGAATACCAAGTGCTTCGTCGAGTGTCGTGAAACGATAACCGAGGAGGAAATCGCGACGAATGTTGCCGCAGTACCCATCGCTGCAAGGAGCACAGCCCCACGCGTTACAGCATTGATTGGAAATCAGACGGATGCCTCCCGAGTACAGTCGAGTGGTTGCATTCACCTCGACTTGACCGGCCAATTGAGCCCCCGAGACCTCTTGGACCGCGAAGCCAGGAGTTGACACACTGACGTCGAAGAAGGGGCGGGCGAGAACCTGGTGGTCAAATGTGTTCGCCTGAAAATACTCTTGTTCATCGTGCAGGCCCAAAAACTCACCTTCGATGCCGCACCGTTGGCAGGAATCAAGCCAGAAGCCAAGGCGAATACGACCACCTTTGCGAAGATCCTCAAAGATATCATCACCACCAAACAGGATGTTCGCATTGTCGTTCGGGTCGAGGCTGGCGTTTGCGAGTGTGTCCGCCGTCGTGACGAGTGGCGGGACGCTCATCCCTTTGGTCCACCACATCAAGTATTCCAGATGGACCCAGCTGTGATGCGGTGCACCGCAAGGTCCGGAAAAGCACGAGTTACAGCCGTGATGAGGATGACCCAGACCGTGCCCATGGAACCCGCCAAGCCGTTCGTCGTAAATGATCTCGCCGTCTTCGTAAATGACCTCGCCTGAGCCGTCGATGAGTTCTGGTTCTTCGACGGCGTCATCGGTCCTGGGCGAAACAATCGTATCAGGAGCGGTTTTCAAGACGCTGGGGTCGTCAAAGGCCGTTTCCAGAATCGGACCTTCTGCCGACACTTGTTGGACGGGATGTTGCGGCAGTGCACGTGGCGTCTGCGGTGTGATCGTTTTGCGTTCAACGTTGGGCCGCAAAGGGTTTACCGGAGCCGTGGTGTCCGACCAACCGAAGGCATGCCGAGGTACGACCAACCCACAGAGAGAGGCGACGAGAAATGCCAACGTAATACAGCGGAACAAGTCGTGAAGACGCATCTGCCTTCCCCCCCCAACAACGAACCCATTTGATAGCGGAACATGCCCAACGATTCCACGCAGCCAATCTCTGCGATTACCGAATCGTTACAACTGGTATCGACCACTCAATCCGAAAAATGCGAAAATTCTATGTGCGCCGCAAAGTTTCTCTATTCCGCCTGTTTTGCGGTGCGTCTGTTGTGAACGATTCGGTTACGAACGGCCGTTCGCGGGAGATGCTGTAACAACCCAAATAGCAGCGACTTAAGAGTGGCTTTGGTCCGTGCTGGTCAGTGTGGCCCCAAGTGTCGCGCGGGGTGCGACTTGTCGCCGCGGTGGCGCGTCTTGGTGGTCACACCCCAATTTGCTTATAATGAGAACGTCCCGCTTGCTGTCCTTCCCGCTTCCGTCGCCTTGCTCGACCTCGCCATGCCCCAACGATTCTCGAAGATCGTGTTGCTCCCGACGATTGGGTGTATGAGTTGGCTGCTGTGCTGTTGCGCGAGTGCCCAGCCAAACCCAACCGAGGCTGTGACGTTTGCCCGCGATATTCGCCCCTTCTTTGCCAAGCATTGCTTCACTTGCCACGGCGAAGAGAAGCAAAACGGGGAAGTTGCTTTGCACACGTTCATGGACAAGCCAGCGGTTCTCGAAGAGCGAGCATTATGGACATCCGCTTACGAGATGTTGAAGTTCGGAGCCATGCCACCGGAGGATCGCCCCCAACCGACCAAGGCCGAACGAGCTCAAGTGGTGGGTTGGCTGGAAGCGAACCTGTTTGCCTTGGATTGCACACAGCGCATCGATCCGGGACGGGTGACGATCCGCCGTTTGAACCGCAATGAATACAACAACACGATTCGAGACCTGTTTGGCATCGATTTGCGCCCGGCGGACGATTTTCCCGCAGACGATGTGGGTGCGGGTTTCGACAACATCGGGGATGTGCTTTCCTTGCCTCCCTTGCTGTTGGAAAAATATCTCGATGCCGCCGAACAGATTGCTCGACACGTCATCCAGGCCCCCGAAGATCTCGCGTCACAGGCGACCTTTCTGTCCGACGGGCAACTGCAAGGTCAGCAAGGCGCGGCGTTGAGGGGCGGTATCTATCACATGTACTCGGTGTCGACCGTGTTTGCCGAATTGGAGTTTCCCCAGGATGGCGATTACCACTTGGTGGTTGAAGCATCGGCGGATTTTGGTGGCAATGAATTTCCCAAGCTGGACGTGCGTCTCGATGGTGCAGCCGTTGGTTTGGTCGAAGTCAAAACGAACGACGACGAATACAAGCTTTATGAACTGCGGAAAAAGGTAAGTGGCGGCAAGCACCGTTTGTCTGCCCGCTTTGTGAACGATTACTACGAACCGAAAGCGCCTGACCCCGATTTGCGAGATCGCAATGTCTACATTCGCAAGATGGGTTTTACCGGGCCTCTGGATGTCAAAACACCGCAAACGACCGCAGCTCACCGGCGGCTCGTGACCTCGCAGCCAGGCAATCAAAAACCCCTGTCGCGTGCGGCTCGCGAAGTATTGACTCCCTTTTTGTCACGTTGCTTTCGTCGGCCAGTGAATGACGCGGAAGTAACACCTTTTGTCAGCTTAGTCGAAACGGCGAATGCACGGGGTGAGTCTTTTGAACGTGGGTTGCAGGTCGCTGTCATGGCCTCCCTGGTGTCTCCGCATTTCCTGTTTCGGCTCGAACTGGACGGGGCGTCTCCAAACGATCTGCAACGTCAGGAGTTGAATGCGTTTCAGCTGGCGTCGAGGATGTCGTACTTCCTGTGGAGCAGTATGCCAGACGCTGAGTTGAGTCGATTGGCGGAGCAAGGCAAGCTATCCGATGCTCGGGTGCTGAAGGCGCAAATGCACCGCATGTTGCGTGATGAGAAAGCGTCCGCGTTGGTCGAGAATTTTGCCGGCCAATGGCTGAATCTGCGTAACCTGGCGGAATTCGATCCGGATGCAAAGCAGTTTGCGGACTTCGATGACGCGTTGCGCGCAGCGATGTTGCAGGAGACGTTTCAATTCTTTGCCGAAGTGATGCGGCGAGATCGTAGTATTCTCACATTTATTGACGGGGACTTTACCTTCGTTAACGAACGGCTGGCGAAACACTATGGCCTGACGGGGGTGCAGGGAGATGCGTTCCGACGCGTCAGCCTGTCAGCAGATTCTCAACGCGTTGGTGTATTGACTCACGGTAGTATCTTGGCGCTCACCTCCAATCCGAATCGGACTTCGCCAGTGAAGCGAGGCAAATGGGTTTTGGAGAATCTGTTGGGGACTCCACCGCCCGATCCACCGGCGGACGTTCCGACGTTGGAAGAGTCGGCCAAAGCGGCTTCTGAGGCTTCATTTCGCGAACAGCTGGAGATTCATCGGAAAAACCCCGTCTGTGCCTCTTGCCACCGGGAAATGGATGCCATTGGGTTTGGTCTGGAGAACTTTGACCCAATTGGTCGATTTCGTGAGAAGGAAGGGGAACATCAGATAGATGCGTCTGGTACCTTGCCTGACGGACAGTCATTTCGCGGGGCGGTCGCATTAGCGGGTGTCCTCAAACGACGTAGTGACGATTTTAGCCGCTGTCTGACGGAAAAAATGTTAACTTATGCCCTGGGACGGGGTTTAAAATTTGAAGACCAGTGTGAAGTAAAACGGATTACCAAAGAGCTCGAAAAGAACGACTATCGTTTTTCGGTGCTGGTGTGGGAAATCTTACGCAGTGAACTATTTCGCATGCGACGTGGTGAAGGAGAAGAATCATGAGTAAGTGGAATTTACCTCGACGGACGTTTTTGCGTGGTGCAGGTGTGGCAATGGGCTTACCTCTGCTTCAGGCGATGACCCCGACTGTCCGCGCGGCAGAGGTCAGCCATCCCAATCGAATGGCCTTCATTTTCTTCCCCAACGGAGCGATCATGCCGTCCTGGACGCCTCAGGGCGAGGGGCGAGACTACCAGCTGTCTGAGACGCTCAGTGCGTTGCAGGACTTCAAGAACGATATGAATGTGATCACCGGGCTTGCTCAGGACATGGGCCGCGCCCACGGTGATGGTGCGGGGGACCACGCACGTTGCGCTTCGACCTACCTGACGGGAGCACACCCGGTCAAAACGTCCGGCGAGAACATCAAGGTCGGCATGTCGGTTGACCAGGTGGCAGCCGAAGAGATTGGCGAACGCACCAAGCTGCCGTCGATGGAACTTGGCATCGAACGTGGACGGAACGCGGGTAACTGTGACTCCGGGTACAGCTGTGCTTATTCGACCAACGTTTCCTGGAAGACGGCCACCACGCCGATGGCGAAAGAGGTCAACCCGCGGCTGGTTTTTGAAAGGCTGTTTGGCAACGGCGAACCGGCCAGCGAAGCGACGAAGCGACGCCAATTCTATCGCAAAAGCATTTTGGATATGTTGGCCACCGATGCGGCGCGGCTGAAGAAACAATTAGGTAAGACTGACCAGCGCAAGATGGATGAGTATTTTACCAGCGTGCGTGAGCTCGAGCAGCGTATCGAACGTAACGAAAAACTTGCCACGACAGAACGCCCGGAACTGGACCTGCCACGTTCGGCACCGGCCGAGTTGGCAGACCATATCCGTCTGATGTACGACCTGCAAGTGCTGGCCTTCCAAACCGATACGACGCGGATTTCCACCTTCATGTTGGGCAATGCCGGTAGTAACCGAGCTTACAAAATGGTGAATGTTAGCGAAGGGCATCATCAACTGTCGCACCATCGCAATAAAGAAGACATGATGACGAAAATCCAACGGATTGATCGGTTCCTGGCGGATCAATTCGCTTACTTCCTGCAGAAGCTGCGCGATGTTCGCGAAGGCGAAGGGACGCTGTTGGATCATTGCATGGTGATGTATGGCAGTGGATTGAGCGACGCCAATCGCCACGCACACGACAACCTGCCAATTGTTTTGGCCGGGCGCGGATGTGGGACCATTACACCGGGCCAACACGTAGTCATGTCGAGCGAAACTCCGCTGAACAACTTGTTCCTCTCGCTGCTTGACCGCATGGACGCAAAAGTCGATAAACTGGGAGACAGTTCCGGTCGACTCACTGCATTGGATGCGTAGCTCATGTCCGACTCTGAAGTTCCTCAAGACCCGAACGGGCCGCAAGACGTTCATCAGGTCCGGCAGCAACATGTCTCAGCTCGGGTGCCTGAGGGAGTCAGTCGTGGGGTCTTCAGCAATGGCGTGATTGTCATGGCAGGAGGCAATGAGTTCATCATTGACTTCATTCAGAACCTGGGCAATCCACCTCAAGTTGCGGCACGTGTGGTGATGCCACACGCAACGTTGCCCCAGTTTATCGAGGCTCTGAAGAAGAATATCGAACTCTATCAGCAGCGTTTTGGAGAGATCCCGGAACTGCCCCGTGCCGCCCAGCAGGCACGACAACAGACACCTCAGGAGGTGTATGACGAATTGAAGCTGCCCGATGCCATGCTGCCCGGTTCGTATGCCAATGGAGTCATGATTGGCCACTCCGCATCGGAATTCAAGTTCGATTTTCTGACCAATCTGTTCCCTCATCCAGCGGTTTCTGAACGTGTGTTTCTGTCGGGGCCTCAGGTCCCGCGGATGCTGGAATCATTGCAACGCAACTACGACCAGTTTGTCGAGCGTGTGAAGCAACAGCAGAAACAAGATCCTCCTCCTCCCCCAGCCGAAGACGAACCGCTGGCGTGAAGGCCGTTGCCGCTCTGGGGCGTTCGCGCCCGAATTGATAGGCCCCGCGCGTTAGCTGCTGGCAGACGTGGCCCGTAGTGGACTGGTCGGATCAGCGTGGAGGTCGATGTGGGGTGCGTGAGGGTAATCGACGGGCTGATATTGGAATGTCAGTTCTGGTGTGTCGAGCCGTTGATGTTGTTGATGCTTGGAGGTCAAGGCTCGATCCAGGATGCCGCTGGTCAACAGGGTGCGTTCGACCGGATAGCTGGGTTTGCCGGTGTGCACCATCCGCTCAATCCCTTTGAGAAGATAAGCAAAGTGCGGATGTCGAGGTTCCAGGCGTTCTTCGAACCGCGTGGCGAGCGGTTTCGTTTGGTTTTTGAGTCGGATTGCCGTAGAAATGCCACCTGCGAAACGGGGCAGCATGAGCAGGGCTCCTTGAAAGCCATCGACATATTGAAAGAGGAACAGGGCGGCTGATGGGTCGTCCCGCATGTCGCCCTTGCCTGATGTGGGGATCACCGAGAGCGCAGCGTTTACCAGCTGTTTATCGACGACACCGGAGTCTATCGCGCGCCACATGGCGGCCCCTTCGAGACACTGCACCGAGCGGACACCCTGTTCCGCATTGCTGCGTCGCTCGACCAGACATTGGTAGCAATCCAGAGAATGACTTCCGTAGATGTCCAGGCCGGAGTAGCCGATTCCAACGGCCGCTTCTATCGGACTGCCTAGGGGAAGCGAAAAATCTGGCTTTCGAAAAGTGACCGGCAGCGAAGAGCCGGCCATGAAGGGAATTTGCAACGCTTGTGCGCGGTTGTACATCCGCTTGGCATCGACCCATGTCGGACCCAGGTGCTTGTCATTGAAGACCGGCACAACTTGGTCGTACTTTTTAAAGGTGTCCGCGATCGCGTTGAAAAAACGCAGCCTTGGGTAGAGATGTTGCCCGAGATCGTTATAGGGGTAAGAGCCGTGTTCGGCGATGCTAATGACCCCGTCGACAGCGACCTTGTTACCACCCAGTGTGATCGCTTGCTCGATCGAATCAAAAATCGGAACGTTGTATTTGGCTGCCATGGGGCGCGCCAGGTCCTGCCCTTCAAACTGGTCCACGTACATCGAGGCTAACTGCAGTGCGGGTCCGGTACCTCCATCCTGCCGCCAGCCCTCCAGGATTTTTCCGATCAACACGTCTGCGTGAAGGCCTTTGCGATACGCCGTAACGATGGCTGCCACGGATTTGGGCCGAGGGCTTGCAGGTGCGACGGCGGTCGCCATGCTTGGGGTCGCGCTGAGCAGACTGGCCGCAGTGGTGCGCGCCATCCATTGTCGGCGATTCAGTTGTGTTTGGAGCATGAGGTTACCTTCCGAGCGAGGACAGGTAGGCCAGTAGATCGGCAACTTGTTGAGCGGTCATGTCGCGAACCAGTAACTCGGGCATTAACGATTGCGGTTGGGCAACCAGTTGTTCGATTTGTTCTCGAGAAATCCGGATCTGCTTGTTTTGCGCATCCTTTAACACAATGTGGTCTGCCGCTTTCTTTAGCAGCAATCCGGTGAGCAGCTTGCCATCGTCGGTTTCCACCAGATAGGTCACGTACTGAGGATCAATGCGCTGGGACGGCTGCAGGATGCTTTGGAGGAGTTGCACGCGGTTCAAGCGTTTGCCAATTTGCGACAGGTCAGGGCCGACTTCTGTGCCTTGTTTTCCGATGCGATGGCAGTTCTTGCAGGCCACGCCCGCCGTTTCCCAAAAGATGCGCTGGCCGCGCTGGACATCGCCGTCGATCCGCAAGATCTGCTCGGGGTTCACCACCGAGCCCAGGCGACGGACGCGTTGGTCCGGAGGCAGGAATCGTTCGAAAAGATCCCGGACCTGGATCTGCTGATGCGCGTTGGCCAGTTTGACGACCTGGGCGGATTGGGATTTGGAAAGCTGGCCTGAGTCGAGTGCCCGTAACAGCATCAACGCACCGCTGGTGGAGTTGAGCAGGTGTTGCGCTAACTCCGGGTTGGTGTCTGATGGGGTGTCTCGAAAGCGCGCGATGGCATTTTCCTGTTCGCGACGTCTTTGGATTGCGGATTCGATCCCGGTCGTTGCAGGTTCCGTCGGAGTCGGCATTTGCTGAATCCATTGGTGGATGAGCGAGATGCCGGCAAGATCCACTTCGGTCGAGCCGATGTGTGGCATCCGGCCACCACCCAGTTTGGACAGCCGATACAGCAAGACGGAACGGAAGGGATCACCCGGTGCAATGACTTGGGCTGCGTGGATGCCGAAAGTACCTTGGGTCGGGCGGACCCCGAGCATATTGGTTTCGTCGAGCGGGACGTCTTCGTGCATTTTGGCGAGTACTGCGCCGCCAGCGTGCAGGCGGTGGCAATGGGCGCAGTTGACATGCAAGTAAGCGCGGGCGCGGGCTGTTAGGTCTGCTTGGGTGTTCCGTGGGTCAGCGAACTTCTTTCGCTCTTCTGGCTTGGGCAACTGCTTGACCAGTTCGATGTGGTCCCACGTCTCGAGTTGGGAGGCGAGTTGGTTGTCGCCATAGTCGTGGTCGCGATTGAGTTGCGAGGTATGAAATCCTAATGGCGGGCCAGACCACTTGTTATGGCACCGCTGGCATTCAGCACGGCTGGCGAATCGCCAGCTTTGCAGCCGCTTGCCTCCCGCTGCGTTGGCATCGGTAATCGTCAGCGTTTGTTCGGCACCCTGGNCATCGATCAGAGTGGCATCCGTTTGGTCCTCGTTCCAGCGGTAACTGTAACCTTGCCATTCGGCTCCGTCGAAATGTAAGACTTGCGTTTCAATTTTGCGGCGACTGGCCTCATTTCCCCGCTCCATTTCCAGTGACAGTGTTTTCACCAACACCGAGTCGGGGGGGAATGACCAAGGGGATTTCGAAGCAGTCAAAGTACCTTCGCCAGGGATCGCGACCATCCGTTGGGCGGTTGCATGGTCGGCCCAGAGTTCCGCATTGATCGAGTAAGGGATGACGCCGGGGGCGGGTTGCAATGGACTTACCGAAGCGAATAGCCCGCTATTGCTGAGTTTCCTGGGGAACGCCTGCGAGGTGTTGGGCTGGGGGTTGGGAACGAGCGTGTGGATAGTCCCGCCAATGTGATCAAGGATATACAGTTCGTCTTGGGCATCTTGGCTGAAGCCGACGACGCGGTGCGTCGTATCGGCAATCTCTTGATGCTCGACCACGTTCCCGTCTTGCCAGCGGAACGCCCAGAATTTTCCGGTGTCGTAATCGCTGTAGATATGTTTTCCCTGTAGCTCAGGCAGGCGTGAGCCATAGTAGGTCAGACCATCGGTGATCGAAGAGGACTCGGAGTGGGGGTGATCGATGGTGGGAGGCAGGATTGGTGTGGGGCCACGTTCCCATTCTGTATTGGTGGGTTGTCGCCCTTCCATGACGCTCCAGCCGTAATTGCCTCCCCGCTGCACACGGTCAAGCATCTCCCACAATTCCCAGCCGACGTCCCCGACCCACAGGTCGCCGGTTTTTCGATCAAAGCTCATGCGCCAGGGGTTACGAAATCCGTAAGCCCAGACTTCGCCGCGCGCGTTCTCGACGTCAACAAACGGGTTGTCTTCGGGAATCTTGTAGGCCCGTTCCGTTCCTGGGTGATCGACATCGATGCGGAGGATCGAGGAGAAGAGGTTCGAGATATCTTGTCCGGCTCGATTGGTGTCCGGAGGATTGGGGCCCACACCATCGCCGGTAGAAATGTAGAGGTATCCGTCGGGACCAAATTTCAGACAGCAACCGTTATGACCGCCGGAAGGCCAGGTGAGGATCGTTTTTTGCGTGGTTGCATCGATCGTCGGAGGGTCGGTGTCGGCAACGGTAAACCGGATGATTTGCGAGCCATCTTCGAGATTGGCCTGTTTGATGCAGCAGACGTAGCAATAGCCGTTGTTGGCGAAATCGGGATGGAATGTCAGCGCGTAAACATTGCGAACGTTTTCGACTTCGGCCGCAATATCGATGACCAGGTCGGCTTGGGTGACTTCGGGTGTGTTGGGAAAGGAGAAGATTTTGCCCGCTTGTTCGACCACGAAAAAACGTTGGCCGCCGGGCGGCATGGCCATGTCGATGCATCGATTGAACTTGAGTTGAGGAAAGACGCGTTGCGTGGTGAAGGGAAGTGGCGGTTCAGGTGAGCCGGTGATGTTCGAAGTCGTCCAGGGCACGCGCTGGGCAATGCCGAACGCGCCCGCCTCGGGCGGGTCCGCATGGACACGGCTGGCGAACTGCACGAGGCAGAAGGAGAGCATCAGGAACGAGATCAAGGAGCGGAAGTTTCGCAATTCAGGCATGCCGATACCATGGATACGGGTGCGATCGATAGGCGGGAATGTTTTGATAACGTAAACAGGATACCGCTACCGGGCTCCGGTTGCATCCAAAATCAAGCGTGGTTGTCAGACGTTTTGTCAGAACGGCTGGAGGAGTGGGTGGGATGGTCGAACGGGACCAGGCTGGTTGTGTGGGGGTGTGCCCTGCATTCCGGTCGTTTTTTTCTTTTTTTGGCGTGGGTCGATGTTGTGTTCTGGTGGGACGGGTTGCTGGAGTCAGCGGCGGGGTTCGATGGAGCGGGGAGTGGAGCGCGCAAAAAAAAGACTCTCAGGCAGAACCTGAGAGTCTTTTGCATTTAAATAACCCGGCAATACCTACTTTCACGCTGGTGTGCACTATCATCGGCTCGGAAAGCTTAACTGCTGTGTTCGGGATGGGAACAGGTGTGGCCTTTCCGATATGGTCACCGGGAAGAACACGGCTGGCGATCAAACCAAACCGTGTCCGGGTTGTGTTGGTAGATGGTAGTTCTTACTTGCGTAGAAGAATACCACATCTGATGGGTCGCTTGAAATAAATTCGAGCTTCCCGCAATTTGCGAGTTGTCTTGGTTTTCATCCAGAGCTGTGGATAAAAGTGGCCAAGCATTCGTCCGTTAGTACCAGTAAGCTGAACCCATTACTGAGCTTACACATCTGGCCTATCAACCTCGTCGTCTTCGAGGGGACTCTCGCACAAGGCAACGAAACCTTATCTCACGGAGGGCTTCACGCTTAGATGCTTTCAGCGTTTATCCTTTCCGAACTTAGCTATCCAGCCGTGCCACTAGCGTGACAACTGGGACACCAGAGGTTCGTCCTTCCAAATCCTCTCGTACTAAAGAAGAACCCGTTCAAGTTTCGTACGCCCACGGCAGATAGGGACCGACCTGTCTCACGACGGTCTGAACCCAGCTCACGTACCACTTTCATTGGCGAACAGCCAAACCCTTGGGAGCTTCTTCACCCCCAGGATGTGATGAGCCGACATCGAGGTGCCAAACCGCTCCGCCGCTATGGACGCTCGGGAGCGATAAGCCTGTTATCCCCGGAGTACCTTTTATCTGATGAGCGATGGCCCTTCCATTCGGAACCACCGGATCACTAAGACCAACTTTCGTTCCTGCTCGACTTATGAGTCTCGCAGTCAAGCACCCTTCTACCTTTACGCTCTATGCCTGATTGCCAACCAGGCTGAGGGTACCTTTGTACTCCTCCGTTACTCTTTGGGAGGAGACCGCCCCAGTCAAACTGCCCAACAGACACTGTTCCATGCCAGGATTCACTGGATCATGGTTAGAACTAAAACATATTCAGGGTGGTATTTCAAGGACGGCTCCTTGATAGCTGGCGCTACCAGATCAAAGCCTCCCACCTATCCTACACAAAACATATCTCAGCCCAATATCTGCCTACAGTAAAGGTTCACGGGGTCTTTCCGTCTAACCGCGGGTACGTGGCATCTTCACCACGACTACAATTTCACCGGGTCGGTGGTTGAGACAGTGTAGCTGTCGTTACGCCTTTCATGCAGGTCGGAACTTACCCGACAAGGAACTTCGCTACCTTAGGACCGTCATAGTTACGGCCGCCGTTTACTGGGGCTTCGGTCGTCAGCGTGAACCGACTTCCTTAACCTACCAGCACCGGGCAGGCGTCAGACTCTATACATCCACTTGCGTGTTAGCAGAGTCCTGTGTTTTTGATAAACAGTCGCAGCTACCGATTTACTGTGGCCCCCAGCAGCGTGAACCACCAGGGGCACCCCTTATCGCGAACTTACGGGGCCATTTTGCAGAGTTCCTTAACCACCGTTCTCCCGAGCGCCTTAGACTTCTCGTCTCGCCTACCTGTGTCAGTTTTAGTACGGTCAGTGTGCTTCAAAGCTTAGAAGCTTTTCTTGGACGTCCTTCCAATGACTTCGAGAACTTAAATGCTCTCGGTCGACAGTCTTGGCTATAGCCAGTCTTTTAACCCTGGCCACCTCAACTGCCTCCACGGACATTTCTATTCGTACCGCTCACTTTCTGGACGCCGTCCCTCCATCGCTCCACACAACTGGCTCAGGAATGTTGACCTGATGTCCATCGTCTACGCCTTTCGGCCTCGACTAAGGGACCGGCTAACCCTGGGCGGAATTGCCTTCCCCAGGAAACCTTAGGCTTTCGGCGAGCAGGATTCTCACCTGCTTTATCGTTACTCATTCCGGCATAATCACCTCTAGACCCCGACACGGCTCCTTACGGTACCGCTTGTATCTGATCTAGAGCGCTCTCCTACCGCTCACCCGAAGGTGAACCCGTGGCTTCGGTGTCATACTTACTCCCGTTCATTATCGGCGCAAGAATGCTCGACCAGTAAGCTGTTACGCACTTTTTAAATGGTGGCTGCTTCTAAGCCAACATCCTGGCTGTCTCAGCACTCTAACTTCCTTAGTGACTAAGTATGACTTCGGGACCTTAGCCGACGATCTGGGTTGTTTCCCTTTCGACCACGCAGCTTATCCCACGTGGACTGACTGCCGAGATAGTTACACCGGTATTCGGAGTTTGGTTCAGTGGGGTACCCCGGGAAGGGCCCCCATCCAATTCAGTATCTCTACCCCCGGTGCATAGTGGCTCGACGCTATCCCAAAAGATATTTCGGAGAGAACGAGATATCACTGCGTTTGATTAGACTTTCACTCCTCCCCACAAGTCATCCCCTCGGTTTTCAACCCAAGTGGGTTCGGTCCTCCACGCGATATAACTCGCGCTTCAACCTGCTCATGGGTAGATCACGCAGTTTCGCGTCTACTCCCTACGACAATTTCGCCCTATTAAGACTCGGTTTCCCTTGGGCTTCGAGCCGGAGACTCTTAACCAAGCCGCAGAAAGTAACTCGCCGGATCATTATGCAAAAGGCACGCCATCACACATGTAAACATAGTGCTCTGACCGCTTGTAGGCATGTGGTTTCAGGTTCAGTATCCTCCCCTAGCAGGGGTTCTTCCCATCTTTCACTCACGCTACTGAGTTCACTATCGGTCATTGGAGAGTGTTTAGCCTTACGGGATGGTCCCCGTGGATTCAGTCCGGGTTTCACGTGACCGGACCTACTCAGGTGCCTTCTGGTATCAACTCTGGTGTCGTTTACGGGGCTGTCACCCTCTGTGGCCGACCGTTCCAAGTCGTTCTACTACCTCGTTGCTTCCCATATAGAAGGTCCTACAACCCCGCAGGGAAAATCCCCACGGTTTGGGCTATTCCCGTTTCGCTCGCCGCTACTCAGGGAATCGATTTTTCTTTCTTTTCCACCGGTTACTGAGATGTTTCACTTCGCCGGGTTAGCAATGGGAATCCCAGGATTAACGCTCGTTTGTCAACTCCCCCGGGCTTTTCGCAGACTTCCACGCCCTTTCTTCCAATGCCAAGACATCCCCCACATGCCCTTAATAGCTTGGCCACAAATATCCAAAGCTCTCACTCTGAAAAAGCCAACCTACAAATTGCAACGATATGATCAATTCGTTCAACGCTATTAAGAACTATATATTCGCAGGAATTGTTCACCACTCCGTTCGCTTCCAAATGGTCAGAAACCATAAGGTCACTCACAAATGTGGATCGCTCTTCCTTTGAAGATGCCATCTACCTTCACAACCAAATTGTCAAAGATCATTGCCGCCTTCGTTTCGCACCCACCCCAGTGATAGGACAGGTGTTGCACTAGTGCGACTTTTCCCTCAAGGGGAAACTCCGAATTTAGTGCTTCGGTTCGAACCTGTCAACGGCATCAGAAAACTTTTTTTGCACTCTCGGATTCTCCCGGATCCGCCTCGCGCTGGAGTCTCGTTCCGGGGCCTCGAACCGTGGGGCGGGGACCAGCGACGGAAGCCCCTGAGGCAGCTCTGAAAGGCCCTCCCAAAGAGACTCGAGAACGTGCAGAGGTTCCCCGAAATCGAGTGGCCAGGACCGGCAAAAAACACAGCCCCACCGCCGTTTCCGGGGGGCAAATCTGCATTGCTGCGCGGGGGACTTCAAGTACCATGGAGACAGACGGTAAGAATCGCCGATCTAAACGCGTGCCCCCAATGCACGGCCGAGAATGACTGCGGTCCAGCAGGGCACAGACAACGTGTCGGTGCTGGACGTCTGTTAGTCTGTTCGTTACTCACTACTTTTCACCTGATTTCCCCTGGCAAGGACGATGGTCGAGCAATCCACGCATAGCTTTATTCTGATTCCCGGCCGCACGAGCAAGCAGGGGTGCGGGATCAGCGAAGGGAAGTTTGGCGATTCCTATCAGTCGGAAATCACCGCGTTGCAGGTCGCCCCGGAGGATCTGCAACGCTTGCAGCTGGAACCTGGCGATCGTGTCCGTTTGACCAGTGAATTTGGACAGATCGAGGTGGCTGTCATCGCCGCGAAAGGGGACGAATTACCCGCCGGTCTGCTGTTCATCGCCTACGGAGATTTGTCCAGCCAGCTGATGGGTGGGGACACGCACGGCTCGGGGATGCCGACCAGCAAAGGGATCGATGTTGAACTGGAAGTGATCTGAGGCCACACTACATAGAAGGCTGATAAGTTCGATAGCTGAAATGCCAGCATACTGGAGTTTCTCTCCCGTCGCGATCAAGGCAGGTGCCGCTTCGTGAAAACGAAGGCTTGATCGCGAGCTCGCTCTGCACCTCCTGGTGAAACGATTATGGCTAGCGATTCCGCGGTAGCGTCCGAGGGCTCATTGAAGGTGGTGCAGGACGCCACCTGCACGTTTTGTGGATGTGTCTGTGATGACATTGATCTGCGCGTTGACGGGACACACATCGTCGAAGCCAAGCGTGCGTGCGTGCTGGGGAAAGCTTGGTTTTTGAATCACGATGTGGAAGACCGAGCACCTTGTTATATCGAAGGCCAGCCCGCAACCGTCGAGGCAGGTATCGACCGGGCCGCGCAGATCCTGGTTCGATCCCGTTGGCCTTTGGTCTACGGATTAAGCGATACCACGTCCGAATCCCAGCGCGTGGCGGTCTCGATCGCCGATTGGGTCGGCGCCAATGTCGATACCACGACCAGTGTCTGTCACGGTCCGTCGGGGATGGCCTTTCAGGGAGTCGGCGAAGTGACTTGCTCGCTGGGGGAAGTTCGCAATCGGGCCGACATGGTGATGTTTTGGGGGTCCAATCCAGCGGAAAGTCACCCGCGCCATTTCACGAAATACAGTCTGATGCCCAAGGGGATGTTTGTTCCCAACGGTCGCAGTGACCGCACCTGCGTGATTGTCGATGTGCGGAAAACCAAATCGGCCAAAGCCGCTGATATCTTCGTACAAATCAAGCCGCGTGGGGATTTCGAAGCACTGTGGACCCTGCGGGCCTTGGCGCAAGGTTTGGAGCTGGATCCGCAGCAGGTCGAAGCGGATACGGGTCAGCCGCTGAGTGCCTGGCAGGACCTCATGGACCGCATGAAAGCGGCGAAATTCGGAGTCATCTTCTTTGGCATGGGCCTGACGATGACCCGCGGTAAACACGCCAATAGTGAAGCATTGTTGGCACTCACACGCGACATGAACGCGCACACGCGGTTTGTCTGTAAACCCAATCGGGGGCACGGCAACGTGACGGGCGCAGATAACGTCGTCGCCTGGCGGACCGGCTACCCCTTTGGAGTGAATCTGGGACGCGGGTATCCGCGGTTCAACCCGGGCGAATACACGGCTTCCGACGTGCTCGCACGGGGCGAAGCAGATGCCGCGATGATCATCGCCAGCGATCCGATGGCCAATTTCAGCCAGCCAGCACGCGAGCATCTCGGGTCGATCCCGTACATCGCTTTCGACCCCAAAGAGACACCTACCACACGGGCGGCGACGGTCTCCTTCACGGTTGCCACCTACGGGATCAATGTCCCGGGAACCGTCTACCGGATGGATGATATTCCGATTCCACTTCGCCCCGCTTTCGAGTCGCCCTTTCCAAGCGATCTGGAAATCCTGGAAGGGATCGAAAGCCGCGTGCGGGAGTTGCAAGCGGCGGAACGTGCGTCCTGATCCATTCGCCACCCCTGGCACCTCCAGAGCCGTAAAAGACGTTAGAGCAAGGCGATGTTCGCTGGCAAGGCCGTCCCCTCAGCTCGCTGCAGAGCGGGAGGCTCACGCTTGCCAAGCGATCGAAAGGCAGTGGCAAGTGGGTTACGCGGACGAGGGTTTGGTGGCGGTCCACATGCCAAAGTAGGCGTCGCGCCAGACGTTGGTCGCGCCTGACAGGTGACTTGTCTCCAGCAGGGCCAGCATCTGCGCTTCGGTCTCAGGGAAATCGCTGCTCCAAATGTGGTCGAGCGTCGCTTGGCGTTCTTCCGGTCGGAGTAAGTTCCAGTCCTCGGAAATGAATTGGCCCAATCGGGTCAGGTACTGCGTGCGCGTTTCGTCCCGGTCCCGATAGGAGTCAATCCAGATCAACCGACCGTTGGGGACCAGGACACGATGGATGTGAGAAAACATCAGCGGTTTTTGGTCCGCGTGCAGGTGGTGGAGCGCGTAGCTGGATAACACCGTGTCGAAACCGTTGTCGGGCAAATCCTGGATCGTAGTCAAAAAATCTCCTTGTTGGACTTCGCGTTGACACGCCGTGGCGTTGCTGCCAGGGACTGGCCGTGTCAGCAGCCGATTCAGGGCATCGGCAGAAGCGTCCAGCGCGACATACTGGCGAACCGCACTGCGGCGCAGGCCCTGGTTTGCAATCCAGCCGTCGCCGCTGCCGATGTCCAGAACGCGCAGGTCGGATGGCGCATCTGCCAGGCAATCTGCAATCGCGGTCGCCAGTTCCTGGTGGTGCATCCAGTTTCCGGCCACGATCCGATCAAACAGACTCCAGTTTTGAAACATCGCCTGGTGAGCGGGTGACGAGAGAGGTGGTTCGCCGTGCGGTTGGTTCTTCATGTGGCTTGGTATCCCGGTGACGCAGCGGGTCACGCCTCTGTATCGGCGCCGGTGAACAGCAATCTTTCAATCAGACGAACGGTAAACAGCAGGAATCCCATCACGATGACCAGGATGCCAATCATCGCCGGGAGCAACCAGCCGAGCCCGACGAAGTGCTGACCGACCGTCTGCCTCCAGAGTGTGTCCCAGCTGACGATCACCACAAGCGTTGACAGGCAGAGGTAAGGGCCAAAGGCAATTTCACGGCTGCGCGCGAGCACCAGTTGCAGCAAAGCGATCGCCGCGCCGGCAAAGGGCGAGAGGAAAAAGATCAGTAATGCGGGTTGCCACCCGACGAAACTACCAATCATGGCCATCAGGGTCACATCGCCAAAGCCCATCGCTTCGCGGCGGAGTGCGACGTAACCGGCGATCCGCACCGCCCAAATCAAACCGCCGCCGAAGGCCAGTCCCACCAATGCCGTCAGCATGGCCTCCCAGTGCACACCGCCGAGCAGCCAGGCGATGGTTACCAGTGCACAGCCCGCAGGGGTCAAGATCAGGGGACGGATCCAAGTCCGATAGCGGATGATACTGGCAAACATATAGCGGTAGGCCTTGCGCAGCCCAAAGCGGGTGATCCAGTAGTACTCCATGATCGCCAGGGACCAGGCAAGCATGATGGCCCAGCCGATCACGAGGCCGGTCCACTGGTACAGCCAAGGTGGCCAGGGCGGGAGCGAGAGCAGTAAATGCGGTACGGGCCTCTGAAACAGGCCGTCGGGTAAATGGGAGGAGGGCAAAGCGAGTGCGAATACCAGACCAGTCAGGGTGCCGGGGATCGTGATCGCGTCGGGGATGGTCTTTTCGTCAAAGTCAATAAACGTCGCCACGGTCATGAAGACGATAAGCAACGCGTGTGCCAGAAATTGGGCGTGGCAGGCAATCGCCAGCGCCTCGTCGCCGCGGGTGACTGGTGGCCAGAGTCCACGTCCTTGGACTTCAAAGTAATACAATGCCGCCAGACCGAGCCCCAGGCAGAGTTCGATGCCGAGCGGTCGGAGCCAGTAGCCAGAGCCGTGTACCGCTACATCGCGCCGCAGGCCCAGCCAGCCAACGATGGGAATGCGGTCCCAGACGTTTCGCGGGCTGGCGTCGTCATGGGGTGTTCCCCAGGGACCGATCGCGCGTTGCTTCCAAGCCAGGCGATAGATGCCATAGTTCACCAACGCACCGCTGATTGCCCCGCAGACGAAGACGAGCAGCAGTCGCACGCTCATGGGTAATCCGAGAAAAAAATCCAAGCGACTCTCCCTAGTCCCTACCGAGCAGCGGCAGCGCCAGGATCTCGGTGACGATCTCGGCTGGCGATAGTGCATCGGTGTCAATGGTGAAGTCTGCACACTTTTGGTAGAGCGGCAGGCGTTGTTGCAGTAATCGCTCGATTTCCGTCAGGCCTCCCTCGGGAGTCAAGTTGGGGCGTTGTGCTGCGGTGTTCGGATCGGCGTGCAGTCGCTGGTGTAGTGTTGAGGCAGACGCCCGCAGCCAGCACGTGGTGCTGTGGGCGAGCAGTTCGTGGTTCTGTTCCCGCACGACCACGCCTCCACCGAGCGCCACGACCGTCGCTGTACGGGAGACGAGATCGGCGAGGATCTGTGACTCTAAGTCGCGAAAGAACGGTTCGCCATCGTCAGCAAAAATCTGCTGGATCGTACGGCCATCGCGCGCGACCAGTTCGTCGTCCGCATCGGCAAACTCATACTGCAAGGCACCGGCGAGCTGTCGCCCGACAGTCGATTTGCCTGTGCCTCGATAGCCGATCAACGCAATATTCATTTGGTGGCGCCGCGTGCTTAGCCTCGCGCCGCGCCGATGCTCCGGCGCACGGCGTCCTGCATCAGTTCCAAAGGAGCATCCTGGTCAGTGAAGTGTTTGAACTGCAACGCAGCTTGTCGCACAAACATTTCCACACCGGTCACTGTCCGGCAACCCAAGTCGCGTGCTTCCTTGATGAGCAACGTTTGTTCAGGATTGTATACGGTATCGAAAACAACGAACGATTTGCCCATGTACTCTTTCTCAAACGGCGTCTCGTCGACGTTGGGGTGCATGCCGATGGGAGTGCAATTGACCAGGATGTCGATATCCTCCTGGATGGCATAACGTTCGTTCCAGTGGACAAAAGTGCCTGCCAGTTTCTTGGCCAGGGCATCTCCGCGGATGTCACTGCGTGCGGCAATGATCACCTTAGCTCCCCGCTGGATCAGCCCGTATCCGACCGCCTTGGCGACCCCTCCGGACCCCAGCAGCAGCGCCGTTTTGCCTTGCAGCGGCAGATCGCCCTCGCCCAGTTCTACGGCGGTGTCCAGGCTGTCCATCGCGGCTTGGTAGTCGGTGTTGTAGCCCGAGTTGCCATCGCCATAGAGCACCGTGTTGACGGCCCCAATCGTGCTCGCGCTTTCATCCACATTCGCCACATGCGGCAGAATCGTTTCTTTGTGTGGGATGGTGACGCTCAAGCCGCGGATTCCCAGGTCAGCACAATCGACCAGGAAGCGATCCAGGTCCTCGCGTGGCACTCGGAACGGCAAGTAGACCTTGTTCATGCCTAGCTTGCGGAAGGCCGCGTTGTGGATGGTGGGGCTCAAGCTATGGCCCACCGGATCGGCGATGACGCCGAAGACTTCGGTAGCTTCGTCGATCGCGTCGTAGTTGTAAATGTCGCGCATCTGACGATAACTCAGTTGGCCGGGGGCCAGAGTCCGTTCTTGGTGAAATGTCGCATAGGTGAAGGGGGCGCCAAACTTACCTGTCAGGAGTCGTGAGGGCGTGCCGATGTCTCCCATGCACAACCCGACGGTCGGGATCTTGCTCTCCTTGACCAGCCGGAGCATTCTCACTGTGTCGTGCGTGCTGTGCGCCATCGTAGCGATTTTGACAATGTCCGGATCCAGCGCCACCAGGCGTTGATGGAGGCCCTCCAGGTCTTCGGGGGTCTCGCGGAAGTTGTGGTAGCTAATGATCCGTTTGGTTTTGCCAAAGCGAGGAATGCCCGCCGCGACGTCTTCTTCGAGATCGATGTAGTCGACGCCGTCGGCGATCGCCGAGCGCAACAAGATCAGTCGCGCCTCTTCGCTACCTTGCCACATGCCGCCGTCCTCTTCGCGACGGACGGTGGCCACGATCGGACAGCGTCTGCCGTCCAGTAAGCGTTTCAGATTGACGGGTGTGCGGATGTAGTCCAGACGCAATTCCACCAATTCGGCGCCTTGTTCCACCAAGTGTCGGTGTTCGGCGATCATTTGTTTGTGGCGGCCGCGACCGATGCTGACGCAGATCATGAAGAAACCAACCTGTGGGGATGAGTGCGATGGTCAGGTGAAGTCGTATTGTCACCTCAAACGCCGGACACTTCAATGTCTGGTCAAGTGCGCAAGAACCGCTTGTCGAGTTCGTCGCGCGTGAAGACCAGTGCCGTGGGGCGACCGTGGGGACAGTGATGCGTGTCTTGGAACAGGTGCCGTTGGGCGAGAAGAGCGGCAATTTCCTCTTGGGTTAAGGGGTCTCCCGCCTTGATCGCTGCTTTGCAGGAGATCATGTGCAAGAGCTCGTCGACCACATCCCGCGCCTCGGGGGTTTTGCCTTCCGCTTCGAGTTCGTCCAGCAATTGACGCACGACTTCGCTGGCATTGACATTTCCCAGCATCGCCGGATACGAGGAGACCAGAATCGAATCACCGCCAAACGGTTCGATTTCAAGCCCCAATTGTTTGAGGACATCACGATTGTCCAGGGCGCGGGCGTACTCGGCGGGGGTGAGCGTGACCGGTTCTGGAACGAGCAGCTTTTGGGTTTCCAGTCCGCCGGAGAGGATCTTTTCGCGAATCTGCTCGTACAGAATCCGCTCGTGCAAGGCGTGCTGGTCGATCACCACCATGCCCAGTTCATTTTCGGTGATCAGATAGCGGTTATGGATTTGATAGCCGGCAGGCTGCGCGTGGGGTGGCGAAGCTGCTTCGCCACCCGCGTGGTTTGGTTGCGTCGCATCGGGGGCTGCGGGAATCGTGCCGGCAGATGCGTTCGGTGTCGGTGACCAGCGGTCGTTGTCGGTGGAGAACGGTTTGAACTCAGGAACCGATGGTGAGGCTGGTTGGAAACCGAGGTCCAGCGGTTGCTGCGGAGTGGTTGCTGGCGTGGCAGAGCTGGTGGGCGCTCCACCTCCCGTGCGGGCCCAACTGGTCAGATCTCGTCGATGCTGCGCCGCCTGGTCACTGTCGAGTGCTGCGGCTGGGCCGGCATCCGCTCCGGCACGTTCATCCAGCGTGACGCGTGCCGTCAAGTCCGTCTTCAGGAATTGCTGACGTAACGTGCCCAGTAAGTGGCTGTACAGCTGACTTCCATTCTGAAAACGGACTTCCAGCTTGGTGGGGTGGACGTTGACGTCCACGGCAGCGGGAGGCACGGCAAGCTTCAAAAATGCAATCGGATAGCGCCCCGTCAGAAGCAAGCCGCGATACGATTCGCCCAACGCATGTTGCAACGAACGATCTCGGATGTGGCGGCCATTGAGGAATAAATACTGGAGCTTATTATTCGCTCGACTGTGTTTGGGATCCGCGACATATCCTGAGAGGGTGACTCCCTCGGTTTCTCCGTTGACCGCAATCAAGCTGCTGGCGAGTTCGTCACCGAAAAATGTCGCGATTCGGTCACGCCAATTGGTCACGGGTGCCAAATCGTGGATGATGCGGTCGTTATGCCGCAGGGTGAAGTGGACCTGGTCAAAGGCGAGCGCGATGCGGGTGAAGGCTTCGGTGATATGCCCCATTTCGGTCTGGGTCGTCCGCATGAATTTGCGGCGCACCGGCGTGTTGTGAAACAGATTGCGAACTTCCACGATCGTGCCGACGGGGCACCCGCAAGGTTGAATTTCGCTGCGTTGGCCACCGTGGATCTCAAGTTCATAACCGGCCGTGTCGGCGTCCGTCCGGCTGCGCAGGCAGAAATGGCTCACCTCGGAAATCGAGGCGAGTGCTTCACCGCGAAAGCCGAGTGTCCCGACGCGGAACAAGTCATCGGCATCCTCGATCTTACTGGTGGCGTGGCTGGCCACTGCTAATGGCAGTTGTTCTCGACGGATGCCACAGCCGTTGTCCGCGACGCGCACTAACTCGGCTCCACCTTGTTCAATGGAGACATCGATGCGCGTGGAACCTGCATCGGCCGCATTTTCCATCAGCTCCTTGACCACGCTCGCAGGCCGTTCGATGACCTCGCCAGCGGCGATCTTGTTGATAACACTTTGCGGAAGTTGTCTGATTTCAGGCATGAATCCGTTCGCTGATCCGAAAGGCTTGCATTAGAAAGGCTTGCATTAGAAAGGCTTGCATGAAGTCCCCGAGGGACGCGGCTATTCCTTGTTGTACTGATCCAACCGTCGATACAGGGTTCGAGCGCCGATGCCCAGGACACGGGCCGCTTCTTCGCGGTTGCCGTTGGTCAAGGCCAGAGTTTCTTCGATCGCCCAGCGTTCGATGTCGGCCAAAGGTTGACCAATCAAGTCGCTCGGTCCGCCGGACGCTGTGGTGGTAGCGATTTCGACTTCACTCAATTCCGGTGGCAGGTCATCCACATCCAGGTTGCCGTCCGCATCCAGGACCACCATCGTTTCGATGGTGTTTCTCAGTTGTCGCACATTTCCAGGCCAGTCGTAACCACGCAGTTTTTGGACGGCAGCGGGGGTGATGCGACTGACCTCTTTTTGGTGATGTTTGGCAAATTGTTTACGAAAGTGTTCCGCCAGGGGGACGATGTCTTCGATTCGTTCACGCAGTGCCGGGAGTTCGACGGTGACGACTTTGAGTCGGAAGTACAAGTCGTTGCGAAAGTCGCCATTGGCAACGGCCTCTTCGAGGCTTCGATTGGTTGCGGAGATGACGCGCACGTTGACTTTGGAGGTTTTGTTGTCTCCGACGCGTGTGATTTCGCGTTCTTCGAGCACGCGCAGTAGTTTGATCTGAGTCGACATCGGCATGTCGCCGACTTCATCGAGGAACAGTGTGCCGCCGTTGGCATACTCGAATTTACCCTGGCGGTCCTGGAGCGCGTCGGTGAACGCACCTTTGACATGTCCAAAGAGCTCGCTTTCCACCAGATGCTCGGCCACGGCACCGGTGTTGAGGGCGACGAAGGGTTTGTTTTTGCGGGGGCTGTTCTGGTGAATTGCCTGCGCGATCAACTCTTTGCCCGTGCCTGACTCGCCGGTGATCAACACGACGGCATCGGTCGGAGCGATCCGTTTCAGGCGATCGATGACGGCCTTCATTTGCGGGCTTTGATGGATGATTTTTTCGAATCCGAACTTTTCATCCAGCCGTTGCTGCAGGTTGCGGTAACCCTGTTTCAGACGCACCTCGCTGGCCGCTTTTTCGACCACGGCGCGGAGGTGAGCGGGGGTGATCGGTTTCTCGAGAAAGCTGTAAGCCTGCCCCTGCATCGCCTCGACCGCGCGGGGGACGGTGGCGTGTCCGGTGACCATGATGACCTGGGTTTCCGGGTTCACTTCTTTCGCCCGCGACAGAATGCCCATGCCGTCGATATCGTTCATCATCAAGTCGGTGACTACGATGTCAAACTGGCCACTTTCCAACACCTTGGCTCCCTCGGGTCCGGAGGTTGCCATGGCACAGGTGTAGCCGACACGTTCCAGCGTTTCCAGCATCACGCTGGCGTGTGCTTTTTCATTGTCGACGACGAGGACCCGTAAGGGTGGTCCTTGATCTTCGTCAGTCGTCGAGGAGCTGTGGTCTGCCATTTTGTCGATCATAGCGAAACAACGCTTGAATGAAAGTGGCAGAGCCAGAACGGGTGGGTATCCGGCAGTCAGGTAAGCTGCGCATCGAGAGTAAGTTATGCGTCCAGGTCGCTGCCAATCCGTGGCGGCCGGGGGAATTGCAAGCTGAATTTCGTCCCCCGTCCGACCGAGCTTTGTACCTGGATCAGCCCCCCGTGAGCTTCAATGATCTTGCGCGTGGCCGATAAGCCGAGTCCCGATCCGCCCTCTTTGGTGGTGTAGAAGGCATCGAACATCTTAAGTGCGGTCGTTTGTTCCATACCGCAGCCCGTGTCGATGAAGTCCAAGGCGACGCCGGACGTGGTGGCGTAGCTGCGGACAGTCAGTTCTCCACCGTCAGGCATCGCCTCGAAGGCATTTTTTACCAGATTCAGCAGTGCTGCCTGCAGCGTTTTGCTGTCCAGCAGGATGCTGGGCAATTCCGCGTCGAGGTAGCGGATGACATTGATCTTCATTTCGATCGCTTGCGGCATGAAGAAGTCGAGTACTTTTTCGACCTGTTCGTTGAGATTCCCAGAATGCATTTCCAGGTCGCGTAAGCGGGCAAATTTGAGGAAATCGTTGAGCAGGGTTTCCAGGCGTTTGCATTGGTCTTGGACCACCTGGATCTTGTTGCGCGCGCGTCGCTCGCCGGGCGTTTCCGCTTCGGCCAGGTCCTCTGCCAGCAGATCCATGTTCATGCGGATGATGGACAATGGATTCTTGATTTCATGCGCCAGCGAACCGGCCAGTTCGGCGAGTTCGTTGTATTGCGTCAGCAGCCGTTGATAAGGTTCTGGTGTCTCGGAGGACATGCGTGCCTCTGGGGAACAGCGAGCTCACAGGGGATCGTGATCGGTGCGTTGGTTCAGGGCGCACAGCAAAAGGCCCGTGCGTTTGCACGGACCTTAGCTGCTTTTGGTTGTTGTTGGACCGGGCGATTAGTCACGGTCGCGGCTACCTCGGTCGCCGCCTCCGCGTCCTCG
>NZVR01000050.1 GCA_002701545.1 Blastopirellula sp. | reverse complement strand
TCCACAGATGACAGCTCTACCAATAATCCTTCCACAGATGACAGCTCTACCAATAATCCTTCCACAGATGACAGCTCTACCGATAGTCCGTCTCAGGATGAGAGCTCAACTAAAAGAGAAGTTCAAGACGAAAGTCCAACTTCAACGAATAGTGAGGAATTTGATGCGAAGGAAGAGTATGAGATGGATACAATGTTCGCCTCCGGTAAATTTAGTGTTGGAGCTGGATCCGTTTTCAAAGGATCCATTGCGCTCTCAGAAATGCAAATCACTAAGAACACTAATAAAACCTGTGGCAATAATGACAGTCAAAATGAAGACAATGACGAAAATGACGACAACGAAAGTGATAATGCAACCACAAGTGAATGGACTCCTCAATACTGGTTAGCTCAAGGTGATCTCGGCATTGACCTCAATGGCTTGATGATTATAGGCAAAGCTAATGCCGCTTATTACCGCAGTGGAACATCAAAAGATGATGTTCCCCAATGGAGTGCAATGCCATTGGATGACGACGTATCTACGCCAAAGCCAGGCACAATCCAGGCAGGTAGCCAAGTGCAAGAGCCCCCTTCAAACTTCGGAGCAGATGTGAATGGCGATAGCACAGTTCCAAGCACAAGTGATCAACAATCAGGACAATCAAGTTGTGATACCAATATCTATCAAGACGACACGATTTTTACTTCCGGAATCTTTAAAGTCAATAGTGGCAATACATCAACTGGGCAATCAATTTTCGAGGGTAAAATCCAACTCGCTGAGATGAAAATCACCAACTCAACAGGTGATGACGGCACAAGCAATAGTTGGTCTCCAGAATATTGGAAAGCAAAGGGTAGCTTTGGCATCTCCTTAAGTGCCCTTGATATTCAAGGGGAAGCAACCGCAGAGTATTACAGAGCTGGTAGCGAGATGAATGCCAATCTTGGAACTTCCAATCCAGATCCTGATGAAGCTGCAGAAGGGCCACAGAAATACACTACGAACACAATATTTGCTCAAGGAGTACTAGAAGCACGTGTAGGATCAGATACTGGGATATTCCGAGGCGAAGTTGATCTTCACTCGATGAAGATCACAGATGGACCGGATGGTTGGGCGCCTGAGACTTGGACTGCTTCGGCAGCACTGGAACTAGACATTGCAGGGCTTGGACTCAGTTCCGAAGTCAAAGCAAGCTACTACAGTGCTGATAGCAGCGATGAATATGAAGTAGATACAATTATTATCAGTACAGATCCGTATAAAGTTAGTGGAGAGAATTCCCTCTTCCAAGGGGATGTTGAAGTCACACTCAAAAGCTTAATCCTAGAGAAAGGTGAGGATGGCTGGCAAGCAGCATCTTGGGAAGCTGAAGGTGCCGGTCAACTAGGAGCAGGCGTCATGCAATTTAAGGGAGATATCACTGTTGGCTACGACAGAGATGGCAAGATTGGATCCCTCGAAAATAGCGAATCATCATCAGACAATGAACCATCAAGTCGAGTTAGTGCAAAGACTGATGAAGAAAGCAGCAATGACGAAAGTGGAAATGACGAAAGCAGCAATGATGAAGTTTACTACATTAAAACTGCCAGCTTTGCTGCAGAAGGAATGGACTTTTTCTCTGCAGATGTCAGCGCAAAAGATATCTATCTAAAGCAAAATCAAAAACAAAAGTGGCAAGCACAAAGCTGGAATGCTAACGCCAACCTCGAGATCGACGCTTCTCAAACAGGCCTGCCACTTTCGATGAATGCCAAAGCCCAAGTATCCTATGAGCGAGATCAAGAAGATGAAAATAAAGAGACTTTTACGATAGAAGATGCAAAAATCAACGTTGATGTTGAAGATGTCATCAAACTAAATGGTCGAGCCCAAATGAAATATGTCATTGATGACACGAATGATCAAAAATACTGGGATTATGTTGTAGGCAAACTCGGTGTTGATGGTTCTATCAATCTAGGTGCATTGCAATTTGATGCCGCTGCAAAAGTGGGCATGGCCTATGCAGAAATGCCAGACGAAGAAGGAAAATTAGATACCTTGTTTGGGCTCACAGGTTCCTTAGGATTCAAAGGAATGCCAGGGCCTCTGCAATACATCAATATTAGTGCAGGAGATGTTCAGGAGGAGGATGATCTCCAAGCATCGATCGAAGACCTAGAAAATCTCAAAAAAGAAGAGAATTTTAGTCAATTAAGTTCAAATAATATTGCTGAAGACAGCTGGCAGTTTGGATCTATCTTAGGGCAAGTAGGAACGGGAGAGCCACTGAATTTAGGCTTCGTCAAGGTCAATGATTTCGGTCTAAAAGTGAGTGGTAAGGTTGGATCACTAAAAATTCCCTACGGTTTCTTTAAATATCAAGATCAATCCGCCGACATCTCTGATTCAAATGATGCCAAGAGTGAGTCCAAAAGAAATCTTGAAGTTTTTGCAAAAGATATCACCCTTGAAATGGGGCAAATATCAAAAGCCATCGCCCCCATTGCCCAAGGAATCAATAAATTCACTGAAAACGCAAAAGGGCCGCTAAATGATCTGACCAAATCAGTAACTATATTCAATAAATTACCAGTTTATGGGCGTATTGATATTCGTTCAGACGTCATTAATTTCGTAAAAGATTTCGAGGGAAATCCTCGTAAAGATTACTCCGATGTTTTAGTTGTTGAACTGATCGATAAATTTATTTCTCTGGCTAGTCCTAATTCATTCTCTGCAATGACACCTGTTGTGCTTAAGGCGCAAGAATTTGTTGACAATATTCAAACCATTGCCAGCGCAGCGGGATCAGCTGCAACATCTATTCCCTTACCGGATTTATCTTATTCACTCAATGCAAACAAAGAAGAGCCTGAAGATGAATTCAATCAAACAAGTGCTGGTGACAACATAACACTATCGGCATCAAATTTAAAAGATCAGTACGGTCTGCCGACTATGACCCCGAAAGACGGAGAAGAAAAACCAAGTTCATCCACAACAAACAGCATGTATGCGAATTTAAATTTCCCTGTTTTCAACAACATTGGTGGATTGCTTAAAAATATTTTCCTAACGCCAGAAGAGAAATTTGAAATCGCTTCTGTTGATTTAGGTTTAAAATTAGGAGCCAATACAAAGGGTGAAACTTCAAGTTACCCTTTCTCAGTTAATTACAAAGTTGACACTTCGCTTGATATGAAAACAAAAGTAGGTGCATTTATAAGTATGAATGATATTTATAAAACTGTAGAAGAACCTGAGAACATGATTAGTAATTTTGGAAATATGCTGATCAAGGGAGCTTCCATGGATCTCAATGAAACCAAGCTCGAGGTCAAAGCAGGAATTTCAGTTGGTGCTGGTGTCAATTTAATGCCACGAGGATGTTTTGGTATTTGTTGGCCTGGTGTTGGAGCAAGTGTGAGTTTAGGTGTTAAAGGTGATATGAAGGTATCCCCAACATTGTATGGATTAGATAATAAAAAAGCCGATAATCAAGATCTTACTTTAGCAGACTTACTAAGCAGCAGCTCAGCCAGAGAATTATTCAGGCCATCATTCAAATCTAGAACGACTGCTAATGAGAACTCAGGGACGACTAAAGATGTCAAAGTGAGCAGGGATGATATAGATGGACTACAAGGATCAATCAAGGCTCGACTAATCGATTACAAAGCTATCGCGGCTGTTGATCTATCTGGCTATGAGGGGGAGATCAACTCGAAAACATCAGATCCTCAACATCTTCAACTCAAAGTAAGCCTCGAACAACCTATCTATCTCAATCTTCAGACTCTCGATACGTCTACGCTCAAAGGAGAACCTGGATCATCAGTCAAAATTGATAGTACAGGCTGGCTCTACGCAAGATCATCAATCTTAACTGATTACAAAAAATTCACCAATCGCGCCAATCCTTTGTATAACTACTATCAAGTTTTTGACTTTAGTAATGCTCATTACTTGAGTCAAATTCGCGATAATATCAAGCAATCAGTTTTTGACCAGGTCAAAGAAGAAAGCCCGATAGGCCAAAAGATCAGAGAGAATATTGAACTCATCACCAATAGAACTCTTGCGATTGCAAAACCTAAAGATGCTGAAATCGCATTATCTGCGCCAAACAGCACATACATCGAAACCGGAATAGCACCAGCCGATAGGAGTATTGAATCCGTGGTTTATGCCAATAAAGTGAAAATAGATGTCGGAAAAGCACCTCTGACATTAACGCCTGATAAAGAGCAGTACTTGTCATTCATGAAAAACTTTAATGCTGCTAATAAGGAACAAGTTCCAAGCATTAGTTTTGGCTTTAAGCCAAAACAAGCTGACATTCAGTCTAATCTTTCTGCCTCATTTGAAGTCCTTACGGAAGAAGCCAATCTCCTAGAAGATTTCATTGTTGAAGTCGTTGACAAAAATTTAGAACCCGTGGCTGAACTTGGCACTCTTGCAACTCTCACCAATAACAAGATTGAGTCCTCAGCACCAGATAAATTTCTACCCTTGGATTCTAGTGACACAAACAAAGTCCAATGGGACCAAATCATTACACCCTTAAACACGCAAAGCAATGCAACTGCAACAGTAACTAAAGTAGAAAAAGTAGCAACCAATGCTAGTGCAGGCGAGTTATCACAATACATTACTTCCATTCAGATCATCAATCCCAGTCAATTAACAAGCCTGCAAAAAGAGAGCCTTCCAACCATCATTAATCCTGCAAAATTTTATTCTGGTGAGTATGGATTTCGAATCAAGAATCAACAGAAGCAACCATCATTTACTGGCTTATCAAATTTCTGGATAGAGCCCGGTAAGGCCGCTCAAGAGGCCCAAGACACAGCTGAAATTACAGAGGCCCACGTAATCATTGATGATTTTTCTTTAGTATCTGCTGAAGCTTATGATTCGTTTGAGAAGCTTTTAAAACATACTTGGCAAAATCGACGAATTCGCACTCCACTACTCGGTGGCATGATGGCCAATGTACCATCAAGAAATGACAACTGGAATGATTTCTATGATGCCGTTAAAGAGACCTACTCAAGTGTCGTTTATGAGCGCAAGTTAAGTGCTACTCCAAGCAAAGAGGGACATGAGCTTAATGGCAATCAGTCGATCAAACTGGCTCTTAGTGGAGATATCAATGATCAATTAATTGATATCTCCACTGAGAAAGATCAAAAAGTTATTGGGCATCATCCTCGCTACCGTTCTTCGATTCCTTACGATTTAAAGCTGGATATCGATACCAATATATACATTACTATTGATGGGAATATAAGATTTTTCTTCGGAGAGAAAGATTTGAATATTGCTACTTTTCCTATCTCAACAGGAAGAGAGACAATTAATCTCGGACGAGTGAACAGAGGCCAAGACGCAGAAAAGCGCCTACGCTCGGACTTCACATCAATGGGCAATAAAAATAACTCAAAAAANATTTTATTCCAGCATGCTTCTCATAAAGAAGTCGATCCAAAGGATGAGATCGAAACACCAACTTTGTACAGCATTCTCAGTGGTGTCCATATCAAGAGCAAACATCATGTGCACGAAGATCAAGAACAATTCATATCATTACCAGATACATTTGATAACATGACCGGTCTGGATCAAAAAGCGACCTACGCAGTTAACCAAAATGCATTTAAGAAGCTCTATAGCGAAGCGAAACAGAAGGGCCTGTTCTATGACTTGCTTATCAATGAAATTTCGACACTCTACTCGACGCAAGCACTTCCAAATAACACCGCTATTGCAAAAGTTGCAGCTTCTAGATCACAAGTCAAACAGTTACTGAAGGCTTCATTTAAAAACTCAGACGATGCTAGATACTTTGATCTTGAAAAAAGTTCAGAGAATATTTATTCAAAAATTCGGAATTCTAAAAAGAACGCCCTAAGGGGGATTATCACAAGATATCAATTCAATGTAGTGATGAACAGTCTTCAGACAATTATGACCACATTGATCCAAGAATACTCCCTTATAAGCACAAATTCTCTCAAGAAATCCGCCACATCTATAGAAGAGATTGTTGATTCAGAAAATTTAGAAGTCACCTCGAGTGTTGACGTTTCTGTGGAGGAGCATCAGGCCATTGATGCAATGAATTGGGCTTATAATTCTTTCTTGGGCTATTTACAATTGATTCATGATGGGTCATTTAAGAATACGAAGAAACAAGTCGCACAAAAGGTGGCTGGGCAGCTGGGTAATAAAGTGAAGGAATATCCTCGCATTGACTTTTCTAATCAAGATTTCCTTCGTGCCTTTCTTGTTTATTCTGAGGCCTTAATCTCAGACCACGTCAATGGTAAAAATGTAAACACATTGACTGAAAATTCATCGAAAGCAGTCAAATTACTGAGCTCACAATCAATTGCCATATTATCACAAAACTTATCCAAGTATAATGCTGAACTTGCCAATACCATGGGCTATCTATCCCTTAATACTGATACTGATTCTGCATTCTTTGCTGCGCTTGGTGGCTTGAAGGAAGTACAGCAGAATGCCATTGAACATCTCATTAAAATTTATCGCCTCTCCGAGAATGAGCGCAACCTTGCTAAACAGGAAAGACTCAGCAACGCCTTGTTAGATTTATACGACAAGAATCAATCCGTTAATCTAAACGAACGTACAAAATTAAATAACAATCAAATCAGAGTGGAACCCAATTATGCACTCAGTCTTAGGAAACACCACAATGCATTTATTGATGTGATGATCGATGTGGATCCCTCAGAATATGGTTTGATGGTTCCGATTACATTTGACACACCGCTTGAATATGGTGAAGACAAGGACTTTTTTGTCGACGGATTTAAAACTCGACCACCTGCATACCTTGATTTTGAAGATTTTAGAAATAAGATCACATTAAAAATTCGTCTTGGCGCCAATGCCGAAAAGATTAATAATCAACCTCTGACTATTCATGCCGAACAACCATTCGGGCAAGTCCTCCCAACAAGTAGCCCTGAATCGACGACATACAACATCAATAAGGGAGATATTATTAGTTTAAATCCAGATCTCACTCCCATCGTTTTAAGGGAGAATGGTGATGGTGAGATTAGAATCTCATCTGCTTATAATCGTTCATCCAATGAAGCGTACGGCGTCGATCCTAATGATCTTAATAGTCTTCCAAGGCAAACCCTAGGACTTGCCAGTTTTCATGGACAAGAGAAGATGAATACACCTATCAGTGAATTTACAAAGATTGGCGAGGATGCATCTGTTTTTGGTTATAATTACTACACAGCTGATGCAGACGAAATTGCAGAACTAATTCAAAGTGACGACTATCTATTGACCAATAAAAATCTATTTTATGCATCATCAAATCCTGGCAATGGCTATCGCCCCGTCTACAAATATGTGCACCAAAACGATAAGTATAAGGCCTACTGGTCACTCAAGCCAAATGAACAGAAGGATTCTTACTTGCCTGCAGAAATTGCATGGTATTCACTCAATGAACCCTCCGAATACCTACCCGCTCATTCACAGATCTTAAAAGGAAAAATGATAGGTGATTATCACCTTGCTATTCAAGGGGTTAGCAAAAACAGGCATTCCTTGACAAGCTATATTGACCTTAGGCATCATTCAAGGACTCAGCTTAACCTCAACACCCGCAACATTTCCGGCATAATAGACCTAGATGGTTTTAGTGAAAACCACAGATTAACCCTGATTAATAAAAGGAAAAAATATATTCCCGTGGACTACAAGGGTAATTCGATCGTGATTGATGATCTGCATACAATTCGATTCTGGGATACTGGAGAGAAAGCGCCTGATGCAGGAATTGCGAACCCAGAGACAGATCATCCCTCCAAAGATAAAGGGTCCCCCATCATATATTTATCGCCATCCTCTGTTGATGTTCTCAATATTCATGCCAAGCAGGAAGTTAAGTTGTTCACCGAGATTAATAGTGGCAAGCCGATTTACACAAGCAGCGCACGAAAAAGTTTGAGCATGCATGAAAAACCATCTCAATATCAATTCGATGGTGTTGCATTTATTGCACCAACGCTGCCTGATGAAAATACAGAAAATATCTATATTTTTGAGAACAAAGCCTCAGGTGAATTCCGATACGCAAGTATCGACAAAGAGCCTAAACTATCTGATCGTAATTTTGTAAGGGAGCCAGAGCCTGTCTTCCAGGCATCCACGAAGCCAGCTGATGGACTAGAAGCAGTCCACCAAATCAACCATCAGAATTCAGATCAAATATTCCTTGTTTTTGAGAACGATCCCCTCTATCAAAAGGCTGAAAATGAGAAGGGCTGGAAGCGTATTGATTCTATTTTTTATGCTAAGCCTTCCGCATTTGGTTTCAACTGGTCATCTTCAAATAACCACCTAAACAATGCTCAAATCGTTGATTCTTTGACTAAACATGAAAAGCCTCAGAAAAACCGCATTGACAAAAAGAATCCATTGATGCCATCGGCCACCACCGAGGATGATCCCATCATCAATCACCAGAATTCCAGCCGACTGAATGGGCTAAATGAGTTTTCCCTTGAAGATGGCATTAGCCAACAAGAAGAGATGGCCTTGCTGAATCAGATCATCGCCGCCCAAGGAGAACATCAGGATCAAGATATTGAAGGATCTGATTCACTCTCCCGCTTAATCCAAGACAACTCACCACTCATTTAAAAGAGCCGCTGGCATTATGCGCCCGTTTAACAAACAGGAACAAGGCTCACATCTACAGGCCGACTCAGTGCTTGACTTTTCGAACACTTCGAAAATCTGTTCTAAGC